>NZ_JAMLWO010000001.1:86346-757318 GCF_056991255.1 Salmonella sp. A1325 | reverse complement strand
GGGGATTCGAACCCCCGATACGTTGCCGTATACACACTTTCCAGGCGTGCTCCTTCAGCCACTCGGACACCTCACCAAATTGTCGCTCCAGCATTACTGGAACGGGCGCTAATGTAGGGAAATATCTTTTCTACGTCAATCAACTTTTTTAAAAAAAAGCGCGTTTATACAAACTTCCACCAATCTGTGGCTTTAATAAGCGAAAACTGCTTTTTTTGCCCGCGCCGGGAAATTTGCTATGCTGCACATCCCGTTGAAAACGCTGATAACAGGCGCAATCACATTCCGCACAATACTGCTCAGGAGATAACATGGAGATAATTTTTTATCACCCGACATTTAACGCCGCCTGGTGGGTAAATGCGCTGGAGAAGGCTCTCCCACATGCGCGCGTTCGTGAATGGAAGGTCGGTGATAACAACCCCGCAGACTATGCGCTTGTATGGCAGCCCCCGGTTGAAATGCTGGCCGGAAGACGCTTAAAAGCCGTCTTTGCGCTGGGCGCGGGGGTGGATGCAATTCTGAGTAAATTAAATGCGCATCCGGAAATGCTGGATGCCTCCATTCCTCTATTCCGTCTGGAAGATACCGGAATGGGCCTGCAAATGCAGGAGTATGCCGTCAGCCAGGTATTACACTGGTTCCGTCGTTTCGATGATTATCAGGCGCTGAAAAATCAGGCGCTATGGAAACCGTTGCCGGAATATACCCGCGAAGAATTTAGCGTCGGTATCATGGGCGCAGGGGTACTGGGCGCAAAAGTGGCAGAAAGCCTACAGGCGTGGGGGTTCCCGTTACGTTGCTGGAGTCGTAGCCGCAAATCCTGGCCTGGCGTGGAAAGTTATGTAGGGCGTGAAGAGCTGCGCGCTTTCCTGAACCAGACGCGGGTGCTGATTAATCTGCTGCCGAATACGGCCCAAACGGTAGGAATTATTAATAGCGAATTGTTGGATCAATTGCCGGATGGCGCTTACGTGCTGAATCTCGCGCGCGGCGTTCATGTTCAGGAGGCGGATCTGCTGGCTGCGCTTGATAGCGGTAAGCTAAAAGGCGCGATGTTGGATGTCTTTAGCCAGGAACCGTTACCGCAGGAAAGTCCATTATGGCACCATCCGCGAGTCACCATGACGCCGCACATTGCGGCAGTCACCCGTCCGGCGGAAGCCATCGATTATATTAGCCGCACCATTACCCAACTGGAGAAGGGAGAGCCGGTGACGGGGCAGGTGGATCGGGCGAGAGGATATTGACATCAACCCGGCGCGGGCCGGGTTTCGCTAAAAAACGCTGGCGATACCTGCTATCCTTGTCGGAAATGACTACAGGAGAGAGCAATGTATCCCGTTGACCTGCATATGCATACCGTCGCCAGCACTCATGCCTACAGTACCCTGAGCGATTATATCGCGGAAGCCAAACGCAAAGGCATTAAACTTTTTGCGATTACCGATCATGGTCCGGACATGGAAGATGCGCCGCATCACTGGCATTTTATTAACATGCGCATCTGGCCGCGTCTGGTTGACGGCGTGGGGATACTGCGTGGCATTGAGGCGAATATCAAGAACATTAACGGTGAAATTGATTGTTCCGGAATGATGTTCGACTCGCTGGATCTGATTATCGCAGGCTTTCATGAGCCCGTTTTTGCGCCGCATGATAAAGAAACCAATACCCAGGCGATGATCGCGACCATCGCCAGTGGCAAGGTGCATATAATTAGTCACCCCGGAAATCCAAAGTATCCAGTGGAGGTTAACGCCATCGCGCAGGCGGCGGCAAAACACCATGTAGCGCTGGAAATCAACAACTCTTCTTTTCTGCATTCGCGTAAAGGAAGCGAAGATAATTGCCGCGCGGTTGCTGCCGCCGTACGCGATGCGGGAGGCTGGGTAGCGTTAGGCTCTGATTCCCATACGGCCTTTACGCTTGGCGATTTCACCGAATGCCGGAAAATTCTGGATGCGGTGAATTTTCCGGAAGATCGAATCCTGAACGTCTCGCCGCAGCGCTTACTGGCCTTCCTCGAATCACGCGGTATGGCGCCTGTACCGGAATTTGCCGAACTTTAATCGTTATTTACGGGAAGATATCAATGAATGAGTTTTCAATCCTGTGCCGTGTGCTGGGATCGTTGTATTACCGCCAACCGCAAGATCCTTTACTGGTTCCGCTGTTTACGTTAATCCGTGAAGGTAAACTGGCGGCAAACTGGCCGCTGGAGCAGGATGACATGCTGGCGCGTTTACAGAAAAGCTGCGATATCACGCAGATTTCCACTGATTACAATGCGTTATTTGTTGGGGAAGAGTGCGCGGTAGCGCCATACCGCAGTGCGTGGGTCGAAGGCGCGGAAGAGTCTGAGGTGCGCGCTTTTTTAACGTCGCGAGGGATGCCGCTGGCCGATACGCCTGCCGATCACATTGGTACTTTATTGCTCGCGGCCTCCTGGCTGGAAGATCAGTCTGCCGAAGATGAAAGTGAAGCGCTGGAAACCTTATTTGCCGATTATCTGCTTCCCTGGTGCAATACCTTCCTCGGTAAAGTTGAAGCCCATGCCGTTACACCATTCTGGCGCACTTTGGCGCCGCTAACGCGTGATGCGATAGGGGCCATGTGGGATGAACTTCAGGAAGAAGATGAAGAATAATGTGATGTAAATCACTTTTAACTGCAACTGGTTTTGCATCATTGCATAAAATGTGTGCGTGATCTCATTAATGTGCCGCTTTTCTGTTATGATGCGCGCCATGAACATACTTCTTTCTATTGCTATCACGACGGGCATCCTTTCTGGAATATGGGGATGGGTGGCCGTCTCCCTGGGGTTACTAAGCTGGGCCGGTTTTTTAGGCTGTACGGCTTATTTCGCCTGTCCGCAGGGTGGCTTTAAGGGATTGTTGATTTCCGCCTGTACGCTGTTAAGCGGTATGGTGTGGGCGCTGGTCATTATTCACGGTAGCGCGCTGGCGCCGCATCTGGAAATTGTCAGTTACGTGTTGACGGGGATCGTGGCATTCCTGATGTGTATCCAGGCAAAGCAGCTATTGCTTTCTTTTGTCCCGGGAACATTTATCGGCGCCTGTGCGACATTTGCAGGGCAGGGTGACTGGCGGTTGGTATTACCGTCGCTGGCGCTGGGGCTAATCTTTGGCTATGCCATGAAAAATAGTGGGCTATGGCTGGCATCACGCCACGAGCAACATTCAGCGAATACGGCGGTCACAAAATAAAAAAAGCGTGGGGTCTTCCCCACGCTTTGTCGTATTCATCAGGATTCTGGCGGTACTGACAGCTCACGGTATTTCACCAGAATATCATTTTGCCTGTCCGCTTTATTCTGCAAATCCCACAGGCCGCGATCGATACCATCATTAATGAGGAAGATAACGCCGGTTTCAATGGCTGACATCAGACATAGCATCACCGGTTCGTTCGAGGTATAGCCGATTTCGCCTTCCAGTAAGCGCTGGTAATCAATAAAACGGAACACGCCTGCCTGTACTTCATAGGAAAGGATCGTTTTACTGGTGTTCACCGAAGAAAGGATCTCACCCGTACTGACGTTAACCACGCGCAGGTTGACAGCAATCTGATCCAGCTGATACTGCGTATCGGCGCCAATACCGAAATATCTTGCGCCGACCCCGCCGGATTTGACGTTACTTTCATAACCAATAATAGAACCTTCCACCATAATATTTGCCGCCGTCAGCGACTGAAGCGGGATACGGTTATTCATCGCCACGGTGCCGTTTTCCTGGGCTGCGCGAATAATTTTCCGTTCATTCAAAAGATTCTGTAAGCCTTGTCGTTCCAGCGGGATAAACCAGCGCGAATCTTTCAGCGCGGTGACCAACATAGCGGTGGCGCTCTGTGGCACAGCCGTGGAAAAGTTACTTGCCGGGTAAGGTTTAAATTGGCCCGTTTCATCCTGAATGTTATATACCGAAACAAAGATCTTACCGGTGGGAGCAGGTAAGTGCGTCAAATCTTTGTAACTTTGTGCGCGGGGCATTAATGTCGGTTTCGCAGCTTGTTTCGGCGGGGCAGTTAAGCATCCACTCAACAATAAAACGGCAACCAAAATAAGTAAGCGCGGCATGATTTATATCCTTTAGTGACTGTAGCTTAAAAATCGGTTGACTGAGTTTGTAAACCTGACACTTCGATGGTCGAGGTTCTTCCCGTTTTTCTGTCCGTGACGTTGAGCTGGAGCTGTCCGTCGCGATTAGCGATATCGATAATAAAATCGTTGGTCACCATACGTCCTGGTTTCCCGGTATTAATATTGGTCAACAAGCCGCCCAGAATTTGCGATTGAATAGCCTGCGTAAAGTTATCCAACGCTGAGGGGGTTTCGATACCAAAATCGTTATCATAAGCGGGGTCTTTATATGAATTTTGCGCCTGGGCGCTATTCAATAAAAAGGAACCGTTATTGGGGTTTCCACCAAAGTTAGGATTACGGAACTGGAACGTCATATTTCCAGCCCAGGTTAATGGCGAAAAAAGCATGAGCAGCACTACTGCATGTTTAACACGCATGACAGCCTCCGGATAAAAATCATGTTTTAGAATTCATCACGCGCTAAATCACTCGTACTTAATAGCGTTTGATCTATTTGTCGGCGATTTAATGCTTCCTCTGTTTGCGCTAATGCGAAGACGACGGTTTTCTCGAAGTCTCTTTTCATTGGAAATAAAAAGGTCTGGAAAATAACGTCCTGATTTACCGTTATGGTGATCCAGCTTCCCCAACGCGCACTGGGTCTTTCATTAATGGTCAGATTGCCGGTGTATTCGCTTTCCCATTTGTCGCTGAATGCACGATAGAATTCATGTCCTATCGAAGAGACGGTATGGTCGGTTAACAATCCGGGAACCTCGACTTCAACTTCATTGGCATGCAGGTTTCCGGTAGCGAACAGTAACTCTGCTGCTACAATCCAGGTCAGATAGCGTTTCATGGCCTTACCGCCTGAGATTATCGTTTGCCCATGAAACTGCCTGGGTGCGATTTTTGACAGCTATCTTTTTGAAAAGATTATAAAGATGTGTCTTAACCGTATTCTCGCTGATAAATAGCGACCTGGCGATTTCATTATTAGAGGCACCAATACGTAACTTATTGAGGATCTCTTTTTCGCGATGAGTGAGTAATGCGGACTCGGTGCTGTTGTAGCGGTAATTTCCTGAGTGTGTAATCAGGTAACTGGCTAATTTTTGTGAAAAATAGCATTCGCCCCGCAGAATACCCTGTAATCCGCTGACCACGTGTTCCTGGTCTTCAGTGGCGTAAAACACGCCGTTAATATGAGGCCAGTTTTCAATTTCACGGTAGGGATAATCGTCAGGGGTATTTAACAATAATGTTTTTATATTATTGTTTTTGCGGCTTAAATTATCCTGCCAATAGTGGATAAGCTTCTTATCCGCTTCCATCATATCCATTAAAACAATGCAACCGGCTGAGATATCTTCCAGAGAACGTTGAATATTATGCAGTTTTCCGGTTATGGCCAGCGATTGCTTTAAATGTTGCAATAATGCCGTAGCTTGCAGAGATGGCTTTGTGATCAACAATAGTGTGTGACCATGACTACTATGGACTTCATTAAACATGATGAAACTCCACTTTTTTTAATCGCACATCTGACAGCTGCCCCCATAAAATAAAGGCACCAGAAGTACTGACAGATGTTGCACTGCTGTGGGTTGAAATAGCCCATTATCCAGAAAGAGAAAAATATTTACGAAAATACTTTTAACTGTTTTCAATCTAGCCATTACAAATCTTAAAGCAAGTGTTAAACTTGTAACAAGATGTAAAAATATATATTAAAATGTTGTTTTTGGGTTTTTTTGAAGTTTAGAATTGATAGTAAAGTTGTACATTTTGCTGTTATTGCATAGATTTAAAAAATCATACAAATTATAATAATCCATTGATTTTTAATCATTTTAATTATTGTATGTCATGTTTTGATTTTATTTTTTCTTAAAATTTGAGACGTGGCATTAACCTGGACAGCACAAAGACAAAAAAAACGAAGTGTGTCACGTCTTGTGCGTATTGCCCCCCATGGGAAGCATAAGAACATCCCCATGGCGGCATAACACACACCAACACTTCATTTTTTAGGTGCGCGATACACTATCTTCTGTGGCCAAAAATCAATTATAAAAAATCACGTGGCTATCGTTTTATTAGCACTTTGGTATGAGCTTAAATAACAAAATACCACGCGTGGGTGAGTTATTAAAAATGTTTCCACGGACATACTCTTCATCGTAACGACGCGTTAACAAAAAACGCATGTCGCTAACAAAGCAATAGATAGTTTTCGCTATGTACGACCAGGTCCAGGGTGACAGCATGAAAAACAAATTGTTATTTATGATGTTGACAATACTGGGTGCGCCTGGGATTGCAACCGCGACAAATTATGATCTGGCTCGTTCAGAATATAATTTTGCGGTAAATGAATTAAGCAAGTCTTCATTTAATCAGGCGGCCATTATTGGTCAAGTCGGCACGGATAATAGTGCCAGAGTACGCCAGGAAGGATCAAAACTATTGTCCGTTATTTCACAAGAAGGAGGAAATAATCGGGCGAAAGTCGACCAGGCAGGGAATTATAACTTTGCATATATTGAGCAAACGGGCAATGCCAACGATGCCAGTATATCGCAAAGCGCTTACGGTAATAGTGCGGCTATTATCCAGAAAGGCTCTGGAAATAAGGCCAATATTACCCAGTACGGTACGCAGAAAACAGCAGTTGTAGTGCAGAAACAGTCGCAGATGGCTATTCGCGTCACCCAACGCTAATACCGTTACGACTTTTAAATCAATCCGATGGGGGTTTTACCATGAAACTTTTAAAAGTGGCAGCATTCGCAGCAATCGTAGTTTCTGGCAGTGCTCTGGCAGGCGTCGTTCCACAATGGGGCGGCGGCGGTAATCATAACGGCGGCGGCAATAGTTCCGGCCCGGACTCAACGTTGAGCATTTATCAGTACGGTTCCGCTAACGCTGCGCTTGCTCTGCAAAGCGATGCCCGTAAATCTGAAACGACCATTACCCAGAGCGGTTATGGTAACGGCGCCGATGTAGGCCAGGGTGCGGATAATAGTACTATTGAACTGACTCAGAATGGTTTCAGAAACAATGCCACCATCGACCAGTGGAACGCTAAAAACTCCGATATTACTGTCGGCCAATACGGCGGTAATAACGCCGCGCTGGTTAATCAGACCGCATCTGATTCCAGCGTAATGGTGCGTCAGGTTGGTTTTGGCAACAACGCCACGGCTAACCAGTATTAATTTAGCGTCTGCGCTAATAAAAAAACAGGGCGTAAGCCCTGTTTTTTTTCGGGAGGAAATTATGCATACTTTATTGCTCCTTGCCGCACTTTCAAATCAGATTACGTTTACCACAACTCAGCAAGGCGATATTTACACGGTGATCCCTCAAGTCACATTAAACGAACCCTGCGTCTGTCAGGTGCAAATTCTCTCTGTGCGCGACGGCGTAGGGGGACAAAGCCATACACAGCAAAAACAAACGCTATCTTTACCTGCTAATCAACCGATTGAGTTGTCTCGTCTTAGTGTAAATATATCTTCAGAGGACTCGGTTAAAATTATTGTTACTGTTTCGGACGGACAATCACTGCATTTATCACAACAATGGCCGCCTTCTGCACAGTAGTTTTTGATGGTGGCGGAAATGGATTGGCTGACCTGGGTATAAAGAGGCGATAAAAGCGTCTCATCGTCTCGGCATGTCGCTAAAAGGTAACGCCGAACCCTCGAGGATGACTAATCATTGAGGAGTTAACATGTCCGTAATCAAGAAAAATATCCCTGCCATAGGCCTGTGTATCTGCGCTTTTTTTATCCATTCTGCGGTAGGGCAACAAACGGTACAGGGCGGCGTTATCCATTTTCGCGGCGCGATTGTTGAGCCACTGTGCGATATTTCTACTCACGCCGAAAATATTGATTTAACCTGCCTACGCGAAGGTAAAAAGCAAATGCACCGGATTGACCTTCGGCAGGCATCTGGATTACCGCAGGATATTCAGTCCATTGCGACGGTGCGGCTGCATTATCTCGATGCGCAAAAAAGCCTGGCGGTGATGAATATTGAGTATCGTTAACGGCGGTGTCATAGATATAAAAAGAGCGACTCTGTTGAAAGCCCTGCTGTACACTTTGCAG
Organism: Salmonella sp. A1325; assembly: GCF_056991255.1. Taxonomy (NCBI): domain Bacteria; kingdom Pseudomonadati; phylum Pseudomonadota; class Gammaproteobacteria; order Enterobacterales; family Enterobacteriaceae; genus Salmonella; species Salmonella sp. A1325. Next base: position 749,086 of record NZ_JAMLWO010000001.1, on the reverse strand, counting down.
ATAAGGTGAGACCCAAAGGGGGGGTTATGACATCACGTCTTCAGGTCATACAGGGTGATATCACTCAACTTAGCGTCGATGCGATTGTGAATGCCGCTAACGCATCATTAATGGGCGGCGGCGGCGTAGACGGCGCGATTCATCGCGCGGCGGGGCCGGCATTGCTGGACGCCTGTAAACTCATCCGCCAGCAACAGGGCGAATGTCAGACGGGACATGCGGTTATTACGCCTGCTGGCAAGCTTTCGGCAAAGGCGGTTATTCACACAGTGGGGCCCGTCTGGCGAGGCGGCGAACGCCAGGAAGCTGAGCTACTCGAAGCGGCATACAGGAATTGTTTGCTGCTTGCCGAGGCGAATCACTTTCGTTCCATCGCTTTTCCGGCAATCAGTACCGGCGTTTATGGCTATCCACGCGCCCAGGCCGCTGAGATCGCCGTCAGGACGGTTTCAGATTTTATTACCCGTTACGCTCTGCCTGAACAGGTATACTTTGTCTGTTATGATGAAGAAACTGCCCGGCTTTACGCAAGATTACTTACTCAGCAAGGCGACGACCCTGCCTGATAAAACACGTCTGGAGCGTGCCGTTGAACCGCTATGCGCGCGCCATCCCGGAGAGTGCGGCATTCTCGCGCTGGATAACAGTCTGGACGCTTTTGCCGCCCGCTACCGCCTGACCGAAATGGCGGCGCGGACGCTGGATGTGCAGTATTATATTTGGGAAGACGATATGTCCGGGCGGCTGCTCTTTTCGGTACTGCTGTCGGCGGCGAAGCGCGGCGTTCATGTTCGTCTGCTGCTGGATGATAACAATACGCCTGGTCTGGATGATACGTTGCGCTTGCTGGATAGCCATCCTAATATCGAAGTTCGTCTGTTTAATCCTTTCTCTTTTCGTACACTACGCGCGCTGGGATATTTGACGGATTTTGCGCGGCTGAATCGGCGGATGCACAATAAAAGTTACACTGCCGACGGCGTAGTGACGCTGGTCGGTGGGCGCAACATCGGCGATGCCTATTTCGGCGCTGGCGAGGAGCCGCTATTTTCCGATCTGGACGTGATGGCCATTGGCCCGGTGGTCAATGATGTCGCCAATGATTTTGAACGTTACTGGCGCTGTAGTTCAGTGTCGACATTGCAGCAAGTATTATCCCTTTCTGAGCAGGAACTGACGCAGCGTATCGAACTTCCCGAATCCTGGTATAACGATGAGATCACCCGCCGCTATCTGCATAAGCTGGAAACCAGTCAGTTTATGGCGGATCTCGATCGCGGAACATTGCCGCTGATTTGGGCAAAAACACGCTTACTTAGCGATGACCCTTCTAAAGGCGAGGGGAAGGCGCAGCGCCATTCGCTTCTTCCGCAGCGATTATTTGACGTGATGGGGTCGCCGACGGAGCGTATCGACATTATTTCCGCTTACTTTGTCCCTACGCGCGCAGGCGTGGCGCAGTTGCTTAATCTGGTCAGGAAGGGCGTGAAGATCGCCATCTTAACTAACTCTCTGGCGGCCAACGATGTGGCGGTCGTTCACGCAGGGTACGCGCGCTGGCGAAAGAAATTACTGCGTTATGGCGTGGAGCTCTACGAACTGAAACCGACCCGCGAACATGAAACCGCCGTACATGATCGCGGACTCACCGGGAGCTCAGGTTCCAGCTTACATGCTAAAACGTTCAGTATTGATGGTAGTAAGGTGTTTATCGGGTCGCTTAATTTTGATCCCCGTTCAACGCTTTTAAATACCGAAATGGGTTTTGTCATTGAAAGTGAAACGCTGGCGACGCTTATTCATAAGCGTTTTACGCAGAGCCAACGCGATGCGGCCTGGCAACTGCGGCTGGATCGCTGGGGACGAATTAACTGGATCGATCGTCAGCAAGAAGAGGAAAAGGTGTTAAAGAAAGAACCCGCTACGCGTTTCTGGCAGCGAGTTCTGGTACGGTTGGCGGCAATTTTACCTGTGGAATGGTTGCTGTGAACCCGCGCGCGGAAAACTACCCGATCGCGGCGCGGCTTTCTTGTTTTACCGGCGGTTTACCTGAAAAGAGAAATTTCAGGAGCGGGATGCGTAAATGAATTTCATACAGAATTAACGCAATACCCATAACAAATATCAGCCCGCACAAGAACCCGATCAGGTTGGAGGAGATATGCGGCGTAATATACGCGCCAAAGAAAAGCGTTAAGGGATGATGCACCAGATAGATAAACAGCGAAGCATTCACGAAATAGGTGACACGCGCGGACTGGAAGTTTAACAAGCGATGCCCCAGTGAGAATACCACGTTCACCATCCACAGCCCCATTACCATCGTAATCACGGATTCGGTTTCGTACATCCAGGCGTCGCCGCTCCCATAACGTTGATTCAGCAGATACGCGATAAAAGCAACGGCAGCGCCTAAAGTGCATCCGCGTGAGGGCGTGGTGAAGCGCGCTTTCAGATCGGGGTGAATGAAGGCCAACGCGCCGAGAATAAAAAATGGCACATAAAATAGCGTTTGCATCACAATAAAATTGAACATGCCGTCACTGAGGATTGCCGGATATACGATGAAAATAATGCGCCTGATAGCGGCGTAAGCCATCCCCAGCAGGAAAAAAATAAGCGAAAGTTTGGCCAGTGATATTGCGGCGGGACGAGGCTTGCTTGTTTCCTGCCTTTTTTGGAACCAGGTAAAAATCCCGATGCTGACTGTGGTTAATATCACCAGCACCAGTAAAAACCACAGGTGTGAAATGAGTTCCCACGCTAGCGTATTATATTTTTCATAGGCAGAGAGTGTAGGCCAGTTCTCTGTTTTCTCTTTGACATATTGCAACAGGATAAATTGCGGCAAGGTAAGCAAAGGGATTGCGGTAAGCATGGGAATACCCACACGTTCTACCCGTACTTTCCACCAGCGTTTTAACGGATAACGTAAAAACAACATGTACGAAAAATAACCAGAAATAACAAAAAACACCTGCATACGAAAAGCGTGGATAAAATCGTTAAACAGGGTTAGCCACCATGATGGCGTGGCGCTATTGACATGCCAACTGTGAGTGGAATAGATCAACGAGATATGAAAGGGAATCCCTAACAACATCAGCCATGCGCGGATAGAGTCAAGAAAATATTCGCGCGGCGCGGGTACAGAGCTCATATAAGGTCACGTATTCTCAGATTTTTCACCTTATCCATAAGGCGAATTATAGTTACATTCGGTAGCAACCCTACACCAACTCCGACAACCTGTCTCCAGGATAAGCACGCAAAGTGAAAACAGGCGCGGGAGGTGCTTAATCCATGAGCCAGCGCGCTGAACAAAGCCTGGATTCAGTTGTCGTAATGCCTGATTATCCATTAAAATGGATCGGATCGATATAAGCACACAAAGGGGGAAGTGCTTACTTATTATGAAACATAAACGACAAATGATGAAAATGCGTTGGTTGGGCGCAGCTATTATGTTAACGCTCTACGCATCATCGAGCTGGGCGTTCAGTATTGATGACGTGGCAAAACAAGCTCAATCTTTAGCCGGGAAAGGCTATGAGGCGCCTAAAAGCAACTTGCCCTCCGTTTTCCGCGACATGAAATATGCGGATTATCAGCAGATCCAGTTTAACAGTGATAAAGCCTACTGGAACAACTTAAAGACCCCTTTTAAGCTCGAATTTTACCATCAGGGGATGTACTTCGATACGCCGGTCAAGATTAACGAAGTGACGGCGACGACGGTCAAAAGAATCAAATACAGCCCGGATTACTTCAATTTTGGTAATGTTCAGCACGATAAAGACACGGTAAAAGATTTAGGCTTCGCCGGGTTCAAAGTTCTGTACCCCATCAACAGTAAAGATAAGAACGACGAAATCGTCAGTATGCTTGGCGCCAGCTATTTCCGCGTTATCGGCGCAGGCCAGGTATATGGCTTATCTGCGCGCGGCCTGGCGATTGATACCGCCTTACCATCTGGTGAAGAGTTTCCCCGCTTTCGCGAGTTCTGGATTGAGCGTCCAAAACCCACCGATAAGCGTTTGACCGTCTATGCATTACTCGATTCTCCGCGCGCGACCGGCGCTTACCGTTTTGTGATCATTCCTGGCCGCGATACCGTGGTGGACGTGCAGTCAAAAGTCTATCTGCGCGATAAAGTGGGCAAGCTGGGCGTTGCGCCATTAACCAGTATGTTCCTGTTTGGGCCAAACCAGCCGTCGCCGACGACCAACTATCGTCCGGAATTGCATGACTCGAACGGCTTATCCATTCATGCGGGTAATGGCGAGTGGATTTGGCGCCCGCTGAACAATCCAAAACACCTCGCTGTGAGCAGTTATGCGATGGAAAACCCTCAGGGATTCGGCCTGTTGCAGCGTGGTCGCGAGTTCTCGCGCTTTGAAGATTTAGACGATCGCTACGACCTGCGTCCAAGCGCCTGGATTACCCCGAAAGGCGACTGGGGCAAAGGTAAGGTTGAACTGGTTGAAATTCCGACCAATGATGAAACCAACGATAACATCGTCGCTTACTGGACTCCGGATCAACTGCCGGAACCGGGTAAAGAGATGAACTTCAAGTACACTCTGACCTTCAGCCGCGATGAAGATAAACTTCATGCGCCGGATAATGCCTGGGTGCTGCAAACACGCCGCTCAACGGGCGACGTTAAACAGTCGAATCTGATTCGCCAGCCCGACGGCACTATTGCCTTTGTGGTGGATTTCGTTGGCGCCGACATGAAAAAACTGCCGCCGGATACGCCCGTCGCTGCGCAAACCAGCATTGGCGATAACGGTGAAATCGTTGACAGTAATGTACGCTATAACCCAGTCACTAAAGGCTGGCGTTTAATGCTGCGCGTGAAAGTCAAAGACGCGAAGAAAACCACGGAAATGCGTGCCGCATTGGTGAATGCCGATCAGACGCTAAGTGAAACCTGGAGCTACCAGTTACCTGCCAATGAATAAAACAACTGAGTATATTGACGCACTGCTGCTTTCTGAACGTGAGAAAGCGGCATTGCCGAAAACTGACATCCGCGCCGTGCATCAGGCGCTGGATGCCGAGCATCGGACTTACTCGCGAGAAGACGATTCACCGCAGGGTTCCGTAAAAGCCCGCCTTGAACACGCCTGGCCGGATTCATTGGCGAAGGGGCAGTTAATTAAAGATGATGAAGGGCGCGATCAGTTGCAGGCTATGCCAAAAGCGACGCGCTCTTCGATGTTTCCCGATCCCTGGCGAACCAACCCGGTTGGACGTTTCTGGGATCGCCTGCGTGGGCGGGATGTAACGCCGCGCTATGTTTCTCGTCTGACAAAAGAAGAGCAGGCGAGCGAGCAAAAATGGCGTACCGTCGGCACTATACGCCGCTATATTTTGTTAATTTTGACTCTGGCGCAAACCGTCGTCGCGACCTGGTATATGAAGACCATTCTGCCTTATCAGGGATGGGCGCTCATCAATCCTATGGATATGGTGGGGCAGGATATTTGGGTCTCTTTTATGCAGCTCCTGCCCTACATGCTGCAAACCGGTATCCTGATTTTGTTTGCCGTGCTGTTCTGCTGGGTGTCAGCCGGATTCTGGACGGCGCTGATGGGCTTCCTGCAACTGCTTATCGGGCGCGATAAGTACAGCATCTCCGCGTCTACGGTTGGCGATGAGCCCCTCAATCCGGAACACCGGACGGCGCTGATCATGCCTATCTGTAATGAAGACGTTAGCCGCGTTTTCGCCGGTCTGCGTGCGACCTGGGAGTCCGTTAAAGCCACAGGCAACGCCGCGCATTTCGACGTCTATATCCTGAGCGACAGTTATAACCCGGATATCTGCGTGGCGGAGCAAAAGGCGTGGATGGAGCTTATCGCGGAAGTGCAGGGCGAAGGCCAAATTTTTTACCGCCGCCGCCGCCGCCGTATGAAACGCAAAAGCGGCAATATTGACGATTTTTGCCGCCGCTGGGGCAATCAGTACAGCTATATGGTGGTGCTGGACGCGGACTCAGTGATGAGCGGCGAGTGTCTGAGCGGTCTGGTGCGCCTGATGGAAGCGAACCCTAACGCCGGAATTATCCAGTCTTCGCCGAAAGCGTCGGGGATGGATACTCTGTATGCCCGCTGCCAACAGTTCGCGACCCGTGTTTATGGGCCGCTGTTTACCGCCGGGCTGCACTTCTGGCAGTTGGGAGAGTCGCACTACTGGGGGCACAATGCCATTATCCGCGTGAAGCCGTTTATCGAGCACTGCGCTCTGGCGCCGCTGCCGGGAGAAGGTTCGTTCGCCGGATCGATTCTTTCCCACGACTTTGTGGAGGCGGCGCTAATGCGTCGGGCAGGGTGGGGCGTCTGGATTGCCTACGATCTCCCCGGCTCCTATGAAGAACTGCCGCCAAACTTGCTGGATGAGCTTAAACGCGACCGCCGCTGGTGTCACGGCAACCTGATGAACTTTCGTCTGTTCCTGGTGAAAGGAATGCACCCGGTGCATCGCGCCGTGTTCCTGACGGGGGTAATGTCATATCTGTCCGCGCCGTTATGGTTCATGTTCCTCGCGCTTTCTACCGCGCTGCAGGTCGTTCATGCGTTAACGGAGCCGCAATATTTCCTTCAGCCGCGCCAGCTTTTTCCGGTCTGGCCGCAGTGGCGTCCGGAACTGGCAATCGCGCTGTTTGCGTCAACGATGGTGCTGCTGTTCCTGCCGAAGCTGCTCAGTATTATGCTGATCTGGTGTAAAGGCACCAAAGAGTATGGCGGTTTCTGGCGCGTTACGCTGTCGCTGTTGCTGGAAGTGCTGTTCTCCGTGTTGCTGGCGCCGGTGCGTATGCTGTTTCATACCGTGTTTGTGGTCAGCGCGTTCCTCGGCTGGGAAGTGGTCTGGAACTCACCGCAACGCGACGATGATTCTACGCCGTGGGGAGAAGCCTTTATGCGTCACGGTTCTCAACTGCTGCTGGGGTTGGTCTGGGCGGTGGGTATGGCGTGGCTGGATTTACGCTTTCTGTTCTGGCTGGCGCCGATTGTCTTTTCGCTGATTCTGTCGCCATTTGTTTCGGTGATCTCCAGCCGTTCAACGGTAGGATTACGCACCAAACGTTGGAAGCTGTTCCTGATCCCGGAAGAGTATTCGCCGCCTCAGGTGTTGGTCGATACCGATAAATATCTGGAGATGAATCGCCGCCGTATTCTGGACGATGGCTTTATGCATGCGGTATTTAACCCGTCGCTTAATGCGCTGGCGACCGCGATGGCCACCGCGCGTCACCGCGCCAGTAAGGTGCTGGAAATAGCCCGCGATCGTCATGTGGAGCAGGCGCTAAACGAAACGCCGGAGAAACTGAACCGCGATCGGCGTCTGGTTTTGCTCAGCGATCCGGTGACGATGGCGCGTTTACACTATCGGGTCTGGAATGCGCCAGAGAGATACTCTTCCTGGGTAAACCATTATCAGTCTCTCGTCCTGAATCCGCAGGCGTTACAGGGACGAACATCGTCAGCGGGATAAGGTCTTCAGGTCTGGAGTTAGGTGAAAAATACCGGCATCACGCCGGTATTTTTACAGTGAAATGAGGTATCAGGTGCGTATATTCGCGGTGAGCATAATGGTGATTACCCTGAGCGGCTGCGGCAGTATTATCAGCAGAACGATCCCCGGACAAGGACACGGCAACCAGTATTACCCTGGCGTGCGGTGGGATATGCGTGATTCCGCATGGCGCTATATCACTATCCTCGATCTGCCCTTCTCACTGATCTTCGATACACTGCTACTGCCGCTCGATATTCACCACGGGCCTTATGAGTAATTAACGCTCATCCCATTCGTCTGCCGCAGTACGGCCTTCCTCGGTATCGAGCGGGGGTTCAAGCTGGAATTCCCCCTCATCCCATTCATGCAAGGTATTCTCTTCCTGCCACTCCTGGCGGATCTCTATCTCATCATAATCGCCGTCAAACACGCTCTGCGCGGCTTCACCACTCAGCATCGGCAGACATTCGCCATCTTCACCTTCATCGGCGAAAAATTCGACCTGCCACATGATGTCCCCATCCTGCAGTACATATTTCTGAACGTTGAACTGTTGCACATTCGCTTCGTCTTGTTCGAGGCCTGGATGGTCAGCCAGAAATTCTTCCCGGGCTGCATCGATAGCTTCTTCCAGCGTGGCATACATGGTCATCAGTGTCTCCCTTTGATTTGATGAGGTATTTAGGGAAAGAATAGCTGATTCTGTAATATTGCAAGTATGAAAGCGCAAAAATTATTCTATTGCCAGTCTGCGCCGTCGTAAGCTGTTCCATGAATAGATAGCATTGAACAACACCACGCCTGCCGTGACGCAGAATACGGCGCGGAAGCCATAGCTCGCGGAAATTGCGGCGCCCATGAGAGGGCCGGTGACGTTGCCGATATCGCGGAAAGATTGGTTGTAACTGAATATGCGCCCGGCTATCTGGTTGGTAGAGTTGTAAACCAGCAGAGTTTGAACGGCTGGCAGCAGCGCGCCATCCGCCGCGCCAAGCAGAAATCGCAATAGCGCGAGCTGCCACGGCGTTTGCACAAAAGACATTGGAATCAGCAGCAGTACGGAAATAATCAGCGCGACGATAAGGATCTTTTCCGGGCCAATTCTGTCGCCGAGCTTGCCGAGTCGGGGGGCGCTAAGTAATGCCGCCACGCCGGGAACAGACGCTATCATCCCGCTAATGAATGCAATATTACTGACATTTCCCGCGAGTTCGCGCACATAGAGCGTCAGGATGGGCGCAATAGACCCCGTCGCCACCTGAATAATCAGCGTGGTGACAAACAGGCTTAACACCAGGCGGGGATTTTTTAACGAGGCGACCACTTCCCGAACGTGAAGCATCTCTTTTTTGCTCACCGGCAGGAAATTCTCGCGAATAAAAAAGAAGGTGAGCAGAAAACAGATAAACAAAACGCTGGCGGTAATAAAAAAGACCGGGCGAAGACCGTAATGGTCGGCGAGCAGACCACCCGCAAGTGGGCCAAGCAGAGCGCCGCTGACGCCGCCAGTAGAGAGCGTCCCTAGCGCCCAGCCGCTTTTGTGGCGCGGCACCTGAGTGGCGATGAGCGCATTGGCGTTGGGAATAAATCCGCCCAACAGGCCTAATAACGCGCGGAGGATCAGAAATTGCCAGATATTTTGCGCCATGCCCATTAACAGCATGACAATGGCCATGCCGAGAGCAGAACGCAACAGCATGATCTTACGCCCTTTACGATCCGCCAGACCGCCCCAAAAAGGGGAAGCGATAGCTGAAAAGAGGAACGTAATACTAAAGACCAGCCCGGACCACATGTTGAGCGCGCTATGGCCTGTTACGCCGAGTTGCTCAACGTAGAGAGGGAGAAAAGGCATGACCAGACTGAATGCCGCGCCGGTTAAAAAACAGCCCAGCCAGGTAACGGTTAGATTGCGTTTCCAGTTTATGGGGACATCAGAGGGTGACATAGCGTTCCACAGTATGATGCGCGGTTTGCGCTATCATCAATTTAATTATGAGCGTACTAATTATAATTATGCGCCGACCTTACCAGCCTCGCAATGTGGGGAGCTTTTAAAGCTAAAAGAGGGGAAAAATTGCAGCCTGACGGCTGCAATCCTGTCAATAGCGCGACGGTACGCCTTCAGGGCGAGTTTTAAAGCGGCGATGCAGCCACATATACTGCTCTGGCGCCATCATAATGCACTGCTCAACAATCTTATTCATCCATGCGGCAGTCGCTTCTGCGCTCTCCAGCGGAGGCGAATATTCCGCAGGAAGAATGATCAGTTCGTAGCCTTTCCCATCGGGTTTACGGCGAGGCACGAAGGGGATAATACAGGCTTTAGACATGCGCGCGAGCATCCAGGTACCGGAGGTCGTGGCAGCCTGGTCGACAGCGAATAATGGTACAAAAACGCTGGCGCGCGGGCCATAATCGTGATCCGGCGCATACCAGATCAATTCGCCGCTTTTCAATGCCTTAACCATGCCTTTCAGATCTTTGCGATCCAACATCGATTTATTGGAGCGTAAGCGTCCCCAGGTCTGTAACCAGTCGAGCAACGGATTATCATTCGGGCGATAAACTCCAATACCCGGGTTATGCATACCAAACATGCGGGCGCCAAACTCAAGGGTAAGGAAATGTATTCCTACCAGAATGAACCCCAGTCCCTGCGCCTTAACTTCACGGATATGCTCCAGACCGCTCGCTTCCATCCAGCGGTTCACTCGCCGATCGGGCCAGAACCAGGCCATGCCGGTTTCCATCACGCCCATACCGACGGATTCAAAGTTTTTGACCACCATGGTGTGGCGTTCCTGCGCGCTCATTTCCGGAAAGCATAATTCAAGGTTGCGATAGGCGATTTTTGCGCGGCGTTTCATTACGCGTCGCGCCAGGTGGCCCAATGCGCAACCCAATTTATAGATGACCGGGTAGGGGAGTTGCACGACCAACCAAAGCGCGCCTATACCCAACCAGGTTAACCAATAGCGCGGGTGCAGTAAGGCCACGGAGAACTTAGGCAACTTCGTCATTTCTATCCTGTCTTTCAACGAACAATTCCCCGTATTCTCGCATCTTTTTGCGTTGAGCAAAAATATGTAGCAGGAGAGTGGCGATTAAATCGACAATTGTTGTTAATTATTTAGTGTAAAGCAGGAAATGTAGCGCAAAATGTGTGGATGTAAATTGGCGAGACTTGCCTTATCATGCCTGCCCACTTTATTTTTTGCTGATTGCAGGATACGTACACCATGCCAGTGTTACACAACCGCATCTCTAATGACGAGCTGAAAGCCAAAATGCTGGCGGAAAGCGAGCCGCGTACGACAATTTCTTTTTATAAATATTTCACTATCGCCTCGCCGCAACAGACGCGGGACGCGTTGTATCAGGTGTTTACGGCGTTGGACGTTTTTGGTCGCGTTTACCTGGCGCATGAAGGCATCAATGCGCAAATCAGCGTGCCGCAAAGCAAGGTCGAGACGTTTCGTCAACAGCTTTATACGTTCGACCCCGCGCTGGACGGGCTGCGTTTAAATATTGCGCTGGAGGATGACGGAAAGTCATTTTGGGTGCTGCGTATGAAAGTTCGCGACCGTATCGTTGCTGACGGTATTGACGATCCGACTTTTGACGCCAGTAATGTCGGCGATTATCTGAAGGCGGCAGATGTGAATGCGATGCTGGACGATCCTGACGCGGTCTTTATTGATATGCGCAACCATTATGAGTATGAAGTTGGCCATTTCGAAAATGCTCTGGAAATCCCGGCGGATACGTTTCGTGAACAGTTGCCAAAAGCGGTTGAAATGCTGCGGGAACATGCAGATAAAAAGATAGTGATGTACTGTACCGGCGGTATTCGTTGTGAGAAAGCCAGCGCCTGGATGAAACACAACGGTTTCAATAAAGTCTGGCATATTGAGGGTGGCATCATTGAATACGCCCGTCGCGCGCGCGAGCAGGGGCTTCCCGTTCGCTTTATCGGCAAAAATTTTGTATTTGATGAGCGAATGGGCGAACGAATCTCGGATGAGGTTATCGCGCATTGCCATCAGTGCGGCGCGCCCTGCGATAGCCATACCAACTGCAAAAATGACGGTTGCCATCTGCTGTTTATCCAGTGTCCGCAGTGCGCCAGTAAATTTAACGGCTGCTGTAGTGAACAATGCTGTGAAGAGTTGGCCTTGCCGGAGGAAGAACAGCGCCGACGTCGTGCGGGTCGCGAGAACGGCAACAAAATTTTTAATAAATCGCGTGGTCGGCTTAATAGCAAACTGAGCATTCCCGATCCGGCTGAGTAATATTTTGCCGGATAGCCGCGTAAAGGCCGCTATCCGGCATTTCGCCAGGCGTTACTTCTGCTGAACGCCTTCTACTGAGATGATAAGCTCAACCTCTTGTGAGGCCGGGCCGAGATCGGTAGTTATATTGAAATCCTTCAGCTTAATTTTTCCTTCGGCCTCAAAGCCCGCGCGCTTACCGCCCCACGGATCGTCGCCCTGGCCCATCAGCTTCGCTTCCAGCGTCACCGGTTTAGTCACGCCATTGAGCGTCAGATTGCCGGTAATATCCAGTTCATCGCCCTCTTTTTTCACGCTGGTAGAGGTGAAGGTTGCCTGCGGGAATTTCGCAACATTAAGAAATTCCGCACTACGCAGGTGTTTGTCACGTTCGGCATGGTTAGTGTCGACGCTATTGGTGTTAATGGTCACGTTCACTTTGTCTGCCGATGGATTTTTTTCGTCAAAAGTGAACGTGCCGTCGAAATCTTTAAAGGTGCCGTATAGCCAGCTGTAGCCCAGATGCTGAATGCGGAAATTGACGAACGCATGTTGGCCTTCTTTATCAATTTTATACTCCGCCGCCACGGCGGAACCGGTCGTGAATAACAAGGATGCGAGGGTGAATCCCAGCAGGTTTTTTTTCATTTTTGAGCTCCATAGTCAGATGACGACATTCCTGTCATACGTTTCAGTGTGTCGTCTTTATCGATGAAATGGTGTTTTAGCGCCATAACCCCATGCGAGAGCGAGATAATGACCAGCGACCAGGCAAACCACAGATGCAGCGTTCCGGCGATGTCAGCCTGCGCACCCGCGTCCGTAAGCGTGGCCGGAATCTCAAACCAGCCAAAGACGCTAATCGGTTTACCGTCGGCGGTGGAAATCAGGTAGCCGCTAATGATTATCGCAAAGAGCAGGAGATACAGGAGGAGATGACCCGCGGCGGCGCCAGCGCGCGTTAAACGGGAATAGCTGGTCAACGCAACGGGCGGTGGCGAATAAAGCCGCCAGATAATACGCACGATCAGCGCCATCATCAGTAACATACCAATACTTTTGTGTATTTCCGGCGCCTGGTGATACCAGCCGTCGTAATAACTGAGCGTGACCATCCATAAACCCAACGCAAACATGCCATAGACCACCAGGGCGGTCAGCCAGTGGAGCGCGGCGGAAACCACGCCATAACGCTGTGGAGTATTTTTAAATTGCATAAACACACCAATGAATATTTCACGAGAGAATGAAAATGGCGTGGAAAAGCGCCGAATGCAACTTATAAATAAGAATTTGAATGATATTTATTTTTATTTCAATAATTTTGATGTTGTTTGCGGTTCAGCTTCAGAAGTTTCGAGATATTTTCCCCTGATAACCGCGCAACGGCAGGAACTGGCATTATTGCCGTGCTTCATCGTTATGAAATAAAAAGTGAGGAATTTTCAGGAAGTGTCAGTTAACGTCAATGAAAAGCAATCAGAAGAAAAGGAGATAAACAATATCCATCACCGCCAGCAGCGACCAAAGAATAACGTAAAGCATGAAATGTTCGCGAATATTATTCATCAGAAAATGAAAGAGGCGACGCATAGCTTACCTTAATAAACAGCCCCTTTACGGGGCCGACAAATTATTGGCTAAAACGGGAAAGCCGGAACGGCGTCAGATCAAAGGAGGATGTTTTTCCCAACGCAAAATCCGCAGCGATTTCTCCTAACACCGGGGCGAATTTAAAACCATGTCCGCTGAGTCCAGTGATGACAAGCGTATTCTCATGGCCAGGCAGCGTATCGATAATAAAATCCTCGTCCGGCGAATTATCATAGGTACATGCCGCCCCATGTAAACAACCGCCGATACCCGGCAGTACGTTACGCAGGAAAGGAAATGCTTCCGCGCCATCGCTGGCAACGGCGGCAAAGGGCTTGCGCTCTTCCTGAGTCTGTATTCGCTGTCCGCCATTGTGTTTGCCGATTTTTAACTCGTCGTTCTCCGCCGGGAAGCCGTAATATTGATCGCCGTTGGGCATTTCGCCGGTAAAGGCCGGAAAGCGGTTTTTAGTGCTGTAACGTCCATCCGCCTTAAACCAGGCAAAAACTTTACGTACGGGCTGAACGGGCAGCTCCGGTACCAGCGCTTTTACCCAGGTGCCCGCGCTAATCAGCGCCTTGCTGGCGTGGTAGCAGCCTTCACTCGTCTCTATCGTCACACCGTTATCATCATGGTGAATATGGCTTACCGGGCTGTTGAATAGCTGTGCGCAGCCTGCTTCTCGGGCCAGACGAAGCCATGTGGTAATGGCTAATTCGCTGCGCAGGAAACCGGAGTCAGCTTCAAACAGCCCGATATAATTTTCGGGCACGCGAATTTCCGGCCAGCGCGTCATGAGGGCCGTCGCGTCCAGTCGTTCGACGTTCAATTGCCACTGTTGCGCGCTTCGTGCGACGTTGGCTAAGAAAGCGGAATCGGCCGGGCCGAGGTTAACGACGCCGGAGCGGACAAAAATAGGCTCTTCATTGTGTGTGGAGAGTTCATCCCAAAGCGCCTGGGCGCGAAGCACCAGTGGGACATATTTTTCGCCTTCACCATAAGCGTGGCGGATAAGACGGGTATCGCCGTGATGGCTGCCCTGTTGATGAGGCGGCATATGCGCATCGGTCATCAGGACCTTTAGCCCGGCGCGGGTGGCGTAATAACCAGCGGCGGCGCCAACCGAACCGCTGCCGATAATAATAAGGTCGTATTTCATCAGCTTCTCTCTGCTATCGCGATGATTTCAGGGTAAATAACTGCGCTGAGATATACAAGCCAGAAATAAGTGAGGCACCTTACGGTGCCTGAGAGAGGGGGAGCGCGTCACGCTAATGGCGACGATACTCGTTTTCCTGGTAATCGCCTGATTCTATTTTGGCGATGCCGGCTTCTAATATTGAAATAAATTGCCTGGCTACATCTGTTGTTAACCAGAGCGTTTGACCAACTTCAGTCCCTTCCGGTTCCGGACGATTTGGGGTCTGGTAGTGTAAACGCAGCATCAGCGCATCATAGCTATCGACGGTGCTGATGTCCCATCCTACAAGCGGATGGGTCTGAATGACTTCATTATTCTTTTCCATCATGCCCCCCTGGTACGTGTTATAAGACAACGGTTCTCGAGGTTCAATGCGTGTTTTTCTTCTGAAGCAACTTCAGTATACCAATTAATAAGGCTATTCACTGCGTTTTTAAAGAGACCGGAGGATAAATTTCTCTTTTTAAGAATTATATGAACAATAAAGCGGCAGTTCATTCATATTTTTTTAGGATGTTGTGCAATTATTTTGAGGGTCAGGCGAAATATTCATCAGTTGCGCAAATAAAAAAGCCGGGGCGACCCGGCAAACATACATCACTGCATATCATTTTTTATTCATTGATGAACCAGTCATCAGCGCTCTCCCAGGTCTCCTGGAGAATCTCGCTAATGCGTTCTTTGTCCTCTTTTGATGCGCCAATGACGGACAAGTTGTTGGCGGTAGCGTAACGCACGGTGACGTTACCCAAATTCTCAGGAAAATGATGGCTAATACGGCGGGAGAGTTCGCCCGCCAGCGCATCAATCGCACCGGCAGGCAGAGGTGACGTTTTGGCTATAGTGACTTCAATACGCATAATGGCCCCCTGTTGAATATACTGGATATATATACAGTTAAATCCAATATATAGCAACAAGTAAGCGCATTTTTTATTTTTTTACTGACCAGCGTACTGTTTCACCCGCTAAAAAAGGCACCAGCGAATCATCAGCCAGCGCGATATTTTCCGGTATCTGTTGTTCATCGCGAACCAGTTCCACCCACCCCGTATTCACCGGCAGGCCATAGAATTGCGGGCCATTCAGTGAACAGAACGCTTCAAAGTGCGCCAGCGCGTTCATTTCCTCAAACACGGCGGCATAACTGCCAAGGGCGGAGGGGGCGTTGAAACAACCGGCGCAGCCGCAACTGGTCTCTTTACGATGACGTGAATGCGGCGCTGAATCCGTCCCCAGGAAGGCGCGCGTAAAACCACTGGCGACCAGGTCGCGTAAAGCCTGTTGGTGAATATTGCGTTTCAGAATCGGCAGACAGTACAGGTGAGGACGAATGCCGCCGACCAGCATATCATTACGGTTAAACATTAAATGTTGAGGCGTAATGGTAGCCGCCAGGTAGTCGTTGCCGTCACGTACATACTGCGCGGCATCTTTGGTCGTGATGTGTTCAAAGACCACTTTAAGCGCGGTCAGACGCTGGCGTAGCGGTTCCATTACGGTGTCGATAAAACGCGCTTCACGATCGAAGATATCAACCTCCGCATGGGTCACCTCACCGTGGACCAGCAATGGCATTCCGAGTTTTTCCATCCGCTCCAGTACCGGCATGATAGCGTCGACTGACGTTACGCCATGACTGGAGTTAGTGGTGGCATTGGCCGGGTAAAGCTTAGCCGCAGTAAATACGCCTTCATGGAAACCACGCTCCAGTTCATCGGCATCGAGCGAATCCGTTAAATAGCAGGTCATTAACGGCGTGAAATCATGCCCGGCGGGCACCGCATCGAGAATACGCTGGCGGTAGGCGATCGCTGCATCAATGGTCGTGATGGGGGACGCCAGGTTCGGCATCACGATAGCGCGACCATAAATTTCGCTGGTATAGGGTACGACCGTTTTTAACATGTCGCCATCGCGAAGGTGAACGTGCCAGTCGTCCGGGCGGCGGATCTTTAAAACCTGGGATGGTGCAGTCATTAATAAGCTCCGGCTGAGGAATAGTCTTTTTGCCGGAAACAAAGGATAAGCGGAAACGTTTTCGTTTGCACGTAAAAAAAGGGCGCGAGCGCGCCCTCCGAAATCAATTGGTGAAAGGAATAACGATTTCACCAGGTTTAACTTCAATGCCTTTCGCGAGTTTCTTCGCTAACGCTTCGCCTTTACTGCTGTCCTCACGCAACACGTAAGCGGGCCGCTGGTTAAAGTAGCTACGTAAAGACTGATTTAAATAGGGCAGGAGCGTTTGTAGCACCGATTGCATTTTCTCCGGCGTCACGGTGGCGTCTACTACTTCCATCTCCTGAAGATAGATGGCGCCTTTTTCTTTATCAAAGACCGGCAGGGCTTTTAGCTTGAGTTTCATCGTCGCTTTTTGACTGCCAAACAGGGAATTCATATCCAGCCTGGCATCGCCAGTAAGGGTGACTTTATTAGGCTCTTCCCGACCAATCTGGCTGACAAGGTTAGTCAATACGATATGCGCGTCGGCAATGCCGGGCAGACCAATATCTTTTGAGAAATTATTCCGTTTTTCAAGCGCTTGATTGATTTCTTGTTCGCTAATGGTGTATTGCGTAAGTTGATTACAACCCACTAACAGGCCGCTAACTACCAGCGCAGCGGCAAAAAAAAACTTTTTCATGGCGTTCCTTAGCATGTTGCCTGTGCCCTAATCTTGACACAAAGCAGCATGTCGCGCCAGCGGACATGGTGCCACTAGAAAAAGCTGAAAAAGGCGGCAAGAAAGGGTTGCCGCCTGGCGGGAGTTAGATAGCCATTGAGGAGAGTAAATTAATTTGCGTCTGCTTCGCCATATTATCGCGATAGTCCGCGACTTTTGTCGGCCAGTGGATACCGGCGACCAGCGTCAGATTACGCAGAAGCGGAAACAGATGAATATCATCTTCCGATAATTCGCCGTTAACGGCGTTAGGCTGTACGATGAGTTTATCCAGCAAACGTAAATCATCGCCGATCTTTTTAATCAGTCCGGCAGAGTGCGCAAGATGGTTGTCAAAACTGCCAGATGAGGCCTCTTTTTTGCGGATAAAATACTGGCGCGCCGCAGGGGTAGAAAATTCATCGAAAGCGGATTTTGCAAATCGCGGCAGCAGTAGCTGATTAACGTAACCGTTAACTTTGCGCAACCACTCTTCAATGGCTGGATTGCGTTTCCCGGTTAACAGCGGTTTGCCGTCGAGGTTGTCGACATAATGTACAATATCCATACTTTCAGGAAGGTAGCGACTATCATCTTTTTGCAGGATGGGCACCATCTTTTGACCAATCATCCGGGTGGGCGTCGCCTCGTCGTCATTTTGTAACACGTTAAGTTCAACGGGGATGTTCTTCAGGCCGAAAATCATGCGGGCTTTAACGCAGAAAGGGCAATGATCGTAAATATAAAGCTTCACGTTTCTCCTCCATTTGACTGTCGGTTCCTGACCAGTATGGAGGAGATAGCGACAGGTATCAAATCAGGCGCCGGGTTCCAGCATCCGGCGCGGCGTGCGTTTATGACTAAATTGCCAGCCTAAAGCCAAAAAGGTGATAAAGCCGATAATACCGAGCATCATCCACGGTAGTTCAGGCTGCGCAAGCGCTTTACCCATATCAAACAACCAGCCGCCGCCGATATAACCAATCGCGCCGCCAATGGCTAATCCCAGACGGCTAAAGCCCATATAGCTTCCCCGCGCCCTCGCGTCCGCGAGCGACGCGCTGAGCGTTTCGCGCGCCGGTTCGGCGATAACCGAGCCGATGTAGAAAGCGCAAATAAGCGTAAAAAGCTGCTGTAAATTGCCCACCATCCCGATGGGGATCATGCTCAGCGACATGACGAGCAAACCGGCCATCAGCCGATGCTCTAGCCGAAAACGCTTTTCGCTCCAGCGGGCAATCGGGTAGAGCAACGTCAGCGAGAGACACGCCTCAATAGCGTACATCCATTTCACGGCAGCAGGCGAACCGGCGATATCGTTTACCATAATCGGCAGCATTAACATGACCTGTACCGCCAGCATATAGTAGCCCGCCAGCGTCAGCACGTAGGTGACAAACCTTTTATCGCTCATGACGCGGCGCATTCCTTCACGCACCGGCGTTCTGACCGTTGATAGCTTCCAGGCCGGAAGCAGCCATGCGTTGAAAAGGGCGCATAATATGAACAAAATAGCGCCCGTCGCGCAGACCAGGCGAAAATCGTATTGTAGCAACCAGCTTCCCAGCAGCGCGCCAATCACCGCGCCCGCGCTGTCCTGCATCATCAACAGAGAGAAGAAGCGGCCCCGTTGCTCCGGACGAATTAATTTGACCACCAGCGCTGAACGCGGCGGGTCGAAAAGCGTACCGCCGAGACCGGAAAGAAAGCAGGAAAACCACAAGAGCCAGGGCTCATGCGCGATACCCATGGTGGCAAAGCCGGCGGCGCGCATCAGCATACCGGTGACAATCATCGGTTTCGCGCCAAAGCGATCGGCGATGGCGCCGCCAAAAATGCCCAGACCTTGTTGAATAAACTGGCGCAGGCCGAGCGCGATCCCTACCATTACGGCAGCCCACCCCATTTGATCGACAAAGCGAATAGAGATGAGCGGGAAGACGACGAAAAAACCCAGCACCACCAACATGTTATCGATGAGAAGAAAATATTTACCCAGGTTCCTCGCCTGCGAGACGCGCGACATTTCCCCTCCCGGGAAATAAAAGATGAGCGTCTTCTATTCTGCGGCGGCGTTTCGTTTTTTCCTACCGTTAGCGGGACAATATTTTTTTATCAAAAGTCCTTTTTAATCGAGAGTTTTCATCAAAATGTGGCAGCAATTCAAAAAATGACGATTTGCGCTTTTCACAGAGCCTGGTTGCGCAGGTATAGTAATGTTACTGGCGTGCTGAAGACGTTACAGGAAGGAGTAGGTATAGAATGTTTGGCTATCGTAGTAACGTGCCAAAAGTGCGCTTAACCACCGATCGTCTGGTGGTACGTTTAGTGCATGAGCGTGATGCCTGGCGTCTGGCCGATTATTACGCGGAAAATCGTCATTTTTTAAAACCCTGGGAACCGGTCCGTGATGAAAGTCATTGTTATCCTTCAGGATGGCAGGCGCGTCTGGGAATGATCGGTGAATTTCACAAACAGGGCTCCGCCTTCTATTTCGCGCTACTTGATCCGGAAGAAAAAGAAATTATCGGCGTGGCGAATTTTTCCAATGTGGTGCGCGGTTCTTTTCATGCCTGTTATCTGGGCTATTCCATTGCGCAGAAGTGGCAGGGGCAAGGGCTGATGTTTGAAGCCTTAACCGCTGCGATTCGCTATATGCAGCGCACTCAGCATATCCACCGTATCATGGCGAACTATATGCCGCACAACAAACGTAGCGGCGCGTTGCTGGCGCGGCTTGGCTTTGAAAAAGAAGGCTATGCGAAAGATTACCTGTTGATTGATGGACAATGGCGCGACCATGTCCTGACGGCGTTAACCACGCCGTTATGGACGCCGGGGCGTTGAGCGGCTTACGGAATGAGAGGCAAAGGGAGAAAACGATGAAATATGAATTAACCGCCACTGAAGCGCGAGTGATTGGCTGTCTGCTGGAAAAGCAGGTGACAACGCCGGAACAGTATCCGCTTTCCGTCAACGGGGTGGTGACAGCCTGTAATCAGAAAACCAACCGTGAACCGGTGATGAACCTGACGGAACAAGAGGTACAAGAACAGCTCGATAACCTGGTGAAACGCCACTTTTTGCGTACGGTCAGCGGGTTTGGCAATCGCGTCACCAAATATGAACAGCGTTTCTGTAATTCCGAATTTGGCGATCTGAAACTTAGCGCGGCGGAAGTGGCGCTTGTCACTACGCTGCTGCTGCGCGGCGCGCAAACGCCCGGCGAGTTGCGTAGCCGGGCGTCGCGGATGCATGAATTCAGCGATATGGCGGAAGTTGAATCCACGCTGGAACGGCTTGCCAGTCGTGAGGACGGCCCGTATGTCGTCCGTCTGGCGCGTGAACCGGGTAAGCGCGAAAGCCGTTATATGCACCTTTTTTGCGGCGACGTCGATGAACTGTCTCTCCAGACGTCTGCGCCGGAAAGTGCGTCGGGCGATCTTCAGTCGCGCGTCGAAGCGCTGGAAAGCGAAGTGGCGGAGTTAAAGCAGCGGCTGGATTCTTTGTTAGCTCACCTGGGAGAGTAATGTGAGAACATTACGGATTGGCATTGTCGGATTAGGCGGTATTGCGCAGAAGGCCTGGCTGCCGGTATTAACCAACACCGCCGGATGGACATTACAGGGCGCCTGGTCTCCTTCGCGGGATAAAGCCTTACGTATCTGCGAAAGCTGGCGCATACCGTATGTGGATTCGCTGGCGAATTTAGCGTCCGGCTGCGATGCGGTCTTCGTCCACTCCAGTACCGCAAGCCATTATGCCGTGGTCAGCGAACTTCTCAATGCCGGCGTCCATGTCTGCGTGGATAAACCGCTGGCGGAAAATCTACGTGATGCCGAACGGCTGGTGGCGCTGGCGGCGCAAAAAAAATTGACGCTGATGGTTGGCTTTAATCGCCGTTTCGCGCCGCTGTACCGCGAACTGAAGACGCGCCTCGGTACTGCGGCGTCACTGCGTATGGATAAACATCGTACCGATAGCATCGGGCCGCACGACTTACGTTTTACTTTGCTCGATGACTATCTGCATGTCGTGGATACCGCTCTGTGGCTGGCGGGCGGCGAGGCGCGCCTTGCCAGCGGCACGTTGCTCACCAGCGAGTCCGGCGAAATGTGCTATGCGGAACATCATTTTTCCGCCGACAAACTACAAATTACCACCAGTATGCACCGGCGCGCCGGAAGTCAGCGTGAATCGGTCCAGGCCGTCACCGACGGCGGGCTGTATGACGTGACGGATATGCGTGAATGGCGCGAAGAGCGCGGGCAGGGTATTTTCATCAAACCCATTCCGGGTTGGCAAACGACGCTTGAACAGCGTGGTTTTGTCGGATGCGCGCGGCATTTCATTGACTGCGTACAAAATCAGACGGTTCCGGAAACGGCGGGGGAGCAGGCGATTTTGGCCCAGCGCGTCGTGGAGGCGCTGTGGCGGGACGCCATCAGCGAATAATCCTCTGTAACATCTGGCGGTAGTAATTCATCGTAATCCAGGTACTATACGCTCAATAATTCGAGTTGCAGAAAAGCTAACGCACATGCAGCTCGAAGTATGGCGGGTATATATGCCCACTCTACATAATACCTCTTTTCACAGTGAATAATGGCAAACCGTGGGGAGTCTGTAAGGCCTGATAAGACGTTTTAACGTCGCCGTCAGGCGCGGTGATACAGCCGGATACGGCAGAAGTTGCGTTATCCGGTCGATGGATCAGCCATGCAGGAGTTTTACGCCAGGGTCTGGAATACAAAAGAAATGAATTTATTGAAATCGCTGGCTGCCGTCAGCTCGATGACTATGTTTTCACGCGTGTTGGGCTTTGCCCGTGATGCGATTGTCGCCAGAATTTTTGGCGCAGGGATGGCGACCGACGCCTTTTTTGTGGCGTTTAAACTCCCTAATTTACTACGCCGGATCTTTGCCGAAGGCGCTTTTTCTCAGGCCTTTGTGCCTATCCTGGCGGAATATAAGAGCAAGCAGGGTGAAGAAGCGACGCGGATCTTTGTCGCTTACGTTTCCGGCCTGTTGACGCTGGCATTGGCCGTCGTGACGGTGGCCGGTATGCTGGCCGCCCCGTGGGTGATTATGGTAACCGCGCCGGGTTTTGCCGATACTGCGGATAAATTCGCGCTGACGACGCAACTGCTGCGGATTACGTTTCCCTATATTCTGCTGATCTCGCTGGCTTCACTGGTTGGCGCCATTCTCAACACCTGGAATCGCTTCTCTATTCCCGCTTTTGCGCCGACATTTCTTAATATCAGCATGATCGGTTTTGCATTATTCGCCGCGCCATACTTTAATCCGCCGGTGCTGGCGTTAGCCTGGGCAGTCACCGTCGGCGGCGTGCTGCAACTGGTGTATCAACTTCCGTATTTGAAAAAGATCGGTATGCTGGTGCTGCCGCGCATTAACTTTCGCGACACCGGGGCGATGCGGGTGGTCAAACAGATGGGGCCGGCGATTTTGGGCGTATCCGTCAGTCAGATCTCCCTTATCATCAATACCATTTTCGCCTCGTTTCTGGCCTCCGGCTCGGTCTCATGGATGTACTATGCCGATCGGTTGATGGAGTTCCCGTCCGGCGTGCTGGGCGTGGCGTTGGGGACCATCCTGTTGCCGTCATTGTCGAAAAGCTTTGCCAGCGGCAATCATGATGAGTACTGCCGCCTGATGGACTGGGGGCTGCGTTTGTGCTTTTTACTGGCGTTGCCGAGCGCGGTAGCGTTAGGCATTCTGGCGAAGCCGCTGACGGTCTCGCTGTTTCAGTACGGTAAATTCACCGCCTTTGATGCGGCGATGACGCAGCGGGCGTTAATCGCCTATTCGGTGGGGCTGATTGGCTTGATCGTCGTAAAAGTGCTGGCCCCGGGCTTCTATTCTCGCCAGGATATTAAAACGCCGGTGAAAATCGCCATCGTGACGTTAATCATGACTCAGTTAATGAACCTGGCGTTTATTGGACCGCTGAAACACGCCGGGCTGTCGCTCTCTATTGGTCTGGCGGCATGTCTCAATGCGTCGCTGCTGTACTGGCAACTGCGCAAACAGAATATCTTTACGCCACAACCGGGTTGGATGTGGTTCCTGATGCGTCTGATCATTTCCGTACTGGTGATGGCCGCCGTATTGTTCGGCGTGTTGCATATTATGCCGGAGTGGTCGCAAGGGTCGATGTTATGGCGTTTGCTACGTTTGATGGCGGTAGTGATCGCGGGTATCGCGGCCTATTTCGCCGCGCTTGCCGTGCTGGGCTTTAAAGTGAAAGAGTTTGTTCGCCGGACGGCGTAAATTCAGTGCCTGATAGCGCTGTGCTATCAGGCCTACAAGGCATTCAGGCCGGAAAGGCGCAACGTCGCCATCCGGCACTGATTAGATAGAAATTTTTTTACCGCCGCGGTGAGAGACGGAAGTCTGACCGTCAGCCCCGTACAAGGTCGGCTCCTGGTGAGGTTTCAGCACCTCCAGCGCCTGTTGATTACGCTCAATTTGCCCTTCCAGCAGCCAGCCGTTGTGCTGGTTGAGGTCGCGAAGATGCTGCGTTTTTTCGGTAATCGCCTGCCAGCGCTCTGCAATGTCATCGTTTGCGCTACGCTGCGCGTTCTGCTCCAGACGGCGCTGTTGTTCCAGATAATCCAGCGTCGCCAGCAACGAGCTTTTTTCTTCTGTAATACGCTGTAGCTGGCTGCCGTTAATCTGGCCTACGGAAAGCTGTTGTTGCTCGGCGTCCATCACCGTCTTCAGGTCATTCAGGACGGTGGTCATCTGGTCAAGTATTTCTGACAAACGAGTCATACGCTTATTTACTCTGTAAGTAGCTCTGCGCCTCGCGAATGAGCGAGTCTGCTATTTTTCCCGTATCCATTTTTAACTCACCGTTACGGATAGCTGTTTTTAATGCTTCGACGCGTTCCATATTAATGTCGCTGACGCCTGGCTGCATGAGCTTCGCTTGCGCGTCGCTTAACGTTACGCTGGCGCTCGTCGCGGCGGACGTTTTTTCCTGACGCGTTTTTTGTACCGGCGTATCGCTGGTTTCGCGCGTCTGGACAGTGCTAACGGGTTTCAAAGGTGAGGTACGGTCAATGCTCATTTATTTATCCTCATCGAGGGTTACGTTGTAGCGGCCAGCTACCATCATGGTTGAATATCTCATCGGCAGCCGCGACAAAATCTTTACACAATTATAGGTTAATAAGAATATTCCCATCAGAATCGACGGTTCCACTCACGATTTGACCCGATGTCATGCGCACGCGCGCATTTTGCGCGACGGCGGCATTATTCATCGCCTGACCTTCCGCATTGACGCTAAACCCCTCGCCATTGGCGATGACCTGTACTCGTTGACCCGCTTTGACGCGCCAGGCCTGACGTATCATCGTAAGCTGTACCGGCTGCCCGGGAGCGAGATCGCGCAAACTGACGGCATCCTGAATTTGACGGATATCCAGTACCGTCCGCGGCGGTAACTGATCCAGCCTGCCACGTTTTAGCGTGACGTTGGCCGGCGTCAATTTTCCGCCGCGCGCGACGGGCGCGGCAACGGCGACATAATTGCCGGTCGCTTGCACATTCACCTGCAAATAACGTTTTTCATTGGCGCAGCGCGCCACCACATTGACGTTGCCCCACAGCTTCGCGCTGCCCGTCATGCTGAAGGCTGGCTGCTCGCAGCTCGGTAGCAGATTGGGCGATGAACGGAGCGTGACAACCACCTCGTCGCTGAAGCCAGCCAGACGCTGGGAAAACCACGTGGTCAGCTGGGCGTTGATGTCCTGCGCCATTGTCAGGGGGCTGAACAGCAAAGCCGCCACGGCGAATCCTCGTTTTAACGTTTGCATGGTACTTCCCCCTGGTTGATGTCATGACAGGATTCTACCCGTGTGAAGCAAGCATCAACGCAATAAATAGCGACGCATTTTGCGTTTATTCCGGCGATAACGCGCGCGTGAAGGCATTTAAGCTGTCGGCTGAATTTTGCCATTTGCGGAGGAGATATGCTCGACAGGCTCGATGCCGCCTTACGATTTCAGCAGGAAGCGCTAAATCTGCGCGCGCAACGTCAGGAAATATTAGCGGCGAATATCGCCAATGCCGATACGCCGGGGTATCAGGCGCGCGATATTGATTTTGCCAGTGAGTTAAAAAAGGTGATGGTGCGTGGACGGGAAGAAACCGGCGGCGTCGCGTTAACGTTGACTTCCTCTCACCATATTCCCGCCCAGGCGGTCTCTTCTCCCGCAGTGGATCTGCTTTATCGCGTACCCGATCAGCCTTCTTTGGATGGTAACACCGTAGATATGGATAGGGAACGTACGCAGTTTGCGGATAACAGTCTCAAATATCAGATGGGGCTTACCGTTCTGGGTAGCCAACTCAAAGGCATGATGAATGTGCTACAGGGAGGAAACTAATTCGTGGCGCTGTTAAACATTTTTGATATTGCCGGATCGGCGCTTGCCGCACAGTCCAAGCGGTTGAACGTTGCGGCCAGTAACCTGGCGAATGCGGATAGCGTCACCGGCCCGGACGGACAGCCTTATCGTGCCAAACAGGTGGTTTTTCAGGTGGATGCCGCGCCGGGTCAAGCCACTGGCGGGGTAAAGGTCGCCAGCGTGATTGAAAGTCAGGCACCGGAAAAGCTGGTTTATGAGCCAGGCAATCCGCTGGCGGACGCTAATGGTTACGTCAAAATGCCCAACGTCGATGTGGTCGGCGAAATGGTCAACACGATGTCAGCCTCGCGCAGCTATCAGGCAAATATCGAAGTCCTGAATACCGTAAAAAGCATGATGCTTAAAACGCTGACATTAGGCCAGTAAAGGAGGCGCGTATGTCTATTGCCGTAAATATGAATGACCCGACCAACACGGGCGTCAAAACGACGACCGGCAGCGGGTCGATGACCGGAAGCAACGCTGCCGATCTGCAAAGCAGTTTCCTGACCTTACTGGTCGCGCAATTGAAGAACCAGGACCCGACTAACCCATTACAAAATAATGAGTTAACGACACAGTTGGCGCAAATCAGTACCGTGAGCGGCATTGAAAAACTGAATACGACGCTGGGGGCTATTTCCGGGCAAATCGATAATAGTCAGTCCCTACAGGCGACCACGCTGATTGGACATGGCGTTATGGTGCCTGGCACCACAATTCTGGCGGGTAAAGGCGCGGAAGAAGGGGCCGTGACGTCCACGACGCCGTTTGGCGTGGAATTGCAACAGCCTGCGGACAAAGTGACGGCAACCATTACCGATAAAGATGGCCGGGTGGTACGGACGCTGGAGATCGGTGAGTTGCGAGCCGGGGTACACACCTTTACCTGGGATGGTAAGCAAACGGACGGAACAACGGTACCGAATGGTTCTTACAACATTGCGATTACCGCCAGCAATGGCGGGACGCAACTGGTGGCGCAGCCGCTGCAATTCGCTCTGGTACAGGGCGTGACGAAGGGCAGTAACGGCAACCTGTTGGATCTGGGTACCTACGGCACCACCACACTCGACGAAGTTCGGCAAATAATCTAAGCCCTTACACTTATCAGGAGTCAGTCATGTCTTTTTCTCAAGCGGTTAGCGGCCTGAACGCTGCGGCCACCAACCTTGATGTTATCGGTAATAACATCGCCAACTCCGCCACCTATGGCTTTAAGTCCGGTACGGCATCATTTGCCGATATGTTCGCCGGTTCCAAAGTGGGGCTGGGCGTAAAAGTGGCGGGGATTACCCAGGATTTTACCGACGGTACGACAACGAACACCGGGCGCGGGCTGGATGTCGCGATTAGCCAGAACGGTTTTTTCCGCCTGGTAGACAGCAACGGTTCCGTGTTCTATAGCCGCAACGGCCAGTTCAAACTGGACGAGAACCGTAACCTGGTCAATATGCAGGGGATGCAGTTGACCGGCTATCCGGCCACCGGTACGCCGCCGACCATTCAGCAGGGGGCGAATCCTGCGCCGATCACCATTCCGAACACGCTGATGGCGGCGAAATCGACCACCACCGCGTCAATGCAGATCAACCTGAACTCAACGGACCCTGTACCGTCTAAAACGCCCTTTAGCGTGAGTGATGCGGATTCGTATAACAAAAAAGGGACCGTCACCGTTTATGACAGCCAGGGTAATGCCCATGACATGAACGTCTATTTTGTGAAAACCAAAGATAATGAATGGGCCGTGTACACCCATGACAGTAGCGATCCTGCAGCCACAGCGCCGGCGGCACCATCAACCACTCTGGTATTTAACGCAAACGGGACACTGCAATCCGGCGGTACGGTGAACATCACCACCGGTACGATTAATGGCGCGACAGCGGCCACCTTCTCCCTCAGCTTCCTTAACTCCATGCAGCAGAACACCGGGGCTAACAACATCGTCGCCACCAATCAGAACGGCTATAAGCCGGGCGACCTGGTGAGCTACCAGATTAACAACGACGGCACCGTAGTTGGCAACTATTCCAACGAGCAGGAGCAGGTGCTGGGGCAGATAGTGCTGGCTAACTTCGCCAACAACGAAGGTCTGGCATCCCAGGGCGATAACGTCTGGGCGGCGACGCAGGCCTCCGGGGTAGCGCTGCTGGGGACTGCCGGTTCCGGCAACTTCGGTAAGCTGACGAACGGCGCGCTGGAAGCCTCTAACGTGGATTTGAGTAAAGAGCTGGTGAATATGATCGTCGCGCAGCGTAACTACCAGTCGAATGCGCAGACC
This sequence comes from Salmonella sp. A1325, assembly GCF_056991255.1. Classification (NCBI taxonomy): domain Bacteria; kingdom Pseudomonadati; phylum Pseudomonadota; class Gammaproteobacteria; order Enterobacterales; family Enterobacteriaceae; genus Salmonella; species Salmonella sp. A1325. The sequence goes on along the minus strand of NZ_JAMLWO010000001.1, from coordinate 721,101 downwards.
ATCAAAACCCAGGACCAGATCCTCAATACGCTGGTTAACCTGCGCTAAGCGCCTGACGGGATAGCTTAATGGATCACGCAATTTATACCGCCATGGGGGCGGCCAGCCAGACGCTTAACCAGCAGGCGGTAACGGCCAGTAACCTGGCTAATGCCTCAACGCCGGGCTTTCGTGCACAGCTTAACGCGCTACGCGCGGTGCCCGTTGATGGCCTCTCTTTAGCAACGCGCACGCTGGTTACGGCGTCGACGCCCGGGGCGGATATGACCCCGGGTCAGTTGGACTACACTTCCCGCCCGCTGGATGTTGCGTTGCAGCAGGACGGCTGGCTGGTGGTGCAAGCGGCGGATGGCGCTGAAGGATATACCCGTAACGGGAATATCCAGGTGGGTCCGACCGGGCAGTTAACCATTCAGGGACATCCGGTTATCGGCGAAGGCGGCCCGATTACCGTTCCTGAAGGGTCGGAAATCACCATTGCGGCAGACGGCACGATCTCCGCGCTCAATCCCGGCGACCCGCCAAACACGGTGGCGCCCGTTGGGCGACTGAAGCTGGTCAAAGCGGAAGGCAATGAGGTGCAGCGGAGCGATGACGGTTTATTCCGCCTTACCGCCGAGGCACAGGCTGAACGCGGGGCGGTACTGGCCGCCGACCCGTCAATTCGCATTATGTCGGGCGTGCTGGAGGGCAGTAACGTCAAGCCGGTTGAAGCGATGACCGACATGATCGCCAACGCACGTCGTTTTGAAATGCAGATGAAGGTTATCACCAGCGTAGATGAGAACGAAGGGCGAGCTAACCAACTGCTGTCGATGAGTTAATACAGGACATTTTATGATCAGTTCATTATGGATCGCCAAAACCGGTCTGGACGCGCAGCAAACCAATATGGATGTGATTGCCAATAACCTGGCAAACGTCAGCACCAATGGTTTTAAGCGTCAGCGCGCGGTATTTGAAGATCTGTTGTATCAGACCATCCGCCAGCCGGGCGCGCAGTCGTCCGAGCAGACGACGCTGCCTTCCGGGCTGCAAATCGGTACCGGCGTGCGTCCGGTCGCCACGGAGCGCCTGCACAGTCAGGGGAACCTGTCGCAGACCAACAACAGTAAAGATGTGGCGATTAAAGGGCAGGGCTTTTTCCAGGTCATGCTGCCGGACGGTACGTCTGCCTATACCCGCGATGGCTCTTTCCAGGTGGATCAGAATGGTCAACTGGTGACGGCGGGCGGTTTTCAGGTGCAGCCGGCAATCACCATTCCGGCCAACGCGTTAAGCATCACGATTGGCCGCGACGGCGTGGTCAGCGTGACCCAGCAGGGGCAGGCCGCGCCGGTTCAGGTCGGGCAGCTTAACCTGACCACCTTTATGAACGACACCGGGCTGGAAAGCATCGGCGAGAACCTCTATATCGAAACGCAATCGTCCGGCGCGCCGAACGAAAGCACGCCGGGGCTCAACGGCGCGGGGTTGTTGTATCAAGGGTATGTCGAAACGTCGAACGTTAACGTGGCGGAAGAGCTGGTGAACATGATTCAGGTTCAACGCGCCTATGAAATTAACAGTAAAGCAGTATCGACGACCGATCAGATGCTGCAGAAACTGACGCAACTCTAAGGGGCCGCCGGTGGGGGATACGCCACCGGCTCCCTGATTTTGAAGATGAAGGTAATGCAAAAATACGCGCTTCACGCTTACCCAGTTATGGCCCTGATGGTCGCGACGCTGACAGGATGCGCCTGGATACCCGCTAAACCGCTCGTGCAGGGGGCGACCACGGCGCAGCCGATACCTGGCCCGGTACCGGTGGCGAATGGCTCCATATTTCAGTCTGCGCAGCCGATTAATTATGGCTATCAGCCGCTTTTTGAAGATCGTCGACCGCGTAATATCGGCGATACGCTCACGATTGTGTTACAGGAAAACGTCAGCGCCAGTAAAAGCTCGTCGGCAAATGCCAGCCGCGACGGCAAAACCAGCTTTGGTTTTGATACGGTACCGCGTTATCTGCAGGGATTATTCGGTAATTCCCGCGCGGATATGGAGGCCTCCGGCGGCAACTCTTTTAATGGTAAAGGCGGCGCGAATGCCAGCAATACCTTTAGCGGCACGCTGACCGTGACCGTCGATCAGGTTCTGGCCAATGGCAATTTACACGTCGTGGGGGAAAAACAGATCGCGATTAATCAGGGAACGGAATTCATCCGCTTCTCCGGCGTGGTAAATCCACGCACCATCAGCGGCAGCAACTCTGTTCCCTCGACACAGGTGGCGGATGCGCGGATTGAATATGTCGGGAACGGCTATATTAACGAAGCGCAAAATATGGGCTGGCTGCAACGTTTCTTCCTTAATTTGTCGCCGATGTAAGCGAGGTGTATGTGTTTAAAGCTCTTGCAGGAATCGTTCTGGCACTGGTTGCCACTCTGGCGCACGCCGAGCGTATCCGGGATCTGACCAGTGTCCAGGGAGTACGGGAAAACTCGCTGATCGGCTACGGGCTGGTGGTCGGGCTGGACGGTACGGGCGACCAGACGACCCAGACGCCATTTACCACCCAGACGCTGAATAACATGCTGTCACAACTGGGGATTACGGTCCCCACTGGCACCAACATGCAGTTGAAAAACGTGGCGGCGGTGATGGTGACGGCGTCGTATCCGCCTTTTGCGCGACAGGGACAAACGATCGATGTCGTCGTTTCCTCAATGGGGAACGCTAAAAGTCTGCGTGGCGGGACGTTATTAATGACGCCGTTAAAAGGGGTGGACAGCCAGGTGTATGCTCTGGCGCAGGGCAATATTCTGGTCGGCGGCGCGGGCGCTTCCGCAGGCGGCAGTAGCGTGCAGGTTAACCAGCTTAATGGCGGGCGCATCACTAATGGCGCGATTATCGAACGCGAGTTGCCGACTCAGTTCGGCGCTGGCAACACCATTAATCTGCAATTGAACGACGAAGATTTTACGATGGCGCAGCAAATTACCGACGCCATCAACCGCGCCCGCGGTTACGGCAGCGCCACTGCGCTTGATGCGCGAACGGTACAGGTACGCGTGCCCAGCGGCAACAGCTCGCAGGTGCGTTTTCTGGCGGACATTCAAAATATGGAAGTCAACGTGACGCCGCAGGATGCAAAAGTCGTGATCAACTCGCGTACCGGTTCGGTGGTCATGAATCGGGAAGTCACGCTGGATAGCTGCGCTGTGGCGCAGGGCAATTTGTCAGTGACTGTCAATCGCCAGCTCAACGTCAACCAGCCGAATACGCCATTTGGCGGCGGGCAGACCGTGGTGACGCCACAGACTCAAATAGATTTGCGTCAGAGCGGCGGATCGCTACAGAGCGTGCGTTCCAGCGCCAATCTGAACAGCGTAGTGCGCGCGCTGAATGCGCTTGGCGCGACGCCGATGGATCTGATGTCGATTTTGCAGTCCATGCAGAGCGCGGGCTGTCTACGCGCCAAACTGGAAATCATCTGATGATCGGAGACGGTAAATTGCTGGCCAGCGCGGCCTGGGATGCGCAATCTCTGAACGAACTGAAAGCGAAAGCGGGCCAGGACCCGGCGGCGAATATCCGTCCTGTGGCCCGTCAGGTGGAAGGGATGTTTGTGCAGATGATGCTGAAAAGTATGCGCGAGGCTTTACCCAAAGATGGTTTATTCAGCAGCGATCAGACGCGTCTGTATACCAGCATGTATGACCAGCAGATCGCCCAGCAGATGACCGCCGGTAAGGGATTGGGGCTGGCGGATATGATGGTTAAACAGATGACGGGCGGGCAGACGATGCCTGCAGATGATGCGCCGCAAGTACCGCTTAAATTCTCCCTGGAGACGGTAAACAGCTATCAAAATCAGGCGCTGACCCAACTGGTGCGCAAAGCCATACCGAAAACGCCGGACAGCAGCGATGCGCCGCTCTCCGGCGACAGTAAAGACTTTCTGGCCCAGCTTTCGCTCCCGGCGAGGCTGGCCAGCGAACAAAGCGGGGTGCCGCATCATCTGATTCTGGCGCAGGCGGCGCTGGAGTCGGGCTGGGGGCAACGGCAAATCCTGCGGGAGAATGGCGAACCCAGCTATAACGTATTTGGCGTGAAAGCGACCGCCAGTTGGAAAGGGCCGGTGACGGAAATCACCACCACTGAATACGAAAATGGCGAAGCGAAAAAAGTGAAAGCGAAATTCCGCGTCTATAGCTCGTATCTGGAGGCGTTATCGGATTATGTCGCGCTGTTAACGCGTAACCCACGCTACGCTGCCGTGACCACTGCCGCCACGGCAGAGCAGGGCGCAGTGGCCCTGCAAAACGCCGGATACGCCACTGACCCGAATTACGCGCGTAAATTGACCAGCATGATTCAGCAGTTGAAAGCGATGAGTGAAAAGGTCAGCAAAACCTACAGCGCGAATCTCGACAATCTCTTTTAAATTGCTCAAGTCCACGTAGTCGCTGCCGATAACAACGAGTATTGAAGGATTAAAAGGAACCATCATGTCCAGCTTGATTAATCACGCCATGAGCGGACTTAACGCTGCGCAGGCCGCGTTAAATACCGTCAGTAATAACATCAACAATTATAACGTTGCGGGTTATACCCGGCAGACAACTATTCTGGCGCAGGCAAACAGTACGTTAGGGGCTGGCGGCTGGATAGGTAATGGCGTTTACGTTTCAGGCGTACAGCGCGAATATGATGCGTTTATCACTAATCAGCTACGCGGCGCGCAAAACCAGAGCAGCGGCTTGACCACGCGCTATGAACAAATGTCGAAAATCGACAACCTGCTGGCCGATAAATCCAGCTCACTGTCTGGTTCGTTGCAGAGTTTTTTTACCAGCCTGCAAACGTTAGTCAGTAATGCGGAAGATCCTGCGGCGCGTCAGGCGCTGATTGGTAAAGCGGAAGGGCTGGTAAACCAGTTCAAAACCACCGATCAGTATCTGCGCGATCAGGATAAACAGGTCAATATCGCGATTGGCTCCAGCGTGGCGCAAATCAACAATTACGCGAAGCAGATAGCTAACCTGAACGATCAAATCTCCCGTATGACGGGCGTAGGCGCGGGCGCATCGCCGAACGACCTGCTCGATCAGCGTGATCAGTTGGTCAGCGAGCTTAACAAGATCGTTGGCGTCGAGGTGAGTGTACAGGACGGCGGCACCTATAACCTGACGATGGCCAATGGCTATACGCTGGTGCAGGGGTCGACGGCGCGTCAGTTGGCGGCGGTTCCCTCCAGCGCCGACCCGACGCGAACGACTGTCGCTTATGTCGATGAGGCTGCCGGTAACATCGAAATTCCGGAAAAGTTGCTGAACACCGGTTCGCTCGGCGGGCTACTGACGTTCCGTTCTCAGGATCTGGATCAGACTCGTAATACGCTGGGCCAGTTGGCGTTGGCGTTTGCCGATGCGTTTAACGCGCAGCATACCAAAGGTTATGACGCCGACGGCAATAAAGGGAAAGACTTCTTTAGCATTGGCTCGCCGGTGGTATATAGCAACAGTAATAATGCCGATAAAACGGTATCGCTAACCGCTAAGGTGGTCGACAGCACGAAGGTTCAGGCGACGGATTATAAGATTGTTTTTGACGGTACAGACTGGCAGGTTACTCGCACTGCGGATAACACCACCTTCACGGCGACAAAAGATGCTGACGGAAAACTGGAGATTGACGGGCTGAAAGTGACGGTAGGGACCGGCGCACAGAAAAACGACAGTTTTCTTCTCAAGCCGGTCAGCAATGCTATCGTCGACATGAACGTTAAAGTGACGAATGAAGCCGAGATTGCGATGGCGTCTGAGTCAAAACTCGATCCTGATGTGGATACCGGCGACAGCGATAACCGCAATGGTCAGGCATTGCTGGACTTACAAAACAGCAATGTAGTGGGCGGCAACAAAACCTTTAACGATGCTTACGCCACGTTGGTCAGCGATGTGGGTAACAAAACGTCAACGCTGAAAACCAGCAGCACCACGCAGGCGAATGTGGTTAAACAGCTTTATAAACAGCAACAGTCGGTTTCCGGCGTTAACCTCGACGAAGAGTACGGCAATTTGCAGCGTTATCAGCAGTATTATCTGGCGAATGCGCAAGTATTGCAGACCGCGAATGCGCTGTTTGATGCGTTACTGAATATTCGCTAAAGGAGAAGGATGACATGCGTATCAGTACCCAGATGATGTACGAACAAAATATGAGCGGCATCACTAATTCTCAGGCCGAATGGATGAAGCTGGGCGAGCAGATGTCTACCGGTAAGCGCGTTACCAACCCATCTGACGATCCGATCGCCGCGTCGCAGGCGGTAGTACTCTCTCAGGCGCAGGCGCAGAATAGCCAGTACGCCCTGGCGCGTACGTTTGCCACCCAAAAAGTGTCGCTGGAAGAAAGCGTACTCAGTCAGGTGACGACGGCGATTCAAACCGCGCAGGAAAAAATCGTCTATGCCGGAAACGGCACGTTAAGCGACGATGACCGTGCGTCGCTGGCGACGGATTTACAGGGGATCCGCGATCAGCTGATGAACCTGGCAAACAGCACTGACGGCAATGGTCGCTATATCTTTGCCGGGTATAAAACGGAAGCGGCGCCATTCGACCAGGCGACAGGTGGTTATCATGGCGGCGAGAAAAGTGTTACCCAGCAGGTGGATTCCGCACGCACGATGGTAATTGGCCATACGGGAGCGCAAATTTTTAATAGCATCACCAGCAATGCGGTGCCGGAACCGGATGGCTCGGACTCCGAAAAGAATCTGTTTGTCATGCTCGATACGGCAATTGCCGCACTCAAGACCCCGGTGGAAGGCAATGACGTGGAAAAAGAAAAGGCCGCTGCCGCCATTGATAAAACCAATCGCGGCTTAAAAAATTCGCTTAATAACGTCCTGACCGTTCGTGCGGAACTGGGAACGCAACTGAGCGAACTCAGTACTCTGGATTCACTGGGAAGCGACCGTGCGCTGGGACAGAAGCTACAGATGAGCAACCTGGTAGATGTGGACTGGAACTCGGTCATTTCCTCCTACGTCATGCAACAGGCGGCATTACAGGCGTCCTATAAAACGTTTACCGACATGCAGGGAATGTCGCTTTTCCAGTTGAACCGGTAACGCCTCTTTTTGAAACATATCACGAAACTGGATATGTTTTGTCTGCCCGCGCCATCCACCCCGGCGCGGGCATTTTTTTAGTCGTCATTGAGTGGTCATATTGTCGCGCCCGTAGCGACGCCATCCGTACGTATTATCCTGCCCGATCTCATAAACGCCTGGAGTGACTAAAAGACGCCATGGGGTGAAGCATCGCCCTGTAAGGGGCATAAAAAAGCCGACCTGGCGGTCGGCTTTGTATCAGCATTTACATCATTCTACCGGCTGTGGGCGTGTCGCCGGGGCGCTGGCGACACGTGTGGCGCTGTGTCCGCCTGCTGCGCCTTTACCTTCAAAGTGGAAGGAAGGGCGCTGCCAGTCGCTATGGTGCGGGGTTTCCGGCACATATTCCGGCGCTGGCGCACGCGTCATCGGCGCGCTGGCGTGGTTGTGATCGTCAACACAGACAACGTCCTGCGGCTTTTCCACCACCTGGGCCGGTGCGATAACGGTTTCTTCTGCCGTGTGCTCCACAACAGCCGCTTCCGCTTTTGTCTCTTCTTCTGGCTCGACAACGACAACATCAGCTACGTTTTCAGCCACCGTAATGGACGCGTCGGCGGTTTCTGCTACCGGTTCGGCGTCAGCAATAACCTCTTGCGCCACCGGCGTATCACTTTCGGCAATCAGTTGCGGCTGTTCATCAACCGGTGCGGCAATCACTTCCGGATGCGTTGTCTCGACCTCGACGACTTCCGGCGCCTGTGGTTCGGCGACGGTCTGCGGCTCAACGGCAACGTTTTCTACTGCCTGTACCGACGCTTGTGGTTCTAACGCTACGGTCGCAGCGATAACCTGCGGTTCAGCGACAACCGGTTGTGGCAGCGCCAGATCTGCTTCACGCTGCTCTTCAACAACCTGCGTTTCCTGAGGACGGACAATCGGGTAGCGGATCCAGACTTTACCGGACGCCATTTCTGGCGACGCGCAGGCTACGGTTAACGGCATCGGCGATTGTGTCGGGTAGCGCTCGTCACGATAGCGACGACGACGCTGACCGCTAACGCGCAGGTGGCGCGGAGAACGGCGGGAGCGACGCGGCATACCGGTATTATCGCGAGGTTCTACGCTATCATCCTGCTCCGGCGCGATATCGGCAATGACAGGTAAATCAACTTTCGCCAATTCGGTACGCGGCGCTGGAACGGGCTGTTCAACGTTTTCAACCGGGCGTGGTTCGTCGACGACGACTGGCGTATCAACCGTTTCAACCACTGCGCTGTTGGTAAAGCGGACTTTCTGATTAAGCTGACGCTGCTTGCGGCGCGGCTGAACCTGCTGAACGCGTTCTTCCTGCTCGGTCTCCTGGACAGGCAGTTCTTCGCGGTTAAGCGCTTTTACTTCCTGCTGCGCCTGGCGTTTGTCATCATTGCGGCGGCGGCTGCGTTCGCGACGCGGCGTCTGTTGCTGCTCATCGCCGGTTTTCACTTTTTCCGCCGTTTCCTGCTGGCGGGTATCGCGCGCTTCCGCATTTTGCTGCTGCGCCTGGCGACGGTTACGACGATTATCGTCGCGGCTCTCGCCGCCGTCACGTCCGGCACGGTTATCACGGGTGTCGCGGCGTTCGTTACGATCGCGACGGTTGTTCTGCCGTGGCTTGCGACGATCCTGCTGACGCTCCGCTTTTTCTTCCGCTTTCGGCGCGGCTGTTTCGACGGCTTTCGTTTCTTCACCGCTGAACAGTTGTTTCAGCGCGTTTAGGAAGCGGCTAAACAGACCCGGCTGGGCAGGCTGCGCGGCGGCAACATTATCCTTTTTCGCCGTGGCGACGCTAACCGCCGGTTCGACAGGCGTCGGCGCCGGAGGCACATCTGGCATAGCGAATGTCGCCAGCGCAGGCTGTTCCGGGCGTTTACGCTCGGCGTACTCTTCTTCAGAAGGCAGCGCCATCGCTTCTTCGTGCAGCTTCGGCAGCATGTAGCTCAGGGTCGGCGTTTCTTCCCCTTTGCGTACGCGCAGCACGGAATAGTGCGGCGTTTCCATCTGATCGTTCGGGACGATGACACAGCGGACGCCATCCTGACGCGTCTCAATAGCGTTAACTGCCGTCCGTTTTTCGTTAAGCAGATAAGAGGCGATCGGCACCGGAACAATGGCATGGACTTCCTGCGTATTCTCTTTCAGCGCTTCTTCTTCAATCAGGCGCAGAATGGACAGCGACAGAGATTCGTTATCGCGCACGGTGCCGGTACCGCTACAGCGCGGACACACGTGATGACTGGATTCGCCCAGCGACGGGCTCAGGCGCTGACGCGACATTTCGAGCAGGCCGAAGCGGGAAATATGGCTAATCTGAATACGCGCCCGGTCCTGACGCACCGCTTCACGCAGGCGGTTTTCTACCGCGCGCTGGTGACGTACCGGCGTCATATCGATAAAGTCGATAACGATCAGGCCGCCCAGGTCGCGCAGACGCAGCTGGCGGGCAATCTCGTCGGCCGCTTCGAGATTAGTGTTGAACGCGGTTTCTTCGATATCGCCGCCGCGAGTCGCGCGGGCGGAGTTGATATCGATGGCGGTTAACGCTTCGGTACTGTCAATGACAATGGAGCCGCCGGAGGGCAGGCGCACTTCACGCTGGAACGCTGACTCGATCTGCGATTCGATCTGGTAATGGCTGAACAACGGGATTTCACCGGTGTACAGCTTAATTTTGCTGCTAAAATCCGGGCGGCCCAACGCGGCGATATGCTGACGCGCCATTTCCATCACTTTTGGATTGTCGATCAGGATTTCACCGATATCCTGACGCAGATAGTCGCGAAACGCGCGTACGATGACGTTGCTTTCCTGATGGATCAGGAACGGCGCGGGACGGCTTTCAGCGGCTTTCTGAATGGCTTCCCAGTGTTTCAGGCGGAAGCTTAAATCCCACTGCAACGCTTCGGCGGATTTACCCACGCCCGCGGTACGCACGATAAGCCCCATCCCTTCAGGAAGTTCCAGGCTGGCCAGCGCTTCTTTTAACTCGGTACGATCGTCGCCTTCAATGCGACGGGAAATACCACCCGCGCGCGGGTTATTCGGCATCAGCACCAGGTAGCTGCCCGCCAGACTGATAAAGGTGGTTAACGCCGCGCCTTTGTTGCCGCGCTCTTCTTTATCGATTTGAACAATGACTTCCTGGCCTTCGCGTAACACGTCTTTAATGTTAGGGCGACCATGAGCGCTGTAGTTAGCGGGGAAATATTCGCGGGCAATTTCTTTTAACGGGAGGAAACCGTGGCGTTCTGCACCGTAATCAACAAAAGCCGCTTCCAGGCTCGGTTCAATACGGGTAATTTTGCCTTTATAGATGTTCGCTTTTTTCTGCTCGTGTCCGGGGCTTTCTATATCCAGATCGTACAGACGCTGCCCATCTACAAGGGCGACGCGCAACTCTTCCTGCTGAGTCGCGTTGATTAACATTCTTTTCATCGTAACTTACTCATTATTCTTACGTTGACGACTAAGCTGCGGGCATGGTGACGCCTTACCGGGCATGAACCGATGGCCTCGTGACTATTTCGCGTCGCCAACCTCACGGTTATCGTCAGCTCAAAGAGGCGCAGAGTGTCGGTTGCCTGTATTTCATACGGAAACACAGCGCAATTATCAGGGAAGCAGCCTGGGCATTACTCTCCAGAGAAGATCCTATCTACCGGTAAGGACTGCAACCCGCAGCCCGCTAACTGTCTGAAAAATCAATACGTCTTACGCCATTGCTGCGTTGATGATCGGTCAGACAAAATGGGTTATTCCGCTAAACTTTTTGTTTTAACAAGTTTCGGTGCGGAAACCGCATCATTATTCCACTGCTAACCTTGTTATAGCAAGATGACTTTTACCATTTATCACCCGCTTACTCACAGTTTTTTCACCAGCGCGAGCCAATCGCTTTAATAACCAGCAAAACCGCAGTGAAAAATGTTCAACCACTGGCGTAGACGTCTCTATAAGCATAGAAAAATGTGTGGCGCGAATCTCACAGGCTATTTAGAATCGCCCCCCATGAAAACAGAAACGCCATCCGTAAAAATTGTTGCTATCGCCGCTGACGAAGCGGGGCAACGCATTGATAACTTTTTGCGCACCCAACTGAAAGGGGTACCAAAAAGTATGATTTATCGCATCTTGCGTAAAGGCGAGGTGCGGGTGAACAAAAAACGCATTAAACCGGAATACAAACTGGAAGCGGGCGATGAAGTCCGCATTCCGCCGGTTCGCGTTGCTGAACGCGAAGAAGAGGCCGTGTCGCCGCATTTGCAAAAAGTGGCGGCGTTGGCGGACGTCATTTTGTATGAAGACGACCATATTCTGGTGCTGAATAAGCCTTCCGGCACCGCCGTACACGGCGGGAGCGGGTTAAGTTTTGGCGTCATCGAAGGGCTGCGGGCGTTGCGTCCGGAAGCGCGATTCCTGGAGCTGGTGCATCGTCTTGACCGCGATACCTCCGGCGTGCTGTTGGTGGCGAAAAAACGCTCCGCGCTGCGTTCGCTGCATGAGCAACTGCGCGAAAAGGGAATGCAGAAAGATTATCTGGCGCTGGTGCGCGGCCAGTGGCAATCGCACGTTAAAACCGTACAGGCGCCATTATTAAAGAACATTCTGCAAAGCGGCGAACGCATTGTTCGCGTGAGCCAGGAAGGCAAACCGTCAGAAACGCGCTTCAAGGTGGAAGAGCGCTATGCCTTCGCCACGCTGGTGCGCTGTAGCCCGGTCACGGGCCGTACGCATCAGATTCGCGTACATACCCAATATGCCGGTCACCCTATTGCGTTCGACGATCGCTACGGCGACCGTGAGTTTGATCAACAGCTTACCGAAGCGGGAACTGGTCTTAAACGTCTCTTTCTGCACGCCGCGGCGCTGAAGTTCACGCATCCGGGAACGGGCGAAGTCATGCGCATTGAAGCGCCAATGGATAAGCAATTGAAGCGCTGCCTTGAGGTATTACGTAGTAAAGCCTGATGCACGTTGCTTATCAGGCCTACAATCGTGTGATGCACCGTAGGCCTGATAAGACGCATCGCGTCGCCATCAGGCAGATTAATCAGGCATTCAGCGGGTTCATCTCTTCCCGCCGCAGCATTTGACACAACGCGATCAGCGGCAAACCGATCAAGGTATTTGGGTCACGACCTTCCAGGCGTTCAAATAATGCAATGCCTAAACCTTCGCTTTTAAAACTTCCCGCGCAGTGCAGCGGATGCTCTTTACGGACATAGTCGTCTATTTCCGCTTCGCTTAAATGGCGAAAATGAACGTCAAAAGGCTCCACTTCGGTTTGTAAGTGCCCGGAGGCGGAGTTATACAGTGCCAGTCCGGTATAAAACGTCACAATATTTCCGCTGGCTTTGGCTAATTGCTGACGCGCTTTTTCTTCCGTCAGCGGTTTGCCGGTGATTTCGCCGTCCAGAACACAAATTTGGTCGGAGCCAATAATCAAATGATTCGGGAAACGCGCGGCGAGCGATTGCGCCTTCGCCTGCGCCAGCCGCAGCACCAACTGACGCGGCGCTTCGCCCGGCATGGGGGTTTCATCAACATCCGGCGCGGCGCATTCGAAAGGAATCGTCAGCTTTTCCAGCAGCGCGCGACGCCAGGGAGAGGTAGACGCAAGGATGAGACGGGGCATATTTTTTCCCTCAGATATAGCGTAATGATGAGAGCCATCTTAAACTATGCTCTTCGGTCTTCAAGCCTGTCATACTGACTCGTCTTGAGCGAAAATAAGTCTGTAACCCGCAATGTGTGCGAATTATTGGCAAAAGGCAACCGCAGGCTGCCTTTTTCTTTGACTATATGACGTTACGAAGTTAATATGCGCGCCCTATGCAAAAGGTAAAATTACCCCTGACTCTTGATCCGGTTCGTACCGCTCAAAAACGCCTTGATTACCAGGGTATCTATACCCCCGATCAGGTTGAGCGCGTTGCCGAATCTGTAGTCAGTGTGGACAGTGATGTGGAATGCTCCATGTCGTTCGCTATCGATAACCAGCGTCTCGCCGTTTTAACAGGCGATGCGGTCGTTACGGTGTCGCTCGAATGCCAGCGTTGCGGGAAACCGTTTACCCATCAGGTTCACACAACGTATTGTTTTAGCCCTGTCCGTTCCGACGAGCAGGCTGAAGCACTGCCGGAAGCGTATGAGCCGATTGAGGTAAACGAATTCGGCGAAATCGATCTGCTGGCGACGGTTGAAGATGAAATCATCCTCGCCTTGCCGGTAGTTCCGGTGCATGATTCTGAACACTGTGAAGTGTCCGAGGCGGACATGGTCTTTGGCGAACTGCCTGATGAAGCGCAAAAGCCAAACCCATTTGCCGTATTAGCCAGCTTAAAGCGTAAGTAATAGGTCTTCCCCGCGGACGCAGGGATAAACCGTAATTGAGGAGTAAGGTCCATGGCCGTACAACAGAATAAACCAACCCGTTCCAAACGTGGCATGCGTCGTTCCCATGACGCTCTGACCGCAGTCACCAGCCTGTCTGTAGACAAAACTTCTGGTGAAAAACACCTGCGTCACCACATCACTGCCGACGGTTACTACCGCGGCCGTAAGGTCATCGCTAAGTAATCGCGCGATACTCGATGCCTTTTGCATCACAGGTGTGCCTGTGGTGTAAAAGCCGAAGAGTACAAGCGTGATAAAGCTTAGTGAGGATTTCTCCGCGTAAGCGGAGAACACCGAACCAGGCAGCGACGATACCTTGACACGTCTAACCCTGGCGTTAGATGTCATGGGGGGCGATTTTGGTCCTTCCGTGACGGTGCCTGCAGCATTGCAGGCACTGAACGCTAATTCGCAGCTCACTCTTCTTTTAGTCGGGAATCCCGATATTATCACGCCATTACTTGCCAAAGCTGACTTTGAACAACGTTCGCGTCTGCAGATTATCCCTGCACAGTCAGTTATTGCCAGTGATGCCCGGCCTTCGCAGGCGATCCGCGCCAGTCGCGGGACATCCATGCGTGTGGCCCTGGAGCTTGTGAAAGAAGGCCGAGCCGAAGCTTGCGTTAGCGCCGGTAATACCGGGGCGCTGATGGGGCTGGCGAAATTATTGCTCAAGCCTCTTGAGGGGATTGAGCGTCCGGCGTTGGTGACGGTATTACCGCACCAGCAAAAGGGCAAAACGGTAGTGCTTGATTTGGGGGCCAACGTCGACTGCGACAGTACCATGCTGGTGCAGTTTGCCGTGATGGGCGCCGTTTTGGCGGAAGAGGTCGTCGGGATCAAAAATCCCCGCGTGGCGCTACTCAATATCGGGGAAGAAGAAACCAAAGGCCTCGACAGTATTCGCGAAGCCTCTTTAATGTTAAAAACAGTTCCAACCATCAATTACATCGGCTACCTTGAGGCGAATGAGTTACTGACGGGAAAAACCGATGTACTGGTGTGTGACGGCTTTACAGGCAATGTCACACTTAAAACGATGGAGGGGGTTGTCAGAATGTTCCTTTCACTGCTGAAATCACAGGGCGAAGGGAAAAAACGGTCGTGGTGGCTGCTGTTATTAAAACGTTGGTTACAAAAAAGCCTGACGAGGCGATTCAGTCACCTCAACCCCGACCAGTATAATGGCGCCTGTCTGTTAGGATTGCGCGGCACGGTGATAAAAAGTCATGGTGCGGCCAATCAGCGAGCATTTGCAGTCGCGATTGAACAGGCAGTGCAGGCGGTGCAGCGACAAGTTCCTCAGCGAATTGCCGCTCGCCTGGAATCTGTATACCCAGCCGGATTTGAACCGCTGGACGATGGCAAAGGCGTAAACCTGCGGGCGCACAGATAATATCGCTGTCTCCCCGGCGCCGCCAGCGTGCCAGACGTTTACAGGTAACGGTATATAACCGAAAAGTGACTGAGCGTACATGTATACGAAGATTATTGGTACTGGCAGCTATCTGCCCGAACAAGTGCGGACTAACGCCGATCTGGAAAAAATGGTTGAGACCTCTGACGAGTGGATTGTCACTCGTACAGGTATTCGTGAACGCCATATCGCCGCGCCGAATGAAACTGTCGCGACGATGGGCTTTACCGCTGCGAATCGCGCGATTGAGATGGCGGGGATCGATAAAGACCAAATTGGCTTGATTGTGGTGGCTACCACATCAGCAACGCATGCATTTCCAAGCGCGGCATGTCAGATTCAAAGTATGCTCGGTATTAAAGGTTGCCCGGCGTTTGATGTCGCGGCAGCGTGCGCAGGTTTCACCTACGCGTTAAGCATCGCCGACCAGTACGTTAAATCCGGCGCGGTTAAACACGCGCTGGTGGTCGGCTCCGATGTATTAGCCCGCACTTGCGATCCTGGCGATCGCGGTACGATCATTATTTTCGGCGATGGCGCAGGCGCGGCCGTACTGAGCGCTTCTGAAGAACCGGGTATTATCTCCACTCATCTTCATGCCGATGGCCGTTACGGTGAATTACTGACCCTGCCGAATGCCGATCGCGTAAATCCGGATAACCCGATTTACCTGACGATGGCGGGCAATGAAGTCTTTAAAGTGGCGGTCACTGAACTGGCGCATATTGTCGATGAGACGCTGGCGGCTAATAACCTGGATCGCTCAGAACTCGATTGGCTGGTGCCGCATCAGGCTAACCTGCGTATCATTAGCGCGACAGCGAAAAAACTCGGCATGTCGATGGACAATGTCGTCGTCACGCTGGACAGGCACGGCAATACCTCCGCGGCTTCTGTGCCGTGCGCGCTGGATGAAGCCGTGCGTGACGGGCGAATTAAAGCCGGTCAGCTGGTATTGCTTGAAGCCTTCGGGGGTGGATTCACCTGGGGCTCCGCGCTGATTCGTTTCTAGTATAAGGATTTAAACATGACGCAATTTGCATTTGTGTTCCCCGGTCAGGGTTCTCAGAGCGTTGGGATGTTGGCCGAGATGGCGGCAAATTACCCTATCGTAGAAGAAACGTTTGCTGAAGCTTCTGCGGCTCTGGGATATGATCTGTGGGCGCTCACCCAGCAAGGTCCAGCGGAAGAACTGAATAAAACCTGGCAGACGCAGCCGGCGTTATTAACCGCTTCCGTCGCGCTTTGGCGCGTTTGGCAGCAGCAGGGCGGTAAAATGCCTGCGTTAATGGCAGGTCACAGCCTGGGCGAATATTCCTCGCTGGTTTGCGCTGGCGTCATCAACTTTGCTGATGCCGTTCGTCTGGTGGAAATGCGCGGTAAATTCATGCAGGAAGCGGTTCCGGAAGGTACTGGCGGCATGTCTGCGATCATCGGTCTGGATGATGCCTCTATTGCTAAAGCCTGTGAAGAATCTGCCGAAGGGCAGGTTGTTTCGCCGGTTAACTTTAACTCGCCGGGACAGGTGGTTATCGCCGGGCATAAAGAGGCAGTAGAACGCGCGGGCGCAGCTTGTAAAGCCGCTGGCGCGAAACGCGCGCTGCCGCTGCCGGTGAGCGTACCGTCGCACTGCGCGCTGATGAAACCAGCGGCAGATAAGCTGGCGGTTGAATTAGCCAAAATTACCTTTAGCGCGCCAACGGTGCCGGTAGTAAACAACGTTGACGTGAAATGTGAAACCGATGCCGCCGCTATCCGCGATGCGCTGGTTCGCCAGTTGTACAATCCGGTACAGTGGACGAAGAGCGTGGAATTTATCGCGGCGCAGGGCGTTGAACATCTTTATGAAGTGGGTCCAGGTAAAGTCCTCACTGGTCTGACGAAACGTATTGTCGACACCCTGACAGCGTCGGCGCTGAACGAGCCGGCGGCGCTGTCTGCGGCACTTACGCAATAAAAGAGGAAAACCATGAGCTTTGAAGGAAAGATTGCGCTGGTGACTGGTGCAAGCCGTGGCATAGGCCGCGCAATTGCAGAGACTCTCGTTGCCCGCGGCGCGAAAGTTATCGGGACTGCGACCAGTGAAAATGGTGCGAAGAACATTAGCGACTATTTAGGTGCTAACGGGAAAGGTTTGATGTTGAATGTGACCGATCCTGCATCTATTGAATCTGTTCTGGAAAATATTCGCGCAGAATTTGGTGAAGTGGATATCCTGGTTAATAATGCCGGTATCACTCGTGATAATCTGTTGATGCGAATGAAAGATGATGAGTGGAACGATATTATCGAAACCAATTTATCATCCGTTTTCCGCCTGTCAAAAGCGGTAATGCGCGCTATGATGAAAAAGCGTTGTGGTCGCATTATCACTATTGGTTCTGTGGTTGGTACCATGGGAAATGCAGGTCAGGCAAACTACGCTGCGGCGAAAGCGGGCCTGATCGGTTTCAGTAAATCACTGGCGCGTGAAGTTGCGTCCCGTGGTATTACTGTCAATGTTGTGGCTCCGGGTTTTATTGAAACGGACATGACGCGTGCGCTGTCTGACGATCAGCGTGCGGGTATCCTGGCGCAGGTGCCTGCGGGTCGCCTCGGCGGCGCTCAGGAAATCGCCAGTGCGGTTGCATTTTTAGCCTCTGACGAAGCGAGTTACATCACTGGTGAGACTTTGCACGTCAACGGCGGAATGTACATGGTTTAATCACGATTGAAAAATATTTGCGTTATTAGGGCGAAAGGCCGCAAAATAACGTAAAATCGTGGTAAGACCTGCCGGGATTTAGTTGCAAATTTTTCAACATTTTATACACTACGAAAACCATCGCGAAAGCGAGTTTTGATAGGAAATTTAAGAGTATGAGCACTATCGAAGAACGCGTTAAGAAAATTATCGGCGAACAGCTGGGCGTTAAGCAGGAAGAAGTAACCAACAATGCTTCTTTCGTTGAAGACCTGGGCGCAGATTCTCTTGACACCGTTGAGCTGGTAATGGCTCTGGAAGAAGAGTTTGATACTGAGATTCCGGACGAAGAAGCTGAGAAAATCACCACCGTTCAGGCTGCCATTGATTACATCAACGGCCACCAGGCGTAAGTGAACATCTCCAGGCGGTCGTTCGACCGCCTGAGTTTTATCTTTTTGTCCCACTAGAATCATTTTCCCTCCCTGGAGGACAACCGTGTCTAAGCGTCGTGTAGTTGTGACCGGACTGGGCATGTTGTCTCCTGTCGGCAATACCGTAGAGTCTACCTGGAAAGCTCTCCTTGCCGGTCAGAGTGGCATCAGCCTGATCGACCATTTCGATACTAGCGCCTATGCAACGAAATTTGCTGGCTTAGTAAAGGATTTTAACTGTGATGACATTATCTCGCGCAAAGAACAGCGCAAGATGGATGCCTTCATTCAATATGGAATTGTCGCTGGCGTACAGGCCATGCAGGATTCTGGCCTTGAAGTGACGGAAGAGAACGCAAGCCGTATTGGCGCCGCTATCGGCTCCGGTATCGGTGGTCTCGGTCTGATCGAAGAAAACCACAGTTCGCTGGTAAAAGGCGGACCGCGTAAGATTAGCCCGTTCTTTGTCCCGTCGACGATTGTTAACATGGTAGCAGGCCATCTGACTATCATGTATGGCCTGCGTGGGCCAAGCATCTCTATTGCGACTGCCTGTACTTCAGGCGTGCATAACATCGGCCATGCCGCGCGTATCATCGCCTATGGCGATGCGGACGCGATGGTGGCAGGTGGCGCAGAAAAAGCCAGTACGCCGCTGGGCGTAGGTGGTTTTGGCGCAGCGCGCGCGCTGTCGACCCGCAACGATAACCCACAGGCGGCGAGCCGTCCGTGGGATAAAGAACGCGATGGTTTTGTACTGGGCGACGGTGCCGGTATGTTGGTGCTTGAAGAGTACGAACATGCAAAAGCGCGTGGTGCGAAAATCTATGCTGAAATCGTCGGCTTTGGTATGAGCAGCGATGCTTACCATATGACGTCGCCGCCGGAAAATGGCGCAGGCGCTGCGCTGGCTATGGTTAACGCGTTGCGTGATGCCGCGATTGAGCCTGCTCAGATTGGCTACGTCAACGCGCACGGCACGTCGACGCCTGCCGGCGACAAAGCTGAGACGCAGGCGGTTAAGTCAGTCTTTGGCGATGCTGCAAGCCGAGTGATGGTGAGCTCGACCAAATCGATGACCGGCCATCTGTTGGGCGCCGCAGGCGCAGTAGAGTCTATTTTCTCTATTCTGGCGCTACGCGATCAGGCCATTCCGCCAACCATTAATCTGGATAACCCGGATGAAGGTTGCGATCTGGACTTCGTGCCGCATGAAGCGCGCCAGGTCAGCGATCTGGAGTACGCTCTGTGTAACTCCTTTGGTTTTGGCGGTACTAACGGTTCGTTGATTTTCAAACGCGTGTAGTTGGTTTCAAAGCCTATAAAAACGGAGCGCGATGCGCTCTGTTTTTTTTTACGTGCGCCGTGACAGACGCTGTTCTTCAGCTGTGGTGGCTAAAGAACGACTAAGAGGTGAAAGACCTCCACACACCCGGTGAGAGGAAGTGTTGGCCGAAGGCAAGGGTGTCTACCGCGAGGAGAATCTGAAGGAGGCCGGAAGCAAAATGCTGGCCTGACGAACTGGAAGCGCCGTATGCGAACCCGTACGTACGGTGGTGTGAGAGGACGGCGGGAGCAATCCCGCGCCTCCTACTCGATCTTATAGGCAGTGTTTACTGATAAGTGAAGGAGAATTGCACTACCGCTTTGAACTCCCCGGCGGTGACGTAGCCGGTTGGCGTATATAAGCGAGCGGAAAGCGGGAACGTGGCACTACGGCTGATACTATCCACATTGACGGCCAACGCCCCCTGCGGTGAGATCTCCGTGATGTGGTCACGGCTCATGATCTGTAGCGCCATTCCGGTGGCATCCCCCTGCGTATTGGCAAACTTAGTCGGATCGTCGTTATCGGCGTCGCCGGTAAACGTGACAGTGACCTGCGTGGTGGAGGCCGGACAGGCGGAGAGTGTTAGTGCAAAATCTTGCCATTCGCTGGTATCGCTAACATTGGGGTAATCGACAGCGCGTGCCTGCTCAAACGTCACTGTCTGGTCTTTCGTTTCGGCATCGACGGTACAAGCGGAAGCGACCACCGTGCCGCTCAGGTTAATATCGGCTGCCCGGGCATGCGTGCAGGCCAGGATAATCCACAGGCTGACAACAATGGCGGCGCGTGTTCTGGTTGCCTGTTGCATGATCATGCTACCTCGTCTTATTGATAGGTAAATGTAGCCTGTACCTGGCCTACAATCGTACCTGGCCCCACGCCGCCCTTCGAAACTGCACGGGTACGTAGTTGCAGATCGTAAGCATGAGTACCTGATGGAATGGTAACGTTTTCCAGAGAAGTGCCATTGCTTAATGTTGTCGCACCATCCTGGGTGGTTAACTCCAACGCCAGGTTTGTGGCGGAACCGGTATTCAGATATTTGGTAGCGTCGGTATCTGTGGTACCGCTGAAGGCGACGCTAAAGCTGGAAGTTGAGGCCGGGCAGGCGGTCAGCCTCAGGGTAAATTCTTTCCAGCCGGTAGAACTGCCACCAGCGGATAAACTGTCCGCCTGAATATTATCCCCCAGGTTTACTTCCAGTGAGTCGTTGCCCCCATTGACCACGCAGGGGGAAGCGACAACAGTACCAGTAATATCAATATTCACGGCCTGACTGGTCGCAGAAAACAAACCACTACAGATCAGTGTTGCCAGCGCCAGTTTTTTATTTACGATCATTTTCATTGTTATTCCTTAACGTTTAGTTATAGCTAACATCAAACTCCAGTGCTGACTTCACTCTGCCCGCAGTGACGGTGCTGCTGTTATCAATGTAATAGCCAATTTTATAATTCGGGATGTCATAATCTCCCGAACCGGTATAATCGAGGGGGATATCTGTATTAAATTTTCCATAGCCAGATCCGTCGGCATTTTGTAATTGCACATATACCCCATTGGCATAACCTGTGCCGGTTTCCGTTTTCATCACGCCATTCGAAGCATCATGGGCACCATAAACGGCTTTCAGTTCATAACTGATGCCGTTAATCGCGCCGGGGCAGTTAGTGAGCTTGAGCGGTGGCGTGATATCAATGACATTCTGCGCCCCGTTAACCAGATTACTGCCATACAATGGAGGTAGTTTGATTTCTGTAGGTGCATTAATTGTGCATGCCGTCATCTTCGGTTGGCTACCAGAAATACCGTTATAAACAACACCAGAAAATAAAGGGGTACCAACGCCATCTGGGTTATGAATGTTTAGTGTCACAATGGGGGCCGATGTGATATTCCCTGCAGGAACGTTATCAGTCAATCTAACAAGTTGGTAATACACATGAATATATGTGTTCAGTGTATCGGTTGAGATATTTCCAGAAAGATTTACACGATAATCTGGCGAGGTAGTTGAGCCATCAACCGGATCGGTGGAAGATGATGTGATCTTCAGCCTATATTTAATGCCAATGCCGGCGTTATTGGTCGCATAAAGATTATCCCCAAGCTGAGTGCCGCTGATGGATAGATCGGCATAAGAGTTATGCGTGTCATCGTTAACATATATCTTAATAGGCGTTGAGCCATTTTCGGCCCACCAGCCATTGTCCTGACCGGCGTTGGCCGGGATAGTCAAATCGATAAATTTATACTGTTTAGGCGTGATAGTCGCATCGTAAAAATAATCAGCACTAGCCGTATTCGATAATAAAAAATTACCGACGATGAGCAATATGGTTAAAAAAGACTTTTGCATCAGGTTCTCCTTTATTACTGACAACGCGCATTCATTTCCACAACGCCACTGGCGGGCGTGGCTTCAGGTAGCTGATAGGTGATGCGGCACTGTTCATTGCCTGTCTGGCCCCATTTTGCGGTTAGTGTCCCTTGATCTGTCATCCCTGACAGGTAAACCTGACCACCATCACCAACTATCGCCGCCGAGGCGGTGGTGGACTGGCTATCGGACACCATCGCGCCAAACGGTACGACATCGCCGTTGCTGCGGGTTAACGTCATCAGGACGCGCTTGCCCACGTGAGTATCGAATCGGGCGCGAACCACCGCGCCGCGCGTTGGGGTGACGGTCTGGCTGGAGAGCGTCAGGTCGGCATCGTCAGGTAACTCTTCCGTGTTCAGTGAAATCGCACCTTCCCGATAGGGGCTGATGTACGGCACGATGGTATAACCGCGGAAGTCGGTGCTGACTCCGGTCTGGTTATTGATGCTGACGCCGCTGGCGCCCGGGGCTTCTACCAGCGCGATCGTTTCGCCCAGCGGCTGACTCAAGGTAATGCCGTGGGCATGGGCCACAACGCCGCCTTCAATGCCGTAGTTCACGCGCTGCTGATCGTGGTCATAACCGTATGCCGCATTGACCCGAGCATAGGAACCCTGGTAATCGAGACTGCCATAACCGCCGTTGCCCTCGCCGTGGTTGGTTTCGCTCTCCTGCACGCTCCAGTTGAGATTCTGATCTTCCAGCGCAGCCCCGTTTAGTCCCACCGTATGACTGGTATCGCCCTGTTTACTGGTATTCAGGTTGTAGCTGGCCCAGCTGTTCTTCAGCCAGTAATCGAGCGGAATATTGATGTTCAGAGAGAAAATCTGATCCTCTTCGTAGGTTTTGGTGCTGTCGTGACCATTGTTATTGCTATCGTCACTGGCGTTGGTATTACGGTTATAGCTGTAGTTCAGGCTGTAGGTGATGCCGTTCCAACTGTTGCTGTAACCCACACCGATGGAGCGCATTTTTCGGTCACTGTTCCAGTAATCCTGGCTGATGGCGTTAAGTGAGACGGAGCCGCCGTTCTCCCACAAATTCTGGCTGAGCTGGATTTCGGCGCGGTTCTTTTTACGATCCGTGGTGTTCTGCCAGTCGTCGTCCCGCCAGGTGTCCAGCACCTCCTGGAGGGTGTAGTAGCCCGATGTAGAGTAGCGATAACCCGAAATAGAGACATTGGTGCCGGTTTCGAGAATATTTTTACTGTAACGGATGCGCCAGGACTGGCCGCTCTCTTTATCCTGATCTTTTTGTGTTGACCATGCCTGAGTGCCATCCACCGAGACGGCACCCAACTCGCCGAAGTTTTTTCCAAGCCCGGTGAGCAGGGACTTGTAGTGCTGTGAGAACTGGCCCCCGCCGTATACCGTAAGCCCGGCTGGCAGGCCATAAATCAGGGTGGCCTGGGTAAACATTTTTTTGTCGATATCGCTCTCATAGGGGCGATACTGGCCGCTGGTCACGCTGTACTTTAGCCGCCCTTCGCGCTGCAGAATAGGCAGAGAGGCGAAGGCCACCGTCTGATGCTGTTCGCTACCGTCGGCCTCTTTAATTGTGACGTCAAGATCGCCGCTGCTGCCGGTCGGGTACATATCGGTAATCTCAAATGCGCCCGGCGAAACATAGCTTTGATAAATGGTGTAACCATTCTGTTTGATAATTACCTGCGCGTTAGTACGGGCGATGCCGCGCACCACCGGCGCGTAGCCACGCAGGCTATCGGGCAACATATCATCGTCGGAGGCCAGCTGTGCGCCGCGGAACGGCACACTATCAAACAGCTCGGAGGGCGCGGTGCTGTCGCCGAGCGTCAGCTGACTTTTCAGCGCGATAATATTGCGCTGGGCGTAGGTGTAGAGCGAATCCCAGCTTTCATCGGCGCTATCGCCGTTGACGTTGCGATTCCAGGTGCTGTAGTTGCGAATGCGCCAGGGGCCAATATTCAGGCCCGGACGCAGGCTCAGATAATAGCTGTCGGAGTCGATCATATCGCCGCGGCGCGCTTTGGTGTTGGCGCCGGAAAAGCTATAGTTGAGCAGCAGGGCGTTAATGCCCTCATCGAGCCGTTCCGGGGCAATGTAGCCGCGGGCATGGCTGTCTACGGCGGCCTGCGGAATAGACAGCCGTAGCTGCTGGCGTTCAAAGGCGAACTCGGCGCTGGCCTGCGGGATCGCCGCCAGGTTAGCGCAGTCGCCGTGACCAGCAAGATTTGGAAACGCGTCGGTACGAATACCGAACTCGCGCAGCGAGTCAACGCTGAAGCAGGGCTGCAAAGTGGTGTTGCCTGTAGTATCCTTTTGCATAACAAAATTAACGTCATGCACGCCAGCGGACGATTTATTCACAATGACGTCAACGCGATAGGTGCCAGGCATTTGGCCTATGCCTTCTTCAAAAGCGGAAAGATCGGTAAGCTCTTTTCCCGGCCCGTCGATCCCCAGCAGCGCTGGGTTAAAATATTCGCGGGCAAACGCAGTGTTACCGGCTGGCAGTGCGCACTGCAGGGCGATAAAGCAGGCGATTCGACTGAGCGTCATTATTTTTTTGTATGCGTCTGCATTCATCCCGATATCCTTTCGGTGTGGTCTCACAGGCGTTTGTGGTGTTCAGACCCGATAGAGCCGAAATCGTTAATAAGTGTCCAGGTTACGTCGCCGCTGGCCTCGGCGGGCGCGGTAAAGCTGGCGGAACTCATCGGCGCGACATAGGTAGCGTCTTTCACGGTGCTGGTTCCTATCTTCACCGTGCTGAAGTTCATATAGTAGGCTGTGGGATTGGTCACGGTAAGACGGTTACCGCTGTGCTGCCAGGTTAGCTTCGAGGTGACGTTTTCCGGTTGCTCCGTCAACGCCTGCGGACGGTAAATTAATTTAATGCGGGTTTTCACCGCAATTTGCAGAGTGTTAACGTTATCCTGCTTTTCCGTCGTCGATGGGATCGACTTAATATTCATCCAGTAGAGGGACTCACGATCTTCCGGCAGATTGCCGCCAGTACGGAGAATTCGCAGATTATTTTCCTGCCCTGCGCCTAAACGAAAAAGCGGCGGCGTGACCATAAACGGCGATTTATCGCTGCTTTTTTCCCCAGCGTCACTCCATGATTGAATGAGATAAGAAGATTGGTCCGGATTTTTAACGCTAATCGACGTTTCTTTTTTATCGCCGTTATAAATAATACGGGTTCCGCCGATAATAACACCAGCCTGTACGGTTGTCGTAGTGAATATAAGCGTGGCGGCAGTGAGTAAACTATATTTATTCATGGAGTATCTCCAAAGCAAAGCCGGGTCCATCCGGCTTTATTGGTTTACTAAAACGAGAGAATAAATTCCGCGCGATTAGTTGTAGGTCAGAGTAAAGTTAACGACGCCGTTGGCATCGCCGCCTGATACGCTGTCTTCTGTCGCGATATAACGGGCGAAAAAGTCGAGGTTTGTTTCTTCTGCCGCATCGGAGGCAATAGTAACGGATTTAGACTCAGTACCCAGCGGCAGTTCGCTGGTATCGCTATTCAATAACTGGATAGCGACACCTTTAGCGACGCCGGTAGTGCCGTAACCGGTGATTTGCAGATAGTCGTTATTAAGGGGGTCCGGCGTACCGTCATATTTTACGGAAACCGGTTTTCCCAGCAGCTCTGCAGGGCAGGCGGTTAATACCAGTGAAAACTTGGTGGTTGCTGCCGTTGAGCCAGCGTTGGTAAACGCTGTTTTAGAGACCTCGCCCAGCTTGACATCCTGAGAACTGGTGACACTGCCGTTAATTTTGCAACCTGCTTCGATGATTTTGCCGGTAAAATTAACCTGGCCATCCTGAGCCATTGCAGTCGAAGCAAGCCCCATTGCGGTGAATAATACAGCAGCGGCAAATTTTCCTTTCATTAAAAATGTCCTTTCATGGTCGACTCGATACGTAGATATTACTCAGCGCACGATAAATAGGCTTTGAGTAATAAATATATTAATTATGACTTTCTAATTGCAGTATTAAATATGATAGGGTAACGTCAGACGATACCCAATTGCATTTTGACCATATGTGAAAGTTATGGCTATAAATAATATCTAATTAGTGCTTTTTGTTTTGCTAAATATATTCGCTCAATAAATCAATTTCGTAATTTAAGATGTTGTGATTAATATTATTGCTATAATTTATTTGTCATGGTTGACATAAATATGCCTTTTCTTATTAAAATAAGGAAAATCCGAAAAATAACGTGTTATCTTGCTGGCAAAGCCCTTGCGCGCAGGCCATTCCCCTGACACTCTGATGGGCTGTTATCTGGAGGATGAATGTATCTGATTAACGGCCAATCCACTGAACGACTCGCGGTGAATGACCGGGGGGTGCAGTTCGGAGACGGTTGCTTTACCACTGCTCGGATCGCGGCGGGGGAGATTGCCCTGTTTTCCCGTCATCTGGCTCGCCTGGAAGAAACGTGCTCTCGTTTGGCGATCCCCTTTAACGATTGGGATGTATTAGCAAAAGAGATGCGCCGCCTGGCACAACCGCATCGGGAAGGCGTGCTGAAAGTGATGATTACTCGCGGCGCAGGCGGACGCGGTTACAGCGCCGCCAGTTGTCAATTACCCACACGGATTCTTAGCGTGTCGCCTTATCCTGCCCACTATGCCCGCTGGAAAAACGAGGGGATCACTCTTACCCTTAGTCCCATACCGCTTGGGCGCAATCCTTATCTTGCCGGATTAAAACATCTGAACCGCCTCGAACAGGTGTTGATTCGCTCTCATCTTGAGCAGACGGACGCCGATGAGACGCTGGTTCTTGACAGCGAGGGATGGGTTACGGAATGCTGTGCGGCTAATTTGTTCTGGCGTACAGGCGACATTGTTTTTACGCCGCGTCTGGATCAGGCCGGGGTGAACGGCATTATGCGACAATTTTGTTTACGCCAACTGGCGCAATCTCCTTTCCAGGTTCTTGAAGTACAGGCGAGAGAGGAGGCAGTCAGGCAGGCGGATGAGATTATCATCTGCAACGCGCTAATGCCGATTATTCCCATACGCGCCTATCACGGGACGTCGTATTCTTCGCGAACACTGTTTCAATTTTTAGCCCCATTTTGTGAGCATCCGAATTAGTTATGAAAAAATTGTCAGGCGTTTTCCTTCTGCTGTTGGTTGTGCTGGGTATTGCCGCGGGCGTGGGGATGTGGAAAGTTCGCCATCTGGCGAACAGCACGTTACTTATTAAAGACGAGACTATCTTTACGCTCAAGGCGGGAACGGGGCGGCTGGCGCTTGGCGACCAGCTTTATGATGAAAAAATCATTAATCGCCCCCGGGTATTTCAGTGGCTGCTGCGCGTGGAGCCTGAGTTATCGCACTTTAAAGCGGGAACTTACCGTTTTACGCCGGGGATGACCGTACGGGAGATGCTTGAGTTGCTGGAGAGCGGCAAAGAAGCGCAATTCCCGTTGCGGTTTGTGGAAGGGATGCGCCTTAGCGATTACCTGAAACAGCTACGAGAGGCGCCGTATATTCGCCATACATTGCCGGATGATGACTACGCCACTGTCGCTCAGGCATTAAAGCTTGCGCACCCGGAATGGGTAGAAGGGTGGTTCTGGCCCGATACCTGGATGTATACCGCCAACACCAGCGATGTCGCTATTCTCAAGCGAGCGCACCAAAAGATGGTGAAAGCTGTCGATACTGTCTGGAAAGGCCGGGCCGAGGGGCTGCCTTATAAAGATCAGAACCAACTGGTGACAATGGCCTCGATTATTGAAAAAGAGACGGCTGTCGCCAGCGAACGCGATCAGGTGGCCTCAGTCTTTATTAATCGCCTGAGAATCGGTATGCGCCTTCAGACCGATCCCACCGTGATTTACGGGATGGGGACGAGTTATAATGGTAACTTGTCGCGTGCGGATCTGGAAAAGCCGACGGCTTATAACACGTATACCATAACCGGGCTGCCGCCAGGACCGATTGCATCGCCCAGCGAAGCGTCATTGCAGGCGGCGGCGCATCCGGCGAAAACGCCGTATCTCTATTTTGTGGCCGACGGTAAAGGCGGTCACACATTTAACACCAATCTTGCCAGCCATAATCGGTCAGTGCAGGAGTACCTGAAAGTGCTTAAGGAAAAAAATGGGCAGTAATTATATCGTCATCGAGGGCCTGGAAGGCGCCGGAAAAACCACTGCGCGCGACGTGGTGGTGGAGACCCTTGAGCAACTGGGTATTCGTAACATGATTTTTACCCGTGAGCCGGGCGGTACGCAGCTTGCCGAAAAACTGAGAAGTCTGGTGCTGGATATCCGATCGGTAGGCGACGAAGTGATTACCGATAAAGCGGAAGTGCTGATGTTTTATGCCGCTCGCGTACAGCTCGTCGAAACGGTAATCAAACCCGCGCTGGCGCAAGGCATATGGGTGATCGGCGATCGCCACGACCTCTCGACCCAGGCGTATCAGGGGGGAGGGCGCGGCATTGATCAAACCATGCTGGCGACACTACGCGATGCCGTGCTGGGCGATTTTCGCCCTGACCTGACGCTGTATCTGGATGTCACGCCGGAAGTCGGACTAAAACGCGCCAGAGCGCGCGGCGATTTGGATCGCATTGAGCAGGAATCTTTTGATTTCTTTAACCGGACTCGCTCGCGTTATCTGGAACTGGCGGCGCAAGACTCGCGTATCCGCACCATTGACGCGACCCAGCCGCTGGATGCCGTCATGCGCGACATTCGCGCTACGGTGACGAAGTGGGTGCAGGAGCAAGCGGCATGAAATGGTATCCATGGTTACGGCCCGCCTATGAAAAACTGGTAGAAAGTTACCAGGCGGGACGTGGGCACCATGCGCTACTGATTCAGGCCTTACCTGGCATGGGCGACGAGGCGCTGTGCTATGCGCTGAGCCGTTATCTGTTATGCCAGCAGCCTGAGGGCCACAAAAGCTGTGGGCATTGCCGTGGCTGTCAGCTTATGCAGGCTGGCACGCATCCGGACTATTACACGCTGACGCCGGATAAAGGCAAAAGCAGCCTCGGCGTAGATGCGGTACGCGAGGTCAGCGAGAAATTGTACGAGCACTCCCGTCTGGGCGGTGCGAAGGTGGTGTGGATTGCGGATGCGGCGCTATTAACCGACGCCGCTGCCAATGCGTTGCTCAAAACGCTGGAAGAGCCGCCGGAGCAAACCTGGTTTTTCCTTGCCAGCCCGGAGCCTGCTCGTCTGTTGGCGACATTACGCAGCCGCTGCCGGCTGCATCATCTGGCGCCGCCGTCCGAATCGTATGCGATGTCATGGCTGTCACGAGAAGTGACAGCGTCACAAGAAGCATTGCTCACGGCGCTACGCCTGAATGCGGGGTCGCCCGGCGCCGCGCTGGCGCTGTTGCAGTCTGAACGCTGGGCGCAGCGTGAGGCGCTGTGTCAGGCGTTAATGGACAGTTTGCATACGGGCGACTGGTATGCGTTATTAACGGCGCTCAATCATGAGCAAGCCCCGGCGCGCTTGCACTGGCTGGCGACGCTGCTGGTAGACGCGCTGAAACGTCAGCACGGCGCGTCGTACCTGACAAACGTTGATGCGGACGCGGTTGTTGCCGCGCTGGCGGGGCCGCTATCCCCGGCGCGTATTCAGGCAATCCTGAACGATGTTTGTCATTGTCGTGATCAATTACTTCATGTGACCGGATTAAACCGCGAACTGGTATTAACCGATCTCATTCTCCGCATCGAGCATTACCTGCAACCAGGCACCTTGTTGCCTGTTCCTCATCTTTGAGAGAGACATTATGTTTTTAGTCGACTCACACTGCCATCTTGATGGTCTGGATTATCAATCTTTGCATAAGGACGTGGACGATGTGCTGGCAAAAGCCGCCGCGCGCGATGTGAAGTTCTGTTTAGCGGTGGCGACGACGCTGCCGGGGTATCGCCATATGCGCGAGCTGGTGGGCAAGCGCGATAATGTGGTCTTTTCCTGTGGCGTGCATCCGTTAAATCAGGATGAAGCATATGACGTAGAAGAACTGCGCCTCCTTGCTGCAGAAGACGATGTGGTGGCGATGGGCGAGACCGGGCTTGATTACTTTTACACGCCTGAGACCAAAATCCGCCAGCAGGCGTCTTTTATTCATCATATCCAGATTGGCCGCGAATTGCATAAACCGGTGATTGTCCATACTCGCGACGCGCGTGCCGATACGCTGGCTATCCTGCGCGAAGAAAAAGTGACGGATTGCGGCGGCGTACTACACTGTTTTACAGAAGACAGAGAAACGGCCGGCAAATTGTTGGATCTGGGGTTTTATATCTCTTTTTCCGGCATCGTAACGTTCCGTAACGCTGAGCAGTTGCGTGATGCGGCGCGCTATGTGCCGCTGGATCGGTTATTAGTCGAGACCGATTCTCCTTATCTGGCACCGGTGCCGCATCGCGGTAAAGAGAACCAGCCTGCGATGGTACGCGACGTCGCAGAATATATGGCGGTATTGAAAGGGGTTGCCGTTGAAGAACTGGCGCAGATCACCACCGATAACTTTGCTCGCCTGTTCCATATTGACGCGTCTCGCCTGTCATCAATCCGTTAAACGAGTTTTTTTAAAGCTCGTAATTAATAAGCAAAGCGCGTAAAGTTCACCGCCACAAAAGGGGCGGTGAGCGAGATTATAGAAACATTCGGAAACTCATTTTGGCAGAATGTGATACTTTTTAGGCTATCTGGCGCTGAAACGTGATAGCCGTCAAACAAAATCAGACGTATTTATTTTACTCTGTGTAATAAATAAAAGGGCACTTAGATGTCCTGTCCACGGCGGGGTTCTCCCCCCTCGCCAATGCGTGAGAACGTAGAAAAGCACAAATACTCAGGAGCACTCTCAATTATGTTTAAGAATGCATTTGCTAACCTGCAAAAGGTCGGTAAATCGCTGATGCTGCCGGTATCCGTACTCCCTATCGCAGGTATCCTGCTGGGTGTCGGTTCCGCTAACTTCAGCTGGCTGCCAGCCGTTGTATCGCACGTTATGGCAGAAGCGGGCGGATCTGTTTTTGCCAATATGCCGCTGATTTTCGCTATCGGCGTGGCGTTGGGCTTTACCAACAACGACGGCGTTTCGGCTCTGGCGGCGGTAGTAGCGTATGGCATCATGGTGAAAACCATGGCTGTGGTTGCGCCGCTGGTTCTGCATTTACCTGCTGAAGAGATCGCCGCTAAACACCTTGCTGATACGGGTGTTCTCGGGGGGATTATCTCCGGTGCGATCGCAGCGTATATGTTTAACCGCTTCTACCGTATCAAACTGCCTGAGTATCTGGGCTTCTTTGCGGGCAAACGCTTCGTGCCGATCATTTCGGGTCTGGCCGCTATTTTTACCGGTGTGGTGCTGTCTTTCGTATGGCCGCCAATCGGTACGGCTATCCAGGCGTTCTCGCAGTGGGCGGCTTATCAGAACCCGGTTGTCGCGTTTGGCATTTACGGTTTTATCGAGCGTTGCCTGGTGCCGTTTGGCCTGCATCATATCTGGAACGTTCCTTTCCAGATGCAGATCGGCGAATACACCAACGCAGCGGGCCAGGTATTCCACGGCGACATTCCGCGTTATATGGCGGGCGACCCGACGGCAGGTATGTTGTCTGGCGGCTTCCTGTTCAAAATGTACGGTCTGCCGGCTGCGGCCATTGCTATCTGGCACTCTGCTAAACCGGAAAACCGCGCAAAAGTGGGCGGTATCATGATTTCCGCCGCGCTGACCTCGTTTTTGACGGGTATTACCGAGCCTATCGAGTTCTCCTTCATGTTCGTGGCGCCGATCCTGTACATCATTCACGCGATTCTGGCAGGTCTGGCATTCCCGATCTGTATCCTGCTGGGGATGCGTGACGGTACGTCGTTCTCCCACGGTCTGATCGACTTTATCGTGCTGTCCGGTAACAGCAGCAAATTGTGGCTGTTCCCGATTGTTGGCGCCGGTTATGCGATTGTGTACTACACCGTGTTCCGCGTGCTGATCAAAGCGCTGGATCTGAAAACGCCGGGTCGTGAAGA
The DNA here is from genome assembly GCF_056991255.1 of Salmonella sp. A1325. Classification (NCBI taxonomy): domain Bacteria; kingdom Pseudomonadati; phylum Pseudomonadota; class Gammaproteobacteria; order Enterobacterales; family Enterobacteriaceae; genus Salmonella; species Salmonella sp. A1325. The sequence continues at coordinate 689,279 of NZ_JAMLWO010000001.1, read as the reverse complement.
CACTACTGATGACGCAAAAGCGGGTGCGACCAGCGAAATGGCGCCGGCTTTGGTTGCGGCGTTTGGCGGTAAAGAGAACATCACTAACCTGGATGCCTGTATCACGCGTCTGCGTGTGAGCGTAGCCGATGTAGCGAAAGTGGATCAGGCTGGCCTGAAGAAACTGGGCGCGGCAGGCGTTGTCGTCGCGGGTTCCGGCGTTCAGGCTATTTTCGGTACGAAATCCGATAACCTGAAAACGGAAATGGATGAGTACATCCGTAACAGCTAAGCAGTAATGATGTTGGGGAGAATTAAGGCAGCCATTCGGCTGCCTTTTTTTAATGGTGCTTTATATGCCGCTCTCCGACAGTCTGTCAGAACTGATAATTGGCGGTGAGGCTGACGTTACGCGGCGCGCCGTAAACAATGGAACCATCAATATTGGTGTCGTAGGTTTTATCAAACAGGTTGTTGATGTTTCCCTGTACGGAGAAATTTTTCGTCACCTGATAGCGGGTAAACAGATCGACCAGCGCATAGCTGCCCTGTTCGGCGCGGAAAGTGCCGTACGGCGTCGTGGTATCTTTGTAAACCCGATTCTGCCAGTTCACGCCGCCTCCGACCGTCAGCTCCGGTATCGCTGGCAGACGATAGCGGGTGAATAACTTCACGCTGGTGCGCGGGAGATTAGGGTTCACGGCGTTACCTTCATTGTCCTCGGCAACATACCGGGTAGCCCCGAAAGTCATCTGCCAGTTATCGGTAATTGCGCCGTTCACTTCGAATTCGACGCCTTTGCTCACCGTTCCGTCAGTAGACTTCCAGGCAAACTCCCCATTACTGCCAGGGATGGGAATAGTGGTTGCCTGAGCGACGTTATCCTGCTCAATGCGGAACACGGACAACGTGGTGGTGAGGCGACTGTTCATCCAGTCGGACTTCAGACCCGCTTCATAGTTATTACCGGTAATCGGAGCCAGATATTGACCCGCTTTGTCGCGTTTATTCTGCGGCTGAAAGATAGAGGTATAACTGGCATAAGCGGACCAGTTGTCGTTGATATCATAAATCAGCCCGGCATACGGTGTGGTATGGTTTTTCTCCATGCTGTAGGTCAGTGTATCAACACGCCAGTTGGTATAACGAGCGCCAAGAATCAGATGCAGCGGGTCGGCCAGCGAAATGCGCGTAGCGGCATACAGCGATTTCATATGCGTGGTATCGTCCTGCGCCAGATTTTGTGGCGCCCAGTGGGTTTGGGGGAAATTACCGTTAAAGGCGCTGAAGTTGCCAATGTCGTCCGGAAAGACGTTCGCCCAGGCGCTAAAATAGCGGTTATTCTGTTTACTATAACTGCCGCCAAACATCATATTGTGCTGACGGCCAAACAGCTCATAAGCGCCATCGGCAAAGAGATCTATGGCATCTACTTTGCGCTTGCCGCTGTTCCAGCCCGTACCGCCGACCACGGGGTAGCTTGCGCCATAAGGACTCACCAGCGTACCTGTCTCTTTATCGACTAACGCATCGATATACATCATTTTACTGTCGAATTTGACCTCAGTATGGGTCGCATTCAGGGTCGCCTGCCAGCTTTCGGCAAAACGCTGTTTAAACGTGACGAAGAATTTATTTATCTCTTTGTTGTTATAAGCCCAGTCCGGGGCGGTACTACGCGCGCGGTCATAGCTATTTTTACTGCCATCGGTGCTCCAGCGCGGCAGACCGCCCCAGGTCGGGCTGTTGACATCAATTTTTTGATATTCATAACCGGCTGAAAGGCTGGTAGTTGCACCCAGATCGGCATCGATAATTCCGGAAAAGAACGCTTTCTCACTGTTATAGCGGTCCAGCCAGGAATCATTATTCTGATAACCCGCCACGATGCGCCCACGGACATTGCCGTCTGCGGTGAGCGGACTTTGCAGATCCATGACGTAACGCTGCTTATTCCAGCTACCGTATTCTGTGGAGACGTTACCTTTGAACTCCCGACTGGTGGCGTGTTTACGAATCATATTTATTGAGGCAGAAGGATTACCGGTTCCGGTCATCAGCCCATTCGCGCCGCGAACCACCTCCACGCGCTCATACAGCGCGGTATCCGTTAGCGCATCGCCCAGATTCCAGCGGGACTCAAAATACGTTGGAATACCGTCAACCATATAGTTGTCAATTTCAAACCCGCGCGAGTAATAGCTGATGCGATCGGAGTCAGCCTGGCTTCCGCTGATCCCCAGTGTATTGGTCATCACCTCGCCCAGGGTTTGCAACTGCTGGTCTTCCATACGCTGCTGGCTGACAATACTGACTGACTGCGGGATATCGCGCTGAGTCATCGGCATTTTGGTGCCCGCTGCGGTCGTTTTCACGCTGTAATCCTGTTCTTCGCGGTTTACGGCGTCAGCGGTCGTCGCGCCTTCGACAATAACGGTATCCTCAGCCGCGAAGGCGGCAGGCATAAATGCCATCGCCATACCCATAGCTAACAGCGACGGTGCGGCGGTGGACTGAAGGTGTTTATCCCGGCGGTATTGAATGAAAGACATCTGAAAATCCTTGCTTGTTATTGGGGTAAGTTCAGGACGTATGACGTTGAACCTTTTCATTCTTTGCTGGCTAATGCGCATAAAAATGCAAATGAGAAATATACGCATTTGTATTAAATGTGTAAAACGGTATAACCAGGGAAACTAGAAATATTTTTTAAGCGTACAAAGGCGTCATGGCAGGGGGATATGGCGGTAAGTCCAGCATGTAGTCATTTTTCGCTTAATAAATCGTGGGTTAAAGTTGAAAGAGCGTCGGTAACTCGCTCATACTCTATACTCGCAGTATGGCTCGGCGTAGCATGTGCGCTGCAAGGGCTATTATGAAAAAGGAAAACGTCGTGGCAGAAGAAACTATATTCAGCAAAATTATTCGTCGTGAAATCCCTTCGGATATCGTTTATCAGGATGAGCTGGTCACCGCCTTTCGTGATATTTCACCGCAGGCGCCGACGCATATCTTGATTATTCCCAATATCCTGATCCCAACCGTCAATGACGTGACGGCGGAACATGAACAGGCGTTAGGTCGGATGATCACCGTGGCGGCGAAAATCGCCGAACAGGAAGGCATTGCCGAAGATGGGTATCGTTTAATCATGAATACCAACCGTCATGGGGGCCAGGAGGTTTATCATATCCATATGCACCTACTGGGCGGCCGCCCGCTAGGCCCGATGCTGGCGCATAAAGGCTTGTAAGTATGATCAAAGGATGCATCGCGGTTTTTCTGGGCTTGCTGCTGCTTACCGGCTGCCGGTCACACCCTGAAATTCCGGTAAGCGACGCGCAGTCGCTGGTGATGGAGTCCACGGTTCTGGCGGCGGGCGTGACCGCAGAGCCGCCTGAGCTGACGGCGTCTGATATCCAGCCATCAGCCTCTTCCCGCGTCTATAACGAAAGGCAAGAGCCCATAACCGTTCATTATCGGTTTTACTGGTATGACGCGCGGGGGCTGGAGATGCATCCGCTGGAGGCGCCGCGTAGCGTAACCATACCCGCGCGTTCGTCGGTAACGCTATTTGGCAGCGCCAATTATCTGGGGGCGCATAAGGTCAGGCTTTATCTTTATTTGTGAGGAGTGAATTTTGATGACAAAAATGCATCGCTACGCTGCCATTGCTGCGCTGGCGATATTTCTCTCCGGGTGTATGGCGCAACGTCAACCTGCGCCAGTTGAAGAGGTAAAACCAGCGCCAGAACAACCCGCGCAGCCGCCGCAGCCTCCTGTTGTGCCGTCTGTGCCAACCATTCCACAGCAACCGGGGCCGATCGAACATGAAGATCAAACGGGCCAGCCAGCGCCTAAGGTGCGCCACTATGACTGGAACGGCGCGATGCAACCGCTGGTCAGCAAAATGTTGCAGGCTGATGGCGTGACGGCCGGAAGCGTATTGCTTGTCGACAGCGTGAATAACCGGACGAATGGGTCATTAAATGCGAACGAGGCAACGGAAACGTTACGTAATGCGCTGGCGAACAACGGTAAATTTACGCTGGTCTCCGTACAGCAACTCTCGATGGCAAAACAGCAGTTAGGGTTGTCTCCGCAGGATAGTCTGGGAACGCGCAGTAAAGCTATTGGCATTGCGCGTAATGTCGGGGCGCAATATGTACTTTACTCCAGCGCATCCGGTAACGTTAACGCGCCTGCATTACAGATGCAGTTAATGCTGGTGCAAACTGGCGAGATAATCTGGTCAGGTAAAGGTGCGGTCCAACAACAATAATCCCTTAACGCGCGACGAGATCCTGTCGCGCTATTTTCCCCAGTATCGTCCCGCCGTCGCCGCATCGCAGGGGCTAAGCGGCGGGAGCTGTATTATTGCCCACGATACTCACCGTGTCGTGCTGCGTCGTCATCACGACCCCGACGCTCCACCAGCCCATTTTTTACGTCATTACCGCGCCTTATCCCAATTGCCGGCCAGTCTTGCGCCGCGAGCGCTTTTTTATACGCCAGGCTGGATGGCGGTAGAATATCTGCATGGTGTGGTAAATTCCGCTCTGCCAGATGCCGACGAACTGGCGGCCTTACTGTATCATTTGCATCAACAGCCGCGTTTTGGCTGGCGTATTGCGCTATCGTCACTATTGGCGCAGTACTGGTCGTGTTGCGATCCGGCAAGGCGTACGCCGTTTTGGTTGCGGCGGCTCAAACAGTTGCAAAAAAACGGTGAACCTCGCCCGCTGCGGCTCGCGCCTTTGCATATGGATGTCCATGGCGACAATATAGTATTAACGTCCGCCGGGTTGAAACTGATTGACTGGGAGTATGCCGGCGACGGCGATATTGCGTTGGAGCTGGCGGCAGTATGGGTTGAGGATGAACGGCAGCACCGACAACTGGCAAACGCTTATGCCGCGCGCGCGCGAATCGACGCCCGGCAGCTATGGCGACAGATACGCTTATGGCACCCGTGGGTCATTATGCTAAAAGCAGGGTGGTTCGAATATCGCTGGCGACAAACCGGCGAGCAACAATTTATCAGGCTGGCCGATGAAACCTGGCGCCAGCTACGTATGAAAGGATAAGGAGAGCAGTGTGGGCCCAGTAATGTTGAATGTCGAAGGATGTGAGCTGGATGCGGAGGAGCGCGAGATACTGGCGCATCCGCTGGTTGGCGGGCTTATTCTGTTCACGCGTAATTACCATGACCCGGAACAGCTGCGCGAATTAGTGCGCCAGATTCGGGCGGCATCGCGTAACCATCTGGTGGTGGCCGTCGATCAGGAAGGCGGGCGCGTACAGCGTTTCCGTGACGGGTTTACCCGCCTGCCCGCGGCGCAATCTTTTTTTGCGCTGCATGGGCTGGAAGAGGGGGGGCGACTGGCGCAGGAGGCAGGGTGGCTGATGGCCAGCGAAATGATCGCGATGGATATTGATATCAGTTTTGCGCCAGTGCTGGACGTCGGGCATATCAGCGCGGCAATTGGCGAGCGCTCCTATCATGCCGATCCCGCAAAAGCGTTGGCAATGGCAACGCGCTTTATTGACGGCATGCATGACGCCGGAATGAAAACGACCGGTAAGCATTTCCCCGGCCACGGCGCGGTCACGGCGGACTCCCACAAAGAGACGCCGTGCGATCCACGTCCTGAAACGGACATCCGTGGCAAAGATATGTCGGTGTTTCGCACGCTGATTAGCGAGAATAAACTGGATGCGATTATGCCTGCCCACGTGATCTACCGCGCTATCGATCCGCGTCCGGCAAGCGGTTCGCCGTACTGGCTGAAAACGGTGCTGCGTCAGGAGTTAGGCTTTGACGGCGTCATTTTCTCCGACGATCTGTCTATGGAGGGCGCGGCGATTATGGGCAGCTATGCTGAGCGCGCTCAGGCGTCGCTGGATGCGGGTTGCGATATGATTCTGGTCTGCAATAATCGTAAAGGCGCAGTCAGCGTGTTGGATAATCTGTCGCCGATCAAAGCAGAACGTGTTACACGTTTGTATCATAAAGGTTCATTTTCACGCCGGGAGCTCATGGACTCAGCACGCTGGAAAACAGCCAGCGCCCAGCTCAACCAGTTACATGAACGCTGGCAGGAAGAAAAAGCAGGTCATTAACTCGAGTTTTCGTGAGGGTGCCAGATGATTATTTATTTACACGGTTTTGATTCAAATAGTCCGGGCAACCATGAAAAAGTGTTGCAATTACAGTTTATCGACCCGGATGTTCGGCTGGTAAGCTACAGTACGCGGCATCCTAAGCACGATATGCAGCATCTGCTGAAAGAAGTGGACAAAATGTTGCAGTTGAATGTGGACGAGCGCCCTTTAATCTGTGGCGTGGGGCTGGGCGGTTACTGGGCGGAGCGGATTGGCTTTTTGTGCGATATCCGTCAGGTGGTTTTTAACCCGAACCTGTTCCCCTATGAAAACATGGAGGGGAAAATCGATCGCCCGGAAGAATATGCGGACATCGCTACAAAGTGCGTGACCAACTTTCGCGAAAAAAATCGCGATCGTTGTCTGGTGATCCTCTCGCGTCATGACGAAGCGCTGGACAGCCAACGCTCAGCGCAAGCGCTTCACCCGTATTATGAAATTGTGTGGGATGAGGAACAGACTCACAAATTCAAAAATATTTCGCCGCACTTGCAACGTATCAAAGCGTTTAAAACGCTGGGGTAACGCCCCCGGCAATATGGCGTTATCAGTGACCGGATAACCAGCCTTGCGGCTGGTTTTTTTATGCTCAATTCTCGCAAACTGTCTATCTTTTCAGCATGAAAACTTGATGCACATCAATTTTGGTATGACCAATGCACCGTTCATGCTATTCTCATATCAGAAGCTTATTCTCATTAACGTAACTTGTTGTTAATTAAAGGCTATACCAATAACTTTTAATTAACAATTGGTTAATAAATTTAAGGGGGTCACGTTGACTACACCATTAAAAAAGATCGTGATTGTCGGCGGCGGCGCTGGCGGGCTGGAAATGGCGACGCAGTTAGGCCATAAACTGGGGCGCAAGAAAAAAGCGAAAATCACGCTGGTAGACAGAAATCACAGCCATCTGTGGAAACCATTGCTGCACGAAGTGGCGACTGGATCTCTGGACGAAGGCGTGGATGCGTTGAGCTATCTGGCTCATGCGCGTAATCATGGTTTCCAGTTCCAACTGGGGTCGGTGATGGATATCGATCGCGAAGCGAAAACCATCACCATTGCCGAGTTGCGTGATGAAAAGGGCGAACTGCTGGTGCCGGAGCGCAAAATCGCGTATGACACGCTGGTGATGGCGCTGGGCAGCACCTCTAATGATTTCAACACGCCGGGCGTGAAAGAGCACTGTATCTTCCTCGATAACCCGCATCAGGCGCGCCGTTTTCACCAGGAGATGCTGAACCTGTTCCTCAAGTATTCGGCTAATCTGGGCGCGAACGGTAAGGTCAATATCGCCATCGTTGGCGGCGGTGCGACGGGGGTTGAGCTGTCGGCTGAACTGCATAATGCGGTAAAACAGCTGCATAGCTATGGTTATAAGGGGCTGACCAACGACGCGCTGAACGTGACGTTGGTTGAGGCTGGCGAGCGTATTCTGCCTGCGTTGCCGCCGCGTATCTCCAGCGCCGCGCATAATGAACTGACCAAACTGGGCGTTCGCGTGCTGACGCAAACTATGGTCACCAGCGCCGACGAAGGCGGTCTGCATACGAAAGAAGGTGAATATATTCAGGCCGATCTGATGGTGTGGGCGGCGGGTATCAAAGCGCCGGATTTTATGAAAGAAATTGGTGGTCTGGAAACGAACCGCATTAACCAACTGGTGGTGGAACCGACGCTGCAAACCACGCGCGATCCTGATATTTATGCGATTGGCGACTGCGCTTCCTGCGCACGTCCGGAGGGAGGTTTTGTGCCGCCTCGCGCTCAGGCGGCGCATCAGATGGCTACCTGCGCGATGAATAACATTCTGGCGCAGATGAATGGCAAACCGCTGAAAGCTTACCAGTATAAAGATCATGGATCGCTGGTCTCTCTGTCCAACTTCTCTACCGTGGGTAGTCTGATGGGGAACCTGACCCGCGGTTCAATGATGATTGAAGGACGTATCGCCCGCTTCGTGTATATCTCGCTATACCGTATGCACCAGATAGCGCTGCATGGATATTTTAAAACCGGCCTGATGATGCTGGTGGGCAGTATTAACCGCGTCATTCGTCCGCGCCTGAAACTGCATTAATTTCTCTGCGCCTCACCGGCTGCTCGCGCCGGTGAGCGCTTCTCCATCACTCGCTTCGGAGTTGTCCGAATCCTTCAGCTTTACCGCCTCATCCCGCATTTTTCATCCTCATTCCGATTGGCTTTGTTCGCATACTGGTTGCAAAATTGTTACCAATAGCAACGAAGGAGGAACTCCCGTGAATAAATCAATGTTGGCGGGTATAGGGATTGGCGTAGCGGCTGCGCTGGGTGTGGCGGCAGTGGCCAGTCTCAACGTATTTGATCGTGGTCCGCAATATGCGCAGGTGATATCGGCTAAACCGATTAAAGAGACGGTAAAAACGCCGCGTCAGGAGTGCCGTAATGTCACGGTCACGCATCGCAGACCGGTTCAGGACGAAAACCGTATTGCCGGCTCGGTGCTTGGCGCAGTAGCAGGCGGCGTGATTGGACATCAATTTGGCGGTGGTCGTGGTAAAGATGTGGCGACGGTCGTCGGGGCGCTGGGCGGCGGTTATGCTGGCAATCAAATCCAGGGGTCAATGCAGGAAAGTGATACTTACACTACCACGCAGCAACGCTGTAAGACGGTGTATGACAAATCTGAAAAGATGCTTGGCTACGACGTGACCTACAAAATTGGCGATCAGCAGGGCAAAATCCGCATGGATAAAGACCCCGGAACGCAAATTCCCCTCGACGGCAATGGTCAACTGGTTCTGAATAACAAAGCATAAAAAAGCTGTACTCTGCAAGTTAGCCCCTCATTCGCTCAGGCTGAGGGGCTTTTTTTATCCGAAGCCGCGTCGTTCAGGACTTGAGCAGTTCAGGCCAGATGCGCAGGGTCGTACGCGTAATTTGCATCAGTTGTTCGAAGGTGGCTCCCTCGCGGGCGCTGATCGACATTCCCTGTAAAATACAGTTGATATATTCCGCGAGCGCCTGCGGGTTACAGTGCGCCGGAATTTCACCGCGCTCCTGACGTTGGCGCAAAAACTGGATGAGCGTCTGTTCCTGCATGGCGTGGCGTGATTTTACCGTGCGAGCGATATCGCGCGAGGAGGCGGCGAGGGTGGCGGACGTATTAATCATAAAGCAGCCAGCCGGCGTGTCCGTACTGGTAAAGCAGGCGGCAATTTCTGTGAAGTAATCTTCCAGCGCCGATTCCACGCTTTTCTCTTCACAAAAGAGCTGGGCTTCGTGCTTTGAGGCAAAGCGAGTGATGTAGCGATCCAGGACAGCGCGAAATAATCCTTCTTTGTTAGTGAATTCCGCATAGAGAGTAGGCGCTTTCGCCCCGGTAGCCTCTACGAGATCGGCAAGCGAAGTTGCTTCATAGCCGTGCTGCCAGAAGAGAGTCATGGCCTTATCAAGCGCAGCTTCCCTGTCGAACACTTTTGGTCGGCCACGGCTTTTCTTCGCGCAACTCGTGGTATCCGTTGTCATGATGCCGTTGTACCTGTTTAAAGAGCGGTCTCTCTATTATAAAAACAAACCACTTCTGGCTCCAGAGTATTCATTAGAAAAATAAATCAATTCTATTCACATGAAAAATAACATCTTTATAAATTATATAACGATCATTATAAAAAGAAGTTGACGTGTGATGTAGATCACATCTATGATTAACTTATCGATCGTTAAGTTAATGCTTACGACACCCATTCATCTGCTAAAGGTCATCACTATGAAAAACGTAAAAAACCTCATCGCTGCTGTGGTACTGAGTTCGCTCTCATTCGCCAGCTTCGCCGCCGTTGAAGTTCAGGCAACGCCAGAAGGTCAACAGAAGTTCGGCACCATTTCCGCGAATGGCGGCACGAATCTGGGCTCGCTGGAAGATCAGCTGGCGCAAAAAGCGCAGGAGATGGGGGCGAAGTCTTTCCGTATTACCTCTGTTACCGGCCCGAATACCCTTCACGGTACGGCGGTAATCTATAAGTAAGCATTAACCCTCATTAATGCCGCTGCGATTGCCACAATAAAAAGAGAAAGCCTCGCGATGCATCGCGAGGCTTTTTTATCGGTCAGCTATTCACGCTTACAGCGACTGCGGTTTCGCCTCTGATTGACGGGTTACATCCACCGGCATTCCGGAGCGCACTTCCATAACATGTTCCATCACCGCGGCGTCGGTCTGCGGCGCGTCCTTAAAGGTCTGCATCGGGCCATTCAGCACAATCGGCAGCACCTGCGGATCGTCGCCTATATTTTTAGACAGCGGCTGATGAACTTCCACCAGTCGCACGCCGCCTGGCTCCACCGAGGCTTTAATCGGCGTATTGATAATATTCACTTTGGTTCCCGGCGTGACCTGACGGAACAATGTCTCTATATCACCGTCGCGCAGACGGATACAGCCGGAACTGACGCGCATACCAATGCCAAAATCGGCATTCGTGCCATGTAACAGATAGACGCCGCCGTAGGCCGCTAAACGAATCGCGTGATGCCCCATTGGGTTATCGGGACCAGCAGGCACCACGGCGGGGAGATCGATGCCTTGCGCTTTATAACGGGCGCGAATATTGGCGGTCGGCGTCCAGGTTGGATTGGCGCGTTTATCCGAAATGGTCGTCACCATCGTTGGCGTCAGGGTATCGCCGCCCAGTTGGCCAATCCCGATAGGGTAGACCGTGACCGTATTTTTCCCCGGTTGATAATAGTAAAGCCGTAATTCCGCGAGGTTAATGACGATACCTTCACGTGGCGCGTCCGGTAGCAGCGTTTGCAGCGGAATCGTTAGCACGCTGCCTGCGCGTGGCACGTAAGGATCAATGCCGGGGTTGGCCTGTAACAGGGCTAAAAAGCCCACGTTATATTTTTTGGCGATCGCCTCCAGCGAGCCGCCGTCGTCTTCAACGACATGGAATTTATTCTCTCCCACCAGTCGACTGCCGGGGGGCGGAAGAGGCCACGTATTCGCCTGCGCGGGAAGGGCAAGCATGATGGTCGCGGTAAGCGCAAGCAACGCCCACCAGCGAGAGAGTCGCGTATTGTTGAACATTATAATAAACCCATGATTATTATGTGGTTATTTTTATAAAAGAGGAAATAAGATTATGGCGGCTGGCTGTGTCTGGAACTGCAGGGAAGTGCAAAGAATTTGTAAAGATTAGGCCGGACGCAGAGTAATGACGCCCGGCCTGACGCTTATGCAATAGCGTTTTCTTCCAGTTGCTGCATGAACTGGCGTACCCAGTCTATACGCGTTTTACGTTCGCTTAAATCCTGAATAAACTTGAGGCGCGTCGGACCATCCAGACGGAAATGCTGCGGCTGTTTTTGCAGCAACCCGATAAGCCAGGCGGGGTCAACGTGGTTTTTCTCGGCGAACTCAATCGTTCCGCCTTTCTCGTTACCCTCCAGTTTTCGGATGCCGAGCTTTTGCGCCTGTTGGCGCAGGCGGGCGATATCCAGCAGATTACGCGCCGGATCGGGCAGCAGGCCGAAGCGGTCGATCAATTCCACTTTGATCTCCTCCAGCTCGTTTTCGTTCTTCGCGCTGGCAATGCGTTTATAGAATGACAGCCGGGTATTAACATCCGGAATAAAATCATCCGGCAGTAACGACGGCATTCGCAGCTCGACTTCCGTTTGCTGACTGGTGAGATCTTCCAGCGAGGGTTCGCGGCCTGCTTTCAGCGCATCAACGGCGTTTTCCAACAGTTCCATGTAGAGTGAGAAGCCAATGGTTTCCATTGAGCCGCTTTGCTCTTCGCCAAGCAGTTCGCCCGCGCCGCGGATCTCCAGATCGTGGGTCGCCAGCGCAAACCCGGCGCCTAAATCCTCCAGCGACGCAATCGCCTCCAGCCGTTTTTGCGCATCGGTGGTCATGGCCTTAGGATGTGGCGTCAATAGCCAGGCGTAGGCCTGGTGGTGCGAGCGCCCTACGCGGCCACGCAGCTGGTGCAACTGCGCGAGGCCGAAATGATCCGCGCGTTCAATGATGATCGTATTAGCGGTGGGAATGTCGATCCCCGTTTCGATAATGGTAGTACACACCAGCACGTTAAAACGTTGATGGTGGAAATCGTTCATGACCCGTTCCAGCTCACGTTCGCGCATCTGCCCGTGGCCTATAGCGATTCGCGCTTCCGGCACCAGTTCCGCCAGCCGCTCTGCGGCTTTCTGAATATTTTCGACGTCATTGTACAAATAGTAAACCTGACCGCCGCGCAGGATTTCACGCAGAATCGCTTCCCTTACCACCAGGCTATCATACTCGCGGACAAAGGTTTTTACCGCCAGACGACGGGCAGGGGGGGTGGCGATAATGGAGAGATCGCGCATACCGCTCATCGCCATATTCAGCGTCCGCGGGATCGGCGTCGCCGTGAGCGTCAGAATATCGACATCGGCGCGCATCGCCTTAATTCGCTCTTTGTGGCGCACGCCGAAACGGTGCTCTTCATCGACAATCAGCAGGCCGAGGTCGCGCAGCTTCACATCGCTTTGTAGCAGTTTATGCGTACCGATCAGAATATCGATCTTACCCTCGGCGGCTTCCGCCAGGATTTGCGTCTGCTCTTTGGCACTGCGAAAGCGAGACAGCATCTCAATGCGTACCGGCCAGTTGGCGAAACGGTCGCGGAAGTTGTCATAGTGTTGCTGCGCCAGCAGCGTAGTCGGCACCAGTACCGCCACCTGTTTATGGTTTTCCACCGCCAGGAACGCGGCGCGCATCGCCACTTCGGTTTTGCCGAAGCCGACGTCGCCGCACACCAGCCTGTCCATCGCCAGCGGTTGGCACATATCGCTCAATACGGCGTTAATCGCCTGTGCCTGATCGGGCGTCGTTTCAAACGGGAAGCTGTCGCAGAATAACTGATACTGCTCACGATCATGCTTAAAGGCAAAACCCTCTTTTGCCGCCCGTTGCGCATAAATATCCAACAGTTCCGCTGCGACATCGCGCACTTTTTCCGCCGCTTTCTGCCGGGCGCGCGACCAGGCGTCGCCGCCCAGTTTATGCAGCGGCGCACTTTCTTCCGCGCCGCCGGCATAGCGGCTAATCAGATGCAATGAGGAAACCGGCACATACAGTTTGGCGTCATTGGCGTAGGTGAGCATCAGATACTCACCCTTGATGCCGCCAGCCTCCAGAGTGGTCATGCCGGCATAACGCCCGACGCCGTGCTCCAGATGCACTACCGGTTGACCGACGTGGAGCTCCGCCAGGTTACGAATCAACGTATCCGGGTTGATCGTACGACGGGAATCCAGGCGGCGACGCGCGACCCGTTCACCCAGGAGATCGCTTTCACAAATCAGCGCCAGATTGCGTTGGGTGTCGATAAAGCCATGTTCTGCGGCGCCAATCATCAGATAGCGTCCCGCATCCTGCGCCTCGTCCAGGCGTAATATCCGCTTCGGCGCGATTTTTATGCGGGCCAGGAGTTCTCCCAGCGCTTCGCGGCGTCCTTCGCTTTCCACCGAAAAAATCACCGGACCGCTGAAAGATTCGAGGAACTTACGCAGCGCGTCCAGCGGCGCTTTCTGCTGTGCCTGGATAGCCAAATCCGGTAATTTCTGGAAACCGAGATTGGTATTGGCGGCTTTTTCCGGCAGATGGTCGGTTTTAAGCTGGAGGCGAGGCCAGCGTTTAAGCTCGGAAAAGAGCTCATCTACCCGTAGCCAGAGGGCTTCCGGCGGCAAAAGCGGGCGCATAGGATCGACGCCGCGATTTTCAAAACGCGCCAGCGTATCGGCCTGAAAACGTTCGGCGCTGGTTTCCAGCGAGCCGGTATTCACCACCAGAGTATTGGCGGGGAAGTAGCTAAATAATGGCGGTAACGGCTCGCTGAAAAAGAGCGGCTGCCAGTATTCGATCCCGGCGGGCAGAGTGCCTTTGCTAACCTGCTGATAGATGTGCTCGGCGTCGCGTTTTACCTCAAAGGTATCGCGCCACTGGCTACGGAAAAGCTCAATAGCGGCTTTGTCGGTAGGAAATTCGTGCGCGGGCAACAAATTGATGGCCTCAACCTCCTCCAGCGTACGCTGGGTATCCGCGTCAAACAGACGCAGGCTGTCAATTTCATCATCAAAAAAGTCGAGGCGATAAGGCTGTTCGCTGCCCATCGGAAAGAGATCCAACAGCGCGCCGCGCGTCGCGTATTCGCCATGCTCCATCACCTGATCGACATGCCGATAACCGGCGCTGTCAAGCTGCGCGCGCAGAGCGTCGCGGGACAGCCGCTGGCCTTTTTTCATCACCAGCGCATGACCATGCAGATAGCTATGCGGACAAACGCGCTGCATCAGGGTGTTTACCGGTACAATCAAGACGCCGCGCTGCATTGACGGCAACTGGTAGAGCGTGGACAGGCGCGAAGAGATAATTTCCTGATGCGGGGAGAAGCTGTCATACGGTAGCGTTTCCCAGTCCGCCAGGTTCATCACCATCTGATCGGTAAACTGGCGGATTTCATCATGCAATCGCAGAGCATTTTGCATGTCAGGCGCTATGAGTACCACCGGACCGGCATGGCGTTCAGCTATCTCCGCCACCAGCGTAGCGCAGGCGGCACCGGTAAGTTCGCCCAACTGGCGCTGATCGCCCGCTTTTGTCGGCAGCGTGTAACGTTGTTTTTCAGGCATAACGGTTGTCAGTATCTCTTTTTGTTTTACGCCGCACTCTACGCGTCACCCTTCAGGCTGCTTCATGGTTGGCTGCACGCCAGGACAGCATGAAGGACTCAGGTATTCAGGGGCATATGACTGATAAGCAATGTTCTTTATTATCCGCGATCGTTGTTTATTAGCAAATTGAATCCGCCGGATAACACGCCGAACAGGTAAAGTATGAACATGTAAGTGACTTGATTTGTCGGCCTTTTTCAGAATAACGCTGACGAACTCTTACGGTTCAGACATTTACGCATTCCGCTTTCGCTTATATACTCGGGACTTTGCTAACAGCAACCAGACGGATTACATGTATCAACCTGTCGCTCTATTCATCGGCCTGCGTTACATGCGCGGGCGTGCAGCAGATCGCTTCGGTCGCTTCGTTTCCTGGCTTTCCACTATCGGCATTACCCTGGGGGTGATGGCGCTGGTCACGGTATTGTCGGTGATGAACGGTTTTGAGCGCGAACTGCAAAATAACATTCTTGGTTTGATGCCTCAGGCCATCCTCTCTGCTGAACATGGTTCTCTTAACCCGAATCAGATGCCGGAAAAAGCGGTGAATCTGCAAGGCGTTAACCGTATTGCGCCGCTGACGACGGGCGATGTCGTACTGCAAAGCGCGCGTAGCGTTGCGGTTGGCGTGATGTTGGGTATCGATCCGGCGCAAAAAGATCCGTTAACGCCGTATCTGGTCAATGTGAAGCAAAGCGAATTACAGCCGGGTAAGTATAATGTCATCCTCGGCGAGCAGCTAGCCGGACAGTTAGGGGTCAACCGCGGCGATCAGATTCGGCTAATGGTGCCATCTGCCAGCCAGTTTACGCCAATGGGACGCCTGCCCAGCCAGCGTCTGTTTACGGTGATTGGCACATTTGCCGCCAATAGCGAGGTCGATGGCTATGAAATGCTGGTCAATATTCAGGACGCATCGCGTTTAATGCGCTATCCGGCAGGCAATATTACCGGCTGGCGTTTGTGGCTGGATGAACCGCTGCAAGTCGATACCCTCAGCCAACAGCCGCTGCCGCAAGGCACTAAGTGGCAGGACTGGCGCGAACGTAAAGGCGAGTTGTTCCAGGCTGTGCGCATGGAAAAGAACATGATGGGATTGTTGCTGAGCCTCATCGTGGCGGTCGCGGCTTTTAACATTATTACTTCGTTGGGTCTGATGGTCATGGAGAAGCAGGGCGAAGTGGCGATTTTACAAACTCAAGGGCTGACGCCGCGACAAATTATGATGGTCTTTATGGTGCAGGGCGCCAGCGCCGGGATTATCGGCGCGCTGTTGGGCGCCGCGCTGGGCGCATTGCTTGCCAGCCAACTGAATAACCTGATGCCGATCATCGGCGCGTTTCTGGATGGCGCTGCGTTGCCCGTGGCGATAGAGCCGTTACAGGTGATCGTTATCGCTCTGGTGGCAATGGCCATCGCGCTGCTTTCTACGCTTTATCCTTCCTGGCGCGCTGCCGCCACTCAACCCGCTGAGGCTTTACGTTATGAATAAGATCCTGTTGCAATGCGACAACCTGTGCAAACGCTATCAGGAAGGCACCGTACAAACCGACGTGTTGCACGATGTCAGCTTCAGTATCGGCGAAGGCGAAATGATGGCGATCGTCGGCAGTTCCGGTTCGGGTAAAAGTACGTTGCTGCATCTGTTAGGCGGGCTGGATACGCCTACCTCTGGCGATGTGATTTTTAGCGGCCAGCCGATGAGCAAACTCTCTTCTGCGGCAAAAGCGGAATTACGTAACCAGAAACTGGGGTTTATCTATCAGTTTCATCATCTCCTGCCGGATTTTACGGCGCTGGAAAACGTGGCGATGCCATTATTGATTGGCAAAAAGAAACCGGCGGAGATTGACGCTCGGGCGCGAGAAATGTTGCATGCTGTAGGGCTGGAGCATCGCGCAACCCATCGACCTTCGGAACTTTCCGGCGGTGAGCGCCAGCGTGTCGCGATAGCGCGCGCGTTGGTGAATAATCCGCGTCTGGTACTGGCGGATGAGCCGACCGGTAATCTGGATGCGCGTAATGCCGACAGTATTTTTGAGCTTCTGGGCGAGTTAAATCGTCTGCAGGGAACCGCGTTTCTGGTGGTGACTCACGATTTGCAACTGGCGAAACGTATGAGCCGCCAGCTTGAGATGCGCGATGGCCGCCTGACGGCGGAACTGAGCCTGATGGGGGCGGAGTAATGGCGTCGCCTTTATCATTGTTAATTGGCTTGCGTTTCAGCCGTGGACGGCGGCGCGGCGGTATGGTTTCGCTCATTTCCGTCATTTCTACCATCGGTATCGCGCTGGGCGTGGCGGTATTGATTGTCGGTTTAAGCGCGATGAACGGTTTCGAACGCGAGTTGAATAACCGTATTCTGGCGGTGGTTCCGCACGGGGAGATTGAAGCGGTCAATCAGCCGTGGACCAACTGGCGTGAAGCGCTGGCAAAAGTGCAGAAGGTGCCGGGCATTGCCGCCGCCGCGCCGTATATCAATTTTACCGGCCTGGTAGAGAGCGGGGCGAATTTGCGCGCCATTCAGGTTAAAGGCGTCGACCCTAAGCAAGAGCAGCAGCTTAGCGCGTTACCGTCATTTGTGCAAAATCACGCCTGGGATCATTTCAAAGCGGGCGAGCAGCAGATCATTATCGGTAAAGGCGTCGCCGATGCGCTGAACGTGAAACAGGGCGACTGGGTGTCCATCATGATCCCCAATGCGAATGCCGACCATAAGCTGCTCCAGCCCAAACGCGTGCGTTTGCATGTCATCGGGATTCTGCAACTGAGCGGCCAGCTCGATCACAGCTTCGCCATGATCCCGCTTGAGGATGCGCAGCAGTATCTGGATATGGGGGCCAGCGTTTCCGGTATCGCGCTTAAAGTCCATGACGTGTTTAATGCGAACAAACTGGTGCGTGACGCGGGTGAGGTGACTAACAGCTATGTCTACATTAAGAGCTGGATCGGCACCTACGGCTATATGTATCGCGATATCCAGATGATTCGCGCCATTATGTATCTGGCGATGATTCTGGTGATCGGCGTGGCCTGTTTTAATATCGTTTCCACCTTAGTGATGGCGGTAAAAGACAAAAGCGGCGACATTGCGGTATTAAGAACGCTGGGGGCGAAAGATGGTTTGATTCGTGCCATTTTCGTCTGGTACGGACTACTGGCGGGCTTGCTGGGCAGCTTAATTGGCGTGGCGATCGGCGTTGTCGTTTCGCTTCAGCTTACCGCCATTATTAATGGGATTGAAAAGGAGATCGGGCATCAGTTTTTGTCCGGCGATATCTATTTTATCGACTTCCTGCCATCCGAATTACATTGGCTGGACGTTGTTTACGTACTGGTCACGGCGTTGTTATTAAGCTTACTGGCGAGCTGGTATCCGGCGCGGCGGGCGAGCAACATTGACCCTGCGCGAGTATTGAGCGGCCAGTAATCGCGGGATATAAAAACAAGGAGCGGTGATGTATTACGGGTTTGACATTGGCGGAACAAAGATTGCGTTAGGCGTATTTGACTCAACGCGGCGGCTGCAGTGGGAAAAACGGGTTCCCACGCCCCATACCAGTTATAGCGCCTTTTTAGACGCCGTGTGCGAACTGGTCGCGGAAGCCGACCAGCGATTTGGCGTAAAAGGGTCGGTAGGGATTGGCATACCCGGTATGCCGGAAACCGAAGACGGCACGCTGTACGCCGCGAATGTCCCGGCAGCCAGCGGTAAGCCGTTGCGCGCCGATCTCAGCGCCCGACTGGATCGCGATGTGCGTCTGGACAATGACGCTAACTGTTTTGCCTTGTCCGAAGCCTGGGATGATGAATTCACGCAATATCCTTTGGTTATGGGGCTTATCCTCGGCACCGGCGTCGGCGGTGGCCTGGTGCTAAACGGGAAGCCGATTACCGGTCAGAGCTATATCACCGGCGAGTTTGGTCATATGCGTTTGCCGGTTGACGCGCTAACGTTGATGGGATTTGATTTTCCTCTCCGCCGTTGTGGATGCGGTCAGATGGGTTGTATTGAGAATTATCTGTCCGGGCGCGGGTTTGCGTGGCTATATCAGCATTATTATGATCAATCGCTGCAGGCGCCGGAGATTATCGGGTTGTGGGAGCAGGGCGATGAGCACGCGCACGCGCATGTTGAGCGCTATCTGGATTTACTGGCGGTTTGTCTGGGGAATATACTGACGATTGTCGATCCCGATTTATTGGTGATCGGCGGCGGACTATCGAACTTTACGGCAATAACAACGCAACTGGCGGAAAGACTGCCGCGCCATCTACTCCCTGTTGCCCGCGCGCCGCGCATTGAGCGTGCGCGGCATGGGGATGCAGGTGGGATGCGCGGTGCTGCTTTTTTACATCTTACCGACTAATCAAAAAAAGAGGTTGTTATGCAGTCGCGTCGGTTTCATCGATTAAGCCGCTTTCGTAAAAATAAACGTCTGTTGCGTGAACGTCTGCGCCAGCGGATCTTTTTCAGAGACAGAGTGGTGCCGGAAATGATGGAAAACCCAAGAGTATTAGTCCTTACAGGTGCAGGAATTTCTGCAGAGTCTGGTATTCGTACGTTTCGCGCGGCGGATGGCCTTTGGGAAGAGCATCGGGTTGAAGATGTGGCGACGCCGGAAGGATTTGCCCGTAATCCGGGGCTGGTGCAGACATTTTATAATGCCCGCCGTCAGCAGCTTCAACAGCCGGAAATACAACCTAATGCGGCGCATCTGGCGTTAGCGAAGCTTGAAGAAGCGCTTGGCGATCGCTTTTTGCTGGTGACGCAAAACATCGACAATTTGCATGAACGCGCGGGCAATCGCAACATCATTCATATGCATGGCGAGCTGTTGAAGGTGCGCTGTTCGCAAAGTGGCCAGATTCTGGAATGGAACGGCGATGTGATGCCGGAAGATAAATGTCACTGCTGTCAGTTCCCGGCGCCGCTACGTCCGCACGTGGTGTGGTTTGGCGAGATGCCGCTTGGCATGGATGAAATTTATATGGCGCTGTCGATGGCGGATATTTTTATCGCCATTGGCACATCCGGTCATGTCTATCCGGCTGCGGGTTTTGTGCATGAAGCAAAACTGCACGGCGCACATACGGTGGAACTGAATCTTGAGCCAAGCCAGGTCGGCAGCGAGTTTGAAGAGAAGCACTACGGCCCGGCAAGCCAGGTTGTGCCGGAATTTGTTGATAAATTCCTGAAAGGGCTGTAGTGCTGTTTGCCCGGTAACGCCTTATCCGGCCTACATTTCACGTTACGTTCATCTGTAGGCCCGACAGGTGCTTTGGCTGAATTAGCGTCCTGCTTTTAGCTTCTGATAATACTCTTCATAAATGGCGCTGGCGTCGCCGACATCGTTTTGCCACTCGCCTTTGCTGATGGTTTGCGCATCCGGATAGAGCGACTTATCATTGGCGACCTCCGGGCTTAACAGCTTACGCGCCGCCAGGTTGGGGGTAGGGTAGCCTATGGTTTCTGCCACCTCTTTCGCGACGTCAGGACGCAGCAGGAAGTTGATTAGCTTCAGCGCGCCCTCTTTATTTTTCGCGTTCGCCGGAATAGCCAGGCTATCCATCCAGAAAATACCGCCTTCCTTCGGCCAGACGACCTCCAGCGGCGTGCCAGCCTGACGAGCAACGAAGGCCGAACCGTTCCACACCATCCCCAGATTGACTTCTCCTTCCATATACGGATTCGCCGGATTATCGGAGTTGAAGGCCGCTACGTTCGGCATCAGTTTTTTCAACTCTTCATATGCCGCTTCGATCTCTTTCGGATCGGTAGTGTTACCGGAATAACCTAGCTTGCGCAGCGCCATCTGGAAGACTTCTCGCGCATCGTCGGTTAAAAGCAGGCTGTTTTTATATTCCGGTTTCCACAAGTCAGCCCAGCTGGTAATGGTTTTTGGATCGATAGCATCGCTGTTCACGCCAATCGCCGTTGCGCCCCAGATATACGGGACAGAATAATCGTTGTTGGGGTCAAACGGTTTGTTGAGCATTTCCGGATCGAGGTTGTGGAAATTGGTTAATTTCGACTTATCGATCTTCTGGATCATGCCTTCTTTGCGCATTTTGTCGACATAGTATGTAGAAGGAACAACCAGGTCATACGCGCCATCTTTATAGGTTTTGAGTTTGGCATACATGGTTTCGTTCGACTCGTAGGTCGAATAAATCACCTTAATGCCTGTCTCTTTAGTGAACTGTTCCAGCAGGCCCGGCGGCACATACTCAGTCCAGTTATAGAAATAGAGCGTGTCGTTGTCGGAGGCATGAGCGGCACTCATACCCAGCGCCAGGGCGCCCGCCGCGAGCAGGTGGCGTGACCATTTTTTCATTTAACGTCCCCTGAATTATGGGCCTTATCGGCCCTTGGTTTTATCACGAGCAATAAGCTGGCTGGCAATGACCATTACCAGAGACAGCACCAATAAAACGGTCGCCAGCGCGTTCACTTCTGGTGAAACGCCGACTTTTACCATGGAATAAATCTTTAAGGGTAAAATTTCATAGCCCGGCCCGGTGACAAACGACGAGACCACGACATCGTCCATTGACAACGTAAAGCTCAGCAACCAGCCCGCCGCCACCGCCGGCATCGCCAGCGGCAGAATGATTTTGCGTAAAATCGTTACCTCACTGGCCCCCAGGTCTTTTGCGGCTTCCAGCATTCTGACATCAAAGCCTTTCAGGCGCGAATAGACCGTGACGACCACAAACGGCAGGCTAAAGGTGATATGCGAGAACAGCAACGACCAAAAGCCCAATTGAATGCCGAGTAACATAAACAGCACCAGCAGGGAGATCGCCATCACAATATCCGGCGACATCATTACTACAAACAGCATCCCGCTGACGAATGGCTTCCCGCGAAAGCGGTAGCGATAAAGCGCCACCGCGGTTAACGAGCCAATCAACGTAGCGAAGGTCGCTGAGAAAATCGCCATCGTCAGTGAATGTTGAGCGGCCTGCAACAGACTGTCGTTATTGACCAGTAGTTCGTACCATTTAGTGGTAAAGCCCTGCCAGTTAATGCCGAACCGCGAACTGTTGAAGGAGTTCACAATCAGAATAATGATAGGAATATACAGATACGCATAGATGGCAGTCATGAAACCGCCACGGAGCAGCCGACCGATCATTCAAGTTCCACCTTCTTATTCAGAGGATGGGGTGCTTTTAGAGTATTGAAAATGATCAATTTTTTCTCTTCTCCAAAATCTCTCCAAAACGTCTCGCGGTTATCAGCAGCCAGGAAGAAGCAAGCTGCCGCTTGAAGCCGCGAATTTTACAACAAATTGCCAGACGAGCGGGAAAAAAAGGCCATTTAAATGACTATTCTCATCCGATCCGGTCAGATGCGGCATTATTGCGCCAGGCAAGAGGTTACTCTGTAGGCAAACATGAAGTACGTGAGTAAACCCTGAACGTGACGTCTGAGAAAGCGTCGTCTGATTTTATAAAAAACAACATAAACAGCCGCTTTGTTGTTCTGAGCGAACGTGTAGCGTGGTTAACTGTTCTTCCGCCATTTTTTGTATAGCCTGGGGGTCTATTCTAAAAATGGCGTGAAAAAACTGATCAGAGATGGCTTCGATTATCTCAGCTAACATGCTTAGGCTGGCACTGGGATCCGTTACGAGGAACGCCTGAAACGTCTTATCCGCCAGTAAAACCTCTTCTACCATTTTTTCAATAGGTATGTGGGTATGCGGTGGTGGTATTTCAAGCTGTTTTAAGCCACACATCGTCATTGTATCTAAAAATGCGTTTTGCTGAGTACTTTCGGATATATTCGCATGCTGTAAAATGCGCGTTGTCTTTTCAATCCCAGACTGAATTTTCGCTGCCAGGTAGGTTACCTTTTCTTGCGTTTTCCACTCATCTAAATTTCCTTTTCTCCATTCAGAATATAAATACCCCTCTATGTTGTCTAATGGAACCGATAATGTCGGCGCGCCAGCAGGATTGAGACATAATGTCGAAGGGAGGGGGTAATCTACGATGTCGCTATATCTTGTATTAATCATGGCCGTCATTTGTGGATGCGATTTTAAAATATCCGGGCGATCTTTCATTAAAAAATAAAGATTCCCCATGACTTTACAGCTAAAGGTATCGGTATT
Source organism: Salmonella sp. A1325 (assembly GCF_056991255.1). NCBI lineage: Bacteria > Pseudomonadati > Pseudomonadota > Gammaproteobacteria > Enterobacterales > Enterobacteriaceae > Salmonella > Salmonella sp. A1325. Next base: position 666,300 of record NZ_JAMLWO010000001.1, on the reverse strand, counting down.
TTGAGTGATACGTAACAATTCGTTCTCTTCGTTTTGATCCATGATGCGAAGAATAATAGTGTCATCATTTTCATTAGGATTATAAACCTGAAATCTATCTCTTTGTGATGCGCAGGCTAACTCTTTTAACTCAAAAAAAATCTCTGTAAGCCGCTCTCGTGTGGGGGTGCGATCGGCAAACAACATCTCATGTAGACAACTGTCCGCTTTTGCTTTGCCAGTAGAAAAAAAGAAGTCTTTAATTTTTTCCCATAAAACTTTCCACCATGCTTCTTTCGTATTCCTTGGGGAGTTGGTAAGGATTTCACTTTTTAAAAAACCATTCCCTATAGTAATCGGCATATTAATCTCACTTATACTGGAGTAAAAATGACTACATAATTGATTAAATCGACCCTTTTTATCTCAACTGCGGGCGCATCGGATGTAATATAATTTTTAAAAGAGACTGGCAATCAGTATAAAACCTGAGAGCTTCGCGTATAAACGCATTACTGTCTGTGCCAGCGTCGGTACAGGTAAAAGTAAAAGAAGGCCTGGCGCGGATGATGTTGTAGATTTGCAATACTGGCGGCAACTTCTTTCATGCGTTTTTTATGCCGGAGGCATGAAGTTTACCCTTGAATAAACTTCATGCCTGGATGCGTGTGGATTTGTTAGCGTTGCGCAATTAATCGCTTATATCACTCACCTTCTTATTCAATAAGCGGGAAGCCCGCCAGTAAATCAACAGCATGAGTCCCATCACAATGGTCAGCGTAATGCTGGTCGCCGCGCCAAACGGCCAGTCGCGAATATTCAGGAACTGTACCTTAATGACGTTACCAATCAGCAGGTTTTTCGCGCCCCCCATTAAATCGGAGACGTAGAACAGGCCCATTGCCGGTAGCATCACGAGCAGGCAACCGGCGACAATGCCCGGCATGGTTAATGGAATAATGATGCGGATGAACGTTTGCATTTTACTGGCGCCGAGATCGCGTGCGGCCTCCAGTAGCGGTTTGTCGAGCTTCTCAATGCTGGAGTAGAGCGGCATGACCATAAACGGCAGCAAAATGTAAACCAGGCCGATAATAACGGCGCTCGGGGTGAACATGATGCGAATCGGCGTATCAATCACGCCCAGCCACAGCAGGAATTCATTGAGATAACCTTTAGTGCTCAGGAATATTTTCAACCCATAGATGCGGATCAGTGAGTTGGTCCAGAAAGGAACAATCAGCAAAAACAGCAATAACGGACGTATCTTTTCCGGTAACTTCGCCAGAAACCAGGCAAAAGGATAGCCCAGCACCAGGCAGGAGAGGGTGGCGATCAGCGCCATATTCAGAGAGTGCAGGAGCACTTCAAAATAGAGCGGATCGAGCAGGCGTGCGTAGTTATCCAGCGTAAAGACCATCTTGACGAAACTGGCGTCGTCACGGGTCAGAAAGCTGGTGCCAATGATCATCAGGTTGGGCAGAAAAACAAACAACACAAGCCAACCGACGATAGTGACAATCACTACATTCTGGAATTTACTTGTGTTCTTCATCAGCCAGTACGACCTCCCAGCTTTCTACCCAACTAATGGCCATTTTTTGGTCAAGTGAATGGTCGAAGTCAGGATCGTCTTCGTTGAAGAATTCGCTGACCATCACCATTTTGCCATTTTCCAGTTCAACCACCGACTCCAGCGTCATACCTTTATAATTGCGCTCGCGCACGTAGCCGATAAGCCCTTCGATGTGGTTATCATCGTTGATCTCTTCGACGCGTAGATCTTCCGGTCGCAGCAGGACGTTCAGTTTTTGGCCTGGTTCGACAGCGAAATTGACGTATATATTGCACTCCCGACCTTCTACGCTGGCGCGGACGCGCTGTTCATCAAGCCGTTCAATGACTGTCGCGTCAAAGCGGTTAATTTCGCCGATAAAACCGGCGACAAACAGGTTTTTTGGCTCTTCATAGATTTCACGCGGCGTGCCGTCTTGCTCAATCACGCCATTACGCATTACCACGATACGATCGGACATGGTGAGCGCTTCTTCCTGATCGTGAGTGACAAAAACAAACGTGATACCGAGTTTACGCTGTAATGCTTTAAGCTCGTTCTGCATTTGTTTGCGCAATTTATAGTCCAGCGCAGAGAGCGATTCATCCAGTAATAACAGGCGAGGTTTATTCACCACCGCGCGAGCGATAGCCACACGCTGCTGCTGTCCGCCGGAAAGCTGGTGCGGTTTACGTTGTGCAAACTCTTCAAGCTGCACCATACGCAGCGCATCGGTCACGCGGGGCGCAATCTCGGCGGCTGGCGTTTTTTGCATTCGTAAGCCAAACGCGACATTTTCAAACACCGTCATATGCGGAAATAAAGCGTAGCTTTGAAATACGGTGTTCACATAACGATTTTCGGCGGGAACGTGGGTGATATCCTGGTTATCCAACATGATATGCCCGGCATCAACGGTTTCCAGGCCGGCAATCAGGCGAAGAACGGTTGTTTTACCGCAGCCGGAAGGGCCAAGCAGCGTGAGGAATTCGCCATTGTTAATGGTCAAATCCAGTTGTGAAATGACCTCTTTGCCATCGAAACTTTTGCTAATTCCCGACAAAAGCACCAGCGGTGAAAGCGAACGCGGTTGTTTATTCAATTTCTTACTCTGTCCCATGTAAACGCAACGGATGGCTGACCGCTGCGGGGTTTGTGGTTAACCACCTTAATCACTCTTAATGAGGGCGGTCATTCTACGGCAAACCACTGTGATCGCCAATCCTTGTTGCGAATTACTGACTTAGCTTTATAGTCAGAAAGCGTGTCAAAGTGAAATATTCTTGTTTGCAGGGATAAAAGTGACCTGACGCAATATTTGTCTTTTCTTGCTTATTAATAATGTTGTCACGAAAAGTGAGGGTGACTGCATGGATAAACTACTTGAGCGTTTTTTACACTACGTATCGCTGGATACCCAATCAAAGTCGGGTGTTCGGCAGGTTCCCAGCACTGAGGGGCAGTGGAAGTTACTACGTTTGCTCAAACAGCAGCTCGAAGAGATGGGGCTGGTTAACATTACATTAAGCGAAAAAGGGACGTTGATGGCGACGCTCCCGGCCAATGTTGAGGGGGATATTCCCGCCATTGGTTTTATCTCCCATGTGGATACCTCTCCGGATTTCAGCGGTAAAAACGTTAACCCGCAGATTGTCGAGAATTATCGCGGCGGCGATATAGCATTAGGGATTGGCGATGAGGTGTTGTCACCCGTGATGTTCCCGGTACTGCATCAATTACTGGGACAGACGCTGATTACTACCGATGGTAAGACATTGCTGGGCGCGGACGATAAAGCCGGTGTTGCGGAGATCATGACCGCGCTGGCGGTGCTGAAAGGTAATCCTATTCCCCACGGCGACATTAAAGTGGCGTTTACGCCTGACGAAGAGGTAGGGAAAGGCGCGAAGCACTTCGATGTTGAGGAGTTTGGCGCGCAGTGGGCCTATACGGTCGACGGCGGCGGCGTGGGCGAACTGGAGTTTGAAAACTTCAATGCCGCCTCGGTGAATATCAAAATCGTCGGCAATAACGTGCATCCCGGTACGGCGAAAGGCGTGATGGTCAATGCGCTGTCGTTGGCGGCGAGGATTCACGCGGAAGTGCCGGCGGATGAAGCGCCTGAAACCACCGAAGGTTACGAAGGGTTTTATCATCTGGCCAGCATGAAAGGCACCGTTGACCGGGCCGAAATGCACTACATCATTCGCGATTTCGACCGTAAGCAGTTTGAAGCGCGTAAACGCAAAATGATGGAGATTGCCAAAAAAGTCGGTAAGGGGCTGCATCCGGACTGCTATATCGAACTGGTGATTGAAGACAGTTATTACAATATGCGCGAAAAAGTGGTTGAGCATCCGCATATTCTCGATATCGCCCAGCAGGCCATGCGCGACTGTCATATTACGCCGGAGATGAAACCGATTCGCGGCGGTACAGACGGGGCGCAACTGTCGTTTATGGGCTTGCCGTGTCCTAATCTCTTTACCGGCGGATATAACTATCATGGTAAACATGAGTTTGTGACGCTGGAGGGGATGGAAAAAGCGGTACAGGTGATTGTACGTATCGCGGAGCTGACGGCGAAGCGCGGCCAGTAGCGAATGTTACGCATTGTGGTGAAGCGTTTTATTATTTATGGCGGGATATTTTCCGCCATCAATTTTTCTGCCTGGAGCGCCGAATATACGCCTTCCTGGTCCCAGCGCCAGCAACAATCTGCAGCATGTTTTATGACCGGCGATGAAACCTGCATGACGTTTATTGATGATGCGGTGAGGCTGGCCTCGCGGCAATATGGCAAACGCTCAATACAGCTTGTTCGTAGCCTGCTATTACAAAGCGATATTTATCAATGGCTGGGTAAACCTGAATTAACGCCGCAAATGCTGCTGCGAGCGCGGGCAATCATGAAAACATTTCCGGCGGGCACTTATCCGGGCGATCGGGCCGATATGTTTGAACACCTTGCGGCCTTTAATGTTTACAGTGACGATCGCCATATAGAGTATTCATCTACAGAGCAATGGCGATACGAGATCAAGGTTGATTACCGTCAGCGGATAGCCTGGCAAGAGCAGGCATTAACGTGGCGTCTTAAAGACAAAAAGGCATCGACGGAGGCATTGGTTTATACCTTAAACAGGATGCGCGACGCTTATTCTGAGGCGCTGGAAGAGTGGGATGTCGAATGTGATAGTGCGCGTAAAGCCTATTATTTGGCGAAGATAGACGCAACGGAGCGGCAGTGGCTGGGCGTTATTTTACGAGATAAAACCGGGGATAATCGTGAGCGCTACGCCTCTTTTTTGCGACAAAAGGCCCGTATTAATGATAACGAAGGACATAGTGCCGAGGCTATAAATACACTGAACCAGTCGCTAAAAATTGGGCAAACGCTTTATGGAGCAGAAATTAGCGACGCGTCAGTAAGTGACCTCAACAATCTCGGCAACTATTATGCGCGCAACCATTGTTATCAGGAAGCAGCTAACCTCTATCTTAAACTGCTCACTTATTACCAGAGCCGTTTAGGGCAAATATCGCCGACAATAGCGTGGTTACGTGCTTATTTGCCTGAAAATATCGTTGCTGCTGGTGTGGATAATGCTTCTTTACACATACCATTTCTGGAAGTATATAATGACCTGCAGTCTGATTTATCAATGGTATCGTATAACCTGGCGCTTTTATATCAAGATACTCACCAGCTTGATCAGGCGAAAGTATTTGCTGAACGCGCCTATGAGCTTAATGTCGCTATTGGCCCTGAACGAATACAGTATGAACAGTTACAGCAACTGGCTGATATTGCCGAAGGCCGTGGCGATAACGCGCAGGCGCGGCGCTATCGGCAAATGTCATTTCGCTATCGCTCTGCTGACACACTTTACCCAAGCGATCCGCAATATAACGATTTCGCCAAACCTGGCGGCGATCGTTGTGGATAGTTTGCGTCAGCCCGGCGGTCGCCGGGCATTGCGATGTTCTTATCCTTCGAAGAACCAGTACCCGCTATTCACCAGCGCCGCCAGCATCGCGAGGAAGGACGGGTCTTCCAGCGCATCGCCGAAGTTTTCAGCGGTCAGTGCAATATGACTGGCGAGCGCCTCCAGAGCGGGGCGATGCGGAGAGTCTATTTTTTCGCCATTCGCATAGACCTCATCGCCGATACGCAATACGCGAAGCCCGCCGAGACGTACTAATACCTCGCCTTGCTTTAAGGCATCGTAAATCTCATCAGGCTGATACGGCGGCTCCGGCGGCGCAATATCCAGTTCGTGGCGTGACTGAGAGAGAAACTCGCCAAGCCACTGTTGGAAATGCGCGGGTTGATTGATCAAATCGAGCATCATATTACGCAGTTTATCCATCTCCTGCGGCAGGATATCCGCCGGATGCTTGCGGGACGGCATATCCGGATCGCTGTAGTATGTATTGCCCAACTCCCGTTGCAGGACGTAATCGGCAAAACCGCTGATCAGCTCACGGCTATTGGGCGCGCGAAAACCGACCGAATAGTTCATGGCGTTTTCCAGCGCATAGCCTTCATGCGGGAATCCTGGCGGAATATACAGAATGTCGCCCGGCTCCAGCTCTTCATCAATAATGGCCTCGAACGGATCGACTTGTAACAGGTCGGGATGCGGGCAGTGCTGACGCATTTGCAGCTTTTCGCCCACGCGCCAGCGACGGCGACCGGTTCCCTGGATAATAAACACATCATACTGATCCAGATGCGGGCCAACGCCGCCGCCGGGGACGGAAAAGGAGATCATCAGATCGTCGATACGCCAGTCCGGCAGAGCGCGGAACGGGCGCATCAAGGCGGCGGTGGGTTCATGCCAGTGGTTTACCGCCTGTACCAGCAGCGACCAGTTGCTCTCACCCAGATGATCGTAGCTTTCGAAAGGGCCATGGCTGACCTGCCATTTGCCATCCTGATGGCTAACGAGACGACTGTCGATTTCGCTTTCCATCGCCAGCCCCGCCAGCTCATCCGGCGAGAGCGGATCGATAAAGTTAGTAAACCCACGTTTTAAGACCACCGGGCGTTTTTGCCAGTGGCGTTCAAGAAAGTCGGGCCAGTTAAGAGTTAATTGGTATTCCATGTTAAGTATCCGCAGGCTGGTATCTGACACCGATTATAACGGATGCTTAACGAGATGCGTGGAAGAACGCACAGAAATGTTTATTCCTCTTTCTGAGTGGGATGCTGTCGGCCAAAAACGACCTCCATACGGGCACCGCCGAGCAGACTGTCGCTGGCAATGATCTGCCCGGCGTATTGTTCCGTAATCTCGCGCGCGACAGCCAGCCCCACGCCTTGTCCTGGTCGTAGGGTATCGGCGCGCTGACCGCGATCAAACACCAGGGAACGTTTGCTGTGGGGAATGCCTGGGCCGTCATCTTCGACGAAAATATGCAAATGATCGTCGGTCTGGCGAGCCGAAATCTCGACAAACTCCAGGCAATATTTACAAGCGTTGTCCAGTACGTTGCCCATCACTTCGACAAAGTCGTTTTGCTCGCCAACAAAACTGATCTCTGGTGAAATATCCATACTGATATTCACCCCTTTACGCTGATAAACTTTATTGAGCGCGGAGATCAGGTTATCTAACAACGGCGCGACGGGATGCAGTTCGCGGCTTAACAATACGCCGCTACCGCGCATACTGGCGCGATGCAGATAATAGCCGATCTGCTGGGAAATCCGGCTGATCTGTTCCAGCATCACCGGTTCAGCTTTGCTGACGCTCATCTTTTCGTTGCGTAAAGAGCGTAACGTACTCTGCAAAACCGCGAGCGGCGTTTTTAAACTGTGCGTCAGGTCGGTCAGGGTCGTGCGGTATTTGTTATAACGTTCACGCTCGCTTTTGAGCAGTTGATTAAGGTTGCGCACAAGGCTGGTCAGCTCACGCGTCGTCTCCGGATTGAGCATTTCGCGGTGATGATCTTCAAGCTCGCGGACTTCCCGCGCCAGCGCCTCGATAGGGCGTAAGCTCCACCAGGCGGCGATCCACAGTAAAGGAATGACTAACAGTAAATTGGCGGCCAGCACGTATACGAACCAGCTCCACACCATATAGGAGCGTTTTAGTTCTATCGGAATGGTATCGACCACCACGATGGTTAACTGCGGCATCCGCGCCGTGGCAGGATAAATATTTACCGCTACCGAGTGGGTCATCTCGGCATCATCGTCATCTTCACGTACTTCTTTGAGTTTTTCCTGCGCGGAATGGTCTTCGCTCAACAGCGTGCTGGTGGCGTCTACGTTGGTTTCAATTTCATGGAAGCCGTTCGTTTTTAACCATTCCGGTTGAATGCTTTTAATCAACCAGGGGATGTTGCGCTGCGTCCATAATAATTTGCCCGTTTCATCGTAAATCAGGGTCATGGTCGGACTTTGCATGTCCAGATTTTCAGGCAACTCAACGCTGATTTTATTATTTTCCCATTTGGCGAGGGTATAAAACAGGTTGCTTTCGCCGCGCAGCAGACGAAAGGTGGTTTTATCAAAACTTACGCTATAGCCGACCAGCGCCACTATGCCATATGCCAGAGAAAGCACCAGCACGACGCCGGCTGTCGCCAGCAAAAAACGAACCCGCAGCGACAGCGGCAGAAAATGGCGAGCAAATTTATTCATTAGCGCAATTCAAAAAGATATCCTTGTCCGCGTACGGTGGTAATGACATCGTGCGGATACTGGGCCTGTATTTTTTTCCGCAGACGCCCCATGAGAACATCAATGGTATGACTTTCCCGCAGTTCCGCATCCGGATACAGTTGAAGCATCAGCGAATCTTTGCTGACCACTTTACCGTTGTTACGGATAAGCGTTTCCATAATGGTGTATTCGAACGCCGTGAGTTTGATGACCTCTTCATTGACGGATAATTCCCGACGTGAGAGATCCACCTGGAAAGGCGGGATGTTGATCACCTGGGAGGCCAGACCGCTATTACGGCGCATTAACGCCTGCATACGAGCCATTACCTCTTCGATGTGGAATGGCTTCGTTACGTAGTCATCGGCCCCGGAGCTGAGAACCTCGACTTTATCCTGCCAGCCTTCGCGCGCGGTTAACACCAGAACCGGCAGTGAAACATCACTGCTGCGCCAGCGGCGTATCAAGGAAAGGCCGTCTTCATCCGGCAGACCTAAATCGACAATAGCGATATCCGGAAGGTGTTCATTAAGGTAGTAATCAGCTTCCCTGGCATCTTCTGCGGCATCGACCTGGTGACCTGAATCCTGGAGCTGGACCTTCAGGTGGTGGCGTAATAATGCATTATCCTCTACAACCAGTACGCGCATCATCTCTTCTCCCTTGTGTTAACAATAAGAACAGTCTAGCGTTGATTATGGTGCTTTGGGGATAAACAGTTAATAAACCAGACAAATAGTCACCCTCTTTCTGAAGAAAAGAGGGTGAGGCAGACATTATTTAAGTTCGTCGACCAGAGTCACAGCGCGACCGATATAATTTGCCGGCGTCATGGCTTTAAGGCGCGTTTTTTCTGCTTCCGGCAGGGCCAGACTATCAATAAACTGTTTCATTCCTTCGGCATCAACACGCTTGCCACGGGTCAACTCTTTCAGTTTTTCATATGGTTTTTCAATACCATAGCGGCGCATGACGGTCTGGATCGGTTCGGCTAATACTTCCCAGTTGTGATCCAGTTCGTCAAGCAGATGATCGCGGTTTACTTCCAGCTTGCTGACGCCCTTCAGGGTGGACTGATAAGCGATAAGCGCATAGCCGATGCCGACACCCAGGTTACGCAGGACGGTTGAGTCGGTCAGATCGCGCTGCCAGCGGGAAACCGGCAGTTTGTTTGCCAGATGGTGCAACACTGCATTAGACAGACCGAGGTTGCCTTCTGAGTTTTCAAAGTCAATGGGGTTAACTTTATGCGGCATAGTAGAAGAACCGATCTCCCCGGCGATGGTTTTCTGTTTGAAATGGTTCAACGCAATATAGCCCCAGACATCGCGATCGAAATCGATCAGGATGGTGTTAAAGCGCGCGATACAGTCAAACAGTTCCGCAATATAATCATGTGGTTCAATCTGGGTGGTGTAAGGGTTCCACTGGATGCCCAGCGAGGTGACGAACTCTTCGCTGAACTGATGCCAGTCAACTTCCGGATAGGCGGCGATATGCGCGTTATAGTTGCCTACGGCGCCGTTGATTTTACCGAGGATCTCCACCTGGTTGAGCTGGCGGAACTGACGCTCCATACGGTAAGCCACGTTAGCCATTTCTTTGCCCAGCGTAGACGGGGTGGCAGGTTGACCGTGGGTACGGGAGAGCAGAGGGATATCGCGATACTGTACGGACAGATCTTTCACTGCATCGATAAGCTTACGCCAGTATGGCAGGACTACTTCGTCGCGAGCGGTTTTCAACATCAGCGCGTGAGACAGGTTGTTGATGTCTTCTGACGTACACGCGAAGTGGATAAACTCGGAAACGGCATGCAGTTCCGGGATATCAGCCACTTTTTCTTTCAGGAAATACTCAACTGCCTTCACATCATGGTTAGTCGTACGCTCAATGGTTTTAATGCGCGCGGCATCTTCTTCATTGAAGTTTGCAACAAGCGTATCCAGGTAACCGTTTGCGTCGGCAGCAAAAGCAGGAACTTCCTTGATCGCTGCGTGCGCGGCTAATTTCTGCAGCCAACGTACTTCGACTTGTACACGAAATTTCAGCAAACCGTATTCGCTAAAAATTCCGCGCAGCGCGCTGACTTTATCGCCGTAGCGTCCATCGACAGGGGAAACGGCGGTCAGTGAGGATAATTCCATAGATCATAACTCCGGGGTTAAATGAGCAAGAATTTGTTTTGCCTGAGTCGTCAGGCGATGACGAGAAAACATAAGCTGTAGGCGACCACCGCCTACCTGATGCCAGAGCACGGCTGCACGGATGCCTGCCAGTAGCGAAGCGCGGACTTTGGCCTGAACCTGCGGACTTTGCAGAACGGCCGGGGAGCCCGTCACCTGAATGCGTGGGCCCAATGGGCTAATCACATCCACGTAGATGCCCGCCATGGCGCTCATTAACGTGTCTGACTGTAAATCAAAATGGTCAAGCTGGCGCTGCAGGCCGTTAATGCGATCGCCTAACGTATTCAATGCGCCTTTGGCGGATGACAGCTTGCGCTCCAGCACCATCAGGCTAAGCGTATAACGCGTCAGTTCGGCGTTAAGTCCTTGTCGGCTGCTGGCATTCAGCACGCCGAGCAGTGTTTCCAGACCAAGACGCAGGTTAGCTTCGCTGCCGCCGAACACACCCAGAGTAGAACTGGGATTCATATCAATGACACTGTTGAGTGAAACGTGCAACGCATCGGCATCACAGTGCCCCTGGTGCGCCAGTTGTTGCACCAGGCGTGCCGACTGGCAAATGCCAGACAGCGCGAGGGTGATGTCATAATAATTCTTTGCCACAATCACTGCTTCCTTGTATCAAATAAAATACACTTCATCTTTTAAGCCGCTTTGAGGCGACTTGAATGGTGTTGTGTATTGAATAATCAGACCGTCAGCGGCAGTCGCTGCTCGATAATGCCGCCGCCCAGGCAGACTTCGCCGCTGTAAAAGACAGCGGACTGGCCCGGCGTAACGGCGGCAACCGGCTCGTCAAAAATGACCTCGATACGATCGTCATCCAGCGCGTTAATCGTGCACGGAATATCGGTCTGGCGGTAGCGGGTTTTTACCGTACAGCGCAGGGTGCCGGTGAACGGTTCGCGATCGACCCAATGTAGCTGCTGGGCGATGAGGCCTACCGACATCAGACGTGGGTGCTCATGCCCCTGGGCGACAATTAACACATTGTTTTCAACGTCTTTATCCACCACATACCAGGGGTCTTCGCTACCGTCTTTGGTGCCGCCGATTCCCAGCCCTTTACGCTGACCGAGCGTATGATACATCAGACCCTGATGCTCGCCGATTTCATCGCCGTCAACGGTAATGATTTTCCCCGGCTGCGCAGGCAGATAGCGCCCTAAAAAGTCGCGGAATTTGCGCTCGCCGATAAAGCAGATACCGGTAGAATCTTTTTTCTTTGCGGTTACCAGCCCCAGATCTTCGGCGATTTTACGCACCTGCGGTTTTTCCAGCTCGCCAACCGGGAACAGACTTTGCGCAATCTGCTCATGGCCAAGCGTATAGAGGAAGTAGCTCTGGTCTTTGTTACCGTCGAGCCCGCGCAACAACCGGCTTTTGCCGTTTACATCCGCGCGGCGAACGTAGTGACCGGTGGCGATATAGTCGGCGCCTAAATCTTCTGCGGCAAATTCAAGGAAGGCTTTAAATTTGATCTCTTTATTGCACAGAATATCCGGGTTCGGCGTACGGCCCGCTTTGTACTCTTCAAGGAACAGTTCAAAGACGTTATCCCAATATTCTGCGGCAAAATTGACGGTATGCAGTTCAATGCCAAGCTTGTCGCACACGGCCTGCGCGTCAGCCAGATCGGCTGCCGCGGTACAGTATTCCTCACCATCGTCCTCTTCCCAGTTCTTCATGAACAGGCCTTCTACCTGATAACCCTGTTGTTGCAACAGCCAGGCGGAAACGGAGGAATCGACACCGCCGGACATGCCGACGATCACTTTTTTTGGGCTTTCTGACATTGGAATACTCGCGACATTGAACTTCAAGGCGGCGTATTCTACCACGCAGCCCTTTACTTGACACCCTCTGTAAACGGCCAGTTAAATTCGCCCACTATAGATAAGGGGTAACGTTGTCCCGTTTGATAACTGCGAATGCTTTCAGCCACCAGCGGAGAACGTAAATTCGGCGCGTTCAGAATCTCGTCGGCGCTCACCCAACGGCAGCAATCGATGTCATTGTCATGGGGTTCGGTCGCGCAAATATGATCAAGCTTGATAGCGAATAAAAAGCGCAGGAACGGGGTTTTATCCGGCGCAATCCACTGATGCATACGGATAAAATACTGTGGTTGCGCCGTGATGCCAGTCTCTTCCCACAGTTCACGCGCGGCGGCCTGCGCCAGCGTTTCATCTGCCTCCAGGTGTCCGGCAGGTTGATTCCATAACGATTTACCGTTGATGGTCTCTTCCACCACCAGAAATTTATCTTCGGCATGTACGATGCAGGCAACGGTCACGTGCGGCTTGAACATAGGCATCCTTATTAAAGCGGTTTATCAATGTGGTCATAGATCGCGTCAAGCTGTTTCAGACGCTCGTTATAAGCTTTTGTCAGGCAGGTGACGTCGGCCTTGCACTGCTGACGCTGTTTAAGCCAGCTCTGCTGGGCGTCCTGCAGGGCGCCGCGACTGCCCATCGCGAACAACCCTTTCAGAAACTGATATTTGGTGTGCATTTCCACGTCTTTATCATTCAGCGTCAGGTGCGCGCAGATAGCCTTTTCATCCGCAGCCTGCGCTTTCTGGCAGTCGAAGCTGGCCGCATTAACGGATAACGGTGTTAATAAAGCAAAAGCAATGAGAAGCCGTTTCATCTGTCTTTCTCCTGTGCGATCTCGCGCCACTGTCCATTATCGAGGCCGTTGAGCGTGTAGTCGCCCATGCTGTAACGAATTAATCGTAGAGTGGGATGACCGACATGCGCAGTCATGCGTCTTACCTGGCGGTTGCGGCCTTCATATAAGGTAACTTTTAGCCAACTGGTGGGAATATTCTTCCGCTCGCGAATCGGCGGGGTGCGCGGCCACAGCCAGTCAGGTTCCGCGACAATCTCAATACCGGCGGGCAGGGTAGGGCCATCGTTGAGCGTGACGCCAGTACGAAGCGCCTGCAGCGCTTCATTATCCGGGATGCCTTCTACCTGAACATAGTAAATCTTGCCGGTGCGCTTGCCCGGTTGCGTGAGGCGCGCCTGCAGCGCGCCGTCATTAGTCAGCACCAAAAGCCCTTCGCTGTCGCGGTCCAGGCGGCCTGCGGCATAAACGCCTTGCACAGGAATAAAATCTTTTAACGTGCGGCGACCTGCTTCATCCGTGAACTGCGGCAACACATCGTAAGGTTTATTGAACAAAACCACGCGTTTTGGCTGGTTTTCTTTCCGTGATTTAGATGCTTGTCGTGAGCTGAATCGCTTAACGTAGTGATTTCTAAAAGAAGTTTTTTGCATGGTGTTTTCAGAACTTATTAATTGCCGCATTATAGCGCAATAATGAGTGTCTTTCATGGCGGCAAACAATAGGGTAGTATTGACATGCTCATTACAAAACATTAACAAAAAATTGCTCTAACGCAGTCGTGCAGCAGGACGCCATTGCACATGCAGCGCGATGACAGACGAGCAAACCAGAAGCGCTCGAAGGAGAGGTGAATGGAAAGCAAAGTAGTTGTTCCGGTGGAAGGTAAGAAGATCACCCTGCAAAACGGCAAACTCAACGTTCCTGAGAATCCGATTATCCCGTTTATTGAAGGCGATGGTATCGGTGTTGATGTTACTCCAGCCATGCTTAAAGTGGTCGATGCCGCCGTCGAGAAAGCCTATAAAGGCGAGCGTAAAATTTCCTGGATGGAAATTTACACCGGAGAAAAATCCACACAGGTTTACGGCCAGGATGTCTGGCTTCCCGCTGAAACCCTTGATTTAATTCGTGATTACCGCGTAGCGATTAAAGGTCCGTTGACCACGCCGGTTGGCGGCGGTATCCGCTCTCTGAACGTTGCCCTGCGTCAGGAGCTTGACCTGTACGTTTGTCTGCGTCCCGTTCGTTACTATCAGGGCACGCCAAGTCCGGTGAAACATCCGGAGCTGACCGATATGGTCATCTTCCGTGAAAACTCTGAAGACATCTACGCCGGAATTGAATGGAAAGCTGACTCTGCAGACGCTGAGAAAGTGATCAAGTTCCTGCGCGAAGAGATGGGCGTGAAGAAAATTCGCTTCCCGGAGCACTGCGGTATCGGTATCAAACCGTGTTCTGAAGAAGGCACTAAACGTCTGGTTCGCGCGGCGATTGAATACGCTATTACCAACGATCGCGATTCCGTTACGCTGGTACATAAAGGCAATATCATGAAGTTCACCGAAGGCGCGTTTAAAGACTGGGGCTACCAGTTGGCGCGCGACGAGTTCGGCGGTGAGCTTATTGACGGCGGTCCGTGGCTGAAAATTAAGAACCCGAACACGGGTAAAGAGATCGTGGTTAAAGACGTTATCGCCGATGCGTTCCTGCAACAGATCCTGTTGCGTCCGGCGGAATACGACGTTATCGCCTGTATGAACCTGAACGGTGACTATATTTCCGATGCCCTGGCGGCTCAGGTTGGCGGTATCGGTATTGCACCGGGTGCGAATATCGGCGACGAATGCGCGTTGTTTGAAGCGACTCACGGGACTGCGCCGAAATATGCGGGCCAGGATAAAGTCAACCCAGGCTCCATTATTCTGTCTGCGGAGATGATGCTGCGTCACATGCAGTGGTTCGAAGCGGCGGATCTGATTGTTAAAGGTATGGAAGGCGCGATTGCCGCGAAGACCGTGACCTATGACTTTGAACGCCTGATGGAAGGCGCTAAACTGCTGAAATGTAGTGAGTTTGGCGACGCGATTATCGCAAATATGTAATAACGATAATTGTTAAAAACAAAAACGGGGACTTAACGTCCCCGTTTTTATTATTAGCATTCGAACGGTTATCAAAATTTTATCAAAAAAATTTATCAAAACTCCCTCAATTCTGACCGCAATAGTAATCCATCCTTTACGCCGATCGTCATGATAACCTGAGACCCCCTGAAAGCTGATAGTTACCGATTTTGATTGTGGTGGTTTTCTTTATGATGTGTGGTTTGGCTATTTTTTGAAAGTGCCTTACCAGATTTATTGTTATTATCAGGGGATTATTTCAATAAAAGGTGATGATTTATTGCCTGCAATAGTGGGTAGATTAAGCATTTTATGAAATTATTAGTGTCTTTATTTGCACTTCTATAAGGCTGTTAAGAGGTGTTGAAATATCAGCCTGGTAAAGAATACGTCAGCGAAAGTGAATGCTATATTAGTCATAAAAATTCAGGAGACATATGCTCAAACCTATCTTCTACAGTGGAAGTGTGAAGGTTCCGGAATATCTGGAAACAGATAAGGAAAAAAATGTCGGACGTACTCCTCTGTCTTCAGACATTCAGCAAATTAAAAATTTTGTTGAAGATGTTCCGCCATTTCCAGAAAGCAGAGCGGCGAGAGGTTCTGTAAGCGCAGCGTACAGGCTTTCTTTTGACGAAGTGTTTTGCGGTCTCAGCAATGAAGAGCGTAAAAAGGTGTATGGTCGCCTTTTTGGAAAACAAGTACTTGCGCATATTCATTCCAGGTGTCAGCGCGACGCTGACATAATAAGAGAAAAAGCGCTCAGGCGGATAAGCCGTGAGTGTGGTGCCGAAATAGATTGCGCTCTCTTGCTAAATAAGATGGTGGATGTTTTACAAAATGCCCGGCTGACAATAAATTTTAATGCAGCCAAAATTGACTTTGTCTCTCTCTTAAAAAATAAAGAATATCTGAACTCTTATGCATTAGGTTGCAGACCAGGAGATTTACCTGCTTATAATGTCGGGCGTGATTCAGTTGAAACTAAAGCATTTGAACTGGAGAAGCTTGCAGATTCACCTTATGCCCCATATGGTCAGACAGGCGGTTTTTCCGTAGCATATACTCCCAACAGTAAAACTTTTAGCCCTACAAGCAGACCAATTTATGCTGCACTGGACTTTCTGAACGGTGAAAATGGAGGTGCCAGCGCCTATGGGAAATCATTTTTTGAATTAAATGATAATGTAAAAACAAATTGTACATTCTCACCTTTTGATATCTACGGCCACAGATTTGGCCTGGATACTAGTAAATTATCTACATTTTGCCATATGGAGAACCTGATTGCATCCTGTCAAAATGATTTTTTTGGTTATAATTGCTTTAAGAGTTTGGTTAAAATGGCTAAGGGCGAAAAATTTTTAGCTCATTCTAATTATGGTAAAGGCTATGAAGGGAATTATATAGAGGCTCATATTCATGGTGATGTATGCTTATTTAGAGATATAAAACATGTTTATTTGTCTTTGCAAGAAAATTCTTACTCGAAAAGTCAACTATATGATTATGCAAAACAAATAAACCAGGCGCTTAATAGAGACTGCATAATATTATATTGACAAGCTTATTATCAGTCTCTTTAAAAGAGCTTTAAATGATCATGAGCACATACTTCTTGAGGTAGGCAGTAACTGCTATCTGTTTATATTTATTAGCTTAGGATCAATCTGGCAGATACCTGATGGCGCTCCAGTATGGCCTGGCAAAATGGAGGAATATGGACCAGCAGAAGCGTCTGCTGGCTATCGATATTCCTGCTCATCAGGTTTTTACGCCATCTACGCACATTTATTCTGCTATAAGTTGAAATACTGCAAAAAATATTAAGGCTTATTATTTTTTCTTTAAGTAAATTTTCGTTCAACAAACTTGGATGCGGGAATGTTTGAAATATCATTGCCTTATACTAGATCTCAGCGACCTACAGCTCACAATTTTATTAGATCATCTTCCTGAACATATTACTTTTCTGGCGGTTATCAACAATAGGCTGACTAAATTGCCTGACACTTTACCAGGAGGGTACAGATAGATTACACGGGTAGGATCACTACACTGGAAAAAGATTGCCAGTTAATAAGATGTCGTCCATGATTCAGTTGGATGATAATGATTTATTCCCCACTCTTTGATCCTATAATAGTGATCTGATAGTTATCCAGAACGTTCTTGCAAAGAGCGGACTTGTTAAATTATCGTCAATTTCTTAATGAGTTATGTCCTGCTTTGCTGAAAATGAAAACCAGTAGACAGACGACGGCGATCAATATGAGCCGGAAGTACCTGTGTTATTACCGTGGCAGGAATTCTGTAACTGATAAAACAGGTGTGCTTATTATCAGTGATGAAATTTTTTATATATGTATTAATTGCTATTCACAAGTAATTTGAGTGTTTGTTGTGGTTGGTAACATTGTGTTGAAGTAAATCATGATAGACTGGATTTAGATGTGATGAGATATAATAAATTTGTGCTTTGTTAATTATTTTAAATGTACAGGAGAGTAGCATGTATATAAATAAGTTTGTGCCTGTTTATACATTATTAATTCTCCTTTATTCTTTTAATGCCAGCGCTGAGTGGACAGGAGATAAAACGAACGCCTATTACTCAGACGAAGTTATCAGTGAAATACATGTTGGTCAGATAGATACTAGTCCTTATTTTTGCATAAAAACGGTTAAAGCTAACGGTAGTGGTACACCAGTTGTTGCATGTGCGGTATCAAAGCAGAGCATATGGGCACCCTCCTTTAAAGAACTTCTTGACCAGGCAAGATATTTTTATAGTACAGGGCAATCCGTAAGGATTCATGTTCAAAAAAATATCTGGACCTATCCGCTTTTTGTAAATACCTTTTCAGCAAATGCTCTTGTGGGACTATCATCGTGCAGTGCGACACAATGCTTTGGACCCAAGTAAGAGGGGGGAAGAAATAATGAAAAAGTTAATACTCTTAACCTTATCTATAGTTAGCTTTAATAACTATGCAGTAGATTTTGTGTATCGTGTGGACTCAACCCCGCCGGACGTTATTTTTCGCGATGGGTTTTCACTACTTGGGTATAACCGTAACTTTCAGCAATTTATCAGTGGAAGGTCATGTAGTGGTGGAAGTAGTGACAGTCGCTATATTGCAACAACCTCAAGTGTTAATCAAACATATGCTATAGCCAGGGCGTACTATTCTCGCTCAACATTCAAAGGTAATTTATACAGATATCAGATTCGTGCAGATAATAATTTCTACAGCTTGCTCCCATCCATCACCTATCTGGAAACGCAAGGTGGTCACTTTAATGCTTATGAAAAAACGATGATGCGATTGCAAAGAGAGTATGTTTCCACATTATCTATTTTACCCGAGAATATTCAAAAGGCCGTGGCGCTTGTTTATGATAGCGCAACAGGTCTGGTAAAGGATGGTGTAAGCACAATGAATTCCAGTTATTTAGGTTTAAGCACTACGTCTAATCCTGGCGTGATACCTTTTCTTCCGGAACCGCAGACGTATACCCAACAACGAATTGATGCATTCGGCCCATTAATAAGTTCATGCTTTTCAATAGGTAGCGTATGTCAATCACATCGAGGGCAAAGAGCTGACGTATACAACATGTCTTTTTATGATGCAAGACCTGTAATAGAACTTATACTTTCTAAATAAATGAAACTTACCTATGTTGCCTATTAAATTAAACAGACCGTTTATTAGTGGCCTGGTTAATATTGTTTATTAAGTTGGCTATCCACTTAAATATAAATGTTTATATACTTCAATAAGTTTTTATCAGATTCATTGCATTATCAATCATGGCATTCAGGTACGTATTTTATTAATATTAGAAGGAGTCATTATGACTAAAGATGAAATCTTTGCAGCTATCCTTAGTAGAGAAGGCGGTTATGTTGATCACCCTGACGACAGGGGGGGACCAACGCATTGGGGTATAACCCTGACGACGGCCCGGGCTAATGGCTATATGGGGGATATGCGGAATCTTACCCGTAATCAAGCATTAAAAATCCTTGAGGCAGATTATTGGTATGGTCCACGACTTGATCAGGTTGCCATTATCTCTCATTCTATCGCAGCTGAGCTTTGTGATACTGGTGTGAACATGGGACCCTCAATCCCGATTAAGTACTTCCAGCGTTGGCTTAATGTTTTTAATGATCAGCAAAAAATTTATCCGGATTTGATAGCAGATGGTCAGATTGGGCCACGGACGCTTTCGGCACTAACATTTTTTCTCTCTCACCGGAGAGATGAGGGCGAAATGATACTTATCCGGGCATTGAATTGTAGTCAGGGACAACGCTATCTGGAGTTAGCAGAAAAGCGCCAGGCGAATGAGTCATTTGTTTATGGATGGATAAAGGAACGGGTAAGGTTGTAATTCCCTTACTTACCACTATGGCGGTTTGTGATGATAGCATATAATGATATATTCACACAGAGAACTGGTGAAAGCCACTAAGTCTTATTATTACTATATTAAGGCGTCAGGTTTTTCTATAGTTCTTTGTGTGTTAAAAACGAGAAATTAATTATGTTGTATGGTATGAGAATGATAGTATTTCCAGCCAAATATTCTTACGGCTAAATACATTATTATCCTTTTCCATTTTGGCACGCCCAGAACTTTCATCCCATCCAGGAATATGAGATCGGACTCTTTTCTGTTACGTAATGGATAATGATACAGGTAGTCATGAATGATTGCCGCTTTGGCATATTCACCATCCGGTGGTAATAATGACCAGAAAATACGCGGAACAGTGGCAAGGTCGGTAACGAATCCTACCGGTACTTCAATAACATCATTTTTATCTTCACTGAGATAAAACCTGAATGGCTCATAAACACGCCATTTATAATGACCTAACATTTCCATAATTGCTGGACTGGTAAAACAACTCATAATTTTACCTTATAATAAATATATATTCTGCACCTTACGCTCAAAGTACATGTCGTCAACGCTATTTACTCATTAACAGCTTCGTGCCAAAAAGGCTACGGGATAATGATCAGAAGCGAGTTGTGGATTACGTAATGCTTCAACCCTTTGTGAATAAGGTGCTCGATCGACAATGACCCCATAATCTAAAATACCACCGCCAATTTGCGTGGGTTCTGTAGGTGCGAGTACGGCTACAACTCGTTCCAGATGCTCAGTCATCAGGTCATTTTCAAGTCTGTCTGGGCTGCGATTAAAATCCCCGGCAAGAAACCAGGATAAATGCCGCATCTGAGGTTGTCTAAAAAAATTAATGGTAACCCTGACAATAGCTGCAGCATCCGGACCTCCACTAGCCAGTGCGTGCGCTGTCAGAAAAACATCATTACCCAGTCCGATGCCAATGACGGGGCGAGATGCGACAGTTGTCGGACGCAAGACATAAACATTATCCGCTCTTTGTCTGGAAACAATTGCCAGATTAACACGGCGTGCTCCAACATCAATAGCCGAGTGGTAGATATATCTTATATCCTGACGGCTGGTGGTTCCGAGATTCCAGGTGTATTCATCAATGGGAATACCCACTCCAAAAGGCTGAATATGTCGTCCGGTAGGAACCGCTGAGGTGGGAACAGCACCGGCCTCCTGAACCATGAGAATATCTACCCCGTCACTACCTCTGAGAAGCCGACTGACATTGATGTTCCATTTACTTTCAGTGGAGGCTGATGAGCCCTGAAGATTCCAGGTCATAACTTTGTAGTCACTGATATTAGCGCAGGCAAAAGAAATATAGCTGCAGATGAGCATGGTCAGAAGGAAAAAAACAGGTTTTTTCATGATATCTACTCTCCCCATGATTACTTCTTTATCTGAATGATATATGTGTTCATAACCCATTGTTTCATGACGTTGATTTTATTCTGGCAATGCCTGACTTGTTTCTGGTTCTATGTCTTGTGCAGGTAGTAAGATACATAGTCTAACGTCAATAAAACTAAAATAGATGTCTATTACAGAGGTAAAATAATAGTTTATTCAGTACAATCAATTAATTATTGTTAATACCAAAGAGACAACTATAGATAAACAACTAACTGAATTTAAAACTACATTCACTTATCTCATTGTAACTGTATTGGGTTGATTTATATGCGGAAATACAGATTCGATATCATTAGTACTTTATAAGTAAACATAAATTTTTCATTACCAGGATTATTATATCCCTGTGTGGAAGGTAACATTTCATCTATTCTCATTCTTGTAGTGACACAGTAAATTTAGTCACCTGATTAAAGGTGATCTTCTCACCTCAACACAAAACAGGTGACTTAATGAACAAGAAAACCGGACAAATTAATGGTTACATCTTGAACGACTACAACAGCGTCAGACCTCACCATTATAACGGTACACTGACGCCGGAAAAACCTGAGAACAGGTACCATTTTTACTGTAAAACCGTGACCAATAGTGTCGATGCGCAGCAAAACGTATAATCCGTTGATAGGGCGTACAGGTGTGGCACTGGGCAAAACGTTCAGTGGCAAGGACTGGCGCTGGAGCAGTCGGCATCTGGCAAATAGCATGTTGACCATGCGATAAACGCCAACTTCCGCTACATGTTTTGAGTGGTGGCGTTTGCGTTATATCGTCACAGACAGCGCCTCAGGGCGCTGTTTTCGATCGGACATGTCGCTTTCGCAGGAGGGGACGTTATTCGGCGACCGGCCACATATCAGCCTCTTCAAACATCTCTTCCAGCATACGGTGCAGTCGTTCTTTCTCGGTTTTTGTACAGTCACTGTTTAATGCGTTCGCCTGCATTGGCTTAACTTTCACTTGCGCATCGGGAAAAAGTTGATGTACGCGTTTTGTGAGTTCATTGAGGATGATTTCGCGTGCGCCTGGCAAACCTTCAACATTTCGCTTGTCATAAACGAGTTCGACGAACATCGCCATTTCCTTTTTACTGGTTGGATGACCAGTATTTAAGCTGGGTATATAACTGGTGTCAAGGTTTAGCCGCCGTTTTGTCATCCTGACGTTGCGGACGTGACCGCACGTGGAAGTAAAGGTCGCTAACCTGTTGTTGTGTCATGAGGTTAGCGGCCCTCTCTTCACAGCGATGTCCTGCTACCTGATGGTAAATTCCAGGGCGCGACTAAAATCGCAATCGGCCAACACAACAGGGTCGCCTTTTCTGACAATAATGCTATTTGTGCCTAGGCATTTTCGGCTCTGTTTCCCCTTAATTTTGTTATCATCAGTGAGCCAGCGCTGGTTATCATTACCCGTGCATGAATAAAGAATGATTGGTGTGCCTTCTTTTGTACCTTGTCCTGCGGCATCCAGACATTTCTCACCCTGCGTGATTCTGTCTCGGTGAAATGAGAAAAGCTGAGATTTCACATGCTTACACTCCCGCAGCGTCAAACGATTCTGTTGTTCTGAACCTGTATCAAGGCACAGACCATCAGTTGTCCGAATTTGTTCCGCGTCATTTATGTAATAACCACCGGAATTAATTTGGTTTTGTGTAATGACCGGGAACGACAAATTAATACTATAAGGTGCGGGTAAGCCGTTCGTCGTACATCCACATAAAATAGAGGAGAGGCAGAGAACCAGTGTGGTTTTTCCTGAAAGCAAAGTCATTCAATTATTACCCTAAAAATAAATAGCGTTACAACTATATTGGCGATTTATACCCACTGAATATGACGTAGCATTGAGCGACAATAGAGATAATTCCGATAGAATCACATAAATACTTCGGTTAAATGCGCGCAGCCAGCCACTCCTGTGACGATGGGTATATAGCGTTAAATACTTTTGCAATATTAGATGCTATCACAGTGAAAAACGGCTGTACATTTCTTCACGTTAAACAAAGTGAGAAGGGGGGGACACACGATATATGATAAAAGAGGTCACAGGAGTCATTAGCAAAATAAATCCTTTAGATTTTCGCCACTGAAAACATTCTGCAGCCTTTCAGGCAAAGCCTCATAGCAGACTGCGGAGGTATACGGGCTCGCTAAATTTTTCTGAAAAAATGCCGAGTGACGAATTATGAAAGATAAACGTTGGCGGCGGTAGGTCCGCGGAGGCCATTAATACGACAAAACTCAACGCGTATACCGGGGATAAGCGCTTCTGTTTCGTGTTGGCGACATGCTGAAATGTGGACCTGAACATCTTTGCGTCCATCGGAGGGGGTGATGAGACCTTTACCGCTCTTACAATCAAAGGTTTTGACAATTCCTGTCATTTTACGAGACAAACAAATTCCTTAATGGGGATAACGAGGCGCACTATACACGTCAGGAAAAATAATGCCAGCTATATTTGATGACAATCAAGATTTCCGGATGGCTAAAAGTAGTCGCTCGGCACCATTGTAGATAAATAACATTATGTTCTGGAGAAAGTATTCCCTTTCCTGGCGTCGTTGGTTGGTGCGGACATCATGGGTTTTGCCGTCGGGCAGGATGGTGAACTAATCTGCCTGGCTTGCTTTTTATCGGTATTTGTAGGTGGTTGCGGGGTTTTACTACCAAAATCGTAGATAAAAATTTCCCATGATGTCTGTTGTAAACCAGAACAATGGTCTGAACTGGCCAAAACATGGAATGAAAAAATAAGTAATGTCCAAAGCATAAAAGCATGATGTTTCATAGCACCTCCTGTTATATGTAATGACTTGTGAAGTTCATCTAATGAATTATGGAACGTCATTGGCATTTTTTATTCAACGAAGAGTTAACCACTCTTAATAATAATGGGTTTTATAGCGAAATAGACTTTTTTATCGCGTGTTCAATATTTGCGTCCGTTATTATTTTTCTGGAATGTAAATTTTCTCTCAACACAGGTGATATTTATGTTGGAATTGTGGTGTTGATTCTATTCTTATAACAAGAAATGTTGTAACTGATAGACATATTAAAAGATTAAATCGGAGCGGGAATAAATCGTGCTAAGCATCATCGTGAATATGATTACAGCGCCTGCGATGGCATATACGGTATTGCGGCTGGAGCGTCACGTGAGGACTGTGAAGCACAATGCGATATGTTCTGGTTATATGGCGAGTGTGCTTAATGACATGTTTTAGCCGTTCGGCGTCAGGTTTCTTAATGTGGTTGTGAGGTTTTTTCTTTAAATATCAAATAGTTGTATGGCGAGTTTGTTGTTCTATAGTGGCTTAACACTTTATGGTTTCTGTTAAATATATATGCGTGAGAAAAATTAGCATTCAAATCTATAAAAGTTAGATGACATCGTAGAACCGGTTACCTTAAGGAGCGATAGAGAACTTCGTAGTAAAAATATCTTTCAGAAAGTAAACGCATCAGGAGCGATAGCGGTGAATTATTCGTGGTTTTGTCGATTCGGCATAGTGGCGATAACTGAATGCCGGATCGGTACTGCAGGTGTTTAAACACACCGTAAATAATAAGTAGTATTAAGGAGTTGTTATGAAAAATATTATTTTATCCACTTTAGTTATTACTACAAGCGTTTTGGTTGTAAATGTTGCACAGGCCGATACTAACGCCTTTTCTGTGGGGTATGCACAAAGTAAAGTTCAGGATTTCAAAAATATCCGAGGGGTTAATGTGAAATACCGTTATGAGGATGACTCTCCGATAAGTTTTATTTCCTCGCTAAGTTACTTATATGGAGACAGCCAGGCTTCCGGGTCTGTTGAGTCTGAAGGTATTCATTACCATGACAAGTTTGAGGTGAAGTACGGTTCTTTTATGGTTGGACCAGCCTATCGATTGTCTGACAATTTTTCGTTATACGCGCTGGCAGGTGTCGGCACGGTAAAGGCGACGTTTAAAGAACATTCCACTCAGGATGGCGATTCTTTTTCTAACAAAATTTCCTCAAGGAAAACGGGATTTGCCTGGGGCGCGGGTGTACAGATGAATCCGCTGGAGAATATCGTCGTCGATGTTGGGTATGAAGGAAGCAACATCTCCTCTACAAAAATAAACGGCTTCAACGTCGGGGTTGGATACCGTTTCTGAAAAGCATAAGCTATGCGGAAGGTTCGCCTTCCGCACCGCCAGTCAATAAAACAGGGCTTCTTTACCAGTGACACGTACCTGCCTGTCTTTTCTCTCTTCGTCATACTCTCTTCGTCATAGTGACGCTGTACATAACATCTCACCAGCATTAGCACAGTTAAGTGATTGTGGTAAGCAATCAAGGTTGCTCAGGTAGGTGATAAGCAGGAAGGAAAATCTGGTGTAAATAACGCCAGATCTCACAAGATTCACTCTGAAAAATTTTCCTGTAATTAATCACAATGTCATCAAGATTTTGTGACCGCCTTCGCATATTGTACCTGCCGTTGAACGACTACTGAAAAGTAGTAAGGTATGTATCTTATCCAGGAGAGCACCTTTTTTGCGCCTGGCAGAAGTCCCCAGCCGCCACTAGCTCAGCTGGATAGAGCATCAACCTCCTAAGTTGATGGTGCGAGGTTCGAGGCCTCGGTGGCGGTCCAATGTGGTTATCGTATAATGTTATTACCTCAGTGCCAGGCTGATGATGTGGGTTCGACTCCCACTGACCACTTCAGTTTTGAATAAGTATTGTCTTGCACCCCTGTTACAGAATAATTTCATTTATTACGTGACAAGATAGTCATTTATAAAAAATGCACAAAAATGTTATTGTCTTTTATTACTTGTGAGTTGTAGATTTTTCTTATGCGGTGAATCCCCCTTTGCGGCGGGGCGTCCAGTCAAATAGTTAATGTTCCTCGCGAACCATATTGACTGTGGTATGGTTCACCGGGAGGCACCCGGCACCGCAATTTTTTATAAAATGAAATTCACACCCTATGGTTCAGAGCGGTGTTTTTCTACATCAGGTGGGCAAGGATAATGCAGGTTAACGTGAAAGATATGAGAAAAAGCAGAAACCTGTGATTTCGTTTATGGCCTGGGGATTTAACCGCGCCAGAGCGTATGCAAGACCCTGGCGCGGTTGGCTGGTAATCGTTCAATAGTGCGAATATGAATGGTTACCAGCCGCTGTGAATTCTACCTGGGCCACTTAATAAAGCAAAACATTTAAACACTAAACAACGAAAATTAAGACAGTTCGAACTTTTCTTTAAAAATAGGATTAGCCATGTTTAAAAGTGGTTACTAATTAGCCATTATTTTATTGTAGTGATTCACATATTTTTTAACGTTACGTTACAGGAAGGTGGAAGTGGAAATGCCTGATGAGCCTTCAGGCATTTCTGAAGGTTAGTTAGCTAAGGAACAGTTACTGAGAACAGGTTTATCATCACCTTCCACCAGTTCAGCCGTTTTGCCTTTGGTATAAAGTTTATAAGTATAATTTTTGTCTATGGCTTCGTAATTTGCTCCGGAGGCCATTTTCATTAACCGCATCGGGATCATCTCGTTTACCTGGCTGATAATCGCATAGGCGTTTCCAGCCTCAGTGTTGACGTAAATCACCTCCATAACCTGGTTATCATTACAGGTGTATATAGATTTAGAAATCTCCTGCGAAGCTGCTAGAGAGGTGGTACTGGCGCTAAGCGCAGCGAGAAAGAGGGCAAATGGGATCAATTTACGTTTCATCATTAGTATCCTTTGTGCATAAAATTGTCGTTAATTCCCTGAAGAACGGGAGATAAAGCGGCATCAATACGATGAATGCTGTAGTATTCCTGTTTACTGACGAAAAGTGCGCCAGAAAAGCGTATTATAATTTATCCATCACTGACATATGTGATGAGTAGACAAATCTTAAAATCATAAACTATAGGCTGCAAATCATTATGGCGCGATAGAAAATGATTGTCACCACTGCTCAATACTATGGCATAAAAACCGAAGAAAACGGTACTGTTCACTGTCTCGTTTCATACGGTATCTGTCAGTGAAACTATTTCTTCAAATGATGGTCTTTTTATTATCGATCAGATAATGGCATCAACAGGGGTTATTCAGGAGTATATGTGAAAAAGTGGCTTATAGGAGGGATATTGATCGCAAGTTTTCTGACCGGTTGTCTGATGTGGCACAACATTGATAAATGGTTTAATAAAGATATCGAATTTTTCTACGTCGGAGACGATAGCTAAAATTCCTGTGAGTTGGCAACGGGTGTCATATCTTCAGGTATGGCGCCCGGAGTAGCCGGGCGCAAATTGTAGGTGTATAAATGTCATTTCATTAAAATTTTAGCGACAACATGGACAGTCACTACCGCGTGCTAGCGACCCTCTGAAGTCACAAGATGAATAAGCCAGTTTTTTGTTTCAGCGGTGACTGAAACATATTTTGCTCCTGGTGGACTTACCGCCAGTTGCTGAAAAAGACAACGATGATGTAACTGTTGCAGAGACTGATGAATACGACGACCGTGAATTTTATTTTTGGCGACCATATTTCCTCCCAAAAGGCCGCCCGAAGGCGGCGCTGGGTTTGATAATGGAGAAGGGCGTTGGTCACTGCCATAACCAACCTGTATACATTAATGCAATTGATAATCATTATCAATTGTGCTGATGAAGAAAAATTGTAAAGATGAAGGGACAACGGAAATGGCAATGAACGGGATGAGATTTTTCGTTAACCACTTAAATTTGTGACTAAAAAAAGGCTTTTATAGGCTTGAAAATGTTTTTTCCGTCCCTATGTAGTCAGTGGACAAGCAATGCTTGCCTTGATGTTGAACTTTTGAATAGTGATTCAGGAGGTTAATGATGGCACTCAGAACCTTGTCAGCACTTCCCGTGTTTGCTGATTCTCTTTTCTCTGACCGTTTCAACCGTATTGATAGACTTTTCAGTCAATTAACAGGAGATACGCCAGTCGCTGCGACGCCAGCTTACGATCTGCAAAAGCGCGATGCGAATAACTATCTGCTTACCGTGAGCGTTCCTGGCTGGAAAGAGGAAGAGCTTGAAATTGAAACGGTTGGCGGCAACCTGAATATTACGGGTAAACACACTGAAGAGACGGTAGAGGATCAGACGCACTGGATTTATCGTGGTATTCGTAAGGCGGATTTCCAGTTGAGTTTTTCTTTGCCTGAACATGCTAAGGTGAATAATGCGAAACTGGAACAGGGCCTCTTGTTGGTCGAGATTTACCAGGAGATCCCTGAAAGCGAGAAACCGAAAAAAATTGCCATAGAAAGCAAACCAAAAGCGATTGAACACAAATCATAATCGCGTTAATAGAGGCCCGTTTAGACGGGCCTTCATTGCCTGTAGCGAAAAGTATCCCGTCATGCTTGTAGGCACAGATCGCTAAATATTATAGCCCTGACCTCTATATTATCCCGTGCCACTGACCTCGTCGCCATTGGACGGCGGTAAGTTGGAATTATCCGCGAGGTCAGTCCAATTTTTGTCCACTCTCGACATTCTGCCTGTTATGGGCGCGATATCTGAACATAAATTCGTATAGCGGTTCATCGTTTTCACCGCGTTGATGCTATTTCTGCTAACACTACTTTCATACATAAAAAAGCTGATGCTTTTTACCTTATTTAATAGAGGCAGGTATGAAATTAGCGCTCGTCAATCGGCAGGTCATTTTACCGGAAAGCAGAACCGAGTTCTTCCAGTGCCATGCCTCTACGCTTGTTCGCTTACCGTGCGGTACGCTCGTGGCCGCATGGTTCGCGGGGTTGCGCGAAGGAAGCGAAGATACAGCCATCTGGCTATCTCGCTATGAACATAATATCTGGACAACACCGCAGCGAGTGGCGGCACGCGAGGGGGAAGCGCACTGGAATCCGGTGTTATTTTACCCGTCGGATAAATTGTGGTTATTTTATAAAGTAGGCAGCGACGTACACGTGTGGAAAACCTGGTTTATCACCTCCAGCGATAGAGGATTTACCTGGAGTACGCCAGCTCCGTTGGTGAACGATGATATTTTGCCGCGCGGTCCCGTGAAAAATAAACTCCTGCTGGCATCAAATGGTGCCTGGATTGCGCCAGGGTCGATTGAAAGTCCTGAACGGTGGAGGGCATTTGTGGATCGATCCTCTGACGAAGGAAAACACTGGAATATCTCTTTTGTACCGCTGGAGCCTGATAACGCTATTTCCGGGATAAACGTAGCGTTGTGGGATGGTGTAAAAAAGGGGATGTTGTGGGAATGTTGTCTGGAAAACCTCCTGCGCTGGGATGGCGTTATTCAGCCTACGCTGTGGGAGTCTTCTCCGGGGCATATCCATATGTTGTTACGAAGCACACGCGGGGCAATTTTTCGCAGTGATTCAATCGACTATGGCGCTACCTGGTCTGTTGCCCGCGCGACATCTTTACCGAATAATAATAGTGGTATCGATCTGGTTAGTATGCAGGACGGTACGCTGATTCTTGCGTTAAATCCGGTCAACGGCAACTGGGGGAAGCGCTATCCGCTTTCACTGATTGCTTCCCAGGATAATGGCGAATCATGGCTACCACTACTGGACCTGGAAAGTGACCGCGGTGAGTATTCTTATCCTGCTATTATTAGCGAGGGGGGCGTCGTACATATCACCTACACGTGGAACCGGAAAAATATCGTATATTGTCGATTACAAACGGTGTAAGGCGCTATAAGTCGAAACCGATAGCGCTGGAATAATAATGCCTTGCCCGGCGTGCTCCGCTACGCCGGGATGGCCGAATAGTCATGATTTACCGGGTAACATCCTTGAAAATGTATCATCTTTTTGTATGTAATGGTGAAACAACGCCGCTGCTGCATGCATGGCAATCAGGAAATAGCCGATATTGGCCAGCATTTCATGAATACGCTTTATATCCGATTTTAGGGTGCTATCTGGCGTCAAAAATACCGGTACAGTAAAACCAAAAAAGCTCCAGCTTTTCCCGCCTGACGCCATCATCGCGACGCCCAGCAGCGGTAAGGCGAGAAAAGTGAGATAAAGCGCGATATGCATTAATTTAGCGGCTACGTGCTGCCAGTGAGGAGGGGGAGGCGTAATGACCGGATCCGGGTATTTGTGTTTAAGATATAACCGTAAAAACATCAGCGCCCAGACCAGAACGCCCATATCATAGTGCATGTCTTTCATAAACAGGTAAACGCTGGAGCCTTTTGGCGCCCACCCCCGTAACTCAATAGCCGCATATGCGATGCCTGTCAGGAGCAGTGTTAACCAGTGAAGCGTTATTTGCAGTCTTGAGAAATGTGCCATTATTATTATCCTTTATTAACAACTGCTTGTAGGGTATGCGTAAAATCTTAACAGAACCTTAAAGCGGGGGCTGAGTCGCAAGGAACAGACAGAGATAGCGGCACGTAAAATGGGATAAAAAGCCGGCGGCATCGCCGGCTTACTGTTGTTATTGTCCTCTTACGACAACACAGGTTTTACCATAAAACGGATATGAGCCTGTAGTTTCATAATCAACACTCGACACTAAAGAAATATCGCCCGCTTTTTTCGCTGAATCAATAGATGCGTCGCCGGTATTTACAATACCCAATACCGTTTGCGCACACGCTTTACCGGTTTTGGTTGCCGGGAGACTCGTGGCAGTAATTGGCCCTTTAACATCCGTATATAAGCCAATCCCTGTCGGTGATGGTCCTGTAGCACACCCCGTTAAAAGAGAACCAATAAAGATAATTGAAAAAATGTGTTTTTTATTTGTCATGGGATTAGTCCATTATAAATTAATAGAAAACTTACCGTCCGAAAATGTCCGGACAGTCATTTAAAAAGTGGTGTATATTAAATATGCGATATTACTCTTTGCACCCTCCTGTTGATGTCGTACCTGATGGACAAATATCCGTTGAAGCCGGATATATTCCCCACGCCGTGTTTTTATAACTTGCGCATCCTGTCAGTAATGAGAACAGTACGGCTAAAAAAATCATCACGAGCCCTGGCGGCGTTAACATTTTTCGGTTGGACTCCATAGCATGTCATTTCATCGGGTTGCCATATGACTGGCGTTCTGCCGGTAAGTTTCATTAACACCCGGTTCGTTTAATATTGGTTTAGGTTTAAAGCCAGGAGGCGCTAATTACGATACCTTCTTACGTTTCAGCACTGACTAATAACGTTGAGAAAATGAACAGCGTCGGATGGGAAGACGTAATACAGAATAGAAAGGAAATAAGAGAATAAGATGGCGTTAATTAACCCGCTATTCTTGGCATCATTTCTCTTGCGTTTTATCCCCATCAAAAGCGGCCTTTAGCCCACGTTGGCGCTCCCGGCGTTTGTGCGTATGATGTTTTTAAAAGATCGTCATACTTTCTGTTCTGCATCAATTTTTTCATTACAAATGCTCGCCATAATGCCGTCCTCAGGAGGCCTCCCGACGTTTATGCTGCGCCGGGAGGAACAAAAACAACGTATAATCTGGGGTAAACTGATGATTAAAGGCAAACTGGCGCTCATAACGTGCGCGATGGCTCTGGCATTCACCTCGCCGCTTTTCGCTGCGTCGGACACGGCAGATGGCCATACCTTAAAGCTGGCCATTGGCCCTGAGCCAACGGAAGGCTTTGATCCTATGCTGGGCTGGAGCCACGGCAGTTACTTATTGCTTCATGCGCCGTTGCTCAAGCAAAACGCCGATATGAGTTGGGGTAATTTACTGACGGAAAAAGTGGATACCAGCCCCGATGGTAAAACCTGGATACTGACCTTAAAACCCGATCTGAAATTCTCCGATGGCTCGCCATTAACTGCCGAAGATGTCGTTTTTACATACAACAAAGCGGCGAAGAGCGGCGGTAAAATTGACATGGGCAACTTTAGTCATGCGCGAGCGCTGGATGCGCGCCGAATTGAGATGACGCTGAGCCATCCGCAGAGTACCTTTGTGAATGTACTCGGGTCGTTAGGGATTGTTCCGGCCAGCCGTTATGATGAAAAAACGTTTGCCCGCGAACCGATAGGCGCCGGTCCGTACCGACTGGTCAGTTTCCAGCCTGGTCAGCAACTGATTGTTGAAGCCAACCCCTGGTATGCAGGTAAAAAGAATGACTTTAACCGGCTGGTTTTTGTCTTCCTGGATGAAGATAATGCTTATGCCGCCGCGCGCAGCGGACAGTTGGGACTGGTGCGCATTGCCCCTTCTATGGCGGTGGCCCCGCAGCAGGATAATCTTAAACTCTGGGTACGCGATAGCGTTGAAAACCGGGGCATTGTCTTCCCGATGGTGCCAGCCGGTAAAAAGGATGCTAACGGTTATCCTGTCGGCAACGATGTGACCGCTGATGTCGCTATCAGACGCGCAATTAACTATGGCATTAATCGTAAGCAACTGGCGGAACAGGTGATGGAAGGCCATGCGATACCCGCCTATAGCGCGGTGCAGGGATTACCGTGGCAAAATCCTTCAGTGGTATTCAGCGATGGCGATATTGCAAAAGCGCGCGCCATCCTGGAAGAGGCTGGCTGGAAGATAAACAGTGCGGGCGTGCGTGAAAAAGCAGGTAAAGAAGCGCGTCTGACCTTATGGTATGCCAGTGGCGACAGCACCCGGCGGGATCTGGCCGAGGCGGTGCGCGCCATGTTGCAGCCTTTAGGCATTGTCGTCTCGTTGCAATCGGGAAGCTGGGAAACCGTAGAGCGCCATATGCACGCTAACCCTACGCTGTTTGGCTGGGGAAGTCTGGACCCGATGGAACTCTTCCATCACTACAGCGGGAAAGCCGCTGGTGTGGAATATTATAACCCGGGCTATTACAGCAACCCTGCGGTAGAAGCACATCTGAAACAGGCTATAGATGCGCCTGACTGGCAAAAGGCGATTCCTTTCTGGCAGCAGGTTGAGTGGGATGGGAAGCAGGGCGCGGGCGTCCAGGGCGATGCGGCATGGGCATGGCTGCTTAATATTCAGCATACCTATCTGGCCAACCCCTGTATTGATCTGGGAAAAGGCG
This sequence comes from Salmonella sp. A1325, assembly GCF_056991255.1. Classification (NCBI taxonomy): domain Bacteria; kingdom Pseudomonadati; phylum Pseudomonadota; class Gammaproteobacteria; order Enterobacterales; family Enterobacteriaceae; genus Salmonella; species Salmonella sp. A1325. The sequence goes on along the minus strand of NZ_JAMLWO010000001.1, from coordinate 633,247 downwards.
CGCCAGAAATCCACGGTAGCTGGTCGGTGTTAAACAATCTTGATGACTGGACCTGGACCTGTCGGTGATGAAATTGTTCTTCAGTCATTTTTTGCGGCTGATTATTCTGTTGGTGCTGGTGGCTGCCGGCACCTTCATTTTGCTTAGCTTTTCGCCCGTTGATCCTATCCGCGCTTATATTGGCAACGATCTGCTCCATGTTCCGCCAGAACAATATGCGCGGATTGCGGCGCGCTGGGGGCTTGACCAGCCGCTGTGGGAGCGTTTCGGTCACTGGTTTTGGCGTCTGCTCCAGGGAGACATGGGGTATTCCATGCTGTTCAACATGCCTGTCGCCAGCGTGATCCGGGAACGTTTTGCGACGTCATTCGCGCTGCTGGCAGGCGCCTGGCTATTGTCTGGTGTGCTGGGCGTGACATTGGGTTTTCTGGCCGGACGTTTTCTCCACCGCTGGCCGGATAAGATGATTTGCCGTATCAGCTACTTATTGTCATCGTTGCCCACTTTCTGGATAGCAATGCTGTTGCTGGCGCTGTTTGCCGTCCGCTGGCCGATATTACCTGTTTGTTGCGCCTGGGACCCCGGAAATAATGCAGGAACAGCTCTTTTATCGGAACGTTTACGCCATCTTGTGTTGCCGGTATGTGCGTTAAGTCTGTTGGGCATGGGGCAAATTGCGCTGCATACGCGAGAAAAAATAGCCAGCGTAATGAAGAGCGAATTTATTCGTTTTGCGCGCGCTCAGGGGGATAAAGGATGGTCGCTGTTACGTCACCAGGTGTTACGTCATGCGATTACCCCAGCGCTCTGCTTACAATTTGCTTCTCTGGGCGAACTGATGGGGGGGGCGTTACTGGCAGAAAAAGTCTTTGCGTATCCGGGGTTGGGACAGGCTACTATCGATGCCGGCCTGCGTGGCGATGTCCCGCTACTCATGGGGATCGTTTTATTCTGTACGCTATTAGTGTTTGCCGGAAATACGATTTCAGCCTGGCTTGTGGTGGTGCTTAATCGATCGCTGGAGCGTCCCGATGCTCTATAATCCTGCCCCAACGTTGCTTCGTCTGATCCTCTCCGTTACCTGTCTGCTGTTTATTGCTGGATACGGTTATGCCACGTTGAGCCAGCCGCCAGAGGTTAATCTGCTTGCCCGGCATCTGTCGCCTGATATCCAGCACTGGTTTGGCACCGATAATCTGGGGCGTGATGTATGGCTGCGTTGCTTTCAGGGGGCCTTCACCAGTTTACAAATTGGCGTTGGCGCCGCGCTGTGCAGCGGCGTTATCGCGCTAGTGATGGCGGCAGCGGCGCGCATTCATCCCCGGCTGGACCTCCTGATGCGGCTGATAACCGATGCCATGCTCGCCATGCCGCATTTACTTTTGCTGATCCTTATCTGTTTTACGCTCGGCGGCGGTAAAAGCGGCGTCATTGCGGCCGTGGCGTTAACGCACTGGCCCCGTCTGGCGCTGATTCTGCGCGCCGACGCGGAGCGGGTAGCGCAGAGTGACTACCTGACATTGACCTATCGTCTGGGGCATGGACACCTTTATTGCTGGCGATATCACTATTTTCCGGCGCTATTGCCGCAATGGTTGACGGGAACGTTATTGATGTTTCCTCATGCGGTATTGCACAGCGCGGCGTTAAGTTTTCTGGGGTTTGGGCTGGCGCCGCATGAGCCTTCGCTGGGGCTGTTGCTGGCGGATGCGTTACGGTTTATTAGCCATGGAAACTGGTGGCTGGTGCTGTTTCCCGGCTTAATGTTATTCACGCTGGTGATGCTCTTCGATCAGTTTGCGCGCGCCATTCAGCGGCTGTGGCTAAGGAGTGACGTATGCTGAGTTTACAACAGGTTACGCTGGAAAGCGCGCGTTATCGCTGGTATGGCGCGAGACGCTGGTCGCCGTTATTACAGAATGTCTCTTTTGATATCGCGCCCGGCGAAATGGTGGCATTGGTTGGCGGCAGCGGGGAGGGCAAAAGTCTGCTGCTGCAATGCCTGCTCGATCTGCTGCCGGAAAATTTACGCTTTCGGGGGGAAATTACGCTTGATGGCAACCGGCTGGACAGACATACCATCAGGCAGCTTAGGGGCAATACGTTTAGCTACGTGCCGCAGGGGGTACAGGCGCTTAATCCCATGCTGAATATCAGAAAACATTTGAACAGAGCATGTCATCTGACCGGACACGCCTGGGATGAGACGCAGATGGTACAGCTATTGCAGCAAAGCGATCTCGAACCGACAGTCCTGGAACGCTTTCCTCGCCAGCTCTCCGGCGGGATGGCTAAACGAATTCTGGCGTGCCACGCCTCGCTCAGCCAGGCTCGTTATATCCTCGCGGATGAGATCACCGCCTGGCTTGATACGGCACTGGCAAACCAGTTGCTTGAGCACTTGCGAGGTCTCTGCGAGCGGGGATGCGGCGTGCTGTGGGTGACTCATGACCTGCTGCTGGCGGCGCGGTATGCCGATCGCATTGTGGCGCTGCATCAGGGTTATATCACGGACAATATTCGCCGTGAACGATTACAGCCGGAAGAGATGAGTGAACCGTTAAAACGGCAATGGCAAGCATTGCCTGAACTAAACCCGTTATTTATGCCGACCGGAGAGGGAATAGAATGCTAAGCTGCCGCGACCTCGTTATTCGTCAGGGTGGGAAAGTCTTATGGCAGAACCTGACGTTTACGATTTCTGCCGGTGAACGGGTAGGAATTCATGCGCCAAGCGGAACGGGGAAAACAACGTTGGGGCGCGTCCTGGCCGGATGGCAAAAGCCGACGGCGGGCGACGTTCTGCTGGACGGTAGCCCGTTACCCCTGCATCAGTATTGTCCGGTACAGCTGGTCCCCCAGCATCCTGAACTGACGTTTAATCCCTGGCGAAGCGCCGGAGACGCTGTGCGTGATGCCTGGCAGCCTGACCCGGAAACGATGAGGCGTTTGCATGTGCAGCCCGAGTGGCTGACGCGTCGGCCAATGCAGCTCTCAGGCGGGGAGTTGGCGCGTATTGCGATACTGCGCGCGCTTGACCCGCGAACGCGTTTTCTGATTGCCGACGAAATGACGGCGCAACTCGATCCGTCTATTCAAAAAGCGATATGGGTATACGTGCTTGAGGTGTGCCGCAGCCGTTCATTAGGGATGTTGGTGATTAGTCATCAGTCTGCGCTACTTGATCAAGTCTGTACCCGCCATTTACAGGTGGAATAGCCGCAAGTCGTTTCTCCGCATTGCCGTGTCGCCGTTAACGCACCGGGAACCCATGGGTTCCCGGTATTGTCGGTAGAGATTTTACTGCATGACGCGTTTATCTGCGTTTTTTGCATCAGCGGTATTACTGTAGTCCCTGGTCTCTTCAACCTGTACAGGGGCTCTGACGACCAGACTAGGCAGCGCCAGTTCGATATCATTCTCAATGAGTTTTTCAATAATACGGATATTTATCTCTTGCTGAATATCCATGTATTTATTGTAATCCGCGGTATTGACGATATGCACCACCTCATAGGTCAGCCGATCCTGACTAAAGGCCAGTAGATGGGCGCGGTCGAATTGTGTTTCGCCGACATCGGTAATAATTTTTTTCACCATATCGCCGATGAGGCGTAACTTTTCCGGTGGTGTCGCAGTGGCGACGCCAAAAGTAAACACGATACGACGCGTTTGCATCCGCTTATAGTTGTGTATGGTTTGCTGCAACAACTGCGCGTTCGCACAAACGATCTGTTCGCCGCTGAGGCTACGGATGCGGGTGGTTTTCAAACCGATATGTTCAATCGTACCGGCTACATCATTAAAGACGACGAAATCGCCGATCTCGAAGGGCTTATCGAAACCAATCGACAGCGAAGCGAAGACATCGCTCAGAACGGTTTGTACCGCCAGGGCAATAGCAATACCGCCCACGCCGAGGCTTGCTACCAGTGCAGTAATATCCACGCCGACGTTCGCCAGGATGGAGAGCAGCATCATAGACCAGACGAGCACGCGCAAAATCATACCAAGAATGACTAACGTCACCGGGTTTTTATTGGAGCCTGGGGCATACAGTAAATGACGCATCCATGACTGTACGCCCTGATCAAGCCAAATCGCCATTTGAATCGCAACCACTAAAAACCAGGCGTGAGAGAGGGTAGAGAATAACCGGTCGGGCAGGGCGACAAAGCGCAGACTAAAGAGAAATGCGGCAAAAAAGATTAGCATTTTACTGGTCTTTTTCAGCATCTCGAAAACAATAGGCCGCAGCCGCCCATGAGCGTCATCCTTTTTATCCGGGCGTTGTAGCGCTTTATAGACCACATTAAGTAGCCAGTTGATGAACCAGTAAGTAATGAGGGTGACGAAAAAAACGACCGCCAGATTGATCCAGAACGTCGTTGACATCAGCATCGCAACGATATTTAGTCGTGCTAAATACTCCATTTTACCTCCGATGAAAAGCAGATGAACATTACAGTATAGACGTCACATCACGGAGGCCGATTTCCGGCTTTACTATTGCTGTTTTATTCAGCACTTTTGTTCAAAAAGTATGAAAAAGAGGGGTAGCCGTTTGGCTATCCCGGCGTTTCTGTGCAGACTTATCTACTCCTCTTAATAAAATAAGGAGTCATTTATGCAACAAGAACATCGTGAGTGTATTGAGCAGTGTTATGAATGCGCGGCGGCGTGTGATATCTGCGCCTATTCTTGTCTGCGTGAAGATAACGTCGAAATGATGAAGCACTGCATCCAGTTAGATATGCAATGCGCGGCCATTTGTCGCCTGGCGGCGCAATTTATGGCGTTGGAAAGCGAGTACTCACAAAAATTATGCCGCCTGTGCGCGGATATCTGCAAAGCCTGCGCCGAAGAGTGTGCAAGGCACGATCACGACCATTGCCAGAATTGCGCGCGGGCATGCAGCCAATGCGCAGACGCCTGCCTTAAAATGGCCGCGTAATTTTTCTTCCGCCATTAGCTCAACCGGATAGAGCATAGAGCTTCTACCTCTAAGGTTCGGGGTTCAATTCCTCGATGGCGGACCAGTTGATATCAAAAAAGGCCACCTGCGCGGTGGCCGCTGAGTTTCTGTTGAAATAAATGCAATGTTATAATATAACAATCATCTTTCTAAGAAAGATGAGGGTAACGTTTTGGTGATTCATTTAAAAAAACTGACAATGCTTCTGGGAATGCTGTTGGTAAATAGTCCTGCCTTCGCGCATGGTCATCATGCTCATGGCGCGCCGATGACGGAGGTTGAGCAAAAAGCGGCAGCGGGCGTGTTTGATGACGCTAATGTACGCAATCGCGCGCTCACCGACTGGGATGGTATGTGGCAATCCGTCTATCCTTATCTGGTCAGCGGCGAGCTGGACCCTGTCTTCAGACAAAAGGCGAAGAAAGACCCGGAGAAAACGTTTGAGGATATTAAAGCGTATTATCGCAAAGGATACGCGACGAATGTTGAGACTATTGGCATTGAAAATGGCGTTATAGAATTCCATCGCGACAATAACGTTGCATCCTGTAAATACAATTATGCCGGCTATAAAATTCTGACTTACGCATCGGGTAAAAAAGGGGTGCGCTACCTGTTCGAATGTAAAGATGCGAATAGCAAAGCGCCTAAATATGTTCAGTTTAGCGATCATATTATTGCCCCGCGAAAATCGGCGCACTTCCATATCTTTATGGGAAATACCTCGCAGCAGGCATTGCTGCAAGAGATGGAAAACTGGCCTACCTATTATCCTTATCAGTTAAAGGCGAATGAGGTCGTTGACGAAATGCTACATCATTAAGTCTGATTGCAATGTTAAAAGCTCGCTATGAATAGCGAGCTTTTTTTCTGCCGTTATGCCATATTTCTGGCAATCAATATAAAAAATACCTGCGCCCCCGGAGCGATGATGACGCTGTCCATACCGCCCTCGATTCAATGCCAAACGGAAGCGGCATGTCGCCTGATTACTCGTGTCACAGGCGATACGTTGCGTGCTATTCATTTATATGGTTCCGCTGTCGCGGGCGGTCTGAAGCCAAACAGCGACATTGATCTGCTGGTGACAATATGTCAGCCGCTGACGGAGGCCCAACGCGCAATGCTGATGCAGGAATTGCTGGCGCTTTCATCGCCGCCGGGGGCGTCGGCAGAAAAACGCGCTCTGGAGGTCACTGTCGTGCTTTATTCGCAGCTGGTTCCCTGGTGTTTTCCACCTTCCCGGGAAATGCAATTTGGCGAGTGGCTAAGAGAGGACATTTGTCAGGGGATTTATGAACCAGCGCAACAGGACTGGGACATGGTGTTACTGATAACCCAAATTCTGGAAACCAGTATACCGCTAAAGGGCGAACGCGCGGAACGGCTGTTCACGCCAGCCCCTGCGGCGCAGTTGCTGAAGGCCTTGCGTTATCCCCTCGACCTTTGGCAATCCACGGCAGATGTGCAGGGAGATGAGTATCATATCGTTTTAACCCTGGCGCGTATCTGGTATACCCTTTCTACCGGGAGATTTACCTCTAAGGATGCGGCGGCTGACTGGCTGTTACCTCAGTTGCCAGAAGATTATGCTGCCACGTTGCGTGCGGCGCAGCGTGAATATTTAGGTCTGGAGCAACAGGACTGGCATATTTTGCTGCCTGCGGTCGTACGCTTTGTGGATTTTGCCAAAGCGCACATCCCCACGCAGTTCACATAAGATGCCCCAGGACGTCTGTCAGGTTGCGCAAACGGCGTTCCTCAACTACTACTTAATAGGTTCTCATCGCTGAAGTAAGCAGATGATCTTATGCGGGCCATCGAATGGATATTTCCACATGGCTCTCGTTTTGTTGAGGTGGATATGACTGGTTCCGCATCATCTGTTTTAAAGACAGATACAAGACTATTGAGCGAAAACCTGTTTCTTAATTATGGTCTGGAGTCCTTATTTAAGGACGTCGCAATAATAGCTGGCAACGTAAATTATATTATTTTTGATATCGACGATTACTACACCGTACAGCAGTATATTACTTCCACATTTAAAACGGTACTCATTGGAATTGTTACCCATAATGAATATAACTTTATTGATGAACATCATGCTATATATCGAATAAAGGTCGATGCCTCTATTGCTGAGTGGCGTGAGTTACTGATTTTGGCCGCTGCTGGTCAATTTTTCCCCAGGTCAGAGAAAGTCAGATTAACGGCGAATGAAAGAAATGTTTTGGCGATGCTTGTTAAAGGAATGGATATCCGACAAATAAGCTGTGAACTGAATGTACATTTAAAAACTATTTACTCAGTACGCTACCATGTTCTGACTAAATTAGGTTGTAGAACAGTTCTGGATTATCAAATACTGTCCGTCTCTAAAGCCTTTATGCACTGGCTTACAATAAATAATGTTGATAATGTAATTTCACGTGTAAATAGTAAGGTCATTGCTTAATAATGATTTGCTTCTGATGGCGTTTAGGTTCACTATGCTTTCTTACATCATCATGAGGCCAGACAGGCATGGCTACTTTTAGTATTAGCGCAATGGCGGCGCAGTGTGGTGTCACAACAGCAAATATCAGGTCCTGGGAACGCTATGGCCTGCTTCAACCTACCAAAGATGAAGCTGGCAATCGTTTTTATTGCATAGAAGATGCTATCAGAATACAGCATATTATCGACGCGTTAAGCAAAGGCTTTTCATTAAAAGAGATTAAACCTGCCCTCTATGGTGAAGAAACGCATTGCCGCTCGGGATGGTTATTCTACCAGGAAGAGATTTTAGCGCAGTGTAGAAAATTCGAACCCGCCAAATTGCGAAAATTACTCTGGCGTTATGGTCGGGAAATTCCGCCGTGTATCGTAATTGAGTCAATACTGCGTCCTTTACGGCTGTGGTTGTCCGCAGGCGATGATGATGCACGCCGATTTGAAAAGGCATTACTGGATACTGCGATTATTGAATACGCCACGTTCCAGCTAAGTAGCGTACGAAAGGCGCCAGCAGGCACAATGCTTATTGCTGCGTTTTCGCTGAACGACCCCATTGAGCTATGGCTGGAAACGATTAAATATTGTAGTGAAGGTATGCGAGTTGAAGTCATCCCCTGGCAGGCGCCGATGCCCGATCTTTTATCAACGTCTTTCGAGCATATTGTTCTGTGGCATGATGAGACATTAACTCCCGCGCAGGAAAATCTTATTCAGGCTTTAAAAGAATCGGGTAAATTTAGTCTTCATGTGAAAAATGGCTCATGCTTAACATTACTGCCAGCCGTATATCGGCAGCATGAGATGCCAGAAAGCATGCAGCATGTTGCACCGCAAATCCATGCAAACGGCTACGAAAAATCAGGCACCGCACGTTGAGGCATCTGCATTATTAACGAACAGGGGAGGAGTAACCCCCTCCCTTGTTTATACCCTTCATACTTCAAGTTGCTTATGTGTTGGCTACGGATTACTCGGCCCATCCATGGGCCTCGCCCTGACGGGCCGTCGCACGCGACGTTCAAATCTGCTCCCGGCAGATTTGTTGTTCACCCCAGTCACATAGTTATCTATGCTCCTGGGGACTGACTCCCTTGCCGCCTTTAAGCAACTCGAATTATTTTGGGTATATATTAGATGTCGTCAGGTGTCTGAAACAAAACGGCTTCTAAGGCATTACGGTAAATATCAAGCTGCACTACGTCTTTTTCTGTTTCCAGTTTTTCAATAAGTTTGGCGATGATATCCTTATTTGAGACATGCTGCTGCGATTGCAATAGTTCGTAAGTAATTTCCTGAATAGCTCGCTGTTCACATAACATATGTGCAGAAAAAGGATTGCCAGTACTATTTTGTTCGTTGACTAGTGTAATGGTAGTCATATTTCACCATATTCGATGTAAATTGAAGCCGATCTCCCTGAGCGGGGGAGAGAAATTAGTGACCTATTAAAATTAGACCTATATCATAAAACCGTAATAAAAAATCATAAAAACGTGATGTGCATCACATTTGTGTGATTTGTTGTATATTTTATACACTTTAAGTGAAGGTGAAGATTCCGTAGAATCAACGGCCTGTTCTTTTTATCACTCCAGTTTAAACGAATAAGCATTAATACCCATCTGTAATAATTACTTAATGTTATCTTAATAAAGGTAAATTACTGTCAGGCCTCCGTAAAAGGAGGTTGATTAATGATTCGTCATATCGCCATTTTTCTTTGTTCTTTATTGATGTGCAGCACCACTTTTGCCGATTCGGTAACGTCGGTATCGCTTGGCGCGCTCTTAACCGCGCTCAATGAACGCATGTTATTAATGAAAGATGTGGCTGCTTATAAAATGAAGCACCATCTGCCGATAGAGGATTTCACGCGTGAACAAAATGTTTTCGCCGAGGCTGAAGAAGAAGCGAAAAATAACGGTCTGGACCCGCATTCGATAACCCCTTTTATTCGTTCGCTAATGGATGCCAGTAAAGCGATACAGTACCGCTATTTAGCACAGTGGCGAACCGGCTCAGAACCCTCCTTTCCGATACAAACCTTGTCGGTCACCCGGCAACGTATTCGACAACTTGATAATCAAATGTTGATCATCATCAGCCAGCGTTTGATGGTCGGCGCTTTCAGCCACGAGGATATGGTGTGGCTGAGAGCGAAGTTTAATGCGCCGAATCTGAATGAGAGCGATATCAGTGATGTGTTGGCAGCCCTGTCTTTGGTACGACGCGCGCGTTAATTCCCCATGAGGAAACGTGGGCCAATACCTGGTGATTGCCTGCGGGGGGCGCGATACAAGAACGTTTTTGGGTGATGTGGATATAAGCGTGGCGGAATAGCGGCTGGAGAGACGTGGTTTCGCTTCCCATCTTCCGGTGCATTCGTTAGCATACTGTTTCGCAGCTAAGCGTAAATGTTTTCAGGAAGAGGTTAATGTGTTCGCGGAGTATGGTGTTCTGAATTATTGGACGTACCTGGTCGGGGCGATTTTTATCGTTCTGGTGCCGGGGCCGAATACGCTTTTTGTGCTTAAAAACAGCGTGGGACGCGGGGTTAAAGGAGGATATCTTGCCGCATGCGGCGTGTTTATCGGCGATGCGATATTAATGTTTCTGGCGTATGCGGGCGTGGCGACGCTGATCAAAACAACGCCGGTTCTGTTTAACATTGTTCGCTATCTCGGCGCGTTTTATCTGCTCTACCTTGGCGCAAAAATCCTTTACGCCACGCTGACCTCAAAAGGGCGTGCGGCGACGGAAACGGTAGTTCCTTTTGGCGCTATTTTTAAGCGTGCTTTAATTCTTAGCCTGACGAATCCTAAAGCCATACTTTTTTATGTTTCCTTTTTTGTGCAATTTATTGACGTTACTGCGCCGCATACTGGGGTGTCATTTTTTATTTTGGCCACCACCCTTGAAATCGTCAGTTTTTGCTATCTGAGCTTTTTAATTCTTTCTGGCGCTTTTGTAACCCACTATATTGGTACCAAAAAGAAACTGGCAAAAGTGGGCAATTCTTTGATTGGCCTTCTTTTCGTCGGATTTGCCGCCCGCCTGGCAACGCTCCAGTCTTAACCCCCTGGACCCGTCGACAACGGCGGGTCATTGCTCTCCTTTCGGTTTTATTGCGTGGAAAACAGCAAAATAGTAACCAATAAATGGTATTTAAAATGCTGTTTTTGGAGCGTAACCTTTTTACGACAGCGATGAGATTATCGCTGAGTAACCTGCGGGAAGAGGGAAGCAAATGCGGCAAATTCCACAAAATCATATCCATACACGTTCCACGCCATTCTGGAACAAAGAGACGGCGCCTGCCGGAATTTTCGAACGCCACCTTGATAAGGGAACGCGACCCGGCGTTTATCCTCGCCTCTCGGTGATGCAGGGGGCGGTCAAATATCTCGGATACGCTGATGAACATTGCTCTGAGCCGGAAGAAATCATGGTGATCAATGCCGGCGAGTTTGGCGTGTTTCCTCCGGAAAAGTGGCACAATATTGAGGTCATGACGGATGATACCTATTTTAACATCGACTTTTTTGTCGCGCCGGAAGTACTGATGGAAGGGGCGACCTCACGAAAAGTCATTCATGCCGGGAGAGAATAATAATGGGAAAAGCTACTTATACCGTCACGGTCACGAATAATAGCAACGGCGTCTCTGTGGACTATGAAACGGAAGCACCGATGACGTTGCTGGTACCTGAAGTTGCAGCAGAAGTTGTGAAGGATTTGGTCAATACCGTGCGTTCCTACGATACCGAAAACGAACACGACGTTTGCGGTTGGTAAGGATCTTGTAGTATCTATTTGATATAAAGTGATTTTTTAAATCAGAAGCCGCATCGCGCGTCGCCAGCGTGATGCGGTTTTTGCGTATTGAAAAGCGCTGTTTATTTACATCAGACATGGGTTGAAAAGAAACATTAAGAAAACATTAAGAATATCGCATTGTTTGCTAATGAGAGCGTATTCATAAAACTTATGATTGGGTATTAAAAACCAGAAGAGTCTTATAATCATGAAACTCGATACCCGATTAACTTCGTCAGCACTTACTCTTGCGCTTGCCGCTGTGGTCATCCCGTTTACGGCGGACTGGCAATTGCCTTTGCTTAACGGCGTGGTGGTCCGATGGATTGAAAACGGACAAGCGTTATGGTTACTGTTTGGGGCGCTATTTACCACCTGGTATATACGGCCACTTTCCCGTCCCGAAGGGGCAAAGCAGTTTTGGCTATGGGCTGTTGTCTGGTGGGTGGTACTGTTGGGTAGAAGCACCAGTTGGGGGCGTGACTATTTCCCTGACGAGCCGCGTATGCTGTTCAGAACGATTTCAGTGCTATTAATTGCTGCGTTGGTATTGCCAGTCCTGTTTTCTGCCGGGCTACGTAAGGAGATTGTTCGTCGTCTGCGGGACGTTCCTCTGCCATTGTGGCTGTTTGCCGTGACGGCATGTTCATATCTGATTTCCGACACTGTCGAGCATCATCGGTGGTTGTCGCCGATATTCCTGCATAACGCTCGTTACACAGATTTGATTGAAGAGCTTTATGAAGTGCCATTTATGATCGGTTTGTTTATGGTGACCGTGGTGTTTATGCAGCAGGACAAGCAGGATGAATGTACGGCGCTGGAGATGACCCCGTATCACGCAAAATAGCGCGGCTGAAAAAGACCATGAATTCGACATGGGATAGATAGCGGTTAGCAAAAAAAGCCCGCACTCGGTGAGGCGGGCAAATAATACTGGAAGCAATGTGAGCAATGTCGTACCGAACAGGTGGGTTATAAACTCAACCACTCGGTATTGATAAAGATAATCGTTATCATTAATGATTGCAACCCTGATATTTATGCGCTTTTATCCACGACGCTAAAAGGTGATGGATATCACAAACTTCACTTTCCTGACGATGTGCTATTCTTTTTAACGGCAAATAAACCGCTAACGTTAAGACATAAGTGAGGAAAAAATGGGCATTCTTTCATGGATTATTTTTGGACTTATTGCGGGTATTTTGGCTAAGTGGATCATGCCAGGTAAAGATGGCGGCGGATTCTTTATGACGATCATTCTGGGGATCGTTGGTGCGGTAGTCGGAGGATGGATCAGTACGTTCTTTGGCTTTGGCAAAGTGGATGGTTTCAACTTCGGCAGCTTTGCAGTCGCGGTGATCGGCGCGATTGTCGTGCTGTTAATCTACAGAAAAATCAAAAGCTAAACGCAGAACTTTCAGAGATAATAAAGGCTACGACAGGTAGCCTTTATTATTCAAAATGAATTTACCACCAGCCCAGTTCGGTACCCGCCGCCGCAATTAGCGCGATGCCCATCAACACCATCGTTGTTTTCCTCATGGTTATGCTCCCGGCGCGGCGTAACCGCCAATAAAAAACCATGCCAAAAATAATATTGCCGTAATGAAAATGACGACAGGGAAGAGGATACCCACTCTCATGCTATTACCTTCACTGTTCAGGGGGCGCCAGAATAGCAGGGTTTTCTCAGCGACAAAAGGTCGGTTGCTTTGTGACAGAGCGTGGTTATTACTGACTTAACCCGGGATAAACACCCACTAAAGCGCTGACAGAAAGTATGGAAATAGCGTACCCGCCAGGTTATCCTGGACAAAATATCGCTTTAAGGAGTCGTTATGAAATTTACGTGGATTGCGTTGCCAGGCGTATTGCTGCTGAGCGCTTGTTCATCGTCGCAACCCAACGCCCCCAGGCCGCCGCGTATTGGGATGCCTAATCCGGCAGCCGTCTACTGTGAGCAACAGGGCGGTACGCTGATGCCGGTGCAGACCCCACAAGGCGTGCGTTCCGATTGCAAATTGCCCAATGGCGAAATCATTGATGAGTGGACATTATGGCGCAGAGAGCACCCTGATACGAAAAAGTGACAACCTGCGGTCCGACGGGATATGATTAAGAACAATCTGATAATGAGTTTCATGCGGCGCAAGAAAATATGTTTCAGTTAAAGCCGGGCGCGTTGGCAATAGTTATTGGCGCTAAAACACCCGCCGGACGGCAGAATATTGGTAAATCGGTTGAGCTATTTTGCCTGTGTCAACCCGGAGATGAATTCATTAACCCGGTAAATGGACACGTCACCTTACTGCCGAAAGAAGCGCCTCGGGCGCTGTGGCTGGTCACGGGCGATGTAGCCTCCGCCGATGGCCAGCACGGTTTTGCCTGGGTGCGGGCAGAACATTTGATGCCGTTGTCCCCGGACAGACAACCAGGCCAGGCGGCGGCACGACAATCACAGCTCTCGTAGCCACTCTGCCAGCACAATGGCATGGTTCTGGCGAGTATCTTTAGCGGCGTATAGCAACGTTAGCGGCTGGTGTCGGGCAATATCCGCCAGACGTTTGCCTTCTTGATGCTGTTGCGCAAGTTCTGCCCGGTATTGCTGCGCGAAGTGGTTAAAATCAATCAGTTCGCTATGAAAGGCTTTGCGCAATTCGGTGGAGGGCGTAATGGCCTTATTCCATTCATCATAGACCAGCGCCGATTTTTTAATGCCTCGCGGCCATAGCCTGTCAACCAATACCCGATAACCATCGTCTTTTTCCGCCGGGAAATAGACGCGCTTACACTGGATTCGCATTTTTCCCTCCTGTGATGGTGTCGCTTACGGTACTTTTGTCGGATAGCGGTAATGATTTTAATGGATCAGGCCTGATAAACGAAGCGTCATCAGGCATTCAAGTGGGTATCAGGTTTATTTATGACGCTATCTCTCGATCGCGTCCAGCGTAGAGGCCGAAAATCGCCATGATGATAGCCAGAACCGTCACGCCTGACAGCGGTAGATACCAGCTACCGCTGTCATCATGAAGTTTTCCCATGACGGGCGGCCCACATGCCGCCAGTAAATACCCGACCGACTGCGCCATGCCGGAAAGCGCCGCCGCCTGATGCGCCGAACTGGCGCGCAGGCCGATAAACGTCAGGCCGAGGATCATCGTCGCGCCTGAACCGAAGCCGAACAGTAGCGTCCAGATGATCGCCTGGCCCGGCACAAACCAAAGCCCCGCCGCGCCCACTGCGCACAATAGTGAGACCAGCGCGGCAATCCAGCGTTGATCGTTAAAGCGATGCAAAATAAGCGGAATAGCTAACCCAGGCGCTGCGGTCGCCAGTTGCAGCAGGCCATGTAGCGATCCTGCCTGTGCTTCGCTGTAACCGTGGCTGATGAGTATTGTTGGTAACCAGCCGATAATCACATAATAAATCAGTGAGTTAAGCCCAAGAAACAACGTAACTTGCCAGGCTAAAGGCGAACGCCAGATACCGCGTTCATGTAATGCCCGGGAGCTACTCAGGTTAGCTGAGCGGGTAGTGCGCCACTGCGGCAACCAGATAAGAAACGCCAACAGCGGAAACAGCATTAGCATTAACAGCGCGCCGCGCCAGCCAAAACCGTGCAACGCCAGCGGAACCACCAGCGCAGACCCCAACGCGGCGGCGGCGCCCATCGTCAATGAGTACGCGCCCGTCAGCCTGGCGACATGTTGTGAAAAATCGCGCTTAATCAATCCTGGTAGCAGCACATTACCCAGCGCTATCCCGCACCCAATAATGGCAGTTCCGGCAAACAACAATGCAGCGGAGGGTAGGGAGCGGAGGGCAATACCCGCGCAAATCAGCAGCATTGCGGCAAACAGACTGCGTTCCATCCCAAACCGGCGCGCAATACCGGCCGCCAGCGGCGAAACCAGTGCAAACGCCAGAAGCGGCAAGGTTGTTAGCAGGCCCGTCTGGGCGGTGGAAAGACCGTAATCCGAACGGATTGTCTCCAGCAACGGTGCAGCGCCGGTAAATGTTACGCGCAGCGTAGTGGCTATCATCAAAATACCGGCAATCAGTAAAGCGCCCTGTTTGCCGCGTGGTGAAAGGGCTGTCGTCATCGTTTTCTCATCTCGTCAGGCGAGGCGATACCTTAACAGTTTTTACTGTTTGGATGAATCAAGCTAAAATGACAATTTATCGCTAAAATCGGACAATATAATGATTGGCCTGAGACTGGACGGTTACGATCCCGACCTTCACCACGATGCCGCTGTGGCCTTTTGTATTCGCGCCAGGGATGATGAACTGTTTAGCCCTCGCCATCAGCATCGCAAGGGACAGTTGATCCTCGCTCTGCACGGCGCGATTACCTGCGAGGTGGAAAATGCGATGTGGATGGTTCCGCCCCAGTATGCCGTCTGGCTCCCCGGCTCGCTGCCGCACAGTAATCATGTGACCGCAGGGGCGGAACTGTGCTTTTTATTTATTGAACCTGCAGCGGTCGTCATGCCGGAGCGTTGCTGTACGCTGAAAATTTCGCCGTTATGCCGGGAGTTGATTTTGTCGCTGGCGCGCAGAACCGATTCCGAAAGAGCGCAAATGCCAACGCAGCGCCTTATTCAGGTGTTGTTTGATGAACTGCCGCAGCAGCCGCAGGAACAATTGCAATTACCGGTATCGGGGCATCCAAAAATTCGCCAAATGGTTGAGACAATGGCGCAGGAGCCCGCGCGATGGAATACGTTAGGGCAGTGGGCCAGCGTATTCGCGATGAGCGAGCGTAACCTTGCCCGGCTGGTTGTCAAAGAGACGGGGCTAAGCTTTCGTCGCTGGCGTCATCAGTTGCAATTAATTCTGGCGCTACAAGCGCTAATCGCGGGACGTAATGTACAGCAGACGGCGCAAATGCTGGGTTATGATTCCACCACGGCATTCATTACCATGTTTAAAAAAGGCCTGGGGCAGACGCCAGGCCAGTATTTGACGGGCGAGTTACTGCTTCCCCACAATTAAAGAGACCAGCCCTGCCGCAATCAGTGGGCCGACCGGCACGCCGCGAAACAGCGCGACGCCAAGTACCGTACCGACCAGCAGCCCGGCGACGAGCTGCGGTTGGTTTCCCATCAGCGTAATGCCGCGACCACCCAGCCAGGAGACGAAAACGCCGACGGCAATCGCGACCAGCGATTTCCAGTTCACAAAAGAGTGGATCAATGTGGAGGGCGGTAGGGTTCCGCTGGCGATGGGGGCCATCACGCCGATGGTCAGAATGATAATCCCGACGGTGAGTCCCTGTTTTTCAATCCAGGGAAAAAAGGTATTCAACGGGGTTACGCGGACAATAATCAGCACCAGAATTGAGACGGCGACAGTGGTGTTGTGGCTGATAAATCCCAGAGCTGCCAGTCCGAGCAGGATCAGCAGAGTGACATCAAACATTATGGTTTCCTTGCCAAAAAGTAAGCCTGACTACTTTACGCCCAAACGGCAAAGCGCACAGGCCTTTTTAACGATTGATGCGAATTTCAGGCAACTGCCTGAAAGACAATCTCTACGTGAAAAACGGCGTTGTCATTAAATTGCCATCAACGCCGCGTATTGCTAACAGGTGAACCGTCATTGTTGTCTTCCTGAGGATACAATTATGTACGATCCACCGTTTCTTGAAGCGCTGATGATAACGGCGTCGTTTTTCGCCATTTTTATCATCATCGTTGTGTCGGTATTGCTCCTTGAAGGGGAAGGGGACTAAGCCGTTGGCGATGACTGAAAGCGGCGGAAGACTGCCAGTTCTGGTCGGGCGATGCGCAGATAGTCCTGTGTATTCATAATGACTGATTTTTCCAGCAGGCCGGCATTAAAGGCAATTTCATCGAAACGCTCAAACAGGAGCGGATCGGCGACCAGTTTCAGATTGGGGTGAAAACTGAAAGGCGGGATCGCGCCAAAAACGCAGCCGGTCAGCATATCGACTTCCGCCGGGCTGGCAAGGGAAGCGCGTAAGCCGCCCAGATGTGAAGCAAGCTGAGAGAGGTCGGCTTGCTGATCGGCCGCCAGAATAGCAAGAACGTGCTGGTTGACGCCGTTGCCTTTGACTTTACAGACCAGCGCTTTTGCGCCCTGGCCCAGCGCAGTACCGCGTATTTCAGATACCGCTTCGCATTTCCCTACCGCTTCATGGCTAACCACACGATAGCGCGCGTTCTCCTGCGTTAATAAAGCCACTAAACGTTGGTGTGTAGCGACACCCTTCGCGACTTCAGTCATTTCGGCCATTTCTTACTCCTGGTGCAATATGAACATTTACTGCGAAGCACTATGATGAACGATGTTGTTTTTGTTGTTTGTTCAGATAGAGCTGCGCATCGGAAGCCTGGTAGGCATCATTAATCGTATCATTGGGCTGCATATTATAAATCCCGGCGGAAAAATGGACTGTCTTATCCGGTGCGATAATTTGCAGGTTACGAATAATACGCTCCGGCAGATGGATAGCCAAATCCGCCGCGTAATCAACAAGAATAATACAGAACTCATCGCCGCCGAGGCGGATGGCGTAATCGCTTTTACGAATCGATGTTTTAATCGCTTTCGCCAACAGGGTAATAATTCGGTCGCCTTCCTGGTGCCCCTGGGTATCGTTGATCAGTTTTAATCTATCGCAATCAATAGCGACAAATGTCACCGGCGTCCCAGTATTGACCAGGCGTTGCAATCGCTGTTCCAGCTCCGGTGTTAATATTTTACGGTTGTAAAGCCCGGTCATGGCATCGCTAATATTTTCGCGTGTGACGTTGCGATAAAGCCGAAAGTGCATCCGTACCATATTAAGCAGGAGCGCCGTTGCCAGTAAGTAAAAGGCCAGCGCCTTCCAGGACGAGACAAGGAAATAGGTAAAATCAAGGGACAACGAAACGCGCAGCCCACCAGGGATATCATGGCTATAATTCACATATTGAAACAGATTATTTTTGCTTTGATTAATAATAATTTCTTTTCCGGAGTCCATATCCTTTAGTGTTACGTTAAGATAACGCCAAACCAGCGGACGGTCCTGGGTATAAAAAATATTTTTTAAATTATCCTGGTTAACATCCACCATCACGATACCTTTTAACGTTCCCGCCAGATAGACTGGCGTTAAAAAGCTCATGACGTTTTCCTGGGTAATATCATCCATGTAAATACTTGAAATAACTGTACGGCCGGTAAAAAGTTTATCTATATCTTTTCTGTTAATACCCATTGTGCCTTTTTGTAAAAAAGTCCAACGATGCATGGCGAAGCGCCGTGAGTTGATTAAATCATAGAAATAGACATAATGTTTATTTAAATCAACGTAATAACGGAATTTAAGCTCCAGTGTACCCAGCCCGTGACTGTGGTCGTCCTGCGAACGGTTGATGCTTACCGCCTGATCAAATGCAGGCAGTAAAAGGGCGTCATCAAGATTATCGGTACACTGTGTAGCGGCGGTTTGCAGGGTACCATGTAGCGCCGGGTAATTATGCCGGGTCAGGTTGACGCCGTGCGTACCGTTAATAGCCTCAAAGGCGTCGCAAAACGCGCGGCGTTTTTCTGCGGTGACGGGGTCTCCCGGCGCTTCAAAAGTTCGCATCAAATGTGCGGCGATGCTCTGATTCTGGTACTTATCGTACAAAAACGACGAATCGGCTCTCTCCATGATATAACGCATATAGGCATTCATTGCCCTGTCGCTGGCAATAAGTTCGTAAATCAGGAAGGACGATGTCAAAACGATGACGCTTGCCGAGATAAAGTGCCTGAGCGCTTTATGATGCAAATTCATGATGAACTACAGCCCTGAAAGTCGGATGCGTTAGTTTACCATAGCGATGAGAATTCCTCTAATAGACTGTTTAAAAATAAAACGTGTTGATGTTATGGAATAAAAATCATTCTCGGTTTAATTGCGGCAATAATTCGATGTGTTGATATTTTCAATGGTTATTAATGGTAGCGAAAGTAAATTTTCAGGTAACGATGTTACGTTATTTCTTTTAAAAATAGGAAAACCATTATTATTACAGTGAAAGGAGCGTCGAGCGGTAAGGATAATTTAGTTATTCTCTTATTCCTGTAGGGGGAATGATGAAAAAGTTGAAAGAAATGGCTGCTATCTCGCTTTTTACATTATTGGCGGCGGGTTTTTCCGCATCGGTTATGGCAGACGACCAGGCGCCTGAAAGAGTTCCAGCAGCTGAAGTTAAGCCCGTTGGTGAACATGTACACTGGTGTACTCTCTTTGATCCAGATGGTATGGAGTTGCCGCCGTTGCCAGGCATGGAATGGCCGTGGTGTTTGTAATATTAACGCAAAGGCATAGCGCTAACGAATCAATTTGTAACATAGGTCAGAACAGCTTCATTCACGCTATACGCGAATAATGATATCAGTCGCGAAGGGTGAACGTTAAGTTGCTAATAAACCTGCCCGTAATAACAACGGGCAGGTTTAGGGTTATGCACTTTGATTGGCGCTCTGTTTCTGAAACAATTCGCGGAATACCGGATAAATATCCTCCTGATCGCGAATATGCTGCATGGCGAAGTTATCGAACGTCGCCTGCAGATGTTCATACTCGCGCCATAAGGTCTGGTGGGCGCGGCGGGTAATCTCGATATAGCTGTAATAGCGCACTACCGGCAGCAGCTTTTTCGCCAGAATCTCATGACACAGCGGTGAATCGTCGGCCCAGTTATCACCGTCTGACGCTTGCGCCGCATAGATGTTCCACTGTCCCGGATCGTAGCGCTCTTTAACCACTTCATCCATGAGTTTAAGCGCGCTGGAGACAATCGTCCCCCCGGTCTCTTGCGAATAAAAGAACTCATGTTCGTCCACTTCCTTCGCCTGGGTATGGTGGCGGATATAAACCACTTCTACGTTCTTATACGTTCGGCTCAAAAACAGATAGAGCAGAATGTAAAAACGCTTGGCCATATCTTTGGTTGCTTGGTCCATCGAACCCGAGACGTCCATCAGACAGAACATTACCGCCTGGCTGGAGGGTTCAGGCCGTTTTTCATAATTTTTATAGCGTAAATCAAAGGTGTCGATAAACGGCACCCGCTCGATTTTAGCCCGCAGTTCGGCAATCTCCCGACGTAACCGCTCCTCTTCAAGCAGTTGCGCTGGTTCGCTTTTGCTGATGGTCTCCAGTTCCGTTTCCAGCGCGTGCAGTTCGCGGCGTTTTCCTGCCGTCATTGCTGTACGGCGCGCCAGAGAGTTTTGTAGCGAACGTACCACGCTGATATTAGCCGGCACGCCGTTTGAGGTGAAACCGGCGCGGTGAGTTTTATACTCGTTAAGCTGGCGATGCTGGTTTTTTTTCAGATTAGGCAGCGCTAAATCTTCAAAGAGCAGATCCAGATACTCATCTTTTGAAATCTGAAAAACAAACTCATCCTGGCCTTCGCCGTCCTGGCCGGCCTGACCTTGACTGCTGCCGGAACCGCCGCCGCCACCGCCTTGCGGACGCTCAATGCGATCATTCTGGATAAAGTGATCGTTACCCGGATGGACGCGATGGCGCAGACCGCCGCGCCCCTGATGAAACATCGGTTCGCTAATATCATCGGTTGGAATAGAGACGGACTCTCCGCTGTCGACATCGGTCACAGAGCGTTTATTAATCGCTTCGGAAATCGACTGCTTAATTTGTGCTTTATAACGACGCAAAAAGCGCTGGCGATTCACCGTGCTTTTATTTTTGCCGTTAAGACGTCGGTCTATGAACCAGGTCATATGCCCCCCGTACTGCCAACTGAGCGCCTGTTCTGTCAGTGCCGGATAGCGCTAACGCTTAGCCAGTCTACAGAACATTACTTTGTAGGCCCGGTAAGCGCAAGCGCCACCGGGCATTAACATCACGACGATTTACGCACGCGCAGGTACCACTCGCACAGCAAACGAACCTGCTTACGGGTATACCCTTTCTCCATCATCCGATCGACAAAGTCGTCATGCTTTTTCTGCTCGTCAGTCGACGTTTTGGCGTTAAAAGAAATGACCGGCAACAGCTCTTCAGTATTAGAGAACATTTTTTTCTCAATCACCGTGCGCAGCTTCTCGTAACTGGTCCAGTTTGGATTACGGCCGCTATTGTTGGCTCTGGCGCGCAGGACAAAGTTTACTATCTCATTACGGAAATCTTTCGGGTTACTGATACCCGCTGGTTTTTCAATTTTTTCCAGTTCGGCGTTCAGCGACTCGCGATCGAACAGTTGACCGGTATCCGGGTCGCGATACTCCTGATCCTGAATCCAGAAATCTGCATAAGTCACGTAACGATCAAAAATGTTCTGCCCGTACTCAGAATAAGATTCGAGATAGGCCGTCTGGATCTCCTTGCCGATAAATTCGGCGTATTTCGGGATCAGATAGCCTTTCAGGAACTCCAGATAACGTTCAGCCTGCTCCTGCGGGAACTGCTCACGCTCGATTTGTTGTTCCAGAACGTAGAACAGATGTACCGGGTTTGCCGCCACTTCCGCATGGTCGAAGTTGAATACGCGGGAGAGGATCTTAAAGGCGAATCGGGTGGAGAGACCGTTCATCCCTTCATCCACGCCCGCATAGTCGCGATACTCCTGGTACGATTTGGCTTTGGGGTCGGTATCTTTCAGGCTTTCACCGTCATAAACGCGCATTTTCGAGTAAATACTGGAATTTTCCGGCTCTTTCAGGCGGGAAAGAATCGAGAAGCGCGAAAGCGTTTCCAACGTGCCCGGCGCGCAGGGCGCATGAGCCAGCTCGCTATGATTAAGTAGTTTCTCGTAGATTTTGATCTCTTCGGAGATTCGCAGGCAATAAGGCACCTTCACGATATAGACACGGTCGAGGAACGCTTCGTTATTTTTATTGTTACGGAAAGTCACCCATTCAGATTCGTTTGAGTGGGCAAGTATGATGCCATTAAAGGGCAGGGCGGAAATACCTTCCGTACCATTGTAGTTACCTTCCTGGGTTGCGGTCAGCAAGGGGTGCAGCACCTTAATAGGCGCTTTAAACATCTCGACGAACTCCATGATCCCCTGGTTAGCGCGGCATAGCGCGCCAGAGTAACCATACGCATCCGGATCGTTCTGGGCGTGATGTTCGAGTTTACGAATATCCACCTTGCCGACCAGCGCCGAAATATCCTGGTTGTTTTCATCGCCGGGTTCCGTTTTGGCAATGGCAATCTGCTCCAGAATGGAGGGCCAGACTTTCACCACGCGGAATTTAGTAATATCGCCGCCAAACTCATGCAGGCGTTTGGCCGCCCACGGGGACATAATCGTACCGAGATAGCGGCGCGGAATACCGTACTCTTTTTCCAGAATCTGCGCGTCTTCCTGCGGATTAAACAGGCATAACGGATGATCGTTGACCGGACTACGCTCGCCGTTGGCGCTTAAAACATAAATTGGCACGCGCTGCATTAGCGATTTCAGCCGTTCAGCGAGCGATGATTTGCCACCCCCCACAGGTCCCAGCAAATAGAGAATTTGCTTCTTCTCTTCCAGCCCTTGCGCCGCATGTTTCAGATAAGAGACAATCTGTTCAATCGCGTCTTCCATGCCGTAAAACTCTTCAAACGCAGGATAGCGAGCAATAACCCGGTTGGAGAAGAGTCGGGAAAGTCGGGGTTCCTGGGCAGTGTCGACCATATTAGGCTCGCCGATAGCCATTAATAGCCGCTCTGCCGCGTTGGCATAAGCACTGCGATCTTGCCGACAAATGGTAAGAAAATCCTGCAGTGTGAACTCTTCGTCCTTGGCAGCTTCGTAACGCTGGCGATAGTGATCGAATATATTCATGATATGCCATCCTTTCGTTTTTTCGCACATGTTAAGAGCCGTTCATATGAATAGTAGAGGCTCCCGGAAGAGGTAGACTGAACGCCGTCTCTGCTAAGGAAAAAAAGCAACTCTCATGCCATTTTATTGGTCAGAAGATCAACGTGTCCGGTGATACACCTTCTTAACATTAAGCGTAGATGGCATTTGCAAAACTTGCCTGTACGCGTCAGTGGATTTCGATGACATATCAATAACTCATCAGGTAGAAAAGGCTGGTGGATATCAGAAAAAGCGTTCCCGGTCACATAACGATCATCAGCCGATCATCTGAAAATAATCGGTGATGGTGATATTAAACGGTTACATTGTGTAAAATAGTTGGGCTTACAGGTATTGGCGGTTACACTTTTGCCGCAGAACATTTGAATAAGGAATTATGGATTGTGACCAAACTTAAACTTCTGGCTCTTGGCGTGTTTATTGCAACATCCGCCAGCGTCGCGCACGCTGAAAGCAACCTGACGTTGGGCGCAGGCGTTGGTGTGGTTGAACACCCTTATAAAGATTACGATAGCGATGTTTATCCGATACCGGTCATCGCTTATGAAAGCGAAAACTTCTGGTTCCGTGGTCTGGGCGGCGGGTATTACTTGTGGAATGACAATGCCGATAAGTTGTCAATCATGGCATACTGGTCCCCGATGTACTTCAAACCGGGCGACAGCGATGATCATCAGTTGCGTCGTCTGGACAGGCGTAAAAGTACTATGATGGCGGGCGTTTCTTACGCGCATCACACCCAGTATGGATTCCTGCGTACCTCACTGGCAGGGGATACGTTGGATAACAGTAACGGTATTGTCTGGGATCTGGCCTGGCTGTATCGGTATACCAATGGCGGGCTGACCTTAACGCCAGGTATCGGGGTTGAATGGAATAGCGAGAACCAGAACGATTACTATTACGGCGTATCACGTAAAGAATCTTCGCGTAGCGGCCTGCGCGGCTATAATCCGAACGATAGCTGGAACCCGTATCTTGAACTGAGCGCTAACTATAATTTCGCCGGTAACTGGAGCGTATATGGTACTGCGCGCTACACCCGTCTGTCGGATGAAATTACTGATAGCCCGATGGTGGATAAATCCTGGACCGGTATCCTTTCTACTGGCGTGACCTATAGATTCTGATTGATTGAATTTGCCGGAAAAACCATGACAAAGCCTGCGTTATGCAGGCTTTGTGCTGACTGAAACGCGAACATGGCGGCTTGCATAAATGCGCTGTTGACCGGGTATGGCGCAGCCTTATGTGATTTATACTTTGTTACATCAATTTAAAAAACTAGCCTTTTATATGAAAAATCCAGGTGATTACAACTGCGCTAACAATTAGCGTAATAATTGTTGCAATGCTGGCTGATATCGCCCTGTCACGTCCCGCTTATGCTATACCCATTCTTCACAGCGAGTAAGACGAATGAGCATAGTATTCAATACCGTAGCCAAGCCCAGCGGCAGTCTGTGTAACTTATCCTGCAAGTACTGTTTCTATCTTGATAAACCCCGGGGACAGCGCGTCATGTCTGACGATGTGCTGGAGACGTATATCCGCCGGGTAATTGATGATACGCCATCCTCAGAGGTCTCGTTTTGTTGGCAGGGGGGAGAGCCGACGCTATGCGGTCTTTCTTTTTACCAAAAAGTGGTGCGCTTGCAGCAACGCTATGCCAACGGCAAAACTATCTACAACAGTCTGCAAACCAATGGCGTATTAATCAATGAAGAGTGGGCGGCATTCTTTGCGCAGCATCAGTTCCTGATTGGTATATCGATTGATGGGCCGCAAGTCGTTCATGATAATTACCGGAAAACGCCGTCAGGGCGGGCGTCTTTTTCCCGGGTCGTGAATGCTATCCGCCTTCTGCAGGCAAATGATGTCGAGTTCAATACGCTCACTGTCGTGAATGATGCATCATGCCGTCATGGCAATGCTATTTATCATTTTTTGACCCAGGAACTGGAAAGTAAACACCTGCAATTTATTCCCATTGTTGAGCCGCTCGCGCAAAAAGCACAGCGTTCTTTGACGTTATCTGACAATGAGGATTCACCTTCGCTGATGCCCTTTTCCGTCACGCCTGAAGGGTGGGGCGCCTTTATGTGCGATGTTTTTGATCAATGGATACGTCACGATGTCGGACGCATATTCGTACAGCTTTTTGACAACTTACTTGGCGTCTGGATGGGGGAGCCCGCCACGCTTTGTACGATGCAGTCGACCTGCGGGCAAAGTTTGCTGGTGGAGCAGAATGGCGACGTGTTTAGCTGCGACCATTTTGTTTTTCCCGCCTATAAACTGGGCAATCTGCAGCAACACTCTTTAGAAGAAATGGCGGCTTCTCCTTTTCAGCAGCAGTTTGGCGCGGCTAAAGCAAACCTTTCCTCACGCTGCCAGAACTGTACGTGGCGCTTTGCCTGTCACGGCGGTTGTCCGAAACATCGAATTTGCATGGACGGCGGCGAACGGCAAAATTATCTCTGTAAAGGATATCTGGAGTTCTTTCAACATGTGACGCCCTATATGAATGTGATGCGTCAATTATTACTGAATCAGCGACCCGCCGCGCATATTACCCGCATCGTCGACATGATTGCGGATGACGTTCGTCAGTGACAAGAAAATCGCCCCCTTGCGCGGTATGATGCCGGACATTACCGTAGGGGCTAAGAGTCCGGTATTGTTTTACCGTCGAGTGACATTGAAAAGGAAATGAAATCAGTGAAAAACGTAACGTTTTGCGGGCAGGTGACGCTTCCTGCCATCGGACAGGGAACATGGTATATGGGCGAGCGCGCGGATCAACGTCAGCGCGAGGTTTCGGCGCTGCGCGCGGGGCTGGATTTGGGGTTACGCCTTATTGATACGGCGGAAATGTATGCCGACGGCGGGGCGGAAAAGGTCGTGGGCGAGGCGTTAGCAGGGCGACGCGATGAGGCATTTCTGGTGTCAAAAGTGTACCCGTGGAACGCTGGCGGCCAGAAGATAGTTGCCGCCTGTGAGGAAAGCCTGCGTCGTCTGAAAACAGATTATCTCGATCTCTATCTATTGCACTGGGCCGGAAGCTTTTCATTCGAAGAGACCGTTGAAGGTATGGAGCGGCTAATCGCGCAGGGAAAAATTCGCCGTTGGGGAGTCTCTAATCTTGATTATGACGATATGCAGGCGCTGTGGCGCATCCCTGGGGGACAGCAATGCGCGACAAATCAGGTGCTCTATCATCTGGCGTCACGCGGTATTGAGTATGATTTATTGCCGTGGTGTCAACAACAGCGAATGCCAGTGATGGCCTATAGCCCGCTGGCGCAGGCTGGCCGGTTACGTAGCGGTTTACTGAATCATCCGGTGGTGAATGAAATTGCGCAAGCGCATAACGCTACGGCGGCGCAAATCTTACTGACGTGGGTGATTGCGCATCCGGGCGTGATGGCGATCCCGAAAGCCGGAAGTACAGAACACGTGAAGCAAAATGCGGCGGCGCTTGAGATCGCCTTGTCAGCAAACGAACTTGCCTTACTGGACAACGCCTGGCCTGCGCCAAAAGGGAAAACCGCGTTGGATATGGTGTGACGCCGGATAAAATGTGTAAGCGCCGCCATCCGGCAGGTCATGCCTGATGGCGGCTGACGCCTTCCAGAGCCTATAGCAACGCCGTTATCCATTCACTTTTAGCGTTTTGCGACGCATATAGTCTGCGCCAGACGAGAGGGGTTTTCTTCTGTGGCTTGTTGCGGCGCAGTAGCATAAGCCGTTTCAACGCAGACAAACGTTTTATAGCCGTCATCCGGCATGTCGCCCATGCTGACGGATAACGCCGGGCCAGGGTTCCAGCCTACGACGTTAAGATGATGGTGGTGGACCACATCAATCGTGCGGTTTAATGTCGCATCGTGGATCACGCTACATGCTTCAGGATTGAGGTAAACGCGATCGGTACGGTCCGGAAAGGTTTGCATACCGTCGGTCAGGACACCTTCTTTAGCGTCGTTAACTTTATCAATAAACCGATCGCCGAGTCCGCTGACCTTAACGTTGGCGATGTCGCCAACGTTAAAATAGCTGTGGAGCGCGGATGTGGTTGCAAACTCGCCATGCGCTTCCAGTTCAATTTCACAGGTTTTGCCCACTTTAAAACGTGCCAGCAGCGTGAAATCGTGCGGCCAGTATTTCCGGGTGGCCTCACTGCTTTTCAGCTCAAATGTCAGCATTACGCCATTATCATCTTCATTATGCGCTTTTAGCGCCCACGGTAGATTACGCGCAAAGCCGTGTGACGGTAGACCCTGTTGAGCCGCAGGTCCAAACCAGGGCCAGCAGATCGGTACGCCGCCGCGTAGCGCCACGCCGGTTTTGAAAGGCGTATTATTACTGAGCCACAATACCTCTTCCTCGCCAACGGGTTTCCAGGAGAGAAGGTGCGCGCCCTGTAATGCAAAAGAGGCTTTAACCTGCGGATGGTCAACGACGATCAGATCCAGGTCATCAAGCTGACGACGGGAAAGGACAGGGGTAAGCTGTTCGATAACCGGGAGGGCAAAAATTTTATTAATCATTACGCAATCCTCTTAACCCTAAATAATTCGAGTTGCATGACAAGGCGCTTGTGCCTTGATCAGTGCTTGCGCTGGCCCGTAGAAGCGAGGCCGCAGGCCGAGTAACGCAGCAAGTGAACGACAAATTCATCGGGAACGAATTTGAACAACCGTAGGTCATCTCCGGCCAGGGACATGGACATCCCTGATTCATCCCGATAAGTTCGACTTCCGTCAGTGATTCGGGTGAGAAAGCATAGCCAACACACCTGCAACTTGAAGTATGACGGGTATATCTTTAAGCAAAAAAAAGAGCGACCTGAGTCGCTCTTACCAATGACTGTGTCATCTCAACTTATTTGGAGATGTGAGCAATCAGGTCCAGTACTTTGTTGGAGTAACCGGTTTCGTTATCGTACCAGGAGACCAGTTTCACGAAGTTGTCGTTCAGCGCGATGCCTGCTTTAGCATCGAACACGGAAGTGCATACTTCGCCGTTGAAATCGGTAGATACAACGTCGTCTTCGGTGTAACCCAGAACGCCTTTCATTTCGCCTTCGGCAGCAGCTTTAACAGCAGCTTTGATCTGCTCGTAGGTAGCCGCTTTTTCCAGACGAACGGTCAGGTCAACAACGGATACGTTCGGAGTCGGAACGCGGAACGCCATACCAGTCAGTTTGCCATTCAGTTCTGGCAGTACTTTACCTACCGCTTTAGCAGCGCCAGTAGAGGACGGGATGATGTTCTGAGATGCACCGCGGCCGCCGCGCCAGTCTTTGTGAGACGGGCCGTCAACGGTTTTCTGGGTTGCGGTAGTCGCGTGAACAGTAGTCATCAGACCTTCGATGATGCCGAAGTTGTCGTTGATAACTTTAGCCAGCGGCGCCAGGCAGTTGGTGGTGCAGGAAGCGTTGGAAACGATGTCCTGGCCTTCGTATTTGTCAAAGTTAGCGCCTTTAACAAACATTGGGGTGTTGTCTTTAGACGGACCCGTCAGAACCACTTTTTTCGCGCCAGCGGTGATGTGTTTACGCGCGGTTTCGTCAGTCAGGAAGATACCGGTAGCTTCAGCCACTACGTCAACACCAACTTCGTCCCATTTCAGGTTAGCCGGATCGCGTTCAGCGGTAACACGGATTTTTTTACCGTTAACGATCAGATGACCGTCTTTCACTTCAACAGTACCGTCGAAACGGCCGTGAGTGGAGTCATATTTCAGCATGTATGCCATGTACTCTGCGTCTAACAGGTCGTTGATTGCAACGATCTCGATGTCAGAACGTTTCTGAGCAGCACGGAAAACAATGCGACCGATACGGCCAAAACCGTTGATACCTACTTTGATAGTCATATATTCCACCAGCTATTTGTTAGTGAATAAAAGGTTGCCTGTAAAATTACAAAAACCTTACGCAGCGTCAAGCGGAATCGTGTCAATCATTGCGACAAATCAATCCTCTGCACAACCTTTGCGCGGCTGATTCGCCTCACTCTTCCTTTCGGCTTGAAACCACATGGGGGCGCCGCCCCGAATTTTAAAGGGCAACCGAGATAATAATGTGACATCAGTCACGATTCGTGAGCCGCCATTTCGCAATGATCAAGTTTAGAACAAAAGTTGGTACTGAGGTGTTAATGTTTTGTTAGAATCGGTCAGGCAATGTGAGCACGTTTAAAGTGAGATGTGAGCAAATGGCTAACCAACCTTCAGCAGAAGAACTCAAGAAAAAATTGTCCGAAATGCAATTCTATGTGACGCAGGATCGTGGCACAGAACCGCCATTTACCGGACGCCTGCTACATAATAAACGCGATGGGGTTTATCACTGCCTGGTCTGTGATACGCCGCTTTTTCACTCCCACACCAAATACGATTCAGGCTGCGGCTGGCCTAGCTTTTACCAGCCTGTCAGCGAAGAGGCGATTCGTTACATAGACGATTTTTCTCATGGCATGCAGCGTGTCGAAATTCGTTGCGGAAACTGTGATGCGCATCTCGGACACGTTTTCCCGGATGGTCCGCAGCCAACCGGTGAGCGCTATTGCGTTAACTCGGCCTCGCTGGCCTTTTCTGACGAGAAAAACGGCGATCAACTGAAAGGCTGAAAAAACGATTCAGCAAATTATTCCACAGGAGCGGACACATCATGAATCTTGATGAGATCATTAACAGCATGACGCCGGAAGTGTATCAACGTTTATCCACCGCCGTTGAGCTGGGTAAATGGCCGGATGGCGTGGCGTTGACGCCGGAACAGAAAGAAAACAGCCTACAGCTGGTGATGCTATGGCAGGCGCGGCACAATACCGAAGCGCAACATATGACGATCGATACTCACGGTCAGATGGTGATGAAAAGCAAGCAGCAGCTCAAAGCGGATTTCGGTATTACGTCAAAGCCGATTGCGACATTGAAAATGCAGTAACGGCAGCCGGATAAGAGGTAGTCGCCATCCGGTGGTTTAATTGCCAATGCGTTGTGCTTACCGGGCCTGCTCATTGCTGCCAGATACAGGCCCGCCATATTTTTACGAATAACGCTTAATGTCCAGCGAGTCCGCCAACTGTGTTGCTAACTGGTTATTGTCATCGGTGCCTTATTCCCAGAACATTGCGCCGGCCAGCCCGCGCTTTGTAATCTGTTTCGTTAGAAGCGCTCTCCAGCCTGCGTTGAGCTTTGCCTGGTAGCGATGCTGGCGTGACGTATCCGGCCCAAAGATCTATGCAATGGTCTCACCGTTGCGTGATGTATTGACCGGATACGATACCTGCTCCGCTACCTGGCGACAGCCTGGCCCTGCGTCTCTTCCCAGTCTGCCAGCGTATACAGCGTCGCGCCTGCCGCCGCCATCTCCATAAACGCGTGTGCGCTATCCTGCGGGTGAATATTCACGCCGCGACAGCCATCGGTGATAACGTTAACGGCATAGCCCAACTCTAGCGCATCCAGCACCGTAAATTTTACGCAGTAATCGGTCGCCAACCCCATCACGATAAGCTCGGTAACGTCATGCTCGCGAAGCCAGGTATCAAGGGTAGTTTTCTGCCGATGTTCGTTGTCAAAAAACGCGCTGTAGCTATCAATCAGCGGGTTTTCACCCTTAAAGATGCAGGCGTCAATCGCATGTTGGTTAAGCAGGGGATGTAACGCCGCGCCGTCGGTATGTTGAACGCAGTGATCCGGCCAGAGCGTTTGCGGCAGCCCATCCAGCTTTCCCTGACTATAGGGTTCCGCCTGATGCTGGCTGGCGAAGCTGCCATGCTGCGCGGGATGCCAGTCCTGGCTGGCCAGCACCGGAATCTGCCGGGGCTGGCACCAGTCAATAAGAGCGTTGGCGATGTCGATGGTGCTGTCGCCTTCCGCTACAGCCAGCGCGCCGCCGGCGCAAAAGTCATTTTGCAAGTCGACCAGTAATAAGGCCCGGTTTGTCATTATCTTCTCCTTGTCGTCGGGATTTTTTAATCATCCGGCGTCAATTCACCACGCAAGTTTTGCGCCATCGCGCTACGAATCGCCTGAGTGTCCAGACCCTGGCTTAACAAATAATGCAGTTTGGTTAAGGTGGCTTCGACGGTCATATCGGCACCGCCAATCACGCCAGCGTGCGCCAGTGCATTACCGGTAGCGTACCCGCCCATATTGACTCGCCCTGACATGCATTGCGTCAGGTTAACCACCACGATGCCGCGCGAACTGGCCTCTTTCAGCTCCTGTAAAAACGCTTTATTTTGCGGCGCGTTGCCTACGCCATAAGAGCGCAGAATCAGCGCTTTTACCGGCTGACGCAGAAAGTTACGTACTACCTCGGCGGAAATCCCCGGATAAATGGTCACTACGCCTATCGGTTGCGGTGTAATAGGGTGAACGATTAATTCACCAGAACCGTAGGGCGCGGGAGGCGTATTTAAACGGCGAATGTGAATTCCTGCTTCCAGCAAGGGCGGCAGATTAGGAGAGGCAAAAGCGTCAAACCCATCCGCATGGGCTTTGGTCGTGCGATTGCCGCGGAACAGACGATTATTAAAAAACAGCGTTACTTCATTAACAGGATAGTTGGCGGCGACATAAAGCGCATTCAGCAAATTAATTTGCCCGTCGGAGCGCAGCTCAGCCAGCGGAATTTGTGACCCTGTCACAATAACTGGTTTACCCAGATTTTCCAGCATGAAAGAGAGCGCCGATGCGGTAAACGCCATCGTGTCGGTGCCGTGCAGAATAACAAAACCGTCATACTCATCGTAGTGCGCTTTGATATCTGCAGCGATATGCTGCCAGTCTTCCGGCGTCATATCTGATGAATCCATCAGCGGGGCATATTCATGGATGGTAAAATCCGGCATCTCCGGGCGGTGGAATTCCGGCATCAGCGCCAGCTGACGCTGAAGGTGCCCGGACACCGGGATATACCCTTTATCTGAGCGCTGCATACCGATAGTGCCGCCGGTATAGGCAACGTAAATTGATTTCTTTTGCATGATAATGTTCAGTCGTGTCGCGAAGGACGTATTAATGATTATCGGATGGCGGCTATGAGCAGACGCCGCCATCCGGTATGGCTATTGATGAAGCATTAGCGAACGTTCGCGCAAGTCAAACAGAACGCATAACGGTTTTGCGGATCGTTAAATGCCGCCAGTTTATCCCCCTCGGCCTTCACCGTGTTGGCGGCAGAAACGAGCGGCGCCGGGAGCATCGCCTGAATGGCCTCCGGCAGCATGGCGCGTACTGATCCGGTCATACTGTCCATGACCATATCAAGGACCGTCGGTTCGTCCTGATAGTAATCAAGATGCCACTGTTTCAGTTTCGCCAGCTCCGCCGCTTTGGCGACGGCGTCGTCAAAGTCGCCGAGACTGTCCACCAGACCATTGGCTTTCGCGTCTTCTCCGGTCCAGACATGGCCTTGTGCGATTTTATCAATCTGCTCCGGCGTACGCTTACGCGCGTCTGCCACCAGTGTGATAAAGCGTTTGTAGCCGTACTCAATACTGAGTTGCATCATCTGCTGCACTTCCGGTGACAGCGCTTTGGTCATCGAAATATCCGCCAGTGGCGAGGTGGAAACGCCGTCGCTGTGTACGCCAATCGACGACAGGCTGTTTTCTACCGTATTGATGACGCCGAAGATGCCAATTGAACCCGTCAGCGTGCTGGGGCTGGCCACGATATAGTTTGCCGGCGTAGAGATCCAGTAACCGCCGGAGGCCGCCATACCGCCCATTGAGACCACCACCGGTTTGCCAGCCGCTCTTGCTGCCGCCAGTTCGGCGCGGATAACTTCGGAGGCGTTGACGCTACCGCCTGGGCTATTGACGCGCAGCACAATCGCTTTCACTTTAGGATCAAGGCGTGCGTCGCGGATCTGCGATGCCGTAGTGTCGCCGCCGACATTCCCTGGCGTTTCTTCGCCATCCATAATCGCGCCATTGGCGAAAATAACCGCAATAGTACCGCCGGTATCCGCAGGAGTTTTCAGCGAATAATCGTAATAGCTGATCGCGCGATAGTTATTTTCGGTTTTGCTCCAGCCAAACTGCTTCGTCAGCGCTTTTTCAACATCTGCGCTGGAGGCGAGGGCGTCCACCAGTTTATGGTCGAGCGCATATTTGGCGGTGTCGCCGCCCACGCTGGTTAACCCGTCGATAATAGCCTGGGCGCCGGGGAAGAGTTGTTGCGGCGAAATCTGGCGATTGGCGGAAACGGTATGCAGGTAGTTCTGCCACAGTTCGCCTATCCAGCGGCTGTCGGCCTCGCGGGCGGCGGGCGACATATCGTCGCGGATAAACGGCTCGACGGCGGATTTATAGGTGCCGACCCGGAAAACGTGGGTAGAGACTTTCAGTTTATCCAGCAGCGTTTTGTAGTACAGGCCATTCGTAGCGAAGCCGTGAAGGTCTACCTGACCCTGTGGGGAAAGCCAAATTTTATTGGCGAAACTGGCGAGGTAATACTGACCCTGGCTGTAGTTTTCACCCACAGCGAAAACCGGTTTGCCGCTGTCGCGGAATTCGCGCAGCGCTTTACCAATATAGCGCATTGACGGCTGATCGGCGCCGGTGAAGTTTTTCAGATCCAGAACGATACCAGTGATGTTACGGTCATCTTTCGCCTGACGAATAGCGTTGACGATGTCAAACAGGGAGTTTTCCTGCAGACGGTCGGAGCTGGCGCCAAATAACTGGCGACCCAGCGCGCCCAGACGGTGATTGGTGGAGGGTTTATCCACAATGACGCCGGAAATATCCAGCAGCAGAGCGCCGCGCGCGGTTTGCTCACTGTTGCTGCCGTTACCGATCTGCATCCAGATCCCAACGCCCACCAGAACCAAAAAAATAAAGAACAGGTTGAGTACCATTTCACGGACGAAGTTCAACACTCGCCACGTCCATTTAAAAAATCCGGCAATAAATCGCCACAGGGTTCGCATGTATTCTCCCTATCTGAGTAACAACGCTTATACCTTGGTGAGGATAAAGCATTAAGATGTGGCTATCGTAATGACCCATCAGGCAGTTGTCAGCAGGAATCACTGCCTGCGCTGTAACAAAATCCGCTCCCGTGTTAATTTTGTGAATAAATATCATTGCTGGAGTTAATCAAATGGATGCACTAGAACTGCTGGTCAACCGTCGTAGCGCCTCTCGTCTCGCAGAACCGGCGCCTGTCGGAGAGCAATTACAGAACATTCTGCGGGCGGGAATGCGTGTTCCCGATCATAAATCTCTACAGCCGTGGCGTTTTTTTGTGATTGAAGGAGAGGGGCGCGACCGCTTCAGCGCCGTGCTTGAACAAGGCGCTGTCGCTGCCGGAGGCGATGAGAAAGCGATCGAAAAAGCGCGTAATGCGCCGTTTCGCGCGCCGCTGATCATTACCGTGGTGGCGAAATGCGAAGAAAACCATAAGGTTCCGGTGTGGGAACAGGAGATGTCTGCCGGATGCGCGGTGATGGCGATGCAAATGGCGGCGATTGCGCAAGGGTTTAATGGTATCTGGCGTAGCGGCGCATTAACGGAGAGCGCTATCGTGCGGGAAGCCTTTGAGTGCCGCCCTCAGGATAAAATTGTTGGTTTTCTCTATCTCGGCACGCCGCAGCTCAAAGCGTCAACGACGATCAGTACCCCCGACCCCACGCCGTTTGTGCGTTATTTCTGACGCTGAGGGATAAAACTGTCTGGATTCTGAGCAAAGGCGCGGTAATTCAGACAGTGATACTTACCACATCAGGGAATGAGCGCTACCATAGCGCGAATGCAATGACAGGAGATGTCCATGAGCGAGCAAGCCATTCGTTTAACGCAATACAGCCACGGCGCTGGTTGCGGTTGTAAAATTTCCCCTAAAGTGCTGGAGACTATCCTGCATAGCGAGCAGGCGAAGTTCGTCGACCCGAACCTGCTGGTGGGTAATGAAACCCGCGATGATGCGGCGGTTTACGATCTGGGTAATGGCACCAGTATTATCAGCACCACCGACTTCTTTATGCCGATAGTCGACAACCCGTTTGATTTTGGCCGCATTGCGGCAACAAACGCCATCAGCGATATTTTTGCGATGGGCGGCAAACCGATTATGGCGATCGCGATCCTTGGCTGGCCGATTAATACCCTGTCGCCCGATATTGCGCGTGAAGTGACCGAGGGGGGGCGCTTTGCCTGCCGTCAGGCCGGTATCGCGCTGGCGGGCGGACACTCTATTGACGCCCCGGAGCCGATCTTTGGTCTCGCGGTCACAGGCGTAGTGCCGACCGAACGGGTGAAGAAAAACAGTACCGCGCAGGCGGGATGCAAACTCTTTCTGACCAAATCGTTGGGGATTGGCGTGTTGACCACCGCCGAGAAAAAATCGCTGCTTAAACCTGAACATCAGGGGCTGGCGACGGAAGTCATGTGTCGGATGAACGTTGCTGGCGCGGCGTTTGCCAATATCGATGGCGTAAAAGCCATGACTGACGTTACCGGTTTTGGCCTGCTGGGGCACCTGAGCGAGATGTGCCAGGGCGCAGGCGTGCAGGCGCTACTTTGCTATCAGGACATCCCTAAACTGCCGGGCGTGGAAGAGTATATTGCTCTGGGCGCCGTACCGGGCGGCACAGAGCGCAACTTCGCCAGCTATGGTCATCTGATGGGCGACATGTCGCGTGAAGTTCGTAGCCTGCTGTGCGATCCGCAAACGTCAGGCGGTCTGTTGTTGGCGGTAACGCCGGACGCCGAAGACGATGTTAAAGCCACTGCGGCGGAATTTGGTATCGATCTGACCGCGATTGGTGAACTGGTCGAGGCCCGCGGCGGTCGCGCTATGGTTGAGATTCGTTAACCTGATGCGGTTGTTTATTGCCGAAAAACCGAGTCTGGGGCGCGCCATTGCGGATGTGCTGCCAAAACCGCACCGTAAAGGCGATGGTTTTATTGAGTGCGGAAATGGGCAGGTCGTCACCTGGTGTATTGGTCATTTGCTGGAACAGGCGCAGCCGGATGCGTATGACAGCCGTTATGCGCGCTGGAATTTGGCTGACCTGCCTATCGTGCCGGAAAAATGGCAGCTTCAGCCTCGTCCTTCCGTCACCAAACAGCTCAATGTGATTAAGCGCTTTTTGCATCAAGCCGGTGAAATTATTCACGCCGGCGACCCGGATCGCGAAGGGCAGCTTCTGGTTGATGAAGTGCTGGATTATCTCCAGCTTCCTGCCGAAAAGCGCCAGCAGGTGCGGCGTTGTCTGATAAACGACCTTAACCCGCAGGCGGTCGAGCGTGCTATTGACAGGCTGCGAGCGAACAGCGACTTCGTGCCGCTGTGCGTCTCCGCGCTGGCGCGAGCGCGAGCGGACTGGCTGTATGGCATTAATATGACCCGCGCTTACACGATCCTGGGCCGGAATGCCGGCTATCAGGGCGTGTTATCCGTGGGACGCGTGCAGACGCCGGTACTGGGGCTGGTGGTGCGGCGAGACGAAGAGATTGAGAACTTCGTCGCCAAAGACTTCTTTGAAGTAAAGGCGCACATCGTTACGCCTGCCGACGAGCGTTTTACCGCTATCTGGCAGCCGAGCGAGGCGTGCGAACCTTATCAGGATGAAGAGGGGCGCTTGCTTCATCGTCCGCTGGCGGAGCATGTAGTGAACCGAATCAACGGTCAGCCCGCGCTGGTAACCAGTTATAATGATAAACGGGAATCAGAATCCGCGCCGCTGCCGTTTTCGCTCTCGACGCTACAGATTGAAGCCGCTAAACGTTTTGGCCTGAGCGCGCAAAACGTGCTTGATATTTGTCAGAAGCTATATGAAACCCACAAACTGATTACCTATCCGCGTTCCGACTGCCGTTATCTGCCGGAAGAACACTTTGCCGGACGGCAGGCGGTCATGAACGCGATTAGCGTCCACGCCCCGGATTTACTGCCGCAGCCTGTGGTTAATCCTGATACGCGCAATCGCTGCTGGAATGACAAAAAAGTGGATGCTCACCACGCGATTATCCCGACGGCGCGCAGTTCTTCTGTCCATCTGACGGAAAACGAAGCGAAAGTGTACACCCTGATTGCGCGTCAGTATCTGATGCAGTTCTGCCCGGACGCGGTGTTTCGTAAATGCGTTATTGAACTGGAAATCGCCAAAGGAAAATTTGTCGCCAAAGCGCGTTTTCTGGCGGAGGCCGGTTGGCGGACATTACTGGGCAGTAAAGAGCGCGACGAGGAAAACGACGGTACGCCGCTGCCGGTTGTCGCCAAAGGTGATGAGTTGCTGTGTGAAAAGGGGGAAGTGGTCGAACGCCAAACCCAGCCGCCGCGTCATTTCACCGATGCGACATTGCTTTCCGCGATGACCGGAATTGCCCGCTTCGTGCAGGATAAAGATCTGAAAAAGATCCTGCGCGCGACCGATGGGCTGGGGACGGAAGCCACGCGCGCCGGGATTATCGAGCTGCTGTTCAAACGTAGCTTTCTGACCAAAAAAGGGCGCTACATTCATTCTACCGATGCTGGCAAAGCGTTAATACATTCGCTGCCGGAAATGGCGGCCCGTCCAGATATGACCGCGCACTGGGAATCTGTTTTGACGCAAATCAGCGAAAAGCAGTGCCGTTACCAGGATTTCATGCAACCGCTGGTCGGCACGTTATATCAGCTGATCGATCAGGCTAAGCGCACGCCGGTGAAGCGCTTCAGAGGGATAGTCGTGCCAGGCGGTGGAGACAAGAAAAAGAGCGCGCCGCATAAGCGAGCGGGCAAAAAAAGCCCGCCTGCTGAGGAGACAGGCCGTCAGACCGAATAAGCGTAAAGCCATCTGGCCTGACGACGGGATTAAATGACGCCCTGCGCCAGCATGGCGTCGGCGACTTTCACGAAACCGGCGATGTTGGCGCCCTGAACGTAGTTGGTATGCTTATTATCGCCGCCGTACTCGACACAGGCGTGGTGGATATCCAGCATAATGTGATGCAGACGGGCGTCCACTTTCTCGGCTTTCCAGCTCAACCGCGCGGCGTTCTGCGCCATTTCCAGACCTGATGTCGCCACGCCGCCCGCGTTGGCGGCTTTACCCGGCGCAAACAGTACGCCCGCTTCAAGGAAGAGATCGGTCGCTTCAATCGTGGTTGGCATATTTGCCCCTTCCGCCACGGCTTTTACGCCATTGGCAATCAGTACGCGCGCGGCGTCAACGTCCAGTTCGTTCTGCGTCGCGCATGGCAGGGCGATATCCACCGGTACGCTCCAGGGCTGCTGGCCTTCCAGATAGGTTAAACCAAACTCACGGGCGTAGTCAGCGACGCGACCGTCACGGCTGGCTTTAATTTCACACAGACGCGCCAGCTTCTCTGGCGTGAAGCCACTTTCATCGACCACCGTCCCGCTCGAATCCGACGCGGTAACCACGCGCGCGCCAAAGGCCATCGCTTTCTCAATGGCGTATTGCGCTACGTTGCCGGAGCCGGACACGGCGACGCGCATCCCTTCGAAACCGAGACCATGACGTTTAAGCATCGCTTCGGTGAAGTAGACCAGGCCATAGCCCGTCGCCTCCGGGCGAATCAGGCTGCCGCCGAAGGAAAGCCCTTTGCCGGTGAAGACGCAGGCGCTGTTATTGGAAAGCTTGCGCATCATTCCCGCCATAAAGCCCACTTCGCGCCCGCCCACGCCGATATCCCCGGCAGGCACATCGGTATCCGGCCCTAAATGGCGATACAGTTCAGTCATCAGTGCCTGGCAGAAACGCATCACTTCGCCTTCGCTTTTCCCTTTCGGATCGAAATCGCTGCCGCCTTTACCGCCGCCCATCGGCAACGTGGTGAGGGCATTTTTAAAGGTTTGCTCAAAGCCGAGGAACTTAAGGATGGAAAGGTTTACCGAAGGATGAAAGCGCATACCGCCTTTATAGGGGCCGATAGCAGAGTTGAACTGCACGCGCCAGGCGCGATTTACCTGCACCTGGTTTTTGTCGTCCAGCCACACTACGCGAAACTGAATTACGCGCTCTGGTTCAACCAAACGTTCCAGTAAAGACATGTGGCGGTAATGGGGGTTTTGTTCAAGAAACGGCCACAGGGTGGTCATGACTTCACGGACGGCTTGCGCGAACTCGGTTTGATGCGGGTCGCGCTTTTGTACATGGTTGAGGAACGATTCCAGAGAACATGTCTGATCCATAGATATAAAAACCTCTTATATATTAATGTGGTTGTATTTGCGTTTTATCAGAATATGTATTTGCAGTTTTCGACTATACCATCAGCAATGTGACGGTAAGCAAGAAAAAAATGACGCTGCTAAGTAAATTTATAACGGGGCGAGGGTCATAACTAAAAGCGATGACAAAAGAGGATTAAAGTTTTCACGGCGGCTTACCGTTATACTGAGAATATACTTAGAAAAATAAGGAAATTCTATGCGCCGAAGCCTCGTGGTCGCCGTGATGGCGATAATGCCAATGGTCGGGCTGGCAAACCAGAACAGTCGTCCTGATATTCAGGTGAATGTCCCGCCGGAAGTTTTCAGCACGCGCGGTCAGTCGTCCCAGCCCTGCATTCAGTGCTGCGTTTACCAGGATCAGAATTACTCCGAAGGCGCGGTAATAAAAGTGGAAGGCGTCTTGCTCCAGTGCCAGCGTGACGAAAAAACCATCAGCACGAATCCGTTAGTCTGGCGTCGCGTAAAGCCATAAACGCCTGCAATAGCGGAATATCCGCCGGGGCGAGGGGGTACTCCAGCGCCTCTTCCGGCGTACACCAGGCTAATGCCTGATGTTCCAGCGCACGTATCAGACCGTTAAACGCAGGCACATGCCAGGCGTGCAAATGAATCCGTCGGCCAGACACGTCGCGTTGATGGCTGGCGATATAGACGCCGGGCGTGGCGTCAATCCCTAACTCTTCGCGTAGCTCGCGGATAAGCGCCTGCGGCTGGGTTTCGCCGGGTTCGACTTTACCGCCGGCAAATTCCCATAAACCGGCTTGATCCGCATGATCTGGGCGCTGGGCCAGCAGAATTTTGCCGTCGCGTTCAATGATGGCAGCAACAACATCGAGTTTTTTTATCATTGTTGTTAAGGTCGTTATTCCTGCCGGGAAGCGTCGCGCTATCCCGGCCTTACGGTTAATCAGAAAGCGGAATCAAACACGAAACGTCGCCCAGACCGGCGCATGGTCGGAGGGTTTTTCCATACTGCGAATGTCGTAGTCTATACCGGTTTCTGCGCAACGTTCCGCCAGCGGAGCGCTTGCCAGCAAGAGGTCGATGCGCAGCCCGCGATTATCCACGAAACCTTTTGAGCGGTAATCAAACCACGAAAATTTATCCATTGTTTGCGGATTCGCCTGACGGAACGTGTCCACTAATCCCCACTTCAGTAACCGTGACATCCATTCACGCTCCTCCGGCAGGAAGGAGCATTTACCGGTACGCAGCCAGCGTTTGCGGTTCTCTTCGCCGATGCCAATATCCAGATCGGTCGGGCTGATATTCATGTCGCCCATAATTAATACCGGATTATCGCACTTGAGTTCCGTTTCAAGATAGTTTTGCAAGTTCTGATAAAACTGCGCTTTCGCGGGGAACTTCAACGGATGATCCCGGCTTTCCCCCTGCGGGAAATAGCCGTTAATGACGGTGATATTACCCAGCGGCGAGGGGATTTCCGCCATGATAATGCGGCGTTGCGCCTCTTCGCCATCATCCGGAAAACCGCGTCTGACAGAAATGGGCGTGGCTTTTGTTAGCAGCGCGACGCCGTAATGGCCTTTTTGTCCATGGTAGAAAACGTTATAGCCCAGCTTCGCGACCTCTTCGAGCGGGAACATTTCGTCGTGGACTTTTGTCTCCTGTAGACCGATCACATCGGGCTGGTGTTTTTCGACAATCGCTTCAAGCTGATGGGGACGGGCGCGCAGGCCGTTGATATTAAAAGAGACAAATTTCATAGTCACTGCCACTTTGCAAGGTGAATCGTGTTGGGATGGTAGCAGAAATTTTACCGGGTGACTGCCACTCATCGTCAGATTCAGCCAATGGAAGCGTATGGTGTTTTCTATAGCGCGAAAATAGCACGGTTTGTGTGCAGATGCGCCAGAACGGGGCGGTAATTTCCAGTAAATTTCGTATAAGATCACAATTCCAGAATTATATTTGGCAACTGAATAATATTTCGCTTTTTCCTCTTTTTAGCCACCAATTATGCGGGAATATTCACTTTTCATGCAGTAAAAGTGAATATCGCTACGCTGTAACCCATTGATTTACCGTTTATCACTTCTGTTTATGCAATGTTAACGCTGGCTGGCACGAATGCTGCAATCTACATTTACAGCGCAAACACTCATATTAATTAACATATAAATAACTTTATTTTTACCAAAAGGGGTCGCTATGTCTCTGTCAGTTACGCGCGAAAACTTTGATGAATGGATGGTGCCGGTATATGTTCCCGCGCCTTTTATTCCTGTACGCGGAGAAGGCTCACGCCTGTGGGATCAGCAGGGGAAAGAGTACATTGATTTTGCTGGCGGGATCGCGGTCAACGCCTTGGGACATGCGCATCCGGCGCTGCGCGAGGCGTTAAATGAACAGGCGAATCGCTTCTGGCATACCGGGAACGGTTACACCAATGAACCGGCGCTGCGACTGGCGAAAAAACTGATCGACGCGACCTTCGCCGAACGCGTTTTCTTTTGTAATTCAGGCGCTGAAGCAAATGAAGCTGCATTAAAACTGGCGCGCAAATATGCCCACGATCGTGTCGGCAACCATAAAAGCGGCATTGTGGCCTTTAAAAACGCGTTCCATGGCCGCACGCTCTTTACCGTCAGCGCTGGCGGTCAACCGACCTATTCACAGGACTTTGCGCCGCTGCCGCCGGATATTCGTCATGCAGCCTATAACGATCTGAACTCCGCCAGCGCGCTAATTGATGACAATACCTGCGCCGTGATCGTAGAGCCTGTGCAGGGCGAGGGCGGCGTGATCCCCGCCACGAAAGCTTTTTTGCAGGGGCTGCGTGAATTGTGCGACCGGCATCAGGCGTTACTGATTTTTGATGAGG
Source organism: Salmonella sp. A1325 (assembly GCF_056991255.1). Lineage (NCBI taxonomy): Bacteria > Pseudomonadati > Pseudomonadota > Gammaproteobacteria > Enterobacterales > Enterobacteriaceae > Salmonella > Salmonella sp. A1325. Next base: position 591,036 of record NZ_JAMLWO010000001.1, on the reverse strand, counting down.
TGCAGACGGGCGTCGGACGTACCGGCGAACTGTATGCATATATGCATTATGGCGTTACGCCCGATATCCTGACGACCGCTAAAGCGTTGGGTGGCGGCTTCCCGATCGGCGCGATGCTGACCACGCAAGACTATGCCAGCGTCATGACGCCAGGCACGCATGGCACCACCTACGGCGGTAATCCGCTGGCGACGGCAGTTGCCGGAAAAGTACTGGATATCATCAATACGCCGGAGATGCAAAACGGCGTCAGACAGCGCCACGATGCGTTTATTGAACGTCTAAATACCATTAATGTACGTTTTGGCATGTTCAGTGAAATTCGCGGGCTGGGGCTACTGCTTGGCTGTGTGCTACAGACGGAGTTTGCCGGAAAAGCCAAACTCATCGCCCAGGAAGCGGCAAAAGCAGGCGTGATGGTGCTCATCGCCGGCGGCGACGTGGTGCGTTTTGCGCCAGCGTTAAATGTGAGCGACGAGGAGATAGCCACCGGGCTTGATCGTTTTGCCCTGGCGTGCGAACGCCTTCAGACGGGAGGCGCATCATGCGGGTGATTCGTCCTGTCGAACATGCGGATATCGCCGCGCTGATGCAGCTTGCAGGCAAAACGGGCGGCGGCTTAACCTCGCTACCGGCAAATGAAGCGACGCTGGCGGCCCGCATTGAACGCGCGCTAAAAACCTGGTCCGGCGAGCTGCCAAAAGGCGAACAAGGGTATGTATTCGTTCTCGAGGACAGTGAAACGGGTGAGGTCGGCGGGATCTGCGCCATTGAGGTCGCGGTCGGTCTTAACGACCCCTGGTATAACTATCGTGTCGGTACGCTGGTTCATGCCTCCAAAGAGCTGAATGTATATAACGCGTTGCCAACATTATTCCTGAGTAATGATCATACCGGCAGCAGTGAGCTTTGCACGCTGTTTCTCGATCCCGAATGGCGTAAAGAGGGTAACGGCTACCTGTTGTCAAAATCGCGCTTTATGTTTATGGCTGCGTTTCGCGATAAATTCAATGAGAAAGTGGTGGCGGAAATGCGCGGCGTCATTGACGAGCACGGTTATTCTCCCTTCTGGCAAAGTCTCGGCAAACGCTTTTTTTCTATGGATTTCAGCCGGGCGGATTTTTTATGCGGTACCGGGCAAAAAGCGTTTATCGCCGAGCTGATGCCCAAACATCCTATTTATACCCACTTCTTATCTGAAGAGGCACAGGCCGTGATTGGCGAAGTCCACCCGCAAACGGCGCCAGCCCGCGCGGTGCTGGAAAAGGAAGGCTTTCGCTATCGCCACTATATCGACATCTTCGACGGCGGGCCGACGCTGGAGTGTGATATTGATCGCGTGCGGGCTATTCGTAAAAGCCGACTGGTGGAAGTCGCGGAAGAGCAACCCGCGCCTGGCGACTATCCGGCATGTCTGGTCGCCAATGAAAACTATCACCACTTTCGGGCCGCGCTGGTGCGCGCCGATCCGCAGACTTCACGACTTGTACTGACCGCCGCGCAGTTGGATGCGCTGAAATGTCGCGCGGGCGACCACGTTCGGCTGGTACGCCTTTGCGCTGAGGAGAAAACCGTATGACGCTATGGATAAACGGCGACTGGATAACCGGTCAGGGCGAACGCCGCCGCAAAACGAACCCGGTGAGCGCGGAGATACTTTGGCAGGGGAATGACGCTAATGCGGCACAGGTCGCCGAGGCCTGTCAGGCGGCGCGCGCGGCGTTTCCTCGTTGGGCCAGAGAGCCTTTTGCGGCACGACAGGCTATCGTAGAGAAATTTGCCGCCCTGCTGGAGGCGCATAAAGCCGAGCTCACGGAGGTCATCGCACGTGAAACCGGTAAACCGCGCTGGGAGGCGGCGACGGAAGTGACGGCGATGATCAATAAGATTGCCATCTCGATTAAGGCTTACCACGCCAGAACAGGCGAACAAAAAAGCGAACTTGTCGATGGCGCCGCGACGTTGCGCCATCGTCCTCACGGTGTGCTGGCGGTATTCGGCCCTTATAACTTTCCCGGCCATTTACCGAATGGCCATATTGTGCCCGCGTTGCTGGCAGGCAATACGCTGATCTTCAAACCTAGCGAGCTAACGCCATGGACCGGGGAAACGGTAATAAAACTCTGGGAACGGGCGGGGCTACCGGCAGGCGTTCTTAATCTGGTGCAGGGCGGCCGGGAGACCGGACAAGCGCTGAGTTCGCTCGACGATCTCGACGGACTGCTGTTTACCGGCAGCGCCAGTACCGGATATCAGCTTCATCGCCAGCTATCCGGCCAGCCGGAAAAAATCCTGGCCCTTGAAATGGGCGGAAACAACCCGCTCATTATTGAGGATGCGGCAAATATAGATGCGGCGGTACATCTGACGCTGCAATCGGCGTTTATTACCGCCGGACAGCGCTGTACCTGCGCGCGACGCCTTCTGGTAAAACAGGGTGCGCAGGGAGATGCATTTCTGACGCGGCTGGTTGACGTCGCCGGACGTCTGCAGCCCGGCAGATGGGACGACGATCCGCAGCCGTTTATCGGCGGACTGATTTCAGCGCAGGCGGCACAGCATGTGATGGAGGCCTGGCGTCAACGAGAGGCATTAGGCGGTCGCACGCTACTGGCGCCGCGGAAGGTCAAAGAGGGAACCTCTCTGCTGACGCCTGGCATCATTGAGCTGACGGGCGTCACGGATGTGCCGGATGAAGAGGTGTTTGGTCCGCTGCTGAACGTCTGGCGTTATGCGCATTTCGATGAGGCGATTCGTCTGGCGAATAATACCCGTTTTGGTCTGTCGTGTGGGCTGGTGTCGACGGATCGCGCGCAGTTCGAACAGCTCTTGCTGGAGGCACGGGCAGGGATCGTTAACTGGAATAAACCGCTCACCGGGGCAGCGAGTACTGCGCCGTTTGGTGGTGTCGGCGCGTCTGGCAACCATCGGCCCAGCGCCTGGTATGCCGCCGATTATTGCGCCTGGCCGATGGCCAGTCTGGAATCTCCCGAACTGACGTTGCCTGCGACATTAAGCCCCGGCCTCGACTTTTCTCGCAGGGAGGCGGTATGACGGCGCATGAAGTTAATTTTGACGGGCTGGTGGGGCTTACGCACCATTATGCCGGGCTATCCTTCGGCAATGAGGCATCGACCCGCCACCGTTTTCAGGTGTCGAATCCTCGTCTGGCGGTAAAGCAGGGGCTGCTAAAGATGAAAGCTTTGGCGGATGCCGGCTTTCCCCAGGCGGTGATCCCGCCGCATGAGCGGCCTTTTATTCCGGCGTTGCGTCAGCTCGGCTTCACGGGTAGCGATGAGCAGATTCTGGATAAGGTTGCGCGTCAGGCGCCACGCTGGCTTTCCAGCGTGAGTTCCGCGTCGCCAATGTGGGTTGCGAATGCGGCGACGGTTTGCCCATCGGCAGACGCGCTGGACGGGAAAGTTCACCTGACGGTGGCGAATTTAAACAATAAATTTCATCGCGCTCTGGAGGCGCCTGTTACCGAAGCGCTGCTACGCGCCATATTTCGCGATGAAAGTCAGTTTTCAGTGCATAGCGCGTTACCGCAGGTCGCATTATTGGGAGATGAAGGCGCGGCGAATCATAACCGTCTTGGCGGCGAGTATGGTTCGGCAGGCGTGCAGCTTTTTGTCTATGGGCGCGAAGAGGAGAATGAAATACGACCCGCTCGTTATCCGGCGCGCCAGAGCCGCGAAGCCAGCGAGGCCGTGGCTCGTCTTAATCAGGTGAATCCGCAACAGGTTATCTTCGCTCAGCAAAACCCGGAGGTCATCGATCAAGGCGTATTCCATAATGATGTCATCGCCGTTTCGAATCGACAGGTATTGTTTTGTCACGAAGCGGCGTTTGCCCGGCAGAAAGTGCTCATTAATCAGTTGCGTACGCGCGTTGACGGTTTTATGGCGATAGAGGTGCCCGCCGGAGAGGTTTCTGTATCAGATGCTGTGGCGACCTACCTGTTTAATAGTCAGTTGTTAAGCCGTGACGACGGCTCAATGCTGTTAGTGTTGCCGCGGGAATGTCAGGACCATGTCGGCGTCTGGCGCTATCTGAATAAGCTGGTGGCGGAGGATAACCCCATCAGCGCGATGCAGGTGTTTGATTTGCGAGAAAGTATGGCCAACGGCGGCGGCCCGGCCTGTCTGCGATTACGCGTGGTGTTAACAGAAGAAGAACGACGGGCGGTGAATCCCGCGGTAATGATGAATGACGCTCTGTTTACGGCCCTTAACGCGTGGGCGGATCGTTATTATCGCGATCGCCTGACCGCCGCCGATCTGGCCGATCCGTTATTATTGCGAGAAGGCCGGGAGGCGCTGGATGTGTTAACGCGTCTGCTGGATTTGGGGTCGGTTTATCCTTTCCAGCAAACGGGGGCGGCTGATGGATAACTTTCTGACGTTGACGCTAAGCGGCACGACACCACGGGTGAGGCAGGGGAAGGGCGCGGGTTTTCGCTGGCGCTGGTTAGGCCATGGTCTGCTTGAACTCACACCCGATGCGCCGGTCGACCGCGCGTTAATTCTTTCTGCGGGGATACACGGCAATGAAACCGCGCCGGTAGAGATGCTGGATAAGCTGCTGTCGGCGCTGTATTCAGGCAGCTTGACGTTAACGTGGCGAGTGCTGGTGGTACTCGGCAATCCGCAGGCGCTGGCGGCGGGAATACGCTACAGTCACAGCGATATGAACCGTATGTTTGGCGGGCGTTGGCAGTCCTTTGCCGAAAGCGATGAAACGTGGCGGGCGCGTGAGCTGGAGCTAAGTCTGGAGACCTTCTTTTCCTCTGGCCAGGCGCGGGTACGCTGGCATCTGGATCTGCATACCGCCATTCGTGGCTCGCATCATTTGCGTTTTGGCGTATTGCCGCAGCACGACCGCCCGTGGGAGACAGATTTTCTGGCGTGGCTGGGCGCGGCAGGACTGGAGGCTTTAGTATTTCATCAGGCGCCCGGCGGTACGTTTACGCACTTTAGCTCTGAACATTTCGGCGCGCTTTCCTGTACGCTGGAGTTGGGAAAGGCGTTGCCGTTTGGGCAAAACGATCTGACGCAGTTCAGCGTAACCTCGCAGGCGTTGTCGGCGCTGTTGAGCGGTGTCGAAACGTCAACCTCGTCTTCGCCGCCGCTACGCTATCGGGTGGTGTCGCAAATCACGCGTCACAGCGACAAGTTCACGCTTTATATGGATGCGCAAACGCTGAATTTTACTGCCTTTGCGAAGGGAACGTTGCTGGCCGAGGAGGGGGATAAGCGTGTGACGGTGACGCATGACGTTGAATATGTTCTCTTTCCTAATCCCGCTGTCGCCTGCGGATTGCGGGCTGGATTAATGCTGGAAAGACTGCCCTGATAAATGTCCCTGTAAGCTCACGTTAGGATTACAGGGATGATTTGGGACACAGTTTCATGCTATTACGGATTATTCCTGGAGAATTGCTTTATTAATAAGCGTTGCTGCGTTATAGTTCTGCATAATTTCTGCTATATCATGCTACTGTATATTTATCTTTCAACTCTGCGCAATTTATTCTTTTTTTCTTCACAATTGGCGAAAAAGTGTTTTTTATACTTTCATTGTTTTACCGTTGTTCTGACTAATTGACGCTAAGACGGTTAAAGTTAATCACGACAACACGGCGCTGTTTTAAATATGCCGTAAAAATAACTGAAAGGAAGGATGGAAATATGCGTAAACTGACTGCTCTATTTGTTGCCTCTACCCTGGCGATGGGTGCTGCGAATCTGGCTCATGCCGCTGAGACTACCACCGCCGCGCCAGCGGATGCGAAGCCAATGATGCAGCATAAAGGTAAATTTGGCCCACATCACGATATGATGTTTAAAAACCTGAACCTGACAGACGCACAGAAGCAACAAATTCGCGATATTATGAAAGCGCAGCGCGAGCAAATGAAACGTCCGCTGCTGGAAGAGCGTCGCGCCATGCATGATATTATCGCCAGCGATACCTTCGATAAAGCCAAAGCCGAAGCGCAAATTACGAAAATGGAAGCGCAGCGCAAGGCCAATATGCTGGCGCATATGGAAACCCAGAATAAAATTTATAACGTTCTGACACCGGAGCAGAAAAAGCAATATAACGCTAATTTTGAGAAGCGTCTGACAGAACGCCCGGCGCAACAAGGTAAAATGCCTGCTGCGGCAGAATAACTTTCCGCATAATTTAAGACCGCCGGTCTTGTCGACAACACAATCGTTGAGGTGGACAGGATCGGCGGTTTTCTTTATGACTGGCGACAGTCGGTGTGCAGTTCAATGATCTCATATTGACCTGACATTAACGGTTTACAGAGAATTTTATAGCCATCCTGATCAAAGCCCGCAGGGGTGCGCACCAGGGTGGTGGCCTCATCCAGCGAGGGGACCGCCCCCAGCCATAACCAGTTGTTGATAATGTGGAACTGGGTCATTTGCGGGCGGCTCTCTTTTAACGCGATAGCGCCTTTCCAGGGCCAGCAAACCACACGTAACCGTTCCAGCGAGGCCTGCAGACGAAGAAAATGCGCCTGCGGGGTTTCTTGCCCACAGCACGCGCCAGCGCAGCGCTTCAGAGCGAAACGAAAACAGGCGCGCCCACGGCTTACCGGTTCAAGCCCCAGCAGGCCATAACACAATTTTTGTTCATCGGCGAGGTTCTGTAAGCTTTGCAGCGCCGCCCGACGGTTGGCGAAGAGCCCAAACAGGTTCGGCTCATGGGAAAAATCGACGCTGCGGGCGGAAACGACCTCAATCTTTTGTTCGCTCAACTGTAGAGAGCAAAGCTGGCGATTACGCCGTAACCGCTTGTTAAACAGCGGCTGTTGTTCTTTGATCAGCCGCGCTTCCAGCAGCAACGCGCCCATTTCCCCAGCGGTGCAGATCCAGCTTATCCGCCGCGCCTGTCGCAGCATAGCGGCCTCGTCAGGCGTTCGCAGATGTGAAAGCACCCGGCTGCGAATATTTACGCTTTTACCGATATAAAGCGGCAGCGTATCGCTTTCGCTATGAAATATATAGACGCCCGGTAAGGCTGGCGCTTCGCTGAGGAAAGGACGTAAATGTTCTGGATATTCGTAAATGGCCGCCGCTTCAAACTCAAGGCGGGGGGCTGATTGACGCCGTACCACAGTGATCTCCGTTAACTGGTTATTCATCCAGTATAACAGCGGATGGGTGATTAAAAAAGAGGCTGGGAAGAGAGGCGGCCGGATAGACGAGCGATATCCGGCACAACAGTAGAAGTACGCTTACTTTTTCCAAAAGTCGTCGAATACCGTAATCGGTAAACGGCGCTTATGTTCAGTTTTTACATACCAGCCTTCGATAGTTTTAGCGATGGCGGAGTCCAGCGTTTTGCCTTCCAGATAATCGTCAATATTGTCATACGTTACGCCCAGCGCGGCTTCATCAGGCAGTGAAGGGCGGTCGTCTTCCAAATCGGCGGTGGGGACTTTTTTATACAGATGCTCAGGACAGCCCAGCGCTGCGAGAAGCTGTTTGCCCTGGCGTTTGTTAAGGCGATGAAGCGGGTTAATGTCGGTACCGCCATCGCCATATTTGGTGAAGAACCCGGTTATCGCTTCCGCCGCATGGTCGGTGCCCACCACGACGCCGTGAGTCATACCGGCGATGCTATATTGCGCTTTCATTCGCTCACGCGCTTTTTCATTGCCGCGAACAAAATCGCTCAGCTCAATTCCCGCTTCGCGCAGCGCCTGTTCGCTGGCGAGGACGGCGCCTTTAATATTGACGGTGAGTACTCTGTCCGGCTGAATAAAAGCAATGGCGTCCTGGCAATCCTGTTCATCGGCCTGCACGCCATAAGGCAGACGAACGGCGATAAACTGCAGCGCATTATCACCAGTCTCTTCCCGCAATTCGGCGATAGCCATCTGGCTGAGTTTCCCGGCCAGCGTCGAATCCTGCCCGCCGCTGATGCCTAACACCAGTGATTTCAAAAAGGGATAGGTTTTCAGGTACGCTTTAAGAAAATCCACGCTGCGGCGAATTTCTTCTTCAGGGTTGATATGTGGTTTCGCGCCAAGCGCCTGGATTATCTCTTGCTGCAGAGTCATTTAACCCCCTTCGACATTAAAAAAATGAATCTTTACCCTGTTAAAGCTAACCCTTCGCCGCTGAAACGACAAGGTTTGGCGGGCTAAGCGGTGTTTAAAACAACATATCGCCGCGTTAGAGAATTTTCCGAAAGGCTTTTTGTGGCGAGGCGCGGCTTGAAAAATGTTCTGATGTATTCCAGGCTTACATAACACGCTGATAAACAAGAGGACGGAAAATGAACAAGAACGTAGCAGGAATTTTAAGCGCAGCGGCGGTAATGACTATGCTGGCAGGCTGTACGGCTTATGATCGTACAAAAGACCAATTTGTTGAGCCTGTCGTTAAAGATGTTAAAAAAGGAATGAGCAGGGCGCAGGTTGCGCAGATTGCGGGCAAACCGTCATCTGAAGTGAGCATGATTCATGCGCGCGGTACCTGTCAGACCTACATCCTGGGTCAACGTGATGGTAAAGCGGAAACCTACTTTGTTGCGCTGGATGATACTGGGCACGTGATTAACTCCGGCTACCAGACCTGTGCGGAGTACGACACTGACCCACAGGCGCCGAAGCAGTAACAACTGTACATTGCCTGAACATTCAAGGAAACCGGCCTGCGAGCCGGTTTTTTTGCGCCTGCCATAACCTTATTTATTATCGCGAATTATTTACCCGAAATGTGAGGGGGGTCATAACGCTAGGTCAATGAGAGACAATTTAGTGGGTCAAGGAAATACCATCCGGCGGTCCGATCCCGTATACTCATTTCAGCCACCTAAAAAAGTAAATCCGGTTACGCAAGTCGCCCAGAGTATGGATGCAGGTTGAGGCTTGCGGCGTATCTGGTTGACAGATAATCGCACATGAGGAAGGTTTTTATGGAAAAGAAACACATTTATCTGTTTTGTTCTGCGGGCATGTCAACATCGTTACTGGTATCAAAAATGCGCGCTCAGGCTGAAAAATATGAAGTGCCGGTGATTATTGAAGCATTCCCTGAAACCCTGGCCGGTGAAAAAGGCCCGGCAGCGGACGTCGTGTTATTAGGCCCGCAAATTGCTTATATGCTCCCCGAAATTCAGCGTTTATTACCTGGTAAACCGGTAGAAGTCATTGATTCAATGTTGTACGGCAAGGTAGATGGTTTAGGCGTGCTTAAAGCTGCGGTAGCGGCAATTAAAAAAGCCGCCGCGAATTAATTATTTTTTAATTTTTCCCGTCAAAGAGTTATTTCATACACTAACCGCAATATTTTATTGCGGTATTTAAGGGTATTTTTCTATGAGTAACGTTATTGCTTCACTTGAAAAGGTACTCCTTCCTTTTGCTGTAAAAATAGGAAAGCAGCCACACGTTAATGCAATCAAGAACGGCTTTATTCGTTTAATGCCATTAACCCTTGCGGGGGCGATGTTTGTATTAATTAATAACGTTTTCCTGAGCTTTGGGGAGGGGTCGTTTTTTTATTCCATGGGCATTCGGCTTGATGCCTCAACCATTGAAACACTTAATGGATTGAAAGGCATCGGCGGGAACGTCTATAACGGCACATTGGGCATTATGTCGCTCATGGCGCCATTTTTTATCGGCATGGCGCTGGCGGAAGAGCGCAAGGTTGATGCGCTGGCCGCCGGATTGCTTTCCGTGGCGGCATTTATGACCGTAACGCCGTATAGTGTCGGCGAGGCCTATGCCGTAGGCGCTAACTGGCTGGGTGGTGCAAATATTATCTCCGGTATTATTATTGGCCTGGTGGTCGCGGAGATGTTTACATTTATTGTCCGGCGCAACTGGGTGATTAAGCTACCGGACAGCGTACCGGCTTCGGTGTCTCGTTCATTCTCAGCATTAATTCCCGGCTTTATTATTCTCTCTATTATGGGGATTATTTCCTGGGCGCTGTCTAATTACGGTTCTAACTTCCATCAGATTATTATGGACACTATCTCTACGCCGCTGGCATCGCTGGGTAGCGTGGTAGGGTGGGCATATGTCATTTTTGTACCGCTGCTGTGGTTCTTTGGTATTCATGGTTCGCTGGCGCTGACCGCGCTGGACAGCGGCATCATGACGCCCTGGGCGCTGGAAAACATCTCTATTTACCAGCAGTATGGCTCCGTCGATGCGGCACTGGAAGCCGGTAAAACGTTCCATATCTGGGCGAAACCGATGCTGGATTCTTATATCTTCCTCGGTGGTAGCGGCGCAACGCTGGGTCTGATCATCGCTATCTTCCTGGCATCCCGTCGCGCGGACTATCGCCAGGTGGCAAAACTGGCGCTGCCGTCAGGTATCTTCCAGATTAACGAACCCATCCTGTTTGGCCTGCCGATTATTATGAACCCGGTGATGTTTATCCCCTTCATTCTGGTTCAGCCGATTCTGGCGGCGATTACGCTGGTGGCTTACTATTTGGGTATTATTCCGCCGATTACCAATATTGCGCCGTGGACCATGCCAACCGGGTTGGGGGCGTTCTTTAACACCAACGGCAGTGTCGCCGCGTTGCTGGTTGCGCTATTTAACCTGGCGGTCGCTACCCTGATTTATCTCCCCTTCGTGGTGGTGGCTAACAAAGCGCAGAACGCCATCGAGCAGGAAGAAAGCGAAGAAGATATCGCTAACGCACTGAAATTCTAAACTCCGCGCCGGCATGGGATGCCATGCCGGGCTGAATCAGAGGAAAGACTATGTTTGATCTTGAAAATGTTGTAGATAACCAGACAGCGGCTGAGGAACTCGAAGAAGTCGTTATGGGGCTTATCATCAATTCTGGTCAGGCGCGCAGCCTGGCATATGGCGCGCTCAGAAAAGCGAAAGAAGGCGATTTTGAGGCGGCGAAAGCGATGATGGACCAGTCGCGCATAGCGCTCAATGAAGCGCATCTTGTGCAGACAAAACTCATCGAAGGCGATCAGGGCGAAGGCAAAATGAAAGTCAGTCTGGTCCTGGTTCACGCTCAGGATCATTTGATGACCTCAATGCTGGCTCGTGAACTGATCGCTGAGTTGATTGAGCTCCATGAGAAACTGAAATAACAGGGGGCGGATGATGCAGCTACAGGTTAACGCAACGGAAATCAAAACGGTTTATGAGCAGCAGCTCTTCAATGGCAAAAATTTCCATGTGTTTATCTATAACAAGACGGAAAGCGTCACCGGGCTGCATCAGCACGACTACTATGAATTTACCCTGGTATTAACCGGACGTTATTACCAGGAGATTAACGGGAAGCGTGTGCTGCTGGAACGTGGAGATTTTGTTTTTATCCCGGTGGGGTCGAATCACCAAAGTTTCTATGAGTTTGGCGCAACGCGTATTCTGAACGTAGGAATTAGTAAACGTTTTTTTGAACAGCATTATCTTCCGTTACTGCCGTTTTGTTTTGTGGCATCGCAGGTATACAGGGCGAATAGCACCTTCCTTACCTATATTGAAACGGTGATTGCGTCGTTGAATTTTCGCGGCAATGGGCTCGACGAATTTATCGAAGTGGTGACATTTTATATTATAAACCGCTTACGTCATTACCGCGAAGAGCAGGTTTATGATGATATTCCACAATGGCTGAAAGCAACCGTGGAGATAATGCATGATAAAACGCAGTTTGGCGAACATGCGCTGGAAAATATGGTGCGCCTGTCGGCAAAATCCCAGGAGTATCTGACGCGCGCCACCCGACGTTATTACAGCAAAACGCCGATGCAAATCATTAATGAGATTCGCATTAATTTTGCCAAGAAACAGTTGGAAATGACCAACTATTCGGTTACGGATATTGCTTATGAAGCCGGGTATAGCAGTCCAAGTCTGTTTATTAAAACGTTTAAGAAGATGACCTCATTCACGCCGAATAGTTATCGGAAGCGATTGACGGAAATTAATGAGTAACGGTTTACATTGCTCGATTAGTTACATTTCACGCTTGCCCCAATAGCGCGGGGAACGTCACGCTATTTCTTACGAGCGGGCATAGCGTAATACATATCAGTGTCATACACTGAAGGGAGATATTATGAGCCAGAAATTAAAAGTCGTCACTATTGGTGGCGGGAGCAGCTACACCCCTGAATTACTTGAAGGCTTTATTAAACGCTACCATGAATTACCTGTCACCGAATTATGGCTGGTTGACGTTGAAGGCGGGAAAGAGAAGCTGGGCATTATTTATGATCTCTGCCAGCGAATGATTGATAAAGCAGGCGTTCCGCTAAAATTGTATAAAACGCTGGATCGCCGGGAAGCGCTGAAAGACGCTAATTTTGTTACTACCCAGCTACGCGTTGGTCAACTCAAAGCCCGTGAACTGGACGAGCGTATCCCGCTTAGCCACGGCTATCTGGGGCAAGAAACCAACGGCGCTGGCGGTTTATTTAAAGGGTTGCGTACCATTCCGGTTATTTTTGACATCATTAAAGATGTTGAAGAATTATGTCCGAATGCGTGGGTCATTAACTTTACTAATCCGGCGGGGATGGTGACGGAAGCGGTTTATCGTCATACCAACTTTAAAAAGTTCATTGGCGTATGTAATATTCCTGTCGGCATGAAAATGTTTATTCATGACGTGCTGGCGCTGAATGAGAATGACGATCTTTCCATTGACCTGTTTGGTCTAAACCATATGGTCTTTATTAAAGATGTGCTGGTGAATGGCACCTCACGGTTCGCAGAATTACTGGATGGCGTGGCGTCCGGTCAGTTGAAAGCGTCAACCGTAAAAAATATCTTTGATCTGCCGTTTAGTGAAGGATTGATTCGCTCGCTGAACATGCTGCCGTGCTCTTATTTGTTGTATTACTTCAAGCAAAAAGAGATGCTGGCGATTGAAATGGGCGAATATTACAAAGGCGGCGCGCGCGCTCAGGTCGTACAAAAAGTGGAGAAACAACTCTTCGACTTGTACAAAAATCCTGAGCTAAACGTGAAGCCGAAAGAGCTTGAACAACGCGGCGGCGCTTATTATTCCGATGCCGCTTGTGAAGTCATTAACGCTATTTATAATGACAAGCAGACTGAGCATTACGTTAATATTCCACATCATGGGCATGTCGAGAATATCCCGGCGGACTGGGCGGTGGAAATGACCTGCATTCTGGGACGCAATGGCGCGACGCCGCACCCGCGTATCACCCGTTTTGACGAAAAAGTGCTGGGGCTTATCCACACTATTAAAGGATTTGAGGTCACGGCCAGCAATGCGGCGCTGAGCGGAAACTTTAATGATGTGCTGCTGGCGCTTAACCTGAGTCCGCTGGTGCATTCCGACCGCGACGCAGAAGTCCTGGCGCGTGAGCTCATTCTGGCGCATGAAAAATGGCTGCCTAATTTTGCCGCTTGCATCGAAGCGCTTAAAGGTAAGCACCACTGACAGAGGTAGGCTATGGAACGCGTGTTGATTGTGAATGCCGATGATTTTGGCCTGAGTAAAGGGCAAAATTACGGCATTGTTGAAGCATATCGCAACGGCGTTGTGACCTCCACGACGGCGCTGGTCAATGGCGAGGCTATTGACCATGCGGCGCAGCTTAGCCGCGAGCTGCCTGCGCTTGGGGTGGGAATGCATTTTGTTTTGACGTTAGGCAAACCGGTGTCAGAGATGCCGGGCCTGACGCGAGACGGCCTGTTAGGGAAATGGATCTGGCAAATGGCGGAGGAGGATACGCTTCCGCTGGATGAAATTGCGCATGAACTGGCGTGTCAGTATCAGCGTTTCATCGACGTATTTGGCCGCGAGCCAACGCATCTCGACAGTCACCATCATGTGCATATGTTCCCGCAAATTTTCCCCATCGTCGCCCGCTTTGCGGCGCAGCGCGGGATTGCGTTACGTATTGACCGCCAGACGGTGTTGAACGCCGACGATCTGCCGTCGGATTTGCGCAGCACTCAAGGATTTAGTAGTGAATTTTACGGCGAGGAGATCACCGAAGCGTGCTTTTTACGCATTCTGGATGCCTCGGCGCATCGAGGAGAAGCCTCTCTGGAGGTGATGTGTCATCCGGCGTTTGTGGACAACATTATTCGCCAGAGCGCCTATTGTTACCCCCGCTTAACTGAACTGGAGGTGTTGACGTCTGCGTCACTCAAGGCAGCGATTGCGGAACGTGGATATCGTCCTGGCAGTTTTCTTGATATTTAGCTCCTGAGTTTGCGGCGCAAGAATGCGCCGCATTTTTTGCCGTTTATGCAGGAATCGCGTTAATTTTCCCCGCACGCGACCAGACACGGTGTGCCGCCATCAGCGTCAGCAGAGTGTCCATAAAGTGGTGGTCAACGTTATCTGCCTCAACAAGTCCTTCTTCCCCCTGGCTATCAATGTTTAAAAGCGCCTTAAACCGTCGGGCGTCGCCTGCCAGTGCGATGGGCTTCAGATGTTTGTAGGCTTCCAGAAGGTAGTAGCGGGCATCGCCGCAACTCTCGATATCGGCAATATTGCCGCACGGTACTATTACCGCATCGACCGTTAGCGACGGCGCGCCGGCAAAGGTTGCCGCAATCGTTAATGTTGAACCGTCATCAGCCGTTACTTCACCCATCCGTGAATAGAGCAGTTTTGCGTGGACGCCTTTGGCTTTTAAAGCCTGCAAAATGGTCAGCAGATCGGCGGCGTTAACCTTGTCGTTCAGCAGAATAGCGACCACGCGACCTTTAACATCGCCGTCTGGCACCGCATACAGGCTGAGCGCCGGATCTTTTTTCAGACCGTTGACATCAGGAGGCGGGGCAATTTGCGTTTGCTCATGGGTGAGTGCAAAACCGAGATTATGCGCGACGCCCTGAGCCAGCGTGACATCAATATGCGCTAACTGATCGACCACCCGCTCCCGAATATACGCGCGGGCGACTTTACCCAGTTCAAAGCTGAACGCGTCAATAATATGCTGCTGTTCTATCGGCGTCTGACTGAGCCAGAACAGGCGAGGATGCGCGTAATATTCACCGAAAGAGGGGCTGCGTTCGCGGATTTTATTGCCATCCACGCGTTCCTGGTATGATTCGAAGCCGCCGCGTTTTGGCGCTGGCGGCGTTTCGCGCGGCCAGTTGTCATTAATGGAGTTCGGTTCATAGTTCGCCGGATTGGTGTCGATATCCATCCGGTGCATACCGTCACGCTGGAAGTTATGGTAGGGGCAGGTAGGGCGGTTAATCGGAATTTCGTGGAAGTTTGGCCCGCCCAGGCGGCTGATTTGCGTGTCGGTATAAGAGAACAGACGCCCCTGTAACAGCGGATCGTTGGTAAAATCAATGCCGGGAACAATATGTCCTGGATGAAATGCCGCCTGTTCGTTTTCAGCGAAAAAGTTATCCGGATTACGGTTTAACACCATTTTGCCGACGCGTTGTACTGGCACCAACTCTTCCGGAATCAGTTTGGTCGGATCGAGCAGATCAAAATCGAATTTAAATTCATCCTCTTCGGCAATGAGTTGTAGGCCCAGCTCGTATTCCGGGAAATCGCCCGCTTCGATGGCCTCCCACAGATCCCGGCGGTGAAAATCCGGATCGCGACCGGTCAGTTTTTGTGACTCATCCCACACCAGCGAGGCTTTACCTGCCAACGGTTTCCAGTGGAAACGGACAAAGGTCGCTTTCCCTTGTGCATTGATCAGACGGAAGGTGTGAATGCCGAACCCTTCCATCGTCCGATAACTCCGTGGAATACCGCGATCCGACATTGCCCACATGACGTTGTGCAGCGTCTCAGGCTGTAAGGAAACATAGTCCCAGAAGGTGTCGTGCGCGCTCTGTCCTTGCGGAATAGCCCAATGAGGTTCGGGCTTAACGGCGTGCACAAAATCCGGAAACTTATGCGCATCCTGGATAAAAAAGATCGGCGTGTTATTACCGACGAGATCGAAAATTCCCTCTTCGGTATAAAATTTGGTCGCAAAACCGCGGATATCACGTACGGTATCAGCAGACCCCGCGCCGCCCTGTACTGTCGAAAAGCGAACAAAGACCGGGGTAATTTTCTGTGGATCGCACAGAAACGCGGCTTTCGTGATGTCGCTCAGATCCTTATATGGCTGAAAATAGCCGTGCGCTGCAGATCCGCGGGCGTGAACGATCCTCTCCGGGATACGCTCATGGTCAAAGTGGGTAATTTTCTCGCGCAGGATAAAATCTTCCAACAGCGTAGGGCCGCGGCTGCCGGCGCGAAGAGAATTTTGATCGTCGGCGATGCGCACGCCCTGATTGGTGGTCAGCGCATGATTTTCGCTGCCTTTACGAAAGGTGTCGAGGGCGGTGAGCTTATCATTCGCGGTCTCGGGCGCTTTTAAGCTGCCGGGGGCCGTCGGTTGCGCGCCCGGCGGCGTCGGTTCTGGCGTGGGGCGATGTGAACCGTCTGACGGCGCCAGGGAGTCCAGGCCGGGCTGTGATTCACGGGTATCATGCACGGGGGACTGATGGGGGGATTTCTCATTATGCGACATTGAACTCGTCTCCTGCTTTCATCACTGAAATGGGCGTGGTAGTAGTCAAAATCACTCTAACTATAGAACATTTCAGCAATTATGCCGGGGGAGAGCGGAACGGCAGACAGGGTACAACGGGGAAATCGCACGCGCGGAACAGGACGTCGGGGGCGAAGATCGGCTAAAATAGTGTTTTTCTGATTTTTAGCCTTAGAGCCTATCCCAGTAGGCGTTATTGGCGCAGCCAGTTTGGACACGGACAGCGCGCAAAAACCGGAGCGTACACGTAGTACGTGAGGATTTTGAGCACTGCCCAGGACCAAAATGGCAAGTAAAATAGCCCTAATGGGATAGGCTCTTAGCCTCTTTTAGTGAAGCATTAATGATGAAACCTCTTCGCCAGCAAAATCGCCAGATTATTAGCTATATTCCGCGTGTTGAACCCGCGCCGCCGGAACATGCGATAAAAATGGATACGTTTCGCGACGTCTGGATACTGCGCGGTAAATATGTTGCCTTTGTTCTGACGGGGGAGTCATTTCAACGGTCGCCCGCCTTTAGCGTGCCAGAATCGGCGCAGCGTTGGGCGAATCAGGTTCGCCAGGAAAACGAAATCGCTGACTAAGAAAAAAACAAAACGCCGGTACTGGAGACCGGCGTTTTTAGTGACAGACATTTTGAGTTGCCGATCGTCGTGTCTCAGACGATGTGAACGCCCGATAATGTATTATCGATGCGCCAGTTCAGCGTCTTCTTCGCTATCGAG
The DNA here is from genome assembly GCF_056991255.1 of Salmonella sp. A1325. Lineage (NCBI taxonomy): Bacteria > Pseudomonadati > Pseudomonadota > Gammaproteobacteria > Enterobacterales > Enterobacteriaceae > Salmonella > Salmonella sp. A1325. Next base: position 573,788 of record NZ_JAMLWO010000001.1, on the reverse strand, counting down.
AATGGTTTTATCGGTCTGCTTCAGCCACTGGCTGGTCAGCGTACCCGCGGTCATTGAGCCGCTCACGTTCAGTGCGGTACGGCCCATATCAATCAACGGTTCGACGGAGATTAACAGCGCGACCAGCGTGACCGGTAAGCCCATGGCAGGCAGCACAATCAGCGCGGCGAAGGTCGCGCCGCCGCCAACGCCGGCAACACCCGCCGAACTTACGGTAACGATACCCACCAGCGTGGCTATCCATACGGGGTCTAAGGGGTTGATGCCGACCGTCGGCGCAACCATTACCGCCAACATCGCAGGATAAAGACCGGCACAACCGTTTTGGCCGATGGTCGCGCCAAAAGAGGCAGCAAAGCTGGCGATGGACTCCGGCACGCCCAGGCGGCGGGTTTGCGCTTCGACATTAAGTGGAATGGAGGCGGCGCTGGAGCGGCTGGTAAAGGCAAATGTCAGCACCGGCCACACCTTGCGGAAATATTTCAGCGGGCTAATCCCGTTCACGCCCAATAGTATGCCGTGAACCACAAACATTATCGCCAGACCAAGATATGACGCTACCACGAAGCTTCCAAGCTTAATGATGTCCTGCAGATTAGAGCCGGCAACCACTTTCGTCATCAGCGCCAGTACGCCGTAAGGCGTAAGTTGCATCACCAGACGCACCAGCTTCATTACCCAGCTTTGCAGGGTATCGATAGCAACAAGCACACGCTCGCCTTTTGGCGCATCATCTTTCAGCAGCTTAAGCGCGGCCACGCCCAGGAAGGCGGCGAAAATCACCACGCTGATAATAGACGTAGGATTTGCGCCAGTCAGATCCGCAAACGGATTTTTCGGTACAAAAGACAGCACCAGTTGCGGCACGCTGAGATCGGCCACTTTGCCGACATAGCTCGTCTCAATGGCATTCAGACGCGCGGTTTCCGCGCCGCCCTGAACCAGACCTTCCGCCGTCAGTCCGAACAGATTGGTGACCAGCACGCCCACCAGCGCTGCGATAAGGGTAGTAAACAGCAGCGTGCCGATAGTCAGAAAACTGATTTTCCCCAATTGAGAGGCGTTATGCAGTCGTGCCACGGCGCTTAAAATAGAGGCGAATACCAGCGGCATCACAATCATTTGTAGCAATTGCACATAGCCGTTGCCGACAATATTGAACCACTGAATGGAGTCTTTTAACACCTGACTGTCAGCGCCATAAATGGTGTGCAGGGCCAGACCAAAGACCACGCCCATCACAAGGCCGACAAGCACTTTTTTAGCCAGACTCCACTGTTTATGACGGGCCTGCGCCAGTACAAACAGCAGAATGACGAACACCGCAATGTTCGCAATTAATGGAAAATTCATCCCCGTTCTCCTGATTTTTTTATTATGAAGCGCTGTGTTTTAGCGATTCTGTTCGCGCAAGATTAGCAGAACTGTGAGCTGGCTCTTATATTCAAATGGAATGGTTTATACCAAAAATGACTTTGGCGTTGATTTACTAATCAATCTGGTGATTTATAAAACGATTGAACTGCATTTGCAGGATAGTGATCATCTGCGAAGACCAGCGTATGACGTTGTTTTCCGGCATGGACTGCGGCATCCACACCGCCCAGGCAAACAACGCCATACATAAAAATCGCTCCAGTTGATTGCCTTTGCGCGGCGCCAGAATAGGCAGGCGGAAACGCCAGCGGCACGGCCACAGTAAGGGAACGCCTGCGGGGGTGAGCATATCCGCGACGATATGGCTTAAATAGCCAAGTACCATGCCTTGCAGCGCATCTGCCGGGATAATCCACGTATCCGGTACCTTGAGATAAAAGGTCGCCAGTAGGGCAAAGACCGCCAGCAGACTATGGGTAAACCCCCGGTGACCGAACGCGCGGGCGATCGGTTTCGATACCCATTTCAGGCGCTGACCAAGAAAAGATTTGGGGTGGTCGATATCCGGCAGCAGACAGGTCAAAATAGCCGAAGGAATAATATGCCACCAGTCGCCGTGCGCAAGGACGGGCGTTAACTCGGCATTCTTGGCGAAAACCGCGCTGGCTATAGAAAAAAGAAGATGTCCTTCCGCCGTCATGATAAAACCCATTGAACTGTCAATTCATACAGTATAGGGTTTTTATACAGTAGGCGGAAGTGGTGACGTTGTAACTCTTTGTCTCTGTCAAAGCCGCTTGCCGTCTGGTTCAGCGGCTAATTGCCCGTTGACTTTGTTTCGGAAACATCTTAACCGAGTAGATGCGCCGCCGTCAGCTCTGTCAGCGAGTTAAGTTTGACATTCGCCAGCGCAAAGCGCGGATCATGCTGGTTTTCTTCTGCTGGCACCACAATGGCGCGCATTCGCGCCGCCTTTGCCGCGATTAGACCATTCACCGAATCCTCCAGCGCCACGCAGGTTAATGGATCAACGCCTAATTTGGCCGCACAATCCAGATAGACCTGCGGGTGCGGTTTGCTGTAGGGCAATTTTTCCGCAGAGGCCAGCGCGTCAAAACTGTCGCGCAGCTCAAACATGGTGAGCACTTTTTCCAGCATATGCAGCGGCGATGCCGAGGCAAGCCCCACTAATAGCCCCTGCGCTTTACACAACGCCACGGCCTCACGCACACCCGGTAAAAGAGGGCGCGTCTCTTCGATAAGCGTAATCGCGCGGGCAATAACACGGTTTGTCACTTCCTGGCGATCGGGGCCGTTCCACGGTTGCTGCGCAAACCAGAGATCGACAACCATATCAATGCGTAGCCCAAGCGTGTCTGGCAGCTCATGGCGTCGAGTAATATCTACGCCTAAACTTGCCATTACGTCCAGTTCAGCGCGATCCCAGAGCGGTTCGGAATCGATCAGTAGTCCATCCATATCGAAAATTGCAGCAAGAATTTGACGTGGGGTTGACATCACAACCTCTCCTGTTGAGATTAAAAAATAACGAATTAAGCGTTCATTATGACCATGTTCTTAGTATATCGCCCTTAAAGATCAGGCGAAAACGGGAATCAACAGGTAGACTTAGGCCAAAACGACGCGTCTTTATCAAGGGGAACTCATGACGTATCAACAAGCTGGACGCATTGCAATCCTAAAAAGAGTTGTTGGGTGGGTTATTTTTATTCCGGCACTGCTTTCCACGCTCATCTCAGTCCTTAAATTTATGTATGCGCACAGTGAAAAGCAGGAGGGGATAAATGCGGTAATGCTGGATTTTACCCACGTAATGATAGACATGATGCGCGTGAATACGCCGTTTCTGAATGTTTTTTGGTACAACTCGCCGACGCCGAATTTTCAGGGAAGCCTGAATATCGGTTTCTGGCTCATTTTTATTCTGATTTTTGTCGGGCTGGCGATGCAGGATTCCGGCGCCAGAATGAGCCGCCAGTCACGTTTTTTGCGTGAAGGCGTGGAAGATCAGTTGATCCTGGAAAAAGCAAAAGGCGCGGAAGGGCTAACGCGTGAGCAGATAGAGTCACGTATCGTGGTGCCGCACCATACCATCTTTTTACAGTTTTTCCCGCTCTATATTTTGCCGGTCATTATTATCGTGCTCGGCTACTTTTTCTTTTCCTTGTTAGGCTTCATGTAAACTGAAAAATGCCGGATAGCCCGTATCCGGCATGGGCTGTACCTATACCGCAAGCAGCCGATCCATCGCTTTTTGCGCAGTAGCCAGGTGCTGACCGCCAAACAGCCTTGCCCGATTAAGCAGGGTGTAGAGCTGGTAAATCGGCTGCCTGTCGAGAAAATCCAGCGGTAGCGGCGAAACGGACTGATAGCCGTCATAAATCTGCGGTGGCTGATCGGTATGCAGCGGCAGCATCGCCAGATCGCATTCTCTGTCGCCCCAATAGCAGGCTGGATCGAAGATATAGGGGCCGTCAGGGCCAAGCGCGCAGTTCGCCGACCATAGATCGCCATGCAAAAGAGAAGGCTGCGGTTGATGCGACGCCAGACGTTGCTGAACATGTTCAACAATGGCGTCAATATTACCAAAGGTAATGCCTTTTTCCGCAGCGAGTTCAAGCTGCCAGCCAATGCGCTGTTCGGCGAAAAAAGTCGACCAACGGCGTTGCCAGGTATTCGGCTGCGGCGTGGTAGAGAGCGCGTTATCAAAATCGAGGCCGAATTGAGGTTGGTCGCTCCATTGGTGCAGGCGCGCCAGCTGTTGCCCAAGAATAAACGCATTATGGGCATCCAGCGGGCGGGGCGAGAGGTAGTCCATGACTAAAAAGCTGTAATCCCGATCCGAACCTACCGCCCATACCTTAGGCACAACAACGGTTTTACTGCGGGAGAGCAGCTCCAGCTGATCGGCTTCAGCGGTAAAACCGCGAAGCATTTCTCGTTCATCGCACTTTACGAAAAAATCATGGCCTGCATAACGTAAATGCCATGCGGCATGAACTTCTCCGCCTGGCAGTTCATTACGCAGTTCGATTTCGCCTTCACCGACTTGCTCGCTTAAAAGACGACTGATAGCTTGCCACATAATGTCTCTCCCCACGTTGTCTGCCAGATCATAAGGTTAGCGCAAAAATGCGGTTGAAAAATACGAACTAACGCACATCGCGGACGCGCCGCGGCGGGAATGGCACTTATTGTGCGTTTTTACTCCACGCCTCCCAGGTCGCCACGGTAATGTCGACATCCTTATCTAACGCGCTTTTCGCAAGTCCGGCGACAAGCGCTTTGATTTCATCAGCGCTCTGAGCGCTAACAAAGCCAAACGTATTGGTGCCGAGCTCATGCACATTCCCTTCATCGTCCGTTAATGTCAGCAAAAAACCGCTGCGCGTCAGATGGTTATTGAGTTCGTTAATCTCGGTCAGGGAATCTTCATGGAAGGTTACGGTAATAACATAACGGGTAATATCGCCACTGGCCATCGTTCACCTCGTTGGGAGCAACTGTGTTTTTAACAGCGGCGGATGCGCCGCCCGTTAACCGATTTTCCGGTATCCCCCTCGGCGAGGGGGAAACGATTATTGCGCGGAAAGATAGGCGTATATTTTTTGGGTATCGTCACGAGAACACAGACGCGTACCTTGATTGAGCGTAGCGGCGCTGCCTGCCGCCACACCGAAGCGCACCATCTCTTCCAGCGACGCGTCTTGCGCCAGTTTTAACGTCATCGCGCCCACCATACTGTCGCCCGCGCCGACAGTACTTTGACTTTTCACCGGGGGAGGAACAACCTGGATGCAATTCTCACTGTCTATGCCCAGGGCCCCTTGCGGCCCCAGAGAGACCACTACCCGGCGAGCCTTGCCGCTTTGCACTAATTCCTGGGCCGCTTTACGCACATCATCAGGTTGCGTCAGATCGCGATTAACCAACGCGCTCAATTCTTTCAGGTTAGGTTTCACCAGTTCGATATCGCCAAGCGCCAGCGCAGCGGTGAGCGCGTCGCCAGAGCTATCAATAATGCAGCGAATGCCTTGCTTCTGCGCGGCGGAAATCAGTTGCGTGAGTTTCTCGACCTTAACGCCGGGCGGAAGGCTGCCGCTGATAACCAGAATTGCCCCGGATTCAATTTCCAGTACCTGTTCTTCAAGCTGGCGAAATTCGTCATCGTCCAGCGTGGCGCCGGGCATAACAAAACGATACTGTTCGCCGCTGGACTCGACGTGGACGTGCAGGTTCTGACGCGTCCAGTCTTTCGCATCGACGGTAGACACGGGGACATTTTCGTCAGCCAGTAGTGCGACCAGATGTTCGCCGGTAGCGCCGCCAGCCGGGAAAATTGCGGTCGCGGTGCCGCCAAGATGCGCAATGGCGCGAGCGACATTAATACCCCCGCCGCCGGGTTCGAATACCGGCGCGGAGCACCGCAGTTTACCTTCGGGATAAATTTGCGGCGTGATTGTTGCGCTATCGAGAGAGGGCGCAAGCGTCAACGTATAGATACGTACCATCGTTACCTCCTGTTAGGCTGATTTCAGTCTGGCACTTAATCCCCGGAAAGTGAAGGAATTAACAATATGATTTTCCGGATCTTTATTTAAAGAAGTACGATGTAAAGTTATATAAATAAATGAATGCTTCGGGAGGGTTCTTATTCAAAAAATGAAATAGTAATTGATTGCTATGTTATTCGGGGCTTCTTATAATTCGCTACCTTTCCAGGGGCGTTTGTCATTGATCCCTATGAAAGTTTCCGGGACCGTCGTGGTCTCTTTTTTAGTTGTACGGACTCTATATAAATGAAGCTTTTGAAGGCAGTACCCGCTGTAGTTATGCTGGCGGGTGGCGTGTTCGCGTCTCTGTATGCCGCCGCCGATGATTCCGTTTTTACTGTCATGGATGATCCCTCCACCGCGAAAAAACCTTTTGAAGGTAATCTGAATGCGGGCTACCTTGCTCAGTCAGGCAATACTAAAAGTTCTTCCTTAACGGCTGACACGGCGATGACCTGGTATGGACAACGTACCGCCTGGTCATTATGGGGCAATGCCAGCAATACCTCCTCTAATGATGAACGCTCTTCAGAAAAATATGCGGTAGGCGCGCGTAACCGTTTTAATATGACGGATTATGATTATACCTTTGGCCAGGCCAGTTGGCTGACAGACCGTTTCAACGGTTATCGTCAGCGCGACGTACTGACCGCCGGTTACGGGCGGCAGTTCCTTAATGGTCCAGTGCACAGCTTCCGTTTTGAATTCGGTCCAGGGGTTCGCTATGACGAACATACGGACGATACCACTGAAACGCAGCCGCTGGGTTATGCTTCCGGCAGCTATGCCTGGCAGTTAACTGACAATGCTAAGTTTACACAGGGGGTGTCAGTATTTGGCGCAGAAGACACCACACTAAATTCGGAAACAGCCCTCAATGTCGCCATTAACGAACATTTTGGTCTAAAGGTGGGGTATAATTTAACGTGGAACTCGCAGCCGCCTGAATCAGCGCCTGAACATACCGATCGCCGCACTACGGTAACGCTGGGCTATAAGATGTAATATTGTACCGGGTTACGTTACGTAACCCGGTTATTCCGCGGTGACGCCTCAGAAGAAGAAGGTGATGTCGCCGTTGATATAAGAATAGTCGTCTCCGGTGCGAAATTCCGACGTGACTTTGTTTAAAGAAAGAGAAAATGCGACGGGAGAATAGCCGATGGTGGCACCGACGCGATATTCATCCACGGTTTTATTAATATCCACCGTTTCCATTTTTGTTTGCAGCGTTTTCCCCTGTAACGTGTAGTTTTTATCAACTTCCCTGCGCTCAACGCCAGCAAATACTTTATAGATCAATCCCTCTTTTTGAGTGTGTATTAACCCTCGGCGGGACAGTAACCCAAACCCATTATCAGAGTTGAAGGTCTTATCATTTCCCAGCGCAACGGTTGCGCCGTACCCTAAATACTGGAAGAGATTGCCGCCGACAGCAGAGACTTCTGGATAGAAGCCCACATTGACACCCAGAATATCAATAGCTGGCGTAAGGGACACCATTCCTTTTGCCGTATAACCATAACGATTTTCAATTTGATCCTGCCAGGCAGGGTATTTTTCTGCGCCTATTATTCGATGCGCCCGATTCTGAACCTCCTGACCGCCTGCGTCAGGACCAATAACGCCGATATCGGTACCTAAACGATAACGTAACCAATTGGTGGCTAATGAATTCCACTCCAGTCCGGTATGAAGAAAGGCGCTGAACGCGCGGTCGCCTTTGACGGCTTCAGGCTTTCTCTTATTGGCGCCTGATGGAGAATAAATATCTTGCGCGATATGAAAAGAGAGTTGACTGGCGTCAGTGAGATCGTGGCTGTAGCCTAAAAAGAGCCCGGCAGTATAATCACCCCGGTCTGCAGCCTTGTGCCCGTAAAGGGCATTTAAGGATGGTTGAAATATACCTGCATCATCATTCGCCACTGAAATAGCAAGGCTACTGGCATTGGCCATTGTGGTCGTACTGAGTATGGCGGCAATCATCGTTGCGCAATAGCTGTATTTGTTCACTTTTTACCCCTGAATATGAAAGTGAATACTCTTATTTTTACAAAGTAATAAGCACAGCAGCATGATGCGCAGTGCTTATAAACCTTTAAATATAACTAAACTCCTGCCAGCAGCGAGTCATTGAGAGGATACGTTGCCTTAATGTTGAAAAATGGTGTTGAAAAACATGCGTCAGATATTATTGAATATCCATTTTTCATTCGCTATCTGAGTGCGAGAAATTATTGGCTTCACGATTATGCATATAATACGATGTTTTTTGGTATCAATATGAATATCACGTTGTATTCTTTTGAGCTCATTTTCTATGATGGCTTCGATGTTTATCTGTTATTAATTTTTACCGTGATAGTGTTGTCTTTAATGATGAGCGCATCTAACGGCTGGCAGGGTAATATAACCAAATTATTGCTACCTGAATTATTAGGGCAGTTATTATTAAGGAAGAAAAAATGAATAAAACCATTAATCTGCTAAAATTACTGCCCGTAGTATTATTAAGCGCATGTACTACATCGTATCCTCCCCAGGATACAACATCGGCACCCGAGTTACCCCATCGTAACGTACTCGTTCAGCAACCTGATAACTGTAGCGTTGGCTGTCCTCAAGGAGGAAGCCAACAAACAATCTATCGCCATGTCTATACGCTCAATAATAATAGCGCCACGAAATTTGCCAACTGGGTTGCCTATAGCGTGACAAAAACCAGCCAGGCAAGCGGTCGCCCGCGGAACTGGGCGCAGGACCCCGATTTACCGCCCTCGGATACGTTGGCCCCTTCCGCCTATAAAAATGCCCATACGCTATTAAAAGTCGACAGGGGACACCAGGCGCCGTTGGCAGGATTGGGCGGCGTATCGGACTGGCCGTCGTTAAATTATTTATCGAATATTACGCCGCAGAAATCCGCCCTGAATCAGGGAGCATGGGCTGCACTGGAAAACCGGGTGCGCGAACTTGCCAAACAGGCTGATGTATCTGTAGTGCACGTAGTGACCGGCCCCCTTTTTGAGCGGCATATCGCCACATTGCCAGAAGATGCTACGGTAGAAATTCCCAGCGGGTACTGGAAGGTTTTATTCACCGGAACGGCGCCGTCAAAAAGTGAAGGAAATTACGCTGCGTTTATTATGGATCAGAATACGCCCCGTTCGGCGAATTTTTGCGACTATCAGGTTACCGTGGAGGCTATCGAACATAAAACGAAGCCAGTGTTGACGCTGTGGTCTGCCTTGCCTGAAGCGGTAGCCAGCGAGGTGAAAACAACAAAGGGGAGTCTGGCGCAGAAGTTAGGTTGTCGATGAGAAGCGCTATACGGCGCGTAGAAAGATAACGGAGAAATCCTGTCAAGGGTCTTGATTTGCTACAGAGTGATGCAATCTCCCTTTTTTTAGTGTTACCATCGTCATGCCGGACGAAAATAGCGATTTTCGTCTGTGTCGAAGGTTGTGCGCCAATTTAGCAATGGTTGGCTAGATGGATACACAACTCACTGTCAATAAATTCATTTTCTCTTTGTATGTGATCTTGCGTATGGGTCACCACTGCAAATAAGGATATTACATGCCTGTTATTACTCTTCCTGATGGCAGCCAACGCCATTATGACCACCCTGTAAGCCCGATGGATGTTGCTCTGGACATTGGTCCTGGCCTGGCGAAAGCCACCATTGCGGGCCGTGTGAATGGCGAGCTGGTTGATGCTTCCGATCTGATTGAAAATGATGCGACGCTTTCCATCATCACCGCAAAAGATGAAGAGGGTCTGGAGATCATTCGTCACTCTTGCGCGCATCTGTTAGGTCACGCAATCAAGCAACTTTGGCCGCACACGAAAATGGCGATCGGCCCGGTTGTCGACAACGGTTTTTACTATGACGTTGATCTTGACCGCACGCTAACTCAGGAAGATGTCGAAGCGCTCGAAAAGCGGATGCATGAGCTCGCCGAGAAAAATTACGACGTTATCAAGAAGAAAGTCAGCTGGCACGAAGCGCGTGAAACCTTCGTGAAGCGTGGTGAAAGCTACAAAGTTTCCATTCTTGATGAAAACATTGCTCATGATGACAAGCCTGGCTTGTACCATCATGAAGAATATGTCGACATGTGTCGTGGTCCGCACGTGCCGAATATGCGTTTCTGCCATCACTTTAAACTGATGAAAACTGCCGGCGCATACTGGCGCGGTGACAGCAATAATAAGATGTTGCAGCGTATTTACGGTACGGCATGGGCAGATAAAAAAGCCCTGAACGCTTATCTGCAGCGCCTGGAAGAGGCCGCAAAACGCGACCATCGTAAAATTGGTAAGCAGCTCGACCTGTATCATATGCAGGAAGAAGCGCCGGGCATGGTGTTCTGGCATAACGACGGCTGGACTATCTTCCGCGAGCTGGAAGTCTTTGTTCGTTCTAAACTCAAAGAGTACCAGTATCAAGAAGTTAAAGGCCCGTTCATGATGGACCGTGTGCTGTGGGAAAAAACCGGGCACTGGGACAACTATAAAGATGCGATGTTCACCACATCCTCAGAAAACCGCGAATATTGCATCAAGCCGATGAACTGCCCGGGCCACGTTCAGATCTTTAACCAGGGTCTGAAATCCTATCGTGATTTGCCGCTGCGTATGGCGGAATTCGGTAGCTGCCACCGTAACGAGCCATCAGGCGCGCTGCATGGTCTGATGCGCGTACGCGGCTTTACGCAGGATGATGCGCATATCTTCTGCACCGAAGAGCAGATCCGCGATGAAGTTAACGCTTGTATTCGTATGGTCTACGATATGTACAGCACCTTTGGCTTCGAGAAGATCGTCGTCAAGCTTTCCACTCGTCCTGATAAGCGTATCGGCAGCGATGAGATGTGGGATCGTGCTGAGGCGGATCTGGCGGTTGCGCTGGAAGAAAATAATATCCCGTTTGAGTATCAACTGGGTGAAGGCGCATTCTACGGTCCGAAAATTGAATTTACCTTATATGACTGCCTCGATCGTGCATGGCAGTGCGGTACAGTACAGCTGGACTTCTCCTTACCGTCTCGTCTGAGCGCCTCCTATGTAGGCGAAGACAACGAGCGTAAGGTGCCGGTAATGATTCACCGTGCGATTCTTGGGTCGATGGAACGCTTCATCGGTATCCTGACCGAAGAGTTCGCTGGTTTCTTCCCGACATGGCTCGCGCCTGTTCAGGTAGTCGTGATGAATATTACCGATTCGCAGTCTGAATACGTTAACGAATTGACGCAGAAACTACAAAATGCGGGCATTCGTGTAAAAGCAGACTTGAGAAATGAGAAGATTGGCTTTAAAATCCGCGAGCACACTTTACGTCGTGTCCCTTATATGTTGGTCTGTGGTGATAAAGAGGTGGAAGCAGGCAAAGTTGCCGTTCGCACCCGCCGCGGTAAAGACCTGGGCAGTCTGGACGTAAATGACGTGATTGAGAAGCTGCAACAAGAGATTCGCAGCCGCAGTCTTCAACAACTGGAGGAATAAAGTATTAAAGGCGGAAAACGAGTTCAAACGGCGCGTCCGAATCGTATTAATAGCGAAATTCGCGCGCAAGAAGTTCGCTTAACAGGTCTGGAAGGCGAGCAGCTTGGTATTGTGAGTCTGAGAGAAGCTCTGGAAAAAGCTGAAGAAGCCGGAGTAGACTTAGTCGAAATCAGCCCTAACGCCGAGCCGCCGGTTTGTCGTATAATGGATTACGGCAAATTCCTCTATGAAAAGAGTAAGTCTTCTAAGGAACAGAAGAAAAAGCAAAAAGTTATCCAGGTGAAGGAAATTAAATTCCGTCCTGGGACAGATGAAGGCGACTATCAGGTAAAACTCCGCAGCCTGATTCGCTTTCTCGAAGAGGGCGATAAGGCCAAAATCACGCTGCGTTTCCGCGGTCGTGAAATGGCCCACCAGCAAATCGGTATGGAAGTGCTTAATCGCGTGAAAGACGATTTGCAAGAACTGGCAGTGGTCGAATCCTTCCCAACGAAGATCGAAGGCCGTCAGATGATCATGGTGCTTGCTCCTAAGAAGAAACAGTAAGGCCTTCAAGTAACAATTCTGTGAAGCCTTCGGGCTTCACAGGTTTTGTTCGCCTATGTTTCGTTTATTAACAATGCGAAGTGGAAGTTATTAAAATGCCAAAAATTAAGACCGTACGCGGTGCTGCTAAGCGCTTCAAAAAAACCGGTAAAGGTGGTTTTAAGCACAAGCACGCTAACCTGCGTCACATTCTGACCAAAAAAGCGACTAAACGTAAACGTCACCTGCGTCCGAAAGCCATGGTTTCTAAAGGCGATCTGGGCCTGGTTATCGCGTGCCTGCCGTACGCATAAGCCGTTAACGTTTTTAACTTTTTAATTAGAATAGATACAGGAGAGCACATATGGCTCGCGTAAAACGTGGTGTAATTGCACGCGCACGTCACAAGAAAATTTTGAAACAAGCCAAAGGCTACTACGGTGCGCGTTCTCGCGTATACCGCGTTGCCTTCCAGGCAGTTATCAAAGCTGGTCAGTATGCTTACCGTGACCGTCGTCAACGTAAGCGTCAGTTCCGTCAACTGTGGATTGCGCGTATCAACGCAGCAGCACGTCAGAACGGTATTTCTTACAGCAAATTCATCAACGGCCTGAAAAAAGCCTCTGTTGAAATCGACCGTAAGATCCTGGCTGATATCGCCGTATTCGACAAAGTCGCGTTCACCGCGCTGGTTGAAAAAGCGAAAGCAGCTCTGGCATAAGCCAGTGAAAAGAGGGAGCCTGGCTCCCTCTCTTTTATTTACTGTTCAGTGAGTTGACAATTGACCTGTAACCCTTTTCAATAAAGGATATTCGGTTTTACCACATAAGGTAACGCAAGCATGAACGCTGCTATTTTCCGTTTCTTTTTTTACTTTAGCACCTGATCCCAGGAGGCTAGCGCGTGAAAAACGAAACGAAAAACAGCGCAAAAAAGCCTCCTGATGGAGGCTTTTTTTGTATCTGAAATCGAGAGATTACGTCCAATGAACCGGTGTCTTCACCGACACAATGAGGAAAACCATGTCACATCTCGCAGAGCTGGTTGCCAATGCAGCGGCCGCCATTAACCAGGCGTCAGATGTTGCCGCGTTAGACAATGTACGCGTCGAATATTTGGGCAAGAAAGGGCATTTAACCCTTCAGATGACGACCCTACGCGATCTGCCGCCGGAAGAGCGTCCGGCAGCCGGGGCAGTCATTAACGCCGCGAAAGAGCAGGTACAACAGGCGCTTAACGCGCGTAAAGCCGAGCTGGAAAGCGCAGCGCTTAACGCCCGCCTGGCCGCTGAAACCATCGATATCTCCCTGCCGGGGCGCCGTATTGAGAACGGCGGTCTGCATCCGGTCACACGTACCATTGACCGTATTGAAAGTTTCTTCGGCGAGCTTGGTTTTACCGTGGCGACTGGCCCGGAAATCGAAGATGACTACCATAACTTCGATGCGTTAAACATTCCGGGTCATCATCCGGCCCGCGCCGATCATGATACCTTCTGGTTTGACGCGACCCGTCTGCTGCGGACCCAGACGTCTGGCGTCCAGATCCGGACGATGAAAGCGCAGCAACCGCCGATCCGCATTATTGCGCCGGGCCGTGTATACCGTAATGACTACGACCAGACGCATACTCCGATGTTCCATCAGATGGAAGGTCTGATTGTTGATACCAACATCAGCTTCACCAACCTCAAAGGTACGCTGCACGACTTCCTGCGTAATTTCTTTGAGGAGGATCTGCAGATTCGCTTCCGTCCTTCTTATTTTCCGTTTACCGAACCTTCTGCGGAAGTGGATGTGATGGGTAAAAACGGCAAATGGCTGGAAGTGCTGGGCTGCGGGATGGTGCATCCGAATGTGCTGCGTAATGTCGGTATCGATCCGGAAATCTATTCTGGCTTCGCTTTTGGTATGGGGATGGAACGTCTGACCATGTTGCGTTACGGCGTCACCGACCTGCGTTCATTCTTCGAAAACGATCTGCGTTTCCTCAAACAGTTTAAATAAAGGCAGGATAAAACAATGAAATTCAGCGAACTGTGGTTACGCGAGTGGGTTAACCCGGCAATTGATAGCGATGCGTTGGCTAACCAGATTACGATGGCTGGCCTGGAAGTAGACGGCGTTGAGCCGGTCGCGGGAAGCTTCAATGGCGTTGTGGTTGGGGAAGTGGTTGAGTGCGCCCAGCATCCGAACGCTGACAAATTGCGTGTAACGAAAGTCAACGTTGGCGGAGAACGCCTGTTGGATATCGTCTGCGGCGCGCCAAACTGTCGTCAGGGGCTGAAAGTAGCGGTGGCCACCATTGGCGCTATCCTGCCGGGCGATTTCAAAATTAAAGCGGCAAAACTGCGCGGTGAACCGTCTGAAGGGATGCTGTGCTCCTTCTCCGAACTGGGGATTTCCGACGATCACAGCGGCATTATCGAACTGCCGGCGGATGCGCCGCTGGGTACTGATATCCGTGAATACCTGAAGCTCGACGACAATACCATCGAAATTAGCGTCACGCCGAACCGTGCGGATTGCTTAGGTATCATCGGCGTTGCGCGTGATGTGGCGGTACTGAACAAAGCGCCGCTCCAGGAGCCTGAAATGGCGCCGGTTACGGCAACTATCAGCGATACGCTGCCGATTACGGTAGAGGCCGCTGATGCGTGTCCACGCTATCTTGGCCGGGTGGTAAAAGGCATCAATGTTAACGCGCCGACGCCGCTGTGGATGAAAGAGAAACTGCGTCGCTGCGGTATTCGCTCCATCGATGCGGTGGTTGATGTCACGAACTATGTGCTGCTCGAACTGGGTCAGCCAATGCATGCTTTCGATAAAGATCGCATTGATGGCGGTATTGTCGTGCGGATGGCAAAAGAGGGTGAAACCGTCGTCCTGCTGGACGGTAGCGAAGCGACGTTAAATGCGGACACGCTGGTGATCGCCGATCACCATAAGGCGCTGGGGATAGCCGGTATTTTTGGCGGCGAACATTCTGGCGTGAATGGCGAAACGCAAAATGTGCTGCTGGAGTGTGCGTACTTTAATCCGCTGTCTATCACCGGTCGCGCTCGTCGCCACGGTCTGCATACCGATGCGTCTCATCGCTACGAGCGCGGGGTGGACCCGGCGCTGCAATATAAAGCGATAGAGCGCGCTACTCGTCTGCTTCTTGATATCTGTGGCGGTGATGCGGGTCCGATAATTGATGTGAGCAACGAAGCAACATTGCCGAAACGCGCCACCATTACGCTGCGTCGCAGTAAACTGGATCGCCTGATCGGGCATCATATTGCGGATGAGCAGGTCAGTGATATTCTGCGTCGTCTGGGATGTGAAGTGACCGAAGGGCAGGACGAGTGGAAAGCCGTGGCGCCGACCTGGCGTTTCGATATGGAGATTGAAGAAGATCTGGTGGAAGAGGTGGCCCGCGTTTACGGCTATAACAATATTCCGGACGAGCCAATCCAGGCCGGTTTAATCATGGGGACGCACCGTGAAGCCGATCTGTCGTTGAAGCGGGTTAAAACCATGCTGAACGACAAAGGCTATCAGGAAGTGATTACCTATAGCTTTGTCGATCCTAAAGTACAACAGCTCATCCATCCAGGTGCAGAAGCGCTGCTGCTGCCAAACCCTATCTCCGTTGAGATGTCGGCGATGCGTCTGTCTCTGTGGAGCGGATTGTTGGCGACGGTGGTCTATAACCAAAACCGTCAGCAGAATCGCGTGCGTATTTTTGAAACCGGTTTACGTTTCGTTCCGGATACACAAGCCAATCTGGGTATTCGACAGGATCTGATGCTGGCTGGCGTGATTTGCGGTAACCGCTATGATGAGCACTGGAACCTGGCAAAAGAGACCGTTGATTTCTATGATTTGAAAGGCGATCTGGAAGCGGTATTGGATTTAACCGGCAAACTGGGTGATATCCAGTTTAAGGCGGAGATGAATCCGGCTCTGCATCCGGGACAGTCTGCGGCGATTTATCTGAAAGATGAACGTATTGGTTTTATTGGGGTTGTTCACCCTGAACTGGAACGTAAACTGGATCTGAATGGTCGTACGCTGGTGTTTGAACTGGAATGGAATAAGCTCGCAGACCGTATCGTGCCGCAGGCGCGGGAGATTTCACGCTTCCCGGCCAACCGTCGCGATATTGCGGTTGTTGTTGCAGAAAACGTTCCCGCAGCGGATATTTTATCCGAATGTAAGAAAGTTGGCGTAAATCAGGTAGTTGGCGTAAACTTATTTGACGTGTACCGCGGTAAGGGTGTTGCGGAGGGTTATAAGAGCCTCGCTATCAGCCTGATCCTTCAGGATACCAACCGTACACTCGAAGAAGAGGAGATTGCCGCTACCGTCGCCAAATGTGTAGAGGCATTAAAAGAGCGATTCCAGGCATCATTGAGGGATTGAACCTATGGCGCTTACAAAAGCTGAAATGTCAGAATATCTGTTTGATAAGCTTGGGCTTAGCAAGCGGGATGCCAAAGAACTGGTTGAACTGTTTTTCGAAGAGATCCGTCGTGCTCTGGAAAACGGTGAGCAGGTGAAACTCTCTGGTTTTGGTAACTTCGATCTGCGTGATAAAAATCAACGTCCGGGGCGTAACCCGAAAACGGGTGAAGATATTCCTATTACAGCACGGCGCGTGGTGACCTTCAGACCCGGGCAGAAGTTAAAGAGCCGGGTCGAAAACGCTTCGCCCAAAGAAGAGTAATCAGATCCAGGCATAACATCCATCAGGGTGTATTACGGCAGATACGCTGCCATCCCGCAAGTAGATCAGCGGGATGACAGCGTATCTGTCAGCCTGAAAGATGACCCGTATAACTAAAAAGGCCGCATTGCGGCCTTTTTTCTTTCAAGTAAAGGATACCCACCGTAAAATCACGCTACCTCTTTTCAGCTGAATGGATAACATGCTGACTTTTGCCCGCCAACAACAGCGACGAAACGTTCGCTGGCTTCTGAGCCTGTCACTGCTGGTGTTACTGGCTACATTTCTGAGCTTATGCGCAGGCGAACAGTGGATTGCCCCCGGTGACTGGTTAAGCGCCCGGGGAGAACTGTTTGTCTGGCAAATTCGCCTTCCCCGCACGCTTGCGGTATTGCTGGTTGGCGCTGCGCTGGCGCTATCGGGCGCTGTGATGCAGGCGCTGTTTGAAAACCCACTTGCTGAACCGGGCCTGCTCGGCGTTTCGAATGGGGCCGGTGTTGGGCTTATTGCCGCCGTCTTACTGGGGCAGGGGCAACTGCCAGGATGGGCGCTGGGACTGTGCGCTATAGCCGGCGCGCTCATTATTACGTTAATCCTGCTGCGTTTTGCGCGCCGCCATCTCTCTACCAGCCGCTTGTTGTTGGCGGGCGTCGCGCTGGGCATTATCTGTAGCGCGCTGATGACGTGGGCTATCTATTTTTCCACCTCTTTCGATCTGCGGCAATTAATGTACTGGATGATGGGAGGATTCGGCGGCGTTGACTGGCAGCAGAGCTGGCTAATGATTGCGCTCATCCCGGTACTCATCTGGATATGTTGCCAGTCGCAACCGCTGAATATGCTGGCGCTAGGGGAAACCTCGGCGCGGCAGCTTGGCCTGCCGCTGTGGTTCTGGCGCAATTTGTTGGTCGTCGCCACCGGCTGGATGGTGGGCGTCAGCGTGGCGATGGCGGGGGCGATTGGTTTTATCGGTCTGGTTATTCCGCACATCCTGCGTTTATGTGGTTTAACCGATCACCGGGTTTTACTTCCCGGCTGCGCGTTGGCCGGGGCTATCGCCCTGCTATTGGCTGATGTGGTCGCCCGACTGGCGCTGGCGTCGGCTGAACTGCCTATCGGGGTGGTCACCGCCACATTGGGGGCGCCAGTGTTTATCTGGCTGCTGCTCAAATCCGCGCGTTAGCGCATCGGTAAACAACTGCTTTCATCATTCGCAGTCTATGATTAAAGGCTAACGATGAAACCCGCTATTCTACCGACATCAGGGAGACACCATGCAAAACTCGCTTCTTAATACTCACGTTACGACGATTGATGGAGAGGTCACTACACTTGAAAAATACGCCGGAAAAGTGCTGCTCATTGTAAACGTCGCCTCCAGATGTGGTCTGACGCCGCAATATGAACAGTTGGAAAATATCCAGAAGGCGTGGGCAGATCAGGGGTTTGTCGTGTTGGGTTTTCCCTGCAACCAGTTTATGGGGCAGGAGCCAGGCAGCGAAGAGGAGATTAAAACCTATTGCGCCAGCACCTGGGGCGTCACGTTCCCGATGTTCAGCAAAATTGATGTGAATGGCGACGCGCGCCATCCGCTGTATCAAAAACTGATAGCCGCTGCGCCAACGGCAGTCGCGCCGGAGAAGAGCGGCTTTTACGAACGGATGGTAAGCAAAGGGCGTATGCCACTCTATCCGGATGATATTCTGTGGAATTTTGAAAAATTTTTGGTAGGCCGGGATGGTCAGGTGGTACAGCGTTTTTCGCCGGATATGACGCCTGAAGATCCTATTGTGATGGAAAGCATAAAAATCGCGTTGGCAAAATAATGTCTCAATTGATGCAATTAAAGGACGTCGCCGAGAGCACCCGCCTGGGGCCGCTTTCCGGCGAAGTAAGCGCAGGAGAGATCCTTCATCTTGTCGGGCCGAACGGCGCCGGAAAAAGCACGCTACTGGCGCGTATGGCGGGGTTAACCTCAGGCGAGGGGAACATCAGGTTTGGCGGAGCGCCGCTGGAGGCATGGGCGACGGCAACGCTTGCCCAACACCGCGCTTATCTTGCGCAACAGCAAAATCCGCCGTTCGCCATGCCGGTCTGGCATTACCTGACATTGCATCAACCGGATAAAACGCGAACCGGGCAGCTTAACGAGGTGGCCGATATGCTTGGATTGGGCGACAAACTGGGGCGAAGCGTGAATCAGCTTTCCGGTGGCGAGTGGCAGCGCGTTCGCCTTGCTGCCGTTGTACTACAAATTCATCCTGACGCTAATCCGGTCGGTCAATTATTGCTGCTTGATGAGCCGATGAACAGTCTCGATGTTGCGCAACAAAACGCTCTGGATCGGGTATTACATCATTTGTGTCAGGCAGGAATTGCGATTGTGATGAGTAGCCACGATCTGAACCACACGCTGCGCCATGCGCATAAAGCCTGGTTACTAAAGCGCGGTAAACTCATTGCCTGCGGCCGCCGGGAAGAGGTGCTCACCCCCTCTTATCTGGCGCAAGCCTACGGTCTGCGCTTTCGACGACTCGACGTCGAGGGGCATCCAATGCTCATTTCGGCCACTTAAGTAAAATCGTTTCTTGAAAAGCAGGTAATTTCGACGCTAAATTAATACCAAAATAAAAACAGAGGATTGTTGCGGCATGCGTTTTTGGCTTCTTGTTATCACAGCATTGTTCCTGGCAGGATGCAGTACTCATCGGGCACCGGCGCCAAATGCCAGATTATCAGACTCCATTACCGTCATTGCGGGTTTGAACGATCAGTTGCAGTCCTGGCGCGGTACGCCATACCGTTACGGCGGTATGAGTCGCAGAGGCGTGGACTGTTCCGGCTTTGTGGTAGTCACTATGCGCGACAAGTTTGATTTGCAGTTGCCTCGTGATACGCGTGAACAATCAAAAATCGGCACCAGAATCGATAAAGATGAATTGATGCCCGGAGATTTGGTTTTCTTTAAAACCGGTTCGGGCGAAAGTGGTTTACATGTTGGTATTTACGATACAAATAATGAGTTTATTCATGCCTCTACCAGTCGTGGCGTGATGCGTTCATCGCTGGATAATGTGTACTGGCGAAAAAACTTCTGGCAGGCACGGCGAATTTAACCTCGCAGTCGATATAAATTTTATAGTCTATTTTTAACATATCGCCGGTTGAACTTATGACATCTGTTGTCATCATATATAATGATATAACCGTAGCATTTACAAACGTACTTTTATTAAAAACGGGCGTGTTCACGCCCTGTTAAAAGTACAACATTGGATATTGGTTTATAATCAGAGTAAGTTAAAAAAAGGAACCGGCTTACCGGTAAACAAGAAAAATGATGACGCTTCAATTAGTATCTGAAGTTACGTCTGTTTCCGTCCGTAGTGACTGGATGGCGAATAGCGCCCTAACCATGGGACTGGCGTAATGATTGCTTCACTTAATGAGCTTTACCATTCCGAACTCTTTTTCCTTCCCGTCATGGATGAAAACGCTCGGCTTGTTGGTTTAGAGATTATTGCAACGTTTGCCGCTGAAGACGGCGCCGTGCGGATGCCGACTGAGTTGGTAGCGCCTCGCCTTTCGGTGGAGGAACAATACTGTCTGTTTGTTGAAAAACTGGCGTTGTTAGAAACCTGTCAGCACTTTTTTATTCAGCATAAACTTATTGCATGGCTTAATTTACCGCCTGCAATTAGTGACTTATTATTATTAGATAGCGAACTTTTTCCCCGGGCAGCGCGCTTTCCGTTTCTTGAATTAGCTATAAATGAGAATTATCCTGGGTTAAACCAGGGCAAAAACAATGAAACGTTAGCTAATCTGGCAATGCATTTCCCATTAATGCTGGCAAATTTTGGGGCAGGCGAGGCGTCGACTAAAGCTATTTTCGATGGGCTTTTCAAACGAGTCATGTTGGATAAAAATTTTATTCAGCAGCGAGCTGAAATGATCTCATTCGAACCATTCATGCACGCCATCGTTGCCCAGATCTCCTCCAGCTGCGAGTCGCTGATGATTGCCGGTATTGATACTGAGGCGATGTTTGCGCGCGCAGCGCCATTGGGGTTTAGCGCATTCCAGGGCGGACTATGGCCTCCGGTGCCAGTAAACCAGCTCATTAAACTCGTTCAGCGATAACCTTTCTGTTTGCCGGTGTTTAACCGGTGATTAACCGTCTACACTGAAGACAGGAGGCCCTATGACCCTGTCTTTTACTGCCCGTTGGCGCGATGAACTGCCAGCAACGTATACCGCGCTTTTACCCACACCGTTAAAAAATGCGCGACTGATTTGGTATAACGACAAACTGGCGCAGCAGTTAGCCATTCCCGCGTCGTTATTTGACGTTACCAATGGCGCTGGCGTTTGGGGCGGCGAAACCTTATTACCCGGTATGTCGCCTGTCGCGCAGGTATATAGCGGGCATCAGTTCGGCGTCTGGGCGGGACAACTCGGCGACGGACGCGGTATTTTGCTGGGCGAACAGCTCCTGGCGGATGGCTCGACCCTCGACTGGCATCTGAAAGGCGCCGGATTAACACCCTATTCGCGAATGGGGGATGGACGCGCCGTCCTGCGTTCAACCATACGAGAAAGTCTTGCCAGCGAAGCCATGCATTATCTGGGTATTCCCACTACGCGCGCGTTATCTATCGTAGCCAGCGATACGCCGGTTCAGCGAGAGACGCAGGAAACGGGCGCCATGTTAATGCGTCTGGCACAAAGTCATATGCGTTTTGGTCATTTCGAACATTTCTATTACCGCCGTGAGCCGGAAAAAGTTCAGCAACTGGCTGATTTCGCTATTCGTCATTACTGGCCGCAATGGCAGGATGTCCCGGAAAAATATGCTTTGTGGTTTGAAGAGGTGGCGGCGCGTACCGGAAGACTTATCGCCGAGTGGCAAACCGTCGGTTTTTCGCACGGCGTTATGAATACGGATAACATGTCGATTCTGGGGCTGACCATCGACTATGGCCCCTTTGGTTTTCTCGATGACTACGATCCCGGCTTCATTGGTAACCATTCCGATCATCAGGGACGTTACCGCTTCGATAATCAACCGTCGGTGGCGCTGTGGAATTTACAACGTCTGGCGCAGACGCTAACCCCTTTTATTGAGATCGACGCGTTAAACAGAGCGCTGGATCGTTACCAGGACGCGTTGTTAACGCACTATGGGCAGCGAATGCGCCAGAAGCTGGGTTTCTTTACCGAGCAAAAAGACGATAACGCTTTACTGAATGAATTGTTTAGTCTGATGGCGCGCGAAGGGAGTGATTATACCCGTACATTTCGGATGTTAAGCCATACGGAGCAACAGAGCGCTTCCTCGCCGTTGCGGGATACGTTTATCGATCGCGCGGCGTTCGATGCCTGGTTCGACCGCTACCGGGCGCGATTGCGCACAGAGGCGGTTGATGACGCGCTGCGCCAGCAGCAGATGCAACGCGTGAATCCTGCGGTTGTGTTGCGCAACTGGCTGGCGCAACGCGCGATAGATGCGGCTGAACAAGGAGACATGGCGGAACTGCATCGGTTGCATGAAGTTTTACGTCAACCTTTTACCGATCGAGATGATGACTATGCCAGCCGACCACCGGAGTGGGGAAAGCGGCTGGAGGTCAGTTGTTCAAGTTAGCCTGATGCCAGCAGCATCGTCTGCTGGCGGGAGCGCTATTTGGTTAACAGTAGCTTACCGGCCTGAGTTTTGCGCAACAGATACTCCTGACCGTTGTGATCGATAATGACTTTGCCGTCCGGACCTAATAGCGCCTGACTGTTGACGCGCCGTTCAGCGGCAGGGAGAAGCGTTTCATTGTCTATTTCCTTAGGGTGAGGCAGCTCGGTGTTATCCATACGCGACATGTTATTTATTAATAATCAAACTCACAATGATTATTATTATCAATAATTAATGCGATAACAGCAAGTGCTAATTCTGTGGAGTGATATACGCGCGCGGAGAGAAAAGGGCGGGTAAAGCATCGAAGAAACGCCCATCCCGGCAGGATGGGCGAGCTATTAAAAGCGGCTATCTACCGCCGCGGCCAGTTTTTCCAACAGAACTTCCGTATCTTCCCAGTTCAGGCAGGGATCGGTAATGGACTGACCATAGATTAATGGTTGACCGCTGATAATTTTTTGCGTGCCTTCCCGTAAAAAACTCTCGGCCATAATCCCGGCAATTGCCGTGGAGCCATTACGAATCTGCTGGCAAATATCATCACATACCTCCAACTGGCGGCGATGCTGTTTTTGACAGTTGCCGTGGCTGAAGTCGACGACCAGATGTTCCGGCAGATCAAATTCATGCAACGTGTCGCAGGCGGCGGCAATATCTTCAGCGTGGTAGTTCGGTTTTTTACCGCCGCGCATGATGATGTGCCCATACGGGTTGCCACTCGTCTGGTAGATGGTCATCTGTCCGTCTTTATCCGGCGAGAGAAACATATGGCTGGCGCGGGAGGCGCGAATAGCGTCAACGGCAATGCGGGTATTGCCATCCGTACCATTTTTAAAGCCGACCGGACAAGAGAGCGCAGAAGCCATTTCCCGATGGATTTGGCTTTCGGTGGTACGCGCGCCAATCGCTCCCCAACTGATCAGATCGGCAATAAACTGGCCGGTGACCATATCAAGAAACTCTGTGGCGGTCGGTACTCCCAGTTCGTTCACCTGCAATAGCAAGCGACGCGCCAGTTCAAGCCCATAATTGACGCGGTAACTTCCATTCAAGTCAGGATCGGAAATCAGGCCTTTCCATCCCACGACGGTGCGCGGTTTTTCAAAATAGGTGCGCATGACGATTTCCAGACGCGCCTGATGCTTTTGGCGTTGTGCCTGGAGCTGCGTCGCGTATTCCATAGCAGCATTCAGATCGTGAATCGAACAGGGGCCAATGACGACCAGTAGCCGTGGATCTTCACCATTTAAAATCTTTTCTATCCGGCGTCGGGAGTCGGTAACATGACTGGCGACGGAGGACGATACAGGATACCGCTGCGCGAGTTCGGTCGGTGTTACCAGGCTGTCGATACGCGCAGTACGGAGTTCGTCGGTTCTGTTCATTACAAGTCTCAGAAATTTGTTGCTTCAACGGCAGGACTACCGGGAAGTGATGGGCATCACGATAAACCAATCCCTGCTGATTTCAAGTGCGAGGCGTGTCACACCTCGCAGGCAGAACAGCATGATAACAAAAAACAAACCATTAAACTAGTTTGCTAGTACATTCTGCGGTTAAGCCCCATAATATCGAGAATCTTGGTGGCTATCTCTTCAACGGAATAATTGGTGCTGTTCAGGCAGGGGATCTGATTCTTACGATACAGCGCTTCAACCTCCGCCACTTCCATGCGGCACTGACGCAACGAGGCATAGCGACTGTTTTCACGGCGTTCTTCGCGAATAGCCGCCAGGCGTTCAGGGTCAATTGTCAGGCCGAACAGTTTATGTTGTAGCGGTTTTAACGATGTGGGCAGTGTCAAATTATCCATATCATCGGCGATGAAAGGGTAGTTAGCCGCACGAATACCGAATTGCATCGCCAGATAGAGGCTGGTGGGCGTTTTTCCACAGCGCGAAACGCCAAGTAAAATGACCTGAGCCTGATCGAGGTTGCGCAATGAAATGCCATCATCATGCGCCAGGGTATAATCGATAGCGGCAATACGGGCGTCATACTTGTTCAGGTTACCCGGATTAAGCCCATGAGTACGATGAGCGATCGGCGTCGGATCCAGTTTCATCTCCTGCTGAAGCGGCGCCACCAGCGCCTGGACGATATCCTGGCAGAAACCTTCGCTCTGTAAGATGATGGCGCGAATTTCAGGTAAAACAATCGAGTAAAATACCAGCGGGCGAACGCCGGTTTGCTGATAAATGGCGTCAATTTGGTCTTTGACGGCGCGGGCGCGACTTTCGTTTTCCACGAATGGCAGCGTGATGCTGCTGATCGTCACCGGAAACTGCGACATAACCGCGTGACCCAGGACCTCGGCGGTGATGGCGGTACCATCAGAAATATAGAAAACATGGCGATCAACAACATTATCCATTCTGTTCATCCTGAAGAGTAAACATAATTATCTGAAAGCATAAATTAAAAGTAACGGGAAACGTATAACTTGTCGCTTATTTTATAAAATGACAGACACTTTTTATAATTAATGAAAAGTGTGTTTCATTTCCTGGAAACGCAGTTTATATCGGGGGGGATTAAGGGAATGCCGTGCTATGCGCGGGTTTGCGCAACTACGTAAACAATCTGAAAAAATGAAAAAATAAATTTGCTTGAACGATTCACCGTTTTTTTCGCGGGTTTAAGTATGCCAGGATAAATACGCAACTATGTGTTTCTTAAACTCGTTCATTTATCACAAAAGGATTGTTCGATGTCCAACAATGGCTCGTCACCGCTGGTGCTTTGGTATAACCAACTCGGCATGAATGATGTAGACAGAGTTGGGGGCAAAAATGCCTCCCTGGGTGAAATGATTACTAACCTTTCCGGCATGGGCGTATCCGTTCCGAATGGTTTTGCAACCACTGCCGATGCGTTTAACCAGTTTTTGGATCAAAGCGGCGTAAACCAGCGCATTTATGAGCTGCTGGATAAGACAGATATTGATGATGTCTTCCAGCTGGCGAAAGCGGGCGCGCAGATCCGCCAGTGGATTATCGACACTCCTTTCCAGCCGGAGCTGGAAAACGCCATCCGCGATGCCTATGCGCAGCTTTCGTCGGATGATGAAAATGCCTCTTTTGCCGTGCGTTCCTCCGCCACGGCGGAAGATATGCCAGATGCTTCGTTTGCGGGCCAACAGGAAACGTTTCTTAACGTTCAGGGCTTCGATGCGGTACTGGTGGCAGTGAAACACGTATTTGCTTCTCTGTTTAACGATCGTGCCATCTCTTATCGCGTTCACCAGGGATATGATCATCGCGGCGTAGCGCTTTCCGCTGGCGTGCAGCGGATGGTTCGCTCCGATCTCGCCTCGTCAGGGGTGATGTTCTCTATCGATACCGAATCCGGTTTTGACCAGGTGGTCTTTATCACCTCGGCATGGGGACTGGGTGAAATGGTGGTGCAGGGCGCGGTTAACCCGGACGAATTTTATGTCCATAAGCCAACCCTGGCGGCAGGCCGTCCGGCCATCGTACGCCGCACCATGGGGTCGAAAAAAATCCGCATGGTTTACGCCGCCACCCAGGAGCACGGCAAGCAAGTGAAGATTGAGGATGTGCCGCAGGAACAGCGCGACATTTTCTCGCTCACCAACGAAGAAGTGCAGGAGCTGGCGAAACAAGCGGTGCAGATTGAGCAGCACTATGGTCGTCCGATGGATATCGAATGGGCGAAAGACGGTCATACCGGTAAGCTCTTTATTGTGCAGGCACGTCCGGAAACCGTGCGCTCTCGTGGCCAGGTGATGGAGCGTTATACGCTACATGCGCAGGGGAAAATCATTGCCGAAGGTCGCGCCATTGGGCATCGTATCGGCGCAGGTACGGTAAAAGTTATTCCCGATATCGGCGAAATGAACCGTATTGAGCCTGGCGATGTGCTTGTCACCGATATGACCGACCCGGACTGGGAACCGATCATGAAAAAAGCGGCGGCGATTGTCACTAACCGTGGCGGGCGCACCTGTCATGCGGCAATTATCGCCCGCGAATTGGGTATTCCGGCGGTAGTCGGCTGCGGCGACGCCACCGAACGCATGAAAGATGGCGAAAAAGTGACCGTCTCCTGTGCGGAAGGTGATACCGGTTATGTGTATGCCGACATGCTGGATTTCAGCGTAAAAAGCTCCAGCGTAGATACCATGCCAGAGCTACCGCTGAAGGTCATGATGAACGTCGGCAACCCGGACAGGGCATTTGACTTTGCCTGCCTGCCGAATGAAGGCGTAGGTCTGGCGCGACTGGAATTCATCATTAACCGTATGATTGGCGTTCACCCGCGTGCGCTGCTGGAGTTTGACGACCAGGATGCCGCGCTGCAAAACGACATTCGTGAGATGATGAAAGGGTTTGACTCGCCGCGTGAATTTTACGTTGGTCGACTGACGGAAGGGATCGCGACGTTAGGCGCCGCCTTCTACCCGAAACGCGTTATCGTTCGCCTGTCTGACTTTAAGTCCAACGAATACGCCAACCTGGTCGGCGGCGAACGCTATGAGCCGCATGAAGAAAACCCGATGCTGGGCTTCCGCGGCGCGGGTCGTTACGTCGCAGAAAGTTTCCGCGATTGTTTTGCGCTGGAATGCGAAGCGGTGAAACGCGTGCGCAACGATATGGGCCTTACCAACGTCGAAATCATGATCCCGTTCGTGCGGACGGTCGACCAGGCGAAAGCGGTCATCGAAGAGCTGGCGCGCCAGGGGCTTAAACGCGGCGAGAACGGGTTGAAGATCATCATGATGTGCGAGATCCCGTCCAATGCCTTGCTGGCTGAACAGTTCCTCGAATATTTTGATGGCTTCTCGATTGGTTCTAACGACATGACGCAGCTGGCGCTGGGGCTGGATCGCGATTCCGGCGTGGTGTCTGAACTGTTTGACGAGCGTAACGACGCGGTGAAAGCGCTGCTGTCGATGGCGATCCGCGCGGCGAAAAAACAGGGCAAATATGTTGGAATTTGCGGTCAGGGTCCGTCCGACCATGAAGACTTTGCCGCTTGGCTGATGGAAGAGGGGATCGACAGCCTGTCGCTGAACCCGGACACCGTGGTTCAGACCTGGCTGAGTCTGGCGGAACTGAAGAAGTAAACCGCGACCAGATAACGCTATGCTTATCCGGCCTGCACAAGAAACATGTTGTGTAGGCCGGATAGGGCGTAAGTTGCCCGACGCCTGCATAATGCCGGGTCAGGCGTTGTGCAGAATCATTAATACACTGCGTAGATCATTTACGGCGATTTGCCCCGGCGCTGAAGCCTGCTTCACCGCGCCAAACGTGGCGGCAGAGCCAAACACTTCCCCTGCCAGACGTGAAATGACCCCCTCTTTCGCCATTGACATAGTAATTACCGGACGGTCGGCGTAATGTTGCTGCATCTCCAGCGTGGCAGTGAGTAACGTTAATACATCATGCTTGCTTTGCGGCATAACGGCAATCTTGGGAATATCCGCGCCGAGCGCTTGCATTTTACGTAGCCGCAGAACCATT
This sequence comes from Salmonella sp. A1325, assembly GCF_056991255.1. Lineage (NCBI taxonomy): Bacteria > Pseudomonadati > Pseudomonadota > Gammaproteobacteria > Enterobacterales > Enterobacteriaceae > Salmonella > Salmonella sp. A1325. The sequence continues at coordinate 545,910 of NZ_JAMLWO010000001.1, read as the reverse complement.
TCCTCTGCGGACGGCGTCTGGTGAAAATCGTGGTTAGACATCACGACATAAACATTATGCGCATGGGCATAATCGACAGTGGCTTTAACGTCAGCATCACCGGTAAATAGCTCAAGATCGATCATATCGACCAGGCCGCTGTCGATTGCGGCACGATTAAGCGTGAGATAATGCTGAGTGGTTATTGTCTGCTCGCCGCCTTCTTTGGCGCTGCGGAAAGTAAACAGTAACGGAATGTCAGGCATCGCATCGCGGATAACACGCGCAGCGGTAAGAACGGATTGAGTCGATGCGATATCCATAAAGTGATCCACGCGCCACTCCAGAATATCGAATGTAGCTTCGCGGTAGGCCAGCGCCTCCGCTTTCACGCTATTGATGTCTCTTCCCATCAACGACACGATAATTTTGGGCATCCCTTCGCCAATGATAAGATTTTTTACGGTGACGGTTTTCATGCGTGTCCTGTCAGTTTTTTTTCTTCTCGCCATTATGAACGGTGAGGCTGGCCGCTTGAAGTAAAAAAAAAGCCCATCGTAGGAGACGGGCAAAGACTACACACAGCAATTCGTTGTTTCACTCAGGGGATTTCCATGCTTATAAATCAATGTGTTGATTTATAACCGTGTGCTAATAGTAGGCATGAGCACTTTTTGCGTCGATCAGATTCGTCTCAATAGTTTAAAAACTGTAACGGATTTGCGACAGAAATGAGATGCGGCGGGGAACAGACGGGCGAATCAAAATGGGGTGTGCGTTGAATTGATAAACGTCGCTAAAGCATCGGGCGGCGATGCCGCCCGACGGGATTATGACTGCTTGTTGGCTTCCTCGATGTCATCCAGCTCTTCAAGGATCTCCTCTGGTTCATTCGTCGGCGCCGGAACTTCATGTACCCATGCGGAGAACAAACGCCAGGTCACGGCCAGAAGCACCGGTCCAATAAACAGACCAATCATACCGAATGCAATCAGGCCGCCGATTACCCCTGAAAGGATCAGAAGCAGCGGTAAATCGGCGCCCATGCGGATGAGTACCGGGCGAATCACGTTATCCAGAGTGCCGACGACGGCGCTCCAAACCAGCAGCACGGTGCCCCAGGTGGTGTCGCCTGTCCAGTAAAGCCAGATAATGGCTGGAATCAATACCGGCAACGGCCCCAACTGAACCAGACACGAAAGGATCATCACTACCGTCAACAGGGTAGCGTAAGGCACGCCGGAAATCGCCAGCCCGACGCCGCCAAGTACCGCCTGTACCAGCGCGGTGACCACCACGCCAAGCGCCACGGCGCGGATCGCCTGGGCAGCCAGCAGAACCGCCGCATCGCCGCGTTTAGCCGCGAGACGACAGGCAAAATGGCGTATTCCCATCGCCACTTGTTCGCCGCGCCAGTAAAGCAGGGCGCTAAACAACAGCATCAGGGCGCAGTGCATCATAAAGCGTCCGATATGCGCCGCCTGACCGACAAACCAGGTCGTGGTTGTGCCGATATAAGGCCGCACTTTCGCCATAATAGCGCTACCGCCCATATCCAGCAGGCTATGCCATCCGGCATACAGTTTGGCACCAACCAACGGAATATTATTTAACCATGCCAGATCGGGTAGCGTCATATCGCCGCCGGTCACTGCATGGATGAGCGGGCCGCTACCGTCGACAATGCTGTTCACCAGCAAGGCGACGGGAATAACGAAGAGCAGCACTAACAGCAGCGTCATGACCAATACGGCAAGCGAGCGGCGGCCCCACAATATTTTTTGTAATTTCAGCAAAACGGGCCAGGTCGCGATAACAATCGTACCTGCCCATGCAAACCCCAAAATAAAAGGCTGTACTATCCACAAGCAGGCCACAATCATGATGGCTAAAAACAGCACCGATAGCAGCACTTGCGCAATATCCCTGGGCTGACGAACATTTACCATAAATACTTTTCACCTTTGTCTTTGCGCCAGAACGTTGGCGCGACGTGAACATGCAAACCACACCCTATAATGATGAGCAATTTCAGCGGTTTTTAACAGGCCGATTCTGCATGTAATTCTGTTGGGCGCACAGGAAAAAAATGTGATACAACAAATAACGCAACACGCAAACGATTAAGCATCCCTTCCTGTGCGTAGACCGCTCGCGCTCGCCGGGTTGGGCGCCACCGTTCACAACATAGACCGCAGGAAAAGGTCAATATAATGATTCCACAAATTTCTCAGGCACCCGGCGTCGTTCAACTGGTGCTCAATTTTTTGCAGGCGCTGGAGCAGCAAGGGTTTACGGGCGATACGGCAACCAGCTATGCCGACCGTCTGACAATGTCGACCGATAACAGTATCTACCAGCTTCTTCCCGATGCTGTTGTGTTTCCCCGTTCTACGGCGGATGTCGCGCTTCTTGCCCGTCTGGCGGCGGAGCCGCGCTTTACGTCGCTGATATTTACCCCGCGAGGCGGCGGTACTGGTACGAATGGCCAGGCGCTAAACCAGGGCATTATTGTTGATATGTCCCGTTATATGAACCGCATTATTGAAATTAATCCTGAAGAGGGATGGGTGCGGGTAGAGGCGGGAGTGATAAAAGATCAACTTAATCAAGCGCTAAAACCGTATGGCTATTTTTTTGCGCCGGAACTTTCCACCAGTAATCGCGCAACGCTTGGCGGTATGATTAATACCGATGCCTCTGGTCAGGGTTCGCTGGTCTATGGAAAAACGTCAGATCACGTCTTAGGCATACGGGCCGTATTGTTGGGGGGCGATATCCTTGACACGCAATCAATGCCCGTAGAGCTTGCCCGGACGCTGGGTGAAAACACGACGACACCAGGCCGCATCTATCAGACCGTCTATCAGTCCTGCCTGGAAAACCGTCAACTTATCCTCGATAGCTTTCCAAAGCTCAATCGCTTCCTGACAGGCTACGATTTACGCCACGTCTTTAACGATGACATGACCCGCTTCGATCTTACCCGCATCTTAACGGGGTCGGAAGGGACGCTGGCGTTTATTACTGAAGCCCGGCTGGATATTACCCCTATACCCAAAGTCCGCCGTCTGGTGAATGTAAAATACGACTCCTTTGATTCCGCGCTGCGTAACGCCCCTTTTATGGTTGATGCGCGCGCCTTATCCGTCGAGACGGTCGATTCCAAAGTCCTTAACCTCGCGCGGGAAGATATTGTCTGGCACTCCGTTAGCGAATTGATTACCGATGTGCCGGATAAAGAGATGCTTGGCCTGAATATCGTGGAATTCGCGGGTGACGATGAAGCGCTTATTGACGGACAGGTCGAGGCGCTGTGCCACCGGCTGGATGGCCTGATGGCGCGTGCGGAAGCGGGCGTGATCGGCTGGCAACTTTGTACCGATTTGACGGGTATTGAGCGTATTTACGCGATGCGTAAAAAAGCGGTAGGGCTGCTGGGTAACGCGAAAGGCGCTGCCAAACCGATTCCTTTTGCGGAAGATACCTGCGTGCCGCCTGAACATCTGGCCGATTACATCGCCGAATTTCGCGCCCTGCTGGATGGTCATGGCTTAAGTTACGGCATGTTCGGCCACGTGGATGCCGGGGTGCTGCATGTGCGTCCGGCGCTGGATATGTGCGATCCGCAGCAGGAACTGTTGATGAAACAGATCTCCGATGAGGTCGTCGCGCTGACCGCCAGATACGGCGGGCTGTTGTGGGGCGAGCATGGAAAAGGTTTTCGTGCGGAATACAGCCCGGCCTTTTTCGGCGAAGTTCTGTATGGCGAGCTGCGCAAAATAAAAGCGGCTTTTGATCCGCATAATCGACTTAACCCGGGTAAAATCTGTCCGCCGCAGGGGATAGAGGCGCCGATGATGAAGGTGGATGCGGTAAAACGCGGCACCTGGGATCGGCAAATTCCGCTGGCGGTACGGCAGACCTGGCGCGGCGCTATGGAGTGTAATGGTAACGGCCTGTGCTTTAATTTCGATGCGAAAAGCCCGATGTGCCCGTCGATGAAAATTAGCCTTAACCGGATCCACTCGCCGAAAGGGCGGGCGACGCTGGTGCGGGAATGGCTCCGTCTATTGGCCGATCGCGGCGTCGATCCGTTGAAGCTGGAAAAGGAGTTGCCAGAAAAACGCGCCAGCTTACGCACGCTGATTGCCCGCACCCGGAATAGTTGGCACAAACGCAAAGGCGAGTATGACTTTTCCCATGAAGTTAAAGAGGCCATGTCCGGCTGTCTGGCGTGTAAAGCCTGTACGACCCAGTGTCCAATTAAAATCGATGTTCCGGAGTTTCGTTCACGTTTCTTACAGCTTTACCATACGCGTTATCTGCGTCCGGTACGCGATCATCTGGTGGCGACGGTCGAGACCTACGCGCCGCTGATGGCGCGTGCGCCAAAGACCTTTAACTTTTTTATTAACCAACCGGTGGTTCGCAATCTGGCGAAAAAACATATCGGTATGGTGGATTTACCTCTGCTTTCTGCCCCTTCATTGCAACAGCAACTGGTGGGCCATCCGTCCGCCAATATGACGCTTGAGCAACTGGAGCGCATGAGCGCCGAGCAAAAAGCGAAAACGGTACTGGTGGTTCAGGACCCGTTTACCAGCTACTACGACGCTCGGGTCGTAGCGGACTTTATCCGCCTGGCGGAAAAACTGGGCAGGAGGCCGGTATTGTTACCGTTCTCGCCGAATGGTAAGGCGCAGCATATTAAAGGTTTTCTTAATCGCTTTGCGAAAACGGCGAAAAAAACCTCTGAGTTCCTTAATCGGATCGCCGCGTTGGGGATGCCGATGGTGGGTGTCGATCCGGCACTGGTTCTGTGTTATCGCGACGAATACAAACTGGCGATGGGCGAACAGCGCGGCGATTTTCATGTGTTGCTGGTGAATGAATGGTTGGCGCAGGAAATAAATGCAAGACTGTCCGTCGAGGTGAGCGGCGAACCGTGGTACTTTTTTGGTCATTGTACGGAAGTCACGGCTTTACCCGGCGCGCCTGCGCAGTGGGCCGCCATCTTTGCCCATTTTGGCGCGAAGCTGGAAAATGTCAGCGTAGGCTGCTGCGGTATGGCGGGCACTTATGGACATGAACTCACCAATCATAAAAATTCGCTGGGAATTTATGAGCTATCCTGGCATCAGGCGATGCAACGTCTACCGCGAAATCGTTGCCTGGCAACCGGCTATTCCTGCCGAAGCCAGGTCAAACGCATTGAAGGTACGGGCGTGCGTCACCCGTTGCAGGCATTACTGGAGATTATAGGTTGATCTGGAAACGTGAAGTGACCCTCGATGCGCTTAATGCGATGGGGGAAGGGAATATGGTTGGCCTGCTTGATATCCGCTTTGAGCGTATTGGGGACGATACGCTGGAAGCGACAATGCCCGTCGATCATCGCACCAAACAGCCGTTCGGCTTGCTGCATGGCGGAGCGTCTGTGGTGCTGGCGGAAAGTATCGGCTCGGTCGCAGGCTATCTGTGTACGCAGGGGGAGCAAAAGGTGGTGGGGCTGGAGGTGAATGCCAACCATGTACGGTCGGCGCGTCAGGGGCGCGTACGAGGCGTCTGTAAAGCGTTGCATACCGGGGCTCGCCATCAGGTCTGGCAGATAGAGATCTTTGATGAACAGGGACGTCTGTGCTGTTCTTCGCGCCTTACTACGGCGATTGTGTGACGTTGTCACCATAAAAGTGTGATGCATATTGCTTTTGGTCAAAATATGCGCAGAAAAAGGTGATATACTGTGCACGTTTACACATAAGCGAGGATGATATGTCTACTGATTTAGACCCAACCCAACTGGCGATTGAATTTTTACGCCGTGATAAAACCGAACTTTCTCCCGCGCAGTATTTGAAGCGTTTAAAACAGCTGGAGTTAGAGTTTGCCGATCTCCTCACCCTCTCTGCAACCGAACTGAAAGAAGAGATCTATTTCGCCTGGCGGTTGGGCGTGCATTAATAAAGTCTGTGTAGGCCGGATAAGGCGTTAGCCGCCATCCGGCTATGTTACCAGGCAATCTCACCAGACCCTGTCCCCAGGTAATAGATAACCCCCTTGATTTTGTTTAAAAAAAATACAGATCGCCATTTGTGCTAAAAAGGCGCGCGCTCTTTATGAGATTATTCTTATGCCCCTTCAAGAGCTAAGCCATTAAGAGTGCCGGAGATAAGCGCCGGATGGGGCCGGAACCCTTAAGCCTGTATTGAACAGACTTAAGGGTTTTTCTTTTCCGGGCGCGTAAAAAACTAAGGTCTGTCAATAACCGTTGGCATGTCGTCAGCCGTATGATTATTCAAAATACGGTTAGCCAGCACACCTGACATCATCGATCCGTTAACGTTCAGTGCCGTGCGGGCCATATCAACGATAGGTTCGATGGCAATAAAAATACCGACCAGCGCAACGGGAAAATTCAACGTCGACAGGACAATCAGCGCCGCGAACGTACCGCCGCCGCCGACGCCGGCTACGCCAATAGACCCTAGCGCAATGGCAGGCAACATCGCTGCCAGAAAATGTAGCGAGAGCGGATCAATGCCGATGGTGGGCGCAATCATCGCTACCATAATAGCCGGATAAATCCCGGCGCAGCCATTTTGCCCCATACTGGAGCCAAACGAGGCGGAAATATTGGCAATGGTGCTTTGTACGCCAAATTTTTCCTGGGCGGAAATGGCCAGCGGGATAGAGGCTGCGCTGCTGCGGGAAACAAACGCAAAGGTTAAGACGGGCCAGACCATTCTGAAATAACGCGCTGGATTATTACCGCTGAGGATCAGCAAAATGGCGTGCACGATAAACATCATGAAAATCGCGATGTAACAGGCGCCGATAAAACCAAGTAAGCTGGCGAATTGTTCAAGGTGGTATGATGAAAATACGGTAGTCATTAATGCCATGACGCCATAGGGCGTTAATGCAATAACGATACGTACCATCTTCATGACCCAGATCTGAATAGCGTTAATGCCTGCGCTTAATTTCTGACCTTCTTCCGGCGCCTCTTTTTTGACCTTTAACAGAGCGATCCCCGCTATTAGCGTGAAGATAACGATGCCGATAACGGAAACACTTCTGGCCCCCGTAAGATCAAGAAAAATATTAGTTGGGATCAGCGATGTCACTAACTGGGGAATCGACACCGCGGCAGTCTTATTGACTTCTTCCGTAGTTAACATTGACGGCATGTGCACAAAAGCGCTGGCGTCAAGCCTCAGCACATGAGCGGTCAGTAATCCGATAAAACCGGCAACCATCACCAGACATAACATGCATCCGACGATCGTCAGCGACATTTTTCCGATGCCGGCGCTATTTTCCAGTTTATTGATGGCGGAAAGAATAGAAATAAAAATTAGCGGTATAGCGACCAGTTTTAGCAGGTGGACGTAACCATTGCCGACGATGCTGTACCATTCGATAATAGTTTTAGTGTGATTTGCTGAAATAAAATGCAGGGATAAACCAATAACAGCCCCTAAAAAGATAGCGATAAAAACGCTTTTCGACAGGGAATCGCTTTTTTGATTAATTCTCAAGATGACCCACGAGAAAACCAAAAAAAGTGCGATATACGCGAGCGTAACAACCATATTTTAAGCCTCTTGCCTCATTCAGCACCTGAAATGCCGGAAAGAGTTTACATAAACCTATAGCCCAAACTGAGTTATAGAACCGCAGCGGATTATAAAGAGCGCAACGCCAGGTATCCATACAAAAAATGGGGTTCTGACCTCGCCGCCTGACAATGTCGACAGCCTATTAATTAAATAGTCATTTTCTATACATCTTTTCGTTTTTGACCTGCCAGAACGGTTAACGTCTTATAAATCATTATTTATCAAAAAGTTAAGCGATTTTTTGTCTGTCGTATGACCTGGCGGACAGGGTCTATGCTTAATAAAAGGCGCTCAATATAACCATTTGTTGGAAAGCCCCTGCGGTTAAGGGGTTGAAGTGATAATCATTATCACTAACATGCTGTTATATCCTGGTGATTTAGAACGCGAGGTAACTCTATGGAATTGCATTCAGACACGTTTAACCCGGAGGACTTCCCCTGGCAAGGGCTGACGCTAACGCCAGCGGCGGCTGCGCACATACGTGAACTGGCAGCAAAGCAGCCGGGCATGTTGGGCGTGCGGTTAAGCGTAAAACAGACGGGATGTGCCGGATTTGGCTATGTTCTGGATACCGTTCGGGAGCCGGATAAAGACGATCTGGTTTTTGAAGCCGAAGGCGCAAAGCTTTTCGCACCGTTACAGGCGATGCCTTTTATTGACGGAACAGAAGTGGATTACGTACAGGAAGGGCTGAACCAGTTATTTAAATTTCATAACCCCAAAGCCCAGAATGAATGCGGCTGCGGCGAAAGTTTTGGGGTATAGGCGGTACTATGTCTCGTAATACTGAAGCAACGGAAGAGGTCGGCATCTGGACAGGCGGACGCCTTAATTACAAAGAAGGATTTTTCACGCAACTACCCACTGATGAACTGGCAAAAGGCATCAGCGAAGAGGTGGTGCGCGCGATTTCCGCAAAGCGTAACGAACCTGAGTGGATGCTGGAATTTCGTCTCAATGCCTATAGAGCCTGGCTGGACATGGATGAACCGCACTGGCTGAAGGCGCACTACGATAAACTGAATTATCAGGACTACAGTTATTACTCTGCGCCATCATGCGGAAACTGCGACGATAGCTGCGTTTCCCCGCCGGGAGCCGTACAGCAAACGGGCGCGAATACCTTTTTGAGTAAAGAGGTTGAAGACGCCTTCGAGCAACTTGGCGTTCCGGTTCGCGAAGGGAAAGAGGTCGCCGTCGATGCGATTTTTGACTCGGTCTCCGTAGCGACCACATACCGTGAAAAACTGGCGGAACAGGGCATTATTTTCTGTTCTTTTGGCGAAGCGATACACGATCACCCTGACCTGGTCAGGAAATATCTTGGCACCGTCGTGCCGGGGAACGATAACTTTTTTGCCGCGCTGAATGCGGCAGTCGCTTCCGATGGGACATTTATCTATGTTCCCAAAGGCGTGCGTTGCCCGATGGAGTTATCCACCTATTTTCGCATTAACGCTGAGAAAACCGGTCAGTTTGAGCGCACGATTCTGGTGGCGGATGAAGGCAGCTATGTGAGTTATATCGAAGGCTGCTCCGCGCCCGTACGCGACAGTTATCAGCTCCACGCCGCGGTAGTGGAAGTCATCATCCATAAAGATGCTGAAGTAAAATATTCCACCGTACAAAACTGGTTCCCGGGCGACAACAACACGGGCGGTATTCTGAACTTTGTGACCAAGCGTGCGTTGTGCGAAGGGGAAAACAGCAAGATGTCGTGGACCCAGTCGGAAACCGGTTCGGCGATTACCTGGAAATACCCGAGCTGCATTCTGCGCGGTGATAATTCTATCGGCGAGTTCTATTCCGTTGCGCTGACCAGTGGACATCAGCAGGCTGACACCGGCACCAAAATGATCCATATCGGTAAAAACACACGCTCAACCATTATTTCAAAAGGCATTTCCGCCGGCCACAGCCAGAACAGCTACCGTGGGCTGGTAAAAATTATGCCGACGGCGACCAACGCCCGAAATTTCACCCAATGCGACTCCATGTTGATTGGCGCGGACTGCGGCGCGCATACGTTCCCGTATGTTGAATGCCGCAATAACAGCGCGCAGCTGGAGCACGAAGCGACAACATCACGTATCGGTGAAGATCAGCTTTTCTATTGTTTGCAACGCGGCATCAGTGAAGAAGACGCTATTTCGATGATCGTCAACGGTTTCTGTAAAGACGTTTTCTCGGAACTACCGCTGGAGTTCGCCGTTGAAGCGCAAAAACTGCTGGCGATTAGCCTTGAGCACAGCGTCGGTTAATGATGAAGGAAAACTCATGTTAAGCATTAAAGATTTACAGGTCAGTGTGGAAGAAAAAGCGATTTTGCGTGGCCTGAATCTGGAGATTCACCCCGGCGAAGTTCACGCCATTATGGGGCCGAACGGTTCCGGGAAAAGCACGCTCTCCGCCACCCTGGCGGGACGTGAAGATTACGAGGTCACCGGCGGCTCGGTTACGTTCAAAGGTAAAGATCTGCTTGAACTGTCGCCGGAGGAACGGGCGGGTGAAGGGATTTTTATGGCCTTCCAGTACCCGGTAGAAATCCCCGGCGTCAGTAACCAGTTTTTCCTGCAAACCGCGCTGAATGCCGTGCGCGCCTACCGCGGGCAGGCGTCATTGGATCGCTTTGATTTTCAGGATCTGATGGAAGAAAAGATCGCATTGCTGAAAATGCCGGAAGATTTGCTGACCCGTTCGGTAAACGTCGGTTTTTCCGGCGGGGAGAAAAAGCGCAATGATATTTTGCAAATGGCGGTGCTGGAGCCGGAACTGTGCATCCTTGATGAGTCTGACTCCGGACTGGATATCGATGCGTTGAAAATTGTAGCGGAAGGCGTCAACGCGTTACGTGACGATAAACGCGCTTTTATTATCGTGACCCACTATCAGCGCATACTGGACTACATCAAGCCTGATTACGTCCATGTCCTCTATCAGGGGCGAATTGTCCGATCCGGCGATTTTACTCTGGTCAAACAACTGGAGGAGCAGGGTTATGGCTGGCTTACCGAACAGCAGTAAAGCGCTACAGCAATGGCAGCATCTCTTTGAGGAAAAAAGAGAAAGTCGAACTGAGCAGGCAAGACAACATTTACAACAGATGTTACGTCTGGGATTGCCGACGCGTAAACATGAAGACTGGAAATACACGCCGCTGGAGGGCTTAACCCATAGCCAGTTTATCCAGCAGTGTGCGACTATCAGCGCCGCACAGCGTGATGCGCTGGCGCTGCAAATCGATGCCGTGCGGCTGGTGTTTGTCGATGGTCGGTTTATGCCAGAGCTCAGTGATAGCACGCAAAACAGCGGATTTGACGTTAGCGTCAGGGATGAGCGCCAGGCGCTTGCCGCGCCGGTGCAGCCTGAGGTTTTTCTGCATCTGACGGAAAGCCTGGCGCAATGTGTCACGTATATACAGGTACGGCGAAATCAGCGTCCGACCAGGCCGTTACTGTTAATGCATATCACGCAGGGTGTGGATGGCGACGAGCTGAATACCGCGCATTATCGCCACCATCTGGCGCTGGCGGAAGGCGCGGAAGCGACGGTTATTGAGCATTATGTCAGCCTTACAGCGGCAAAACATTTTACCGGCGCGCGTCTGACGATGAACGTTGCAGACAATGCGCAACTGCGCCATATCAAACTGGCGTTTGAAAATGCGTCCAGCTATCACTTTGCGCATAACGATCTTCTGCTGGCGACAGACGCCTCGGCGTTTAGCCACAGTTTTCTGCTGGGCGCCGCAGTACTACGTCACCACAGCAGCTCACAACTGAATGGCGAAAACGCGACGCTTCGACTGAATAGTCTGGCGATGCCGGTGAAAAATGAAGTCTGCGATACGCGGACATGGCTGGAACATAACAAAGGTTACTGTAACAGCCGCCAGTTGCACAAGACCATCGTCAGCGACAAAGGACGCGCGGTCTTTAATGGCCTGATTAACGTGGCGCAACACGCCATTAAAACCGACGGCCAGATGACCAATAATAACCTGTTGTTGGGGAAACTGGCTGAAGTCGATACCAAACCGCAATTGGAGATCTATGCCGATGACGTGAAGTGCAGCCACGGCGCGACGATCGGGCGTATTGACGATGAGCAGATGTTTTATCTGCAATCACGCGGCATCAGGCAGCAGGAGGCGCGGCACATGATTCTTTACGCGTTTGCCGCAGAGTTAACGGAAGCTATCCATGATAGCGCCCTTAAACAGCAGGTGCTGGCGCGAATCGGCCAGCGACTGCCCGGAGGCCTGGTATGACATTTCCTGTAGAAAAAGTACGGGCGGATTTTCCCATACTGCAGCGTGAAGTTAACGGCCTGCCGCTGGCTTACCTGGACAGTGCAGCCAGCGCTCAAAAACCCAATCAGGTGATTGACGCTGAATCTGCCTTCTACCGTCACGGCTATGCTGCGGTACATCGAGGTATCCATACGTTAAGCGCGCAGGCGACCGAAAGCATGGAGAATGTGCGTAAGCAGGCGTCGCGGTTTATTAACGCCCGCTCCGCAGAAGAACTGGTGTTCGTGCGCGGTACGACGGAGGGTATTAACCTTGTCGCCAACAGTTGGGGAACGGAAAATATTCGCGCCGGGGATAACATTATCATCAGCGAGATGGAGCATCATGCCAACATCGTTCCATGGCAGATGCTGTGCGAGCGCAAAGGCGCTGAACTGCGCGTGATCCCGTTGCATCCTGACGGTACGCTGCGGCTGGAGACCTTAGCTGCGCTGTTCGATGACTGGACTCGACTGCTGGCCATTACCCACGTTTCCAATGTGCTGGGGACGGAAAACCCGCTGCCGGACATGATTGCGCTGGCGCGCCAGCATGGGGCGAAAGTGCTGGTGGATGGCGCCCAGGCCGTGATGCACCATGCTGTTGACGTCCAGGCGCTGGACTGCGATTTTTACGTTTTCTCCGGCCATAAACTTTACGGGCCGACCGGCATCGGCATTCTGTATGTTAAAGAGGCGTTGCTGCAAGAAATGCCGCCGTGGGAAGGGGGCGGATCGATGATTTCGACCGTCAGCCTGACGCAGGGAACGACATGGGCGAAAGCGCCCTGGCGTTTTGAGGCGGGAACGCCGAATACTGGCGGCATCGTCGGTCTGGGCGCGGCGATTGACTATGTGACGTCGCTGGGACTGGATAAGATTGGCGATTATGAGCAGATGCTGATGCGCTATGCGCTGGAGCAACTGGCGCAGGTGCCTGATATCACGCTATATGGCCCGGCGCAGCGGTTGGGCGTCATCGCGTTTAATCTGGGTAAACACCATGCTTACGACGTTGGCAGCTTTCTTGATAATTACGGTATCGCGGTACGAACGGGACATCACTGCGCGATGCCGCTCATGGCCTGGTATGGCGTGCCAGCAATGTGCCGGGCTTCGCTGGCGATGTATAACACCCATGAAGAAGTGGACCGACTGGTGGCAGGATTAACGCGTATCCACCGCTTATTGGGATAACAGTGAGGTTTTATGGCTGCGCTACCGGATAAAGAAAAATTGCTGCGTAACTTTACGCGTTGCGCTAATTGGGAAGAGAAATATTTATATATTATTGAGTTGGGGCAGCGCCTGGCGGAGTTAAATCCGCAGGATCGTAATCCGCAAAATACGATTCATGGCTGTCAGAGCCAGGTGTGGATCGTGATGCGGCGAAACGCCAACGGCATTATCGAATTGCAGGGCGACAGCGACGCGGCGATCGTTAAAGGCCTTATGGCGGTGGTATTTATTTTGTACCACCAAATGACGGCGCAGGATATTGTGCATTTTGATGTCCGGCCATGGTTCGAAAAAATGGCGCTTGCGCAGCACCTCACGCCTTCTCGTTCTCAGGGGCTGGAAGCAATGATTCGCGCAATTCGCGCTAAGGCCGCCACTCTTAGCTAAACTGTACAGACAGCGTTCTACCTGATGTCAAATCCTTTGTCGGACGGCGACGTCGCTTTATCCAGAGTGGACAGAGCGTATATTTTGTTGTTCTGATAAGCGAAGCGCTACCAGTCGTCGCAGAGGGCATCACCAGGAATACAGGAGGTTTGGTATGAAACGTGCGTCTTTCATTACGCTAACTATTATCGGCGCGTATAGCGCGTTACAGGTAGCCTGGGCGGTTGATTATCCATTACCGCCCGAAGGCAGCCGTCTTATTGGTCAGAATCAAACCTATACCGTACAGGACGGTGATAAAAACCTGCAGGCTATCGCCCGGCGTTTTGATACGGCGGCGATGCTCATTCTTGAAGCGAACAATACGATTGCGCCGGTGCCTAAGCCCGGTACGCTAATTACCATTCCCTCGCAGATGCTATTGCCGGATGCGCCCAGGGAAGGCGTTATCGTCAACCTCGCGGAGCTACGGTTGTATTATTACCCGCCGGGAGAAAACCGCGTTCAGGTGTATCCCATCGGCATCGGTTTGCAGGGGCTGGAAACTCCCGTCATGGACACCCGGATAGGGCAAAAGATCCCCAACCCGACGTGGACGCCGACGGCGGGCATACGCCAACGTTCGCTTGAGCGGGGGATCACGCTGCCACCGGTGATCCCTGCCGGGCCAAATAACCCGCTGGGACGCTATGCGCTGCGTCTGGCGCACGGTAATGGGGAATATCTCATTCATGGCACCAGCGCGCCGGATAGCGTGGGTCTGCGCGTGAGTTCCGGTTGCATTCGCATGAACGCGCCGGACATCAAAGCGTTATTTGCGCAGGTCAGAACGGGGACGCCGGTAAAAGTGATTAACCAGCCGGTGAAATTCTCTGTCGAGCCGAATGGCATTCGTTATGTAGAGGTACACAGGCCGCTATCGCCGGAAGAAGAGCAAAACGTGCAGACAATGCCTTACGTGTTGCCTGCGGAATTTACCGCGTTCAGAAACGCGCAAGGGGTGGATAGTCGCCTGGTCGATAAGGCGCTATACCGGCGAGCCGGGTATCCAGTAAGCGTGAGCGCCGGGCAGACGCCAGCGGTAAATACGACCGCAGTCGAATCCGCTCAGAACGGTTTTGTCGGGGAAGAGGGGCAAACACGCGCGACGCAGTAGTCTTCGCAGCAAACGACGGACAAAAAAATGGCGCACAATGTGCGCCATTTTTATTACGCAGGTACTATTACTTACGGTATTTAGTAGCCTGGTTGTCCAGACGCTGGTTAGCGCGAGCTGCGTCGTCTTTAGCAGCCTGAACGTCGGAACGCATTGCGTTCACGTCGTTGCTCAGCTGGTCAACTTTAGCGTTCAGAGTCTGAACGTCAGAAGACAGCTGATCGATTTTAGCGTTGCTGGAGCAACCAGCCAGCAGAGTAGAACCCAGGATTACCGCGCCCAGTACCAGTTTAGTACGATTCATTATTAATACCCTCTAGATTGAGTTAATCTCCATGTAGCGTTACAAGTATTACACAAACTTTTTTATGTTGAGAATATTTTTTTGATGGGAATGCACTTATTTTTGATCGTTCGCTCAAAGAAGCATCGAAATGCATGAAAGTCCCTAAAAAACCGAAAGAAAACAGGGGGCTTCCATCGGATTCTTCTTAGATAATCCGCAATTAGATAGTAAAATCCGATTTGATTTTTTTATTAATAGTGGCTATCGATTAAATAAAAAAAGCGCCGGAAGGGCGCTTTTTTAAACAAATTAATTCACACAACAATTATTACAGTACGTGAACAGAGGCGGTGTTAGTGGTGCCGCTTGGAACCAGCGCGCCGGAGACCATCACTACGACGTCGCCTTTCTGGGCGAGGCCGCTTTGCAGGGCGACATCTTTGCCCAGACGGTAGAAATCATCAGTAGAATTGATTTCTTTCACCAGCTGCGATACCACGCCTTTGCTCAGTACTAACTGACGGGCGGTCACTTCATTGGTGGTCAATGCCAGGATGGTGGCGTCCGGGAAGTATTTACGCACGGCGCGAGCGGATTTACCGCCCTGGGTCGCTACCACGATCAGCGGCGCTTCCAGTTTTTCGGCGGTTTCTACCGCGCCGCGGCATACTGCTTCCGTAATGCGCAGTTTACGGCTGTCGTTGTTGTAGTCCAGACGGCTGTTCATGACGCGGTCGGTACGTTCGCAGATGGTCGCCATGATAGAAACGGCTTCCAGCGGGTATTTCCCTTTTGCGGATTCGCCGGACAGCATAACCGCATCCGTACCGTCGAGGATGGCGTTCGCTACGTCGCCTGCTTCTGCGCGGGTCGGACGCGGGTTTTTGATCATAGAATCCAGCATCTGAGTCGCGGTGATCACGACTTTACGTGCGCGGATACATTTTTCGATCATCATTTTCTGTGCAAAAATCACTTCTTCAACCGGGATTTCTACGCCCAGGTCGCCACGCGCAACCATGATGCCGTCGGAAGCTTCGAGAATTTCATCGAAGTTGTTCAGGCCTTCCTGGTTTTCGATCTTAGAGATAATCTGGATGTTTTCGCCGCCGTGGGCTTTCAGATGCTCGCGAATTTCGACAACGTCAGAACGTTTACGGATAAAGGACGCCGCAACAAAGTCAACGCCCTGTTCGCAACCGAAGATCAGGTCCTGTTTGTCTTTTTCAGCCAGCGCCGGCAGAGCAATAGAAACGCCCGGCAGGTTAACGCCTTTGTTCTCGCCCAGATCGCCGTTGTTCAGCACCTTACAAATGACTTTATTGCCTTCGATGGCGGTCACTTCCATACCGATCAGACCATCGTCAACCAGGACGGTGTTGCCAACGCTCAGGTCGCTGGTGAAGCCTTCATAGGTGACGGCAACGATTTCATTATTACCGACCACGGATTTGTCGGTGGTAAAAGTAAAGGTTTGGCCCGCTTTCAGCGAAACGTCGTTACCGCCTTCCAGTTTAATGGTGCGGATTTCTGGTCCTTTAGTATCAAGCAGAATAGCGGCTTTTTTACCAGTTTTGCTCATCACGTTGCGCAAGTTCTGGATACGCTGACCGTGTTCTGCATAATCGCCATGAGAGAAGTTCA
Organism: Salmonella sp. A1325; assembly: GCF_056991255.1. Classification (NCBI taxonomy): domain Bacteria; kingdom Pseudomonadati; phylum Pseudomonadota; class Gammaproteobacteria; order Enterobacterales; family Enterobacteriaceae; genus Salmonella; species Salmonella sp. A1325. The sequence goes on along the minus strand of NZ_JAMLWO010000001.1, from coordinate 529,301 downwards.
GACGCATCACGTTCATGCCCGCGTCCAGCATTTTGCTTAACATCTCTTCGGATTCGGTTTTCGGACCGATAGTACAAACAATTTTCGTCTTTTTCATGACAGTCTTAGTCTTTAAGTTGAGGAGGATATGGAAATCTGGCTTCGGGCGCGCACGGCCCGGAAGCTAAGCCTGTGTTGCTAAAGTGATGATGCCTCGCTCTAAGGATAGGTGACATCGAAAGAGCGTGCAGAGGAATGTGTGCTCGCGTTTCAGCCCAACGGGAAGGGGATAATTTTAGTCGTTGAGTTTTACAGTCCAATGCGCTGAAACCATTCAAGAGACAATTGGCGCGCATTATACGCTGAAATTTACAAAAAAGGAAAATGAAAACCCTGTTTCAAAAGACATCTGTGCAGATCCACAACGGTTTGTTATTACGCTGTTTACGATGTCGCTGGCGATGACGCCGCCCGAATAGGGGCGGCGTTGCGCAACAGTGGGTGTTGTTGCGCATAATGTCAATCGAGCAACTTTTTGCCTTCCAGGTCGATGGCGATGTTTTGGTTGTGTGCTTTTCGGTAGCACAGTATCGCTATCCCGATCGCCGCCCAGCTAATTCCGAGTATCAGAGCGTGAATGTTCATGTTTAAACAGACGTAGCCGATGACGATCATCCCCATGATCGGCGAAATGACATGGGCGAAAATGCGCCGCTGGGCTTTCATCCGGAAATTGAACAGGATAAACACACACAGGTTCACGACAAAAAAAGCGAAAAGCGCGCCAAAGTTCACCAGCGTGGAGATAGATTCAATCTTGCCGGAAAACAGGTAGCTGAGCAGCAGGGTGACGCCGCCGGTAAACAGAATGGCATAATCCGGCGTTTTACGCGTGGTATGGACGTGAGCGAGGAAGGCGGGCAACATTCGGTCGCGCCCCATTGAAAATAGCACTCTGGACACCGCCGTTTGCGCGGTAATAATGTTGCCGACGGCGCACACAAACGCCACAATGATGGAAAATGCCACTTTGAGCCAGATACCGCCAACGTTGCCGGCAATGGTGAAAAATGCTTCATTCGTCGCATTACCTTCCGCGAAGCGGTCGACGTTACCGGTGGCGAACGCCGCAAACGCTACAACGATAATAAACAATACCGTCGCCAAAACTAACGCCAACAGCGTTGCTTTACTGACGGCGCGTCCCCCGCCTTCGCTTTCTTCACTTAATGTACTGATAGCATCAAAGCCGAGAAAATTCAGCGCAGCCACCGAAATCGCCGTCGCGATGAGCCCAGGAGTGAACCACTGTGAATCGAAAAAAGGCCGGAAGGAAAGCGTTATCTGACTACTGTCCATCATCATCAGACGGACAATGAGTAGCACGAAAATCGCCAGAATACCGAGTTGAATAAAGACCAGTAACTTATCAAATTTCGCCGTTTGCTGTATCCCGAGATAGTTGACTCCGGTGCCAATAGCCACATAAATCAACGGCCAGACCCAGACCGGGATTTGCGGTAAAATAGCGTGGACCGCGACGCCGCCCAGCACCGCCACGAGCGTAGGGAACAAAAGATAATCCAGCAGTAATATCCATCCGGTGAGAAAACCTACGGCGGGATTAATGCATACGCCAGCATACGCATAGGCCGAACCCGACGAGGAGATATGCTGCGATAAGGTAGAGTAGCTGTACGCGGTAAAAAACATCGCGATCGCGCCAATAATATAAACCAGCGCAACCATACCGTGCGAAAGATTATAAACGACGCCATAAAGGGAGACTGGCGCGATAGGCACCATAAACACCAGACCATAAAGCACTAAATCGGTAAGAGACAATTTTTTGACTTTTTTCATGATAAATACCTTAATGGCTTTTTATGCCAGATCGCGTAAAAACGCGCTTACCGCTGCGAGGCAGGGCGCGATATTTTCTTCATGCGGGTTATGGCTGCTGCCGGGAATAGTGACCGCGCGGCAGTCTGAAATGTGAGAGAGCAGCGGAGAGACGACGCGCTCGGTTGCCTGATCGTTTTCGCCGCGCAGTACCAGAACAGGACAGCGTATCTGGCACAAATGGGGCGTAATATCCCAGTCGGCAAGTTTGCCATTTGCCGCCAGTTCATTGGTTCCCCATAAAATGTGATAACCCGTAGGGTCGGCGGCGAACTGCGCATTAGATCGCTGAACATGAACGGCTTCTTCCGCGAGGGTATAAACGTGCCTGGCATAATAAGCGACCAGCTGTTCCGGTGGGTTTTGATAAATGACGGCGGGCATAATGACGTTTTTGATATCGTCATCGGACATTGGCGTCAGAGCGTTAAAGAGCCGTATGGCTTCCTGTTGCCACAGGGCGATACTGGCCGGCGAACTGGCCAGTATCGCCCCGCGAAGCCCGGCAGGCTGTAAGCAGGCGTGCTCTGCGGCAAGCATTCCGCCCCAGGAATGTCCCAGTATCGAATACCCGTGCCCAATACCCAGGTGATGAATTAATTGGGTTAATTGACGGAGATAACGCGCAATAGTCCAGAAAGACGCGTCGGCATGAGGAAAATGCGTTGAACGACCGCAACCATATTGATCGTAAAATATTACCATGCGCCCGTCATCAGCCAGACGGCGATAATTTAATAAATAATCAAAGCCGCCAGAAGGGCCGCCGTGAAGGATAATGAGCGGCGTGAGTAATGATTTTCTGTCTCCATAAATCCGATAGCTTGTCAATATGTTTTCAGAAAACATTTCGCCATAGAGATAAGTATCATTCATATTCTTAATGACTCAGTGTGTGGCAGGGCAGGCGAAATTTATATTCGCCTGGGTAATATTATTTTTTTATTGTGTGTAAAACATTACACCAGAAGGTGGCGTAATGTTCCCATTGCAGAAACTGCGGACTTCCCCAGTGCGGCGAACAATCACTGGCAAAGCAACATACTTTCCCTTTACGGTAAGTACCCATAACTAACAGTGGATCGCCATTAATTTCAGCAAGGACCTGACTATTTTCTTTGGCGATAAGCTTGTTATAGCCCAACAGCGGCGGCCATTCGCTAAATGGCTGGGTAATAACATGCTCTACCGCAGTATTTACTGCTTTACATCCTTGCGGTAGTTCTACGCGGTCATCTACATCCAGCATATCAACCGGCAATACCTCCGCCAGAACCGTATTTTTATAATTGGCTTTTGCTTCTATTCCCGTAAAGGATAAATAGCCGCCGATCATCAACAGACCGCCACCCTCAGCAACATAATCGGCGATAAGTTGTAATGCATCAGGAATAATGTCCATATTATAAAACGTTCTGTTTTGTAGCAGGAACGTATTGCTACCGATATCACTGATGACGATCGCATCATAGCAGGCTAATGCTTCGGCGGTTTGTGGAAAACGAGTTTGCACAATATGGGCAGGCATGTAGTCCACATCGATATTACCCTGGCGTAAGCAGGATAATAAATAGTCTGCGCCTTCTTCGTATTTGCTCGATGTAAAGCTATCAAAACCTTTAGAGTGAATCATATGAATGTGCCAGGATTCGCCAATAAATAAAATTTTCATTATGTCACCTGTTAATTAATGTTAATGACTTTATTAGATTGGGTACGCATTCGATGTAAAACCTGCAAGTGCTGAGGCATACTCGACGCACCGACTTGTTCCACCGCCAGAGAAGCGAAAGCGGAGGCATATTGAATGGCTGCGACCATATCTGCTTGTCGCGCCAGCGCGGCGGCTAAGGCGCCATTAAAAGCGTCACCGGCCCCAGCGGCATCTTTTACCACGGCGCTCCACGCAGGAATATACAACGTGCGGGCGTGCTCACAGAGCAGAGAACCACGGGCGCCAAGGGTAATGATGACTTTTTTCACCCCGGATTGCAGAATAATATTTCCGGCTTTTTTCGCATCATTAATATCAGTAATGGTTACGCCGGATAAAAAAGAGGCTTCAGTTTCATTCGGCGTGATGATGTCAATATCAGATAATAAATGCATCACCTGTTTCGTATAGGGGGCAGGATTGAGCATGATCATTTTATTTTCTTGTTTGCCCAGGCGAATAAATTCAGTCAACGCATCAATGTTCGTTTCGAGCTGCATTAACATAACGTCAGACTCGGCGATATAACGGTGTTGCTCGTTAATCTCTTGCGTGGTGAGCATCATATTGGCGCCAGGGTAGATGGCGATAATATTATCGCCATCCACGGCGGAGACATAGATCAATGCGCTACCGGTGGGCGCTTTATCTGTTTGATACGCGCTGTATGAGGTGATACCTGATTGAATAATATGATTCATAGCAAATGCGCTGAACTGATCTTTGCCCACTTTAAAAATAAAATGTGCCGCAGCACCAGCATTGTTCGCCGCTAAAGCCTGGTTGGCTCCTTTACCGCCAGGATAGAATCCAAATTGACTGGCCAGAATGGATTCTCCGCTTTGTGGAAACCACGGCACGGTTGCTGAAACATCAATATTGAAGGAGCCTAAAACACACACCTTGCCTGCTTTTTTTGTGTTTTCCCGGCGCAGTTTTGCATCCTGATGGATTGGCGTGGCGATAGTGCTGGAAATATCAATCTTATTTTCAGTGATAAGCTTACTCAGCGCGTCACGGTTTAAAATCCCTCCGCCATAGCAACGCTGAAGCATACCTGATTTCTGGAAATAGCGTAGATCGGAACGAATAGTCTCCTGGCTAACCTTATAAAGGTCTGAAAGTTTACTGACGCTAACACTATTATCCTTTATCAGTAAATTAATGATGGCATGACGTCTTTCTTCTTTAAACATATTGCCTCCGGGTAGTGAGTTGAATTGTATTTATGGCAATGTTGTTATGCGGTGAATTCAATCACAGATTATGCGGTCAACCGGAAGTAACCCCAAATGAATGTCAATAATCAGAAGCGCAGTCAATGTGTTAAATATTAATTGCTTACAGAAGGGGAAAATAGTTTTGTGAGTGTTGTCATATATTTTCTATGTAATATGACGGGGTGAACGTAAAATAGTTAGGCTTGCACGATTCAGTGAGTATATGCAGCCGGACAGCGTTCGCTTATCAGTCGCTACCCTCGACGAAATAAGACGATATCGCTCTCCGGCCCTGGGGTTATATACGCTCGATTTTTGCCGGCAGCCCCTGACGTACCGCCGCGCCAGAAACCCAGTCGAGCCAGGTATTGGTAATGGTTCTTGTCGGATCGGCAAAGCCCAGATCGTTAAGATTTATGCCTGCCCTGATTTGTGGATCATACGGCATAGGCACGCCATCCAGAGAGTGCTGCGTTGCACCCATCTCGCGGTGACCATATCCGTGTTCGATGGCGATGACGCCTGGCATCACGCCATTTAACAAACTGATTTGCGCCACGACCTGACCGCCCGGCGTAATGATCCGTACCCGATCGCCATGTTGCAGTCCATAACGCTCGCCGTCTTGCGGATTCAGCGCCACCAGGTTTGCTGGCTTCACATGGTGTAAGCGCGGGATGACGGCTGTTGAGCTGGACATGGTATTTGATTTAAATGAAATCAGTTTCAGCGGCCATTGCCCAATGGGAAACTGGTCGTCAATCGCATGACCATCTGACAAACGCGCCGGATACCAGACCGGGCAACCGCTGAAACGCTCCCCGGTGATGGCGTGACGGTGGGCGGCGACATCTGCATTCCAGATCTGTAAGGGTTTTTTCCACGCGTTACCTAACCGTTGCTCCGTATAGCCGCTATCCTCGGGCGCAAACCGGCCGCCACGCGAGTAGATAAACGCCACGCGACCGATCTCATCAGCTTTAAGCGTGTGCTGAATTGCTGGCAGAATGCGGCTGACGCCGGTAAGCGAAATATCTTCCTGATTTGCCGGCGCGACCGGCGTCTTGCCCATAAAGGCGATATTAGCGGCTACGCGCAGATAGAAATCTTCCGCCCGGTTCAGTGGAAAAGTATTGCCCTGCGGATCGGTTATCGCCTGGTCGCCGAAGCCGGGCAGATGGAGCCGTTTTGCTACCGCAATACAAAATGCTTCCATTGAGACAGGTTGCCCGTCCACCGTTCGGTGAGTGGCGGGGGCGACAACCGGCCAGCGGGCGGTAGTGGCTTTACTGGCTACGCCGCCCCAGGGCGCCGTAAAGCCCCAGCTCTCAAAATTGTGCGTATCCGGCACAATGTAATCTGCCAGCGCCGTCGTTTCATTCATAAAGGCGTCAATTGCGATAAAGAGCGGCAGTCGGCGAGGGTCTTTTAGCTTTTCTTCCGCGACGGCGCGTAGACCGGGAACACCGTAAAACGGGTTGCTCATATTGGAAATCCAGGCTTTAAGCGGATAAGGATAGCCTTCGAGCGCGGAGGTCAACAGTTCGGTAAGCTGGCCTGCCACAAAGGGATACCACGGCGCTTTGGCTGGATAAGGGGATTGCCCGCCGGCAATTTTGTCGCGGTATTCTTCCGATGCTTCATAAGCGGTTTTGCTACGGGCAATACTTAACCCGGACGGTTTCACTTTTCCGGCAAAACTGTTCATGTTGTAGCGGGGGCCGTCGCTAACGCCGTTGAATTTGCCGCCGCCGACAAAGACGCCGCCGGACAAGCTGAGGTTGCCGATCAGCGCGTTAAGCATCATGACCGACCAGGCGTTATAAAACCCATTGCCGGCCATCATGCCGCCGTGACTGATGACCGCAGCTTTACGTCCGTGACTGGTAAAGGTTTCCGCCAGCGCGATAATTTGCGCTTCCGGCACGCCGCACTGTTCGCTGTATTGCGCCAACGAGAGCTTTTCTGCCGCCTCTTTCAGGCGTTGCAACCCGCTCTTCACCGTGACCCGTTGGCCGTCGGCGAGCGTAACGTACTGTGTCACGAAAAGCCGTGCCTGTCGGCAAGTGGACGCGTCGACCAACTCGCCGTCGGTATTCAGTACGACAGGGGTCTCTTCGCCATCGGGCGTAAGATGGCGTAGCGTCAGGTGTTGTCCGGCAAGCGTCGGCAGTTCATCCGCAATGACCAGGTGCGTGGCGTTGGTCCAACTTTGCTCGCCGGCCTGCTGCATCGCCTGTACGCCGGGAATCGCCAGATAATCAGCATTATAACGTTGATTATCCATGATCCAGCGGATCATTCCCATTGCCAGCGCCGAATCGCTGCCGGGCATGACCGGTTGCCAGCGACCGCGAGGATCGGCGAGCACCGTTGATAAGGGCAGGGCAGGGGCGACCACGACGTATTGAAAATTCTCACGCAGCCGGGCGCTCGCCAACTGACGCGCCTGGCGTTTAAACGGATTGCCGGACTGTGCCGGGGAGGTGCCCATAAAGAGCGCAAACTCCACGTTTTCCCAGTCGGGTTTGACATGCGGGTTTTTATCCAGATCGCCCATCAGCGCCCCGGAGCCGGCCCGGTAAGCCAGTCCACAGTAGGCGCCATGCGCGCCGAAATTCTTGCTGCCGAAGCTATTTAGCGCAAAACGACGCAGAAACGCATCGCGGCCTTCGTCGCTGGTATTCGTGACCAGTAACTGATTGGTTTTGGGCCCGAAACTGGGGTGCTTTGCGTCAATTGGCGTATCCGGCGCATGAATAGCGCGCAGTCCGTCCACATGACCTTCGCCAAACAGATCGCCGCCTTCCACGACTTCTTCAATAAGCTGCTCAAAGCTGATGCGTTGCCATTTCCCTTCTCCGCGTTTACCCACGCGTTTCATTGGTTCAAGCAGTCGCAGCGGACTGTACAGGCTTTCCAGCAGCGTGGCGCCGCGCGCGCAGGCGGTTGAGCGGGCGTCAAGACCGCTTTCTCCCGCCAGTTGCTCCATGGCTTCGCTAAAAGGCACGGATGAGTCAATCGGGTGTTCCTGCGACAAGGGGTGATAGGGATTGCCGGCGATGCGTATCACTTTGCCATCGGCATTAACCCGGGTGCGGATACCGCACTGTGTCCAACAGCCGAAGCATTGCGTCATGGCGATGGTTTGTTGTGGATTTTGCTGCCAGTGCGTTTGCGCCTGCGCCTCCGGAATTAACGCATTGCCAAAGATGCGGTCGCGCGTTACCTTGCCGGACGTCCCGTTTAACAGGCCATCAATTGCGCGTTTCGCCACATCACGGTAGCTCAGACCAAAAGTGACCATCCCACCGACGGCGAGACCGACTTTTAGCCACTGACGACGGGTTAAATTAGCCATGTTGTAATCTCCTGGTGAGTCCGTTCAGCGTTTCACGAATAATAATCAGTAGCGCTATCCACAGGCCGAAGGTGCCGAGAATAGCCAGCCAGCCATCCGTTCCGCCTGGTAACGAGTAAGGGTTAAATTGCGCGTTGAACTTGGGTACGGTTTGTACCTGAATCAACAATGTCCAGCGCATCAGCCAACATAGCGCCAGCGCGCTCAGAACCAGCAGGACGCGTCTTAGCTGCGATAACGGATGACGTAGCGCCAGGCTACAGAACAGCAGTGTGCATACCCACAGCGCTAGCCAGCCGATAGCGTAATATTTGGCTGACAGGGCGACGGTAATCCACTGACGGATTGCCGTGCCGGAAAGCGTATCGCCGCTAACCCACATAGCCACAACCAGCCCCAGCGCCGCCAGCGTCCAGATTTGTCCCCACAATATTTTTGGCAGCCTTACCGAGTCGCGTCGGGCGGCGACAATCATCAGCGCGAAGAACGCCTGTAAGGCGCTAAGAAACATCGCCACGGGGAAGGCGTAGCTAAACCAGATTGGGCGCGCCAGCACAACGGAGACTTCGCGGCCGGTATAAACCAACAGGCCCACCGCGCAAAGCGCGCTGGCTAACGCCAACCATTTGGTGACGTTGTAACTTTTATTGAATAATCGTTTTATTTGCTGCGCCAGGAACCACAGAGCGAGAAATCCGGTAAACAGCGGCAGGAACAACGCTCCCCAGGGCATCCACGACCAGGGCGTCGGCCAGGCATAGAAATGCCAGACGCGGGCGGTCTGGTGCAGATCCGCCGTCAGCGCCAACGGTGCGGTAATCGCACAGGTAATGGCAATCAGTAATGCCCGATTTTCTTCTGTTGCGGCGTCTTTTTTCCGCCAGTGAAGATAACAGGCAAACAGTGCGGCGCAGGCGGCAATGCCAATAAAAAAGAAATATTGTACCGCCCACGGCAGCCAGCTAATGTCCTGCGGGTGAGCCAGCACTTCTTCAATGATGAGTGAATGCGTCATTCAGACCTCCTGCCAAAGCGCGGGCTGCGCACGGCCCAGTAATGGGGTGACAAAGGCGTCGTCCAGACCCAGGTAGAAAACATGGGGCGAGGTGCCGTTTTCCGGCTTTAATACCTTGATAGCGTCGCGATGTTGATGAAGCATGGTGGCGATGCGGCTATGGGGATCTTTGATATCGCCAATAATACGCGCGCCGCCGACGCAGGACTCTACGCAAGCGGGTAACAGCCCGGCTTCCAGACGATGGACGCAAAACGTGCATTTATCGGCAGTTTGCGTTTCATGATTGATAAATCGGGCGTCGTAAGGACACGCCTGGACACAATAGGCGCAGCCGACGCAGCGTTTGTTATCCACCACCACAATGCCGTCTTCCCGCTGAAAGGTGGCTTGTACCGGGCAGACCGGCACGCAGGGGGGGTTATCGCAATGGTTGCACAGACGCGGCAATAGTACATTCGTGACTTCCTGACTACCTTCACGCTGGACCTGGTATTGGTTCACCGTCGTACGAAACGCGCCCTGCGGCGTTTGGTTTTCAATAGTGCAACTTACGGTACAGGACTGACAACCGATACAACGCCGCAGGTCGATAAGCATGGCGTAACGGTGTCGGGGAGAGCCTTCATGCCGCTCCGGCGAAAAAGGAAATTTCGCTTCAGCCAGCGGAACCAGCGAGGCGCCAGCGGTCAGGACGCCGAGCTGCTGGAGAAATTGCCGTTTACTGCTGTCCATATTTGCTCCCGTCCACATTGCCAACAATGAAACATTTGTCACGATGTTGGTTCATGTGTAATGAATAAAAAATGTTGATGATTTACAGTGTAAAAATCGAGACGGGGTGCGCTCTATTGTGGTTAACCACATACCCGGCTTGTTGTTGATCTAAAACAACATAATTGACAGGGATATTGGGGTGAGAGGTAAAACCGTAAGGCGCCTGGCGGTGTTGGCGGCAGTAGGGCTACTTTGTCATGGCGCGTGGGCAGGGACGTGGAATATCGGTATTTTGGCCATGCGCGGCGAGGCGTCTACGCGTAGCCACTGGCAACCGTTGGCAAAGACATTAAGCCAACAGCTTCCAGGCGAAACCTTTCACATCCAGCCGCTGGATCTGCATCAAATGCAGGAAGCCGTTAACCAGGGAACCGTGCAGTTTGTGATAACCAACCCGGCGCAATTTGTCCAACTGAACAGCCATGCGCCGCTGCGCTGGTTAGCTTCCCTGCGTTCCACGCGCGATGGGAAAGCGGTGAGTAATGTTATTGGCAGCGTGATTTTGACCCGGCGCGATAGCGGCATCACCACGGCGCATGATCTCATCGGTAAGACAGTCGGCGCGATTGATGCTCAGGCGTTTGGCGGCTATTTATTAGGCTATAAAGCGCTCAGCGACGCGGGCTTACGCCCGGAGCGCGATTTTCATCTTCGTTTTACCGGATTTCCTGGCGATGCCTTAGTCTATATGCTGCGCGAAAAAGCGGTGCAGGCGGCAATTGTGCCAGTGTGCCTGTTAGAAAATATGGATCAGGAAGGCTTGATTAATAAAAAGGACTTTATCGCGCTGCTTTCCCGCCCGACGCCCCTGCCTTGCTTAACCAGTACGCCGTTATATCCTGACTGGTCGTTCGCGGCGCTACCTGCGGTAAGCGATGCGCTGGCGGATCGCGTAACGCGAGCGCTATTCAACGCGCCCGCCGCCGCGTCATTTCACTGGGGCGCGCCTGCGTCGACCAGTCAGGTGGAAGCGTTGCTGCGTGATGTTCGTCAGCACCCTCAGCAGCGTCGACTGTGGCTGGATGTCAAAAGTTGGTTAATCCAGCACCAGCTAATGGTCGGCGGCGTGATTCTGGCGTTCCTGTTGCTCACGCTCAATTATATTTGGGTCATGCTGCTGGTGCGTCGACGTGGAAAGCAACTGGAACGTAATAGCGTAGTTCTTCATCAGCATGAGCGGGCGCTGGAAACCGCCCGGCAAATGAGCGTGTTGGGTGAAATGACCTCCGGGTTTGCCCATGAGCTTAATCAGCCGCTTTCCGCGATTCGACATTATGCCCAGGGGTGCCTGATTCGACTGCGCGTTGCAGATGAACAGCATCCCTTGCTGCCGGCGCTGGAGCAGATTGACCAGCAGGCGCAACGCGGTGCGGATACTCTGCGTAACCTGCGTCACTGGGTCAGCCAGGCGCAGGGCAACCCGGTGCTAACCGAAGCGTGGAAGGCCATAGCCATTCGCGAGGCGATTGATCATGTCTGGCAATTGTTGCGTATGGCGCAACAGTTTCCGACAGTGACTCTGCATACCGAGGTTAGCGCTGCGCTGCGCGTAACGCTGCCGTCAATGCTGCTGGAACAGGTGCTGGCGAATATCATTCTTAATGCGGCTCAGGCGGGCGCCACCCATTTATGGGTCGTTGCTGAACATACTGAAAACGGCATCAGCATCGTTTTACAGGATAACGCCGGGGGAATCGATGAGGCGCTATTACGTCAGGCGTTTCAGCCGTTTATGACAACCCGCAAAGAGGGGATGGGCTTAGGGCTGGCGATTTGCCAGCGGCTGGTGCGGTATGGGCGGGGCGATATCAGCATCAGGAACCAGACCGCGCCGGACGGTCTGTCGGGAACGGTGGTCACGATACATTTCTTACATGAACATGGGGGCAGGGATGGCGACAATTCATCTACTGGATGATGATACGGCGGTCACTAACGCGTGCGCGTTTTTACTGGAAAGCCTGGGATATGACGTAAAATGCTGGACGCAGGGGGCGGATTTTTTGGCGCAGGCCAGTCTGTATCAGGCCGGGGTCGTATTACTGGATATGCGAATGCCGGTACTGGATGGGCAGGGCGTTCATGATGCGTTGCGCCAGTGCGGAAGTACCCTGGCGGTTGTTTTTCTTACCGGGCATGGCGATGTACCGATGGCCGTGGAGCAGATGAAACGCGGCGCCGTCGATTTTCTGCAAAAACCGGTATCGGTAAAACCGCTACAGGCGGCGCTGGAGCGTGCGCTGACGGTTTCATCGGCAGCGGTGGCGCGCCGTGAGATTATACTGTGTTACCAGCAGTTGACGCCGAAAGAGCGTGAGCTGGTCAGCCTGGTGGCAAAAGGATTTATGAACCGTGAAATTGCGGAAGCGATGAATATCGCGGTGCGTACCGTAGAGGTGCACCGCGCCAGAGTCATGGAAAAAATGCAGGCCGGTAGTCTGGCGGAACTGATTAGGCGTTTCGAAAAAATGGCCTCGCCAGAGACCAGAATACGAACAACGTATGAGCCATGAATAATAAACCGCGTTATTTCTTTGATTTGCATCAAATTTTGTTTAATAGAGAAGACTGTTATATTCTGTTGGTTTGAGCTGGCGACGAGTAAAACGTATGACAAAACCGACAAAAGATGACGAACTGTACCGCGAGATGTGCCGGGTGGTGGGCAAGGTCGTGCTGGAAATGCGCGATTTGGGGCAGGAGCCTAAATATATTGTTATTGCGGGCGTGTTAAGAACCGCGCTGGCGAATCAACGCATCCAACGTAGCGCGTTAGAAAAACAGGCGATGGAAACCGTGATTAACGCTCTGGCGCGGTCATAGCCGCTATCAGGGGGGCAATAACGAAATCGCCTTTGAATTGTCGCGATTGTCACCATGGCGGGCAGGTTGCCCGCCGTTAGCGATGCGCAGGGTTATCAGTTGATGGCTAAGCGCAGCCCTAATGTATCAGGGTACGGCTCAAAATAATTCTGGCTGCGTAGATAGTCATCTGGATGTTCCGCCAGATAGTGCTTCAGCAGCGTTAACGGTGCCAGGATAGGTAGTCGGCCCGCCCGGTAGCCGAGAATCACCTCGCGTAATTCCGCGCGTTGCCTGCTGTTCAACGCGCGGTGAAAATAGCCCTGGATATGCATCAGCACATTGGTGTGGTTTTTACGTGAAGCGGGGTGGCGCAGGATAGCCATCAGTTTTTCTCTGTATCGGACAAAGAAGGCATCCAGATCATCCCACTCATGCAGACGCGCGACGAAAGGGCCAATTTCGCGGTAGCCGGCCTGGTGGTGGGCGAGAAGCTGAAGTTTGTATCGGCTATGAAACGCGAGCAAACTGTGACGACTCAAGCCCTGCGCGCGTAGCGCATTTAATTCATGTAGCGCGAAGATACGTGCGATGAAGTTCTCGCGTAGTACCGGATCGTGCAGGCGACCATCTTCCTCTATCGGCAGCCAGGGATATTTCTCCATCATCGCGGCGGTAAACAGCCCCGTGCCAGCTTTGCGGCCCCTGTTACCCTTTTCATCATACAGGCGAACGCGCTCCATTCCGCAACTGGGCGATTTTGCACACACAATAAACCCCGCCAGTTCGCCTATTGTTGGCAGAAACCGATCGGCAAAGGCATTCATTCGCTCGGTAACGTCATCGTGCGGGGCATGGCTATAGCGCATCCGAATGTCGCCACAGGTCGTCTGGATAAGACGCAGCGCAGGGCGAGGCACGGGCAGGCCGATCGCCATCTCCGGGCAGATCGGTTTGTAGTCCACCCACGGTGCCAGAGAGTTCATGACAAAATCCATACGCTTATGTCCGCCATCAAAGCGTACCGCGGCGCCAGTCAGACATCCGCTAATGCCGACTACGGGTTTGTTATTCATGATTCCCCCTTATTGAAAGTACGACGACTGACGCCAATGGCGCAAAATGTTATCTCACGCTGATTTAAAACTTACACAACTTTGTTTTTTTGTCTAAGTTTTCGCGGGGATTTTTTTTGACGTAGTTAAATATCAATAAGATAGAATGAGGGGGAGAAATCTATTTCAGCGCTTATAGTGTGATAACCTCCAGCGAAGCGACCACGTTGCGCCACTGGGCAAGCTGTTTTTTCTGCCCGGCAGTGAGCTTTCCGGTGGTCACCAGGAACCATTTTCTCTGGGCGAACAGTTCGGGCGCCAGAACGGCTGGTGGAGAGGGAAGAACATTGAGTCGCAGCTCTTGTCCGGTACGAGTCAACGCTTCCAGCCAGATTTCACAGTGATCCGAGAGATGCCATCCGCTAATAAAGGCATTGTTGCCAGGCGCTTTTCTGTCGCCTTCAAGGCAAAAAGAGGTGTAGGCAATAATGATGCCATCCAGTATTTCGCGCAGCGTCATCACGGCGGGAAGGTGCGCGGACACTTTGCTGCGCAACGGACGCAATAAATGGGTCACCAGTTCTGCGCGGGGATATTCCCGGCCACAGTCATAAATCAACTGCCGCAGCGCGTCAATTCGCCCTTCGTGGAGATGTTGAAGCATCGTCTCCTGAATCGTTATCCAGTTATCGCCCAGGCGAATGACCGGACGCGACAGTAAGGGTTTGACCTGACTTATCGGTACGCCTTTTCTCACCCAGTCGAGGATGCTAAGCGCTTGTCGAATATCGTCATCGCTGTATAAGCGATGCCCGCCATCAGTACGCTGCGGTTTCAATAAACCATAGCGTCGCTGCCATGCCCTTAGCGTGGCGGCATTGATACCGCATAGTCTGGCAAATTCGCCGATAGAATACGACATGGTAAAGCCCGTTAAATAAGGGGATTCTACTATATCATGATTAAATGAAGACTAAGGTAGTGATAAATGGTGCGGCATACCAGGGCATCCGTATGGATTTTGTCGATGATGAGCAATACTGCGTGGCGTAAGGCTCATCAAAATATGACCAATGCTTAATACCATCGGATGCCCCTGGTTAATACTCTATTAACCTCATTCTTCGGGCGCAGTTAAGTAACTCTGTCACTTTATGAACCTGTAGCTTTCTCATCATATTCATCCGGTGTGTTTCGACGGTTTTTATACTGATATGTAGCTTTTCGCTGATCCCATGATTGGTATATCCCTCGTCAATAAGTTTAAGAACCTGACGCTCGCGCAAAGTAAGCAGTTGATGATTGGTCGTGTCAGCGTTTAATTCAGCCAGGATAGCTTCCCGATTCAACGTCGGGTCAATGTAACGCTTGTTTACTGCTACTGTTTGCAATGCCGCTAACAGAACTTGCTGACTACTGCTTTTTAAAACATAGCCATTAGCACCTGCGGCTAAAGTTTTAATGGTCATATACTCTTGTTGGTATGCTGTGTAAACCAGAATATTCATTGCTGGCCAACGCTGATGTAATTGGGGAATGATATCCAGGCCATTGATGCCAGGTAAGCTAAGATCAAGGATAAGTATGTCAGGCTCGTATGCGCAACAGGCATTATAAACCTCAAGACCATTTTTAACATGTTCTACAATTTTAAAATGAGGCCAGGGTAGTAAGGCATTCATAATGCCGTTAATGATGATTTCATGATCGTCTACTAATAAGATCTTATATTCTTTCATTTTGCTGCCCTCGCGAAAATTAAGATAATATTAAGTAATGGTGTAGTTTTTGAAGATCATACGTATTTTCTGGCGTAAGTCGGTTAGTTCCTCCAGCGCGATGATTTTCCCCATTTTTACGCGGTTCTCAATGTCTATGACATAACATACCAATTCAGTCTGCCCTATTTGACCTAAACAGCCTTTTAATGTGTGAATTAACTGATCGATTTTTTTTCCAGCCGATATGGCATTTTCAATATCAGCCAGCAAGAGGTCCAGTGATTGGAAAATCTTGCTATTAATGACCATATCATCTGTCGCCAGTAGCGCTGAGCAGCGACTCGGATCCTGCTCCTGTAGCTCTATATTTCGCAAAAGTTGATATTCTGCGGCAATACTGATATAGCGAGCTAAGGTAGCCAATGTCACTGGTTTGGTAATGTAATGATGAATCCCATTTTTTTTACAACGATGAATATCTTCTGTCGCTACGCTAGCGGATAGCGCCACAAACATGCAGTCAGGATCTAAATTATTCGGCTCATCGTGCCATAATTGTACACATTCAATACCATCTATTTCTGGCATTCTAATGTCAATCAGTACTAAATCGAATCGCTGCTGTTGTGATAAAGTCAGAGCCTCGTTACTACTGGCGGCAATAGTGACGTCTTGGCCCAAGCTGACAAGCATTTTGCCGATGATATCCCGATTAATATCGGCATCATCAACCAAAAGAATCTGCAACTGCCAAGGTGGTAACAAATTATTTATTACTGGCATATTTGGTGTACACAATATTAACTGTTGCGCCAGGTCGTAGAGTTTTCCGGGGAAATACAAAAGCTCAGCGTTGAGAAGCGCATTTTGCTGGTGGGGTGGTTCGCCGCGTATTCCCCAGCAAGCCAGTTGCCGATGCAGGCAGAAAGGCGCTGACAGCGTCCCTTTAATTGGTTGAGGCGGTTGGTATTCTTGTAAGGGTAATACTAGCGAGAAACAGGTTCCAACCCCGGGGACACTTTTTAGTGTCAGGTTACCGCCCATCATTTTAGCCAGGCTTGACGCAATAGTCAGTCCAATTCCTGTACCTTGCGAATTTGTGTCTGCTTGATAAAAAGCAGTAAAGATTTGAGACTGCTGCTGTATTTCAATCCCTTTACCGCTATCGCTAACCAGAAATATTAATTGTTCCTCATGACGCTTGACCGTCAGACGTATCCCTCCTGTTTCAGTAAATTTTACCGCGTTCCCGAGTAAATTAACCAAAATTTGCCGTAAACGGATACTGTCGGTATGAAAATAGAGAGGGACATGTTGACCGACAAAAGTACGTAATGACAGTTTTTTGCTTTGCGCTGGCCCCTGGATGGTTTGCATTGCCTGGTCCAGTAACGGCAGTAACGCTGTTTCTTCCATATGTAATGTGAAATGACCAGACTCGATGCGTGAAAAATCCAGCAGATTATTAATAATAGCTAACAAAGACAGTGTACAATTCCTGGCGGTATCAGCTAATCCTTGCTGCTCTATGTTTAAAGGGGTGGTTTGTAATAATTCAATCGCACCGAGTACGCCATTCATTGGAGTACGTAACTCATGGCTTATTACCGTAAGATGAATGCTTTTACGTTTGTTAGCTTGCTCAGCGCGTTTTTTTGCTTCATTTAGCGCCTGGGTGCGCTCTGCGACTTTGTTTTCCAGATTGTCGTATTGGACTTGTAGAGTATCAAGCAGTTGGTTAAAAGCACCGGCAATACTATCTAATTCATCCAGTCGTTGTTCTGGTAAACGTGTGCTCAGCGGTGCAGTTGCGGTTTTATTAATGACATCGACAAAACGCCATAACGGTTTGGCCAGTGAGCGATGTAGTAACCAGCAAAAAGCCGACGTCATCAACACCAATGCTGTTAATGTAAAGGGGATTTGTTGAAGGATAATTTTTAAGATGCGATTATGTAGATTACCGTATGGGTACAGCGTAACCAGACTCCATCCGGGGCCATGCAAGGTTGTGCGTAATATCAGAAATCCGGGAATTTGCTGCCATCCATCATGCAGCGTTACATTCTCTAACTGTGTACGTATTTTTTGCGGGATGTATGAAAACGGCAATAAGTGGTTGTTTTGATCCAGCCATACTCGAATACTATCATCTAATGGTAGGTGGCTCTTAGTAATGAGATCGGGAAGTTTAACCATCACCCCAAAAAATACGCCTTGCTGATCGGCAACCGCAACGGAAGCGTGCCATCCTTTGCCGTTTATGTATTCTGGTTCACTCCAGTAAAACCCGGCATGGGTTGGGTATAAAGGAAAGCTTTTTCGCGTTAAAGGCTGTAGAGTTGAATAATCTGAAGAGTTATCAGTAGATAATACCGAAATCTCATTTTTATGGTTAAGAATAAAACTATCGCGACGAAAGCTTTTTTCATCGATATCAGCGGACTGCAGAAAGAGACGGTGCTTCTCTCCGTTTAGCGTCGGCGTGCAATTTGAAGGACCGACAGACAGATGCCGGCTCACCTCAGGGAAAATATCGTTATGATGAATCTCAGTCGCTAATGAGCATTGATACATTAAATTTTTAGCGTCACGCTCAGCCTCTTCAAATCGTTGATTGCTTAGTACAATATTCATCTCGGATAGAGCGGATAAGTCCTCTATTATATGCTGCCGTTTCTGAACCATTGATATATAAGCTGCAGTAAGCACAGATAGCAGCCAAATAATTATTGTTGTTAATAAAAATAAAAATGTTAGCCTGATTACTAAAGATGTTTGCAGCGTATTCTTGGGATTCAGCAAATTCATAATGCTTTCCTTCTGTTGCCTGTTGCAAAATCTTTGGTACTTGATCACTATCGCAGTACATATAGTTTCATCAGAAGATTAATCGATGGTGTTATCATTAGGGAGATAAATTTCTTCATATATAACCCAGTCGATGACTACAATTAATTTTTAATAAGGCGGTGATGTAAAAACATCGTAACAGTTTATTTAATAAATAATTTTTCAAATTGTAATTTTTTGTGTCAATACTGAAAGTGTAATTGTGAATTTATCGGAAAATCCGAATGATAGAATCGCCTGTCACAAGGTATATGTAGACAGCATCCTGATATTGTACAAGAAGAGTATAGTCGAAATAAATGTGAATCAGGCTTTTTATGGATGTGGTTGTGAGCGAATTTGATAGAAACTCCCATTTATGTCTGAGGAGGGATTCATGCTGGCAGTTTTAAAAGGCATTCCATTAATTCAGGATATCAAGGCCGAAGGTAATAGCCGATCCTGGATAATGACTATTGATGGGCATCCTGCCAGAGGAGAAATTTTCTCAGAAGCATTTTCTATTTCTTTGTTCTTAAATGACCTGGAAAGCTTACCTAAGCCTTGTCTTGCCTATGTGACACTACTGCTTGCAGCACACCCGGATGTCCATGATTATGCTATACAGCTCACAGCGGATGGGGGATGGTTAAACGGTTATTATACCACAAGTAGTAGCTCTGAGCTTATTGCTATTGAGATAGAAAAACACCTGGCTTTAACTTGCATTTTAAAAAATGTAATACGCAATCACCATAAACTTTATTCGGGTGGGGTATAAAATGGTAGTAAATAAACATTTAATCTTAATTTTACTATTTATACTCAATACGGCAAAGAGTGATGAGTTATCATGGAAAGGTAATGACTTCACCCTTTATGCCAGACAAATGCCATTAGCAGAGGTTTTACATCTGCTCTCAGAGAACTATGATACGGCTATTACTATTAGCCCATTGATAACCGCTACATTTAGTGGGAAAATTCCGCCTGGACCACCGGTCGATATTTTGAATAACCTGGCAGCACAATATGATTTGCTTACCTGGTTTGATGGCAGCATGTTATATGTATATCCTGCATCGTTATTAAAACATCAGGTTATCACTTTCAATATTTTATCTACTGGACGGTTCATTCATTACTTACGCAGCCAGAATATCCTTTCATCACCGGGATGCGAGGTTAAAGAAATTACCGGTACCAGAGCTGTGGAGGTGAGCGGTGTTCCCAGTTGCCTGACTCGTATTAGTCAATTAGCTTCGGTGTTGGATAATGCGTTAATCAAACGAAAAGACAGTGCGGTTAGTGTAAGTATATATATGCTTAAGTATGCCACTGCGATGGATACCCAATACCAATATCGCGATCAGTCCGTCGTGGTTCCTGGGGTCGTGAGTGTATTGCGTGAGATGAGTAAAACCAGCGTCCCGGCGTCATCGACGAACAATGGTTCACCCGCTACACAGGCATTGCCCATGTTTGCTGCCGACCCACGCCAGAATGCAGTGATCGTTCGTGATTATGCGGCCAATATGGCCGGGTATCGGAAACTCATCACAGAATTAGATCAACGCCAGCAGATGATAGAGATTTCGGTGAAAATTATCGATGTTAATGCTGGCGATATTAACCAGTTAGGCATCGACTGGGGAACGGCAGTGTCGCTGGGTGGCAAGAAAATTGCGTTCAATACAGGTTTGAATGACGGTGGAGCTAGCGGTTTTTCAACGGTAATCAGCGATACCTCAAACTTTATGGTGCGTTTGAATGCCCTGGAAAAAAGCTCTCAGGCTTATGTACTTTCCCAGCCATCTGTGGTGACTTTAAATAATATCCAGGCTGTGCTGGATAAGAATATTACTTTCTATACCAAACTGCAGGGAGAAAAAGTGGCTAAACTTGAATCTATCACTACGGGTTCTTTGTTGCGCGTTACACCTCGCTTGTTAAATGACAATGGCACGCAAAAAATAATGCTTAATCTTAATATTCAGGATGGACAACAAAGTGATACGCAAAGCGAAACAGACCCGCTGCCCGAAGTGCAAAATTCTGAAATTGCTTCGCAGGCCACATTATTGGCCGGACAAAGTCTATTGCTGGGAGGATTTAAACAAGGTAAACAAATCCACTCGCAAAACAAAATTCCTTTATTGGGCGATATTCCTGTCGTAGGTCATTTTTTTCGCAATGATACGACTCAAGTACATAGTGTAATCAGGCTTTTTTTGATTAAAGCCTCAGTAGTAAATAATGGCATATCTCATGGTTAATCCAAAGAGTTCCTGGAAAATACGTTTTTTAGGTCACGTTTTACAAGGCCGGGAAGTATGGCTGAATGAAGGTAACCTGTCACTGGGGGAGAAAGGATGCGATATTTGTATTCCGCTTACTATAAATGAAAAAATTATTCTGAGAGAACAGGCAGATAGTTTATTTGTTGATGCCGGGAAAGCCAGAGTTAAAGTTAACGGTCGCAGATTTAATCCAAATAAGCCGCTACCATCCAGTGGGGTTTTGCAGGTTGCGGGAGTGGCTATCGCGTTTGGTAAACAGGATTGTGAACTTGCTGATTATCAAATACCCGTTTCCAGATCAGGGTACTGGTGGTTGGCTGGCGTATTCTTGATTTTCATCGGTGGAATGGGTGTCCTGTTAAGTATTAGTGGTCAGCCTGAAACGGTAAATGACTTACCTTTACGGGTTAAGTTTTTATTAGACAAAAGCAATATTCATTATGTGCGGGCGCAATGGAAAGAAGATGGAAGCCTGCAGTTGTCCGGTTATTGCTCGTCAAGCGAACAGATGCAAAAGGTGAGAGCGACTCTCGAATCATGGGGGGTCATGTATCGGGATGGTGTAATCTGTGATGACTTATTGATACGAGAAGTGCAGGATGTTTTGATAAAAATGGGTTACCCGCATGCTGAAGTATCCAGCGAAGGGCCGGGGAGCGTGTTAATTCATGATGATATACAAATGGATCAGCGATGGCGTAAGGTTCAACCATTACTTGCAGATATTCCCGGGTTATTGCACTGGCAGATTAGTCACTCTCATCAGTCTCAGGGGGATGATATTATTTCTGCGATAATAGAGAACGGTTTAGTGGGGCTTGTCAATGTTACGCCAATGCGGCGCTCTTTTGTTATCAGTGGCGTACTGGATGAATCTCATCAACGCATTTTGCAAGAAACGTTAGCAGCATTAAAGAAAAAGGACCCCGCTCTTTCTTTAATTTATCAGGATATTGCGCCTTCTCATGATGAAAACAAGTATCTGCCTGCGCCAGTGGCTGGCTTTGTACAGAGTCGCCATGGTAATTACTTATTACTGACGAATAAAGAGCGTTTACGTGTAGGGGCATTGTTACCCAATGGGGGAGAAATTGTCCATCTGAGTGCCGATGTGGTAACGATTAAACATCATGATACTTTGATTAACTATCCATTAGATTTTAAGTGAGTGGAAAATGACAACTCTGACCCGGTTAGAAGATTTGCTGCTTCATTCGCGTGAAGAGGCCAAAGGCATAATTTTACAATTAAGGGCTGCCCGGAAACAGTTAGAAGAGAACAACGGTAAGTTAAAGGATCCGCAGCAATATCAGCAAAACACCTTATTGCTTGAAGCGATCGAGCAGGCCGAAAATATCATCAACATTATTTATTATCGTTACCATAACAGCGCACTTGTAGTGAGTGAGCAAGAGTAAAGTAAAAATATCTTAGAGCCTATCCCACCAGGCGTTAATTGGCGTAGCCAATTTGGACACGGACAGCGCGCAAAAACCGGAGCGTACACGTAGTACGTGAGGATTTTGAGCACTGTCCAGTCCAAAAATGGCAAGTAAAATAGCCCTAATGGGATAGTGGGATAGGCTCTTAGTTAGCACGTTAATTATCTATCGTGTATATGGAGGGGAATGATGATAAAGAAAAAGGCTGCGTTTAGTGAATATCGTGATTTAGAGCAAAGTTACATGCAGCTAAATCACAGTCTTAAAAAGTTTCACCAAATTCGGGCTAAGGTGAGTCAACAGCTTGCTGAAAGAGCAGAGAGCCCCAAAAAGAGCAGAGAGACAGAGAGTATTCTTCATAACCTATTTCCACAAGGCGTTGCCGGGGTTAACCAGGAGGCCGAGAAGGATTTAAAGAAAATAGTAAGTTTGTTTAAACAACTTGAAGTACGACTGAAACAACTGAATGCTCAAGCCCCGGTGGAGATACCGTCAGGAAAAACAAAAAGGTAAAGCATAATGTCTTCAGGAAACATCTTATGGGGAAGTCAAAACCCTATTGTGTTTAAAAATAGCTTCGGCGTCAGCAACGCTGATACCGGGAGTCAGGATGACTTATCCCAGCAAAATCCGTTTGCCGAAGGGTATGGTGTTTTGCTTATTCTTCTTATGGTTATTCAGGCTATCGCAAACGATAAATTTATTGAAGTCCAGAAGAACGCTGAACGTGCCAGAAATACCCAGGAAAAATCAAATGAGATGGATGAGGTGATTGCTAAAGCAGCCAAGGGAGATGCTAAAACCAAAGAGGAAGTGCCTGATGACGTAATTAAATACATGCGTGAACACGGTATACTCATCGATGGTCTGACCATTGATGAATATATGGCTAAATATGGCGATCATGGGAAGCTGGATAAAGGTGGTCTACAGGCGGTCAAAGCGGCTTTGGATAACGATGCCAACCGGAATACCGATCTTATGAGTCAGGGGCAGATAACAATTCAAAAAATGTCTCAGGAGCTTAACGCTGTTCTTACCCAACTGACAGGGCTTATCAGTAAGTGGGGAGAAATTTCCAGTATGATAGCGCAGAAAACGTACTCATGAAAAAAGACCCGACCCTACAACAGGCACATGAAACGATGCGGTTTTTCCGGCGTGGCGGCTCGCTGCGTATGTTGTTGGATGACGATGTTACACAGCCGCTTAATACTCTGTATCGCTATGCCATGCAGCTTATGGATGTAAAAGAGTTCGCCGGCGCAGCGCGACTTTTTCAATTACTGACGATATATGATGCCTGGTCATTTGACTACTGGTTTCGGTTAGGGGAATGCTGCCAGGCTCAAAAACATTGGGGGGAAGCGATATACGCCTATGGACGCGCGGCGCAGATTAAGCTCGATGCGCCGCAGGCGCCGTGGGCCGCAGCGGAATGCTACCTCGCGTGTGATAACGTTTGTTATGCAATAAAAGCGTTAAAGGCCGTGGTGCGTATTTGCGGCGAGGTCAGTGAACATCAAATCCTCCGACTGCGTGCAGAAAAGATGTTACAGCAACTTTCTGACAGGAGCTAAAAAATGAATCGAATTCCCAGTAATAGCGATAGCGCCGCGGGAGTATACGCCTTATCACATCATCACTTGAACAATGTCAGTTGCGTTTCCTCGGGCTCGCTGGGAAAGCGCCAGCATCGTGTGAATTCTACTTTTGGCGATGGCAACGCCGCGTATGTGCTAACAGGGAGAATTAGTCTTCAGGAGGCAAGCAATGCGTTGAAGCAACTGCTTGATGCCGTACCCGGAAATCATAAGCGTCCATCATTGCCTGACTTTTTGCAGACCAATCCCGCGGTTTTATCAATGATGATGACGACATTAATACTCAGCGTCTTTGGTAATAACGCTCAATCGTTATGCCAACAGCTTGAGCGGGCAACTGAGGTGCAAAATGCATTACGTGATAAGCAGGTAAAGGAGTATCAGGAGCAGATCCAGAAAGCGATAGAGCAGGAGGATAAAGCGCGTAAAGCGGGCATTTTTGGCGCTATTTTTGACTGGCTTACCGGCATATTTGAAACCGTGATTGGCGCCTTAAAAGTTGTGGAAGGTTTTCTGTCCGGTAATCCCGCAGAAATGGCTAGCGGCGTAGCTTATATAGCCGCAGGTTGTGCAGGAATGGTTAAAGCCGGAGCTGAAACAGCAATGATGTGCGGTGCTGACCCCGATACCTGTCAGGCGATTATTGACGTAACAAGTAAAATTCAATTTGGTTGTGAAGCCGTCGCGCTGGCACTGGATATTTTCCAGATTGGCCGTGCTTTTATGGCGACGAGAGGTTTATCTGGCGCAGCTGCAAAAGTGCTTGACTCCGGTTTTGGCGAGGAAGTGGTTGAGCGTATGGTTGGTGCAGGGGAAGCAGAAATAGAGGAGTTGGCTGAAAAGTTTGGCGAAGAAGTGAGCGAAAGTTTTTCCAAACAATTTGAGCCGCTTGAACGTGAAATGGCTATGGCGAATGAGATGGCAGAGGAGTCTGCCGAGTTTTCTCGTGAGGTAGAAAATAATATGACGCGAAGCGCGGGAAAAAGCTTTACGAAAGAGGGGGTGAAAGCCATGGCAAAAGAAGCGGCAAAAGAAGCCCTGGAAAAATATGCGCAAGAAGGGGAAAAATTTCTGTTAAAAAATTTTCGTAAGAAAGTTCTCTGGAATATGTTCAAAAAAATCCTGTATGCCTTACTGAGGGATTGTTCATTTAAAGGCTTACAGGCTATCAGATGTGCAACCGAGGGCGCCAGTCAGACGAATACTGGCGTGATTAACGCAGAGAAAACGAAGCTCGAAAAGAAAATAGAGCAATTAATAACTCAGCAACGGTTTCTGGATTTCATAATGCAACAAACGGAAAACCAAAAAAAGATGGAACAAAAACGCTTAGAGGAGCTTTATAAGGGGAGCGGTACAGCGCTTAGAGATGTATTAGATACCATTGATCACTATAGTAGCGTTCAGGCGAGAATAGCTGGCTGTCGCGCTTAATCTGAGGATAAAAATATGGAAGCGAGTAATGTAGCACTGGTATTACCAGCGCCTTCCTTGGTAACGTCTTCTTCCACTCAATCTCCCTCCGGGGAGGGAATGGGTACTGAATCAATGCTTCTGTTATTTGATGATATCTGGATGAAGCTAATGGAGCTTGCCAAAAAGTTGCGCGATATCATGCGCAGCTATAACGTAGTAAAACAACGGCTGGGCTGGGAACTACAAGTCAATGTTTTACAGACGCAAATGAAAACAATTGATGAAGCGTTTAAAGCATCAATGATTACTGCGGGTGGCGCAATATTGTCGGGAGTGCTGACGATAGGATTAGGGGCTGTAGGCGGGGAAACCGGTCTTATAGCGGGTCAAGCCGTAGGACACACAGCTGGGGGAGTCATGAGCCTGGGGGCCGGTGTAGCGCAACGTCAAAGTGATCAAGATAAAGCGATTGCCGACCTGCAACAAAATGGGACCCAATCTTATAATAAATCCCTGATGGATATTATGGAGAAAGCAGGTGAAATTATGCAGCAAATCATCGGTGTGGGGTCGTCACTAGTCGCGGTTCTTGCTGAAATACTCCGGGCATTAACGAGGTAAACATGGTGCAAGAAATAGAGCAATGGTTGCGTCGGCATCAGGTGTTTACTGAGCCTGCATATTTAGGGGAGACCGCCATATTACTTGGGCAGCAGTTTATATTATCGCCTTACCTGGTGATCTATCGTATTGAGGCAAAAGAAATGATTATTTGTGAGTTTAGACGCCTGACGCCCGGGCAACCTCGACCACAGCAATTGTTTCACTTACTGGGACTTTTACGCGGGATATTTGTGCATCACCCGCAGTTAACATGTTTAAAGATGTTGATAATTACCGACGTTCTGGATGAAAAAAAAGCCCTGCTACGCAGGAAATTATTGCGCATCCTGACAGTAATGGGAGCGACCTTTACACAGCTTGATGGCGATAACTGGACAGTTTTATCCGCCGAGCATCTTATCCAGCGACGTTTTTAAATAACCTTCCTGACGTAAATCATTATCACGTGAAAATAACAATCAATAGGTATGATGATGAAAGAAGATCAGAAAAATAAAATACCCGAAGACATTCTGAAACAGCTATTATCCGTTGATCCGGAAACCGTTTATGCCAGTGGTTACGCCTCATGGCAGGAGGGGGATTATTCGCGCGCCGTAATCGATTTTAGTTGGCTGGTGATGGCCCAGCCATGGAGTTGGCGTGCCCATATTGCATTGGCTGGCACCTGGATGATGCTTAAAGAATACACGACGGCCATTAATTTCTATGGACATGCCTTAATGCTGGATGCCAGCCATCCAGAACCGGTTTACCAAACGGGCGTTTGTCTCAAAATGATGGGGGAACCCGGGTTGGCGAGAGAGGCTTTTCAAACCGCAATCAAGATGAGTTATGCGGATGCCTCATGGAGTGAGATTCGCCAGAATGCGCAAATAATGGTTGATACTCTTATTGCTTAAATAACAGAACGAAATATGAAAATTCATATTCCGTCAGCGGCAAGTAATATAGTCGATGGTAATAGTCCTCCTTCCGATATACAAGCGAAGGAGGTATCGCTTCCTCCCCCTGAAATTCCAGCCCCAGGTACCCCCGCAGCCCCAGTGCTGCTTACGCCTGAACAAATAAGGCAGCAGAGGGATTATGCGATACATTTTATGCAATACACTATTCGTGCGCTGGGTGCGACAGTCGTGTTTGGGTTATCGGTTGCTGCAGCGGTAATTTCTGGCGGGGCAGGATTACCCATTGCTATTCTTGCGGGGGCGGCGCTCGTGATTGCTATTGGGGATGCTTGTTGTGCATATCATAATTATCAATTGATATGTCAGCAAAAGGAGCCGTTACAAACCGCCAGTGATAGCGTTGCTCTTGTGGTCAGTGCGCTGGCCTTAAAATGTGGGGCAAGTCTTAACTGCGCTAACCCCCTTGCTAATTGCCTTTCTTTATTAATACGTTCAGGAATCGCTATTTCTATGTTGGTTTTACCCCTACAGTTTCCACTGCCCACGGCTGAAAATATAGCAGCCTCTTTGGACATGGGGAGTGTAATTACCTCCGTTAGCCTGACGGCGATAGGTGCGGTACTGGATTATTGCCTTGCCCGCCCCTCTGGCGACGATCAGGAAAATTCTGTTGATGAACTTCATGCCGATCCCAGTGCGTTATTGGCGGAACAAATGGCATCGCTCTGTCAATCTGCTACTGCACCTGCATTAATGGACAGTTCTGGTCATACATCTCGGGGAGAACCATGAAACCTGTTAGCCCAAATGCTCAGGTAGCAGGGCAACGTCCTGTTAACGCGCCTGAGGAATCCCCTCCATGTCCCTCATTGCCACATCCGGAAACCAATATGGAGAGTGGTAGAATAGGTCCTCAACAAGGAAAAGAGCGGTTATTGGCCGGGCTTGCGAAACGAGTGATAGAGTGTTTTCCAAAAGAAATTTTTAGTTGGCAAACGGTCATTTTGGGCGGACAGATTTTATGCTGTTCCGCTGGAATAGCATTAACAGTGCTAAGTGGTGGAGGCGCGCCGCTCGTAGCCCTGGCGGGAATTGGCCTTGCTATTGCTATCGCGGATGTCGCCTGCCTTATCTACCATCATAAACATCATTTGCCTATGGCTCACGACAGTATAGGCAATGCCGTTTTTTATATTGCTAATTGTTTCGCCAATCAACGCAAAAGTATGGCGATTGCTAAAGCCGTCTCCCTGGGCGGTAGATTAGCCTTAACCGCGACGGTAATGACGCATTCATACTGGAGTGGTAGTTTGGGGCTACAGCCTCATTTATTAGAGCGCCTTAATGATATTACCTACGGACTAATGAGTTTTACTCGCTTCGGTATGGATGGGATGGCAATGACCGGTATGCAGGTCAGCAGCCCATTATATCGTTTGCTGGCTCAGGTGACGCCAGAACAACGTGCGCCGGAGTAATCGTTTTCAGGTATATACCGGATGTTCATTGATTTCTAAATTTTGCTATGTTGCCAGTATCCTTACGATGTATTTATTTTAAGGAAAAGCATTATGGATATTGCACAATTAGTGGATATGCTCTCCCACATGGCGCACCAGGCAGGCCAGGCCATTAATGACAAAATGAATGGTAATGATTTGCTCAACCCAGAATCGATGATTAAAGCGCAATTTGCCTTACAGCAGTATTCTACATTTATTAATTACGAAAGTTCACTGATCAAAATGATCAAGGATATGCTTAGTGGAATCATTGCTAAAATCTGAAGTTATTAGCGACGATGTTCGACGGTTGCTGCTGGAAATCATGTTTGCGGGCGTTAACCATAGCCTGATTTCCCAGGTACATGCGATGTTACCAGCGCTAACGGTTATTGTTCCGGATAAAAAATTACAGTTGGTATGTCTGGCATTATTGTTGGCGGGTTTAAATGAGCCGCTAAAAGCCGCGAAAATTTTATCGGATATTGATTTGCCAGAGGCTATGGCGCTGCGTCTGTTATTTCCTGCACCAAATGAGGGGTTTGAAAATTGAATATTTCTGATATGAGCGTAGTGCCTGTAAGCACTCAATCTTATGTAAAGTCCTCTGCAGAACCGAGCCAGGAGCAAATTAATTTTTTTGAACAATTGCTGAAAGATGATGCATCCACCAGTAACGCCAGTGCTTTATTACCGCAGGTTATGTTGACCAGACAAATGGATTATATGCAGTTAACGGTAGGCGTCGATTATCTTGCCAGAATATCAGGCGCAGCATCGCAAGCGCTTAATAAGCTGGATAGCATGACATGAAGGTTCATCGTATAGTATTTCTTACTGTCCTTACGTTCTTTCTTACGGCATGTGATGTGGATCTTTATCGCTCATTGCCAGAAGATGAGGCGAATCAAATGCTGGCATTACTTATGCAGCATCATATTGATGCGGAAAAAAAACAGGAAGAGGATGGTGTAACCTTACGTGTCGAGCAGTCGCAGTTTATTAATGCGGTTGAGCTACTTAGACTTAACGGTTATCCGCATCGGCAGTTTACAACGGCGGATAAGATGTTTCCGGCTAATCAGTTAGTGGTATCACCCCAGGAAGAACAGCAGAAGATTAATTTTTTAAAAGAACAAAGAATTGAAGGAATGCTGAGTCAGATGGAGGGCGTGATTAATGCAAAAGTGACCATTGCGCTACCGACTTATGATGAGGGAAGTAACGCTTCTCCGAGCTCAGTTGCCGTATTTATAAAATATTCACCTCAGGTCAATATGGAGGCCTTTCGGGTAAAAATTAAAGATTTAATAGAGATGTCAATCCCTGGGTTGCAATACAGTAAGATTAGTATCTTGATGCAGCCTGCTGAATTCAGAATGGTACCTGACGTACCCGCGAGACAAACATTCTGGATTATGGACGTGATCAACGCCAATAAAGGGAAGGTGGAGAAGTGGTTGATGAAATACCCTTATCAGTTGATGTTATCGTTGACAGGACTGTTAATAGGAGTGGGCATCCTGATCGGCTATTTTTGCCTGAGACGCCGTTTTTGAGCCGACCTGATCCCGAGGTGTTGCAACTTTATCGTTATTTCTGGCAACCTGCTCGTTACGCTGTGCCGGAATGGCTGGATAAGCTGGGCTTTCATTTTTCAAACTGCTGGCGTTATGGCGATCGGCCCGAGTTGGATCGTCTTCTTGACAGAGCGTTAAATAGACTAAGGGGAAGCTCTGTTATTCCAGCCTGTTTAAATGACAGGCAAAAACGGCAGATTCGTCTTGCGCCGCGTATATCAGCATTTGCTTTTGGGCTGGGATTATTCAAACTCAGGTGTAGTGACTATTTTATGCTACCAGAGTATCGGCAATTACTTCTACAGTGGTTTAGCGAGGATGAGATCTGGCAGCTATATGGTTGGTTGGGGCAAAGAGATGGCAAATTACTTCCTCCGCAAGTGATGCAACAAACTGCATTGCAGATCGGTACCGCCATTCTTAATCGGGAAGCACATGACGATGCGGTTTTACATGCGCTATTAGTATTATTACCCCCTCCGCAGCGTATACTTTGGCCGAAGACTTCTCTTACCGAGATTATCTTCATGGAGCATTTGCTATGAGTTTCACTTCACTTCCTCTGACGGAAATTAACCATAAGCTACCCGCTCGAAATATTATTGAGTCACCGTGGATAACATTACAATTAACTTTATTTGCACAAGAGCAACAAGCTAAGAGAGTTTCACATGCTATTGTAAGCTCCGCTTACCGTAAGGCTGAAAAAATCATCCGAGACGCCTATCGTTATCAGCGTGAACAGAAAGTTGAGCAGCAACAAGAAATAGCGTGGTTGCGTAAAAATACGCTGGAAAAAATGGAAGTGGAATGGCTGGAACAGCATGTAAAACATTTACAAGATGATGAAAATCAACTTCGTTCATTGGTCGATCAAGCAGCGCATCATATTAAAAATAGTATAGAACAGGTTCTGTTGGCCTGGTTCGACCAACAGTCGGTAGACAGTGTTATGTGCCATCGTCTGGCACACCAGGCCACGGCTATGGCGGAAGAGGGAGCGCTTTATTTGCGTATTCATCCTGAAAAAGAGGCATTGATGCGTGAAACTTTTGGCAAGCGGTTTACGTTGATTATCGAGCCTGGTTTCTCTCCCGATCAGGCTGAACTTTCCTCAACACGATATGCCGTTGAATTTTCACTTTCTCGTCATTTCAACGCGTTACTGAAATGGTTACGTAATGGTGAAGATAAAAGAGGTAGCGATGAATATTAAAATTAATGAGATAAAAATGACGCCCCCTACAGCATTTACCCCTGGCCAGGTTATAGAGGAACAAGAGGTTATTTCGCCTTCAATGTTAGCTCTCCAGGAGTTACAGGAAACGACGGGGGCAGCGCTCTATGAGACGATGGAAGAAATAGGAATGGCGCTGAGTGGTAAACTGCGCGAAAGTTATAAATTCACTGATGCTGAGAAACTGGAACGCAGACAGCAGGCTTTGCTGCGTTTGATAAAACAAATACAGGAGGATAATGGGGCAACGTTGCGTCCGCTTACCGAAGAGAATAGTGATCCTGATTTACAGAATGCGTATCAAATTATCGCTCTTGCAATGGCGCTTACTGCCGGCGGGTTGTCAAAAAAGAAAAAACGCGATTTGCAATCGCAACTGGATACGCTTACAGCGGAGGAGGGATGGGAACTCGCCGTTTTTAGTTTACTGGAACTTGGCGAAGTGGATACCGCTACGCTGTCCTCGCTGAAGCGTTTTATGCAACAGGCGATAGACAACGATGAAATGCCCTTATCGCAGTGGTTCAGACGCGTGGCAGACTGGCCGGATCGCTGTGAGCGGGTCCGTATTTTGCTAAGAGCAATAGCCTTTGAACTTAGCATATGCATCGAACCCTCGGAGCAAAGTCGTTTGGCCGCAGCATTAGTACGTTTGCGTCGTTTGTTGTTATTCCTTGGCCTTGAAAAAGAGTGCCAGCGTGAGGAGTGGATTTGCCAGTTGCCGCCTAATACATTACTGCCGCTACTACTCGATATCATTTGTGAGCGTTGGCTTTTCAGTGATTGGTTGCTTGATAGACTTACCGCTATAGTTTCTTCATCGAAGATGTTCAATCGGTTACTCCAACAACTTGATGCGCAGTTTATGCTGATACCCGATAACTGTTTTAACGACGAAGATCAACGTGAACAAATTCTCGAAACGCTTCGTGAAGTAAAGGTAAATCAGGTTTTATTCTGATACCTGGCTTTCAATATTTAGGTAAATTGGCGTTCTGGCTCATCATGAGGCGGCAGGATGGATTGGGATCTCATTACTGAACGTAATATTCAGCTTTTTATTCAATTAGCAGGATTAGCTCAACGGCCTTTAGCAACCAATATGTTCTGGCGGCAAGGGCAATATGAAACCTATCTAAACTATCATAACGGTCGTATTCACTTATGTCAGATACTCAAGCAAACCTTCTTAGACGAAGATCTGCTTTTTAAAGCCTTAACTCACTGGAAACCTGCAGCGTTCCAGGGTATTCCTCAACGATTATTTTTGTTGCGCGATGGGCTGGCAATGAGTTGTTCTCCTCCTCTTTCCAGCTCCGCCGAGCTCTGGTTACGATTACATCATCGACAAATAAAATTTCTGGAGTCGCAATGCGTTCATGGTTAGGTGAGGGAATCAGGGCGCAACAGTGGCTCAGTGTATGCGCGGGTCGGCAGGATATGGTTCTGGCGACGGTGTTATTAATCGCTATTGTGATGATGCTGTTACCTTTACCGACCTGGATGGTTGATATCCTGATTACTATTAACCTTATGTTTTCAGTGATCCTGCTCTTAATTGCTATTTATCTTAGTGACCCTCTCGATTTATCGGTATTTCCGTCTTTATTACTTATTACTACATTATATCGTTTGTCACTCACAATCAGCACATCACGGCTGGTACTGTTACAACATAATGCCGGTAATATTGTGGATGCTTTCGGTAAGTTTGTCGTAGGAGGAAATCTCACCGTTGGGTTGGTCGTATTTACCATCATTACTATCGTGCAGTTTATTGTCATTACAAAAGGTATCGAGAGGGTGGCGGAAGTTAGCGCACGTTTCTCGCTTGATGGGATGCCAGGCAAACAAATGAGTATCGATGGCGATTTGCGTGCCGGAGTTATCGATGCAGACCATGCCCGTACATTAAGACAGCACGTCCAGCAGGAAAGCCGCTTTCTCGGTGCGATGGACGGTGCGATGAAATTTGTTAAAGGCGATACGATTGCCGGTATTATTGTTGTTCTGGTGAACATTATCGGCGGTATCATTATCGCTATCGTGCAATATGATATGTCAATGAGTGAGGCTGTTCACACTTATAGCGTACTGTCAATCGGAGATGGTTTATGTGGGCAAATTCCATCGCTGCTGATTTCCCTTAGCGCGGGAATTATTGTCACCCGTGTTCCGGGTGAGAAACGCCAGAACCTGGCGACAGAGTTGAGTTCTCAAATTGCCAGACAACCTCAGTCGCTCATATTAACCGCTGTGGTTTTAATGCTCCTTGCTTTAATTCCTGGTTTTCCTTTTATCACTCTCGCTTTCTTTTCAGCGTTGTTAGCATTGCCAATTATCCTCATTCGCCGCAAAAAGTCTGTCGTTTCCGCAAATGGCGTCGAAGCACCGGAAAAAGATAGTATGGTTCCCGGCGCATGTCCTCTAATCTTACGTCTTAGCCCGACGTTACATTCTGCCGACCTGATTCGTGATATTGACGCCATGAGATGGTTTTTATTTGAGGATACCGGCGTCCCTCTCCCTGAGGTGAATATTGAGGTTTTGCCTGAACCCACCGAAAAATTGACGGTACTGCTATATCAGGAACCCGTATTTAGTTTATCTATTCCCGCCCAGGCGGATTATTTATTGATAGGCGCGGACGCTAGTGTGGTGGGTGACAGCCAGACGTTACCGAACGGGATGGGGCAGATCTGTTGGCTTACAAAAGACATGGCCCATAAGGCGCAAGGTTTTGGACTGGACGTTTTCGCGGGCAGCCAACGTATCTCTGCCTTATTAAAATGTGTCCTGCTTCGGCATATGGGAGAGTTTATTGGTGTTCAGGAAACGCGTTATCTAATGAATGCGATGGAAAAAAACTACTCTGAGCTGGTGAAAGAACTTCAGCGCCAGTTACCCATTAATAAAATCGCTGAAACTTTGCAACGGCTTGTATCAGAGCGGGTTTCTATTAGAGATTTACGTCTTATTTTCGGCACCTTAATTGACTGGGCGCCACGTGAAAAAGATGTCCTGATGTTGACAGAATATGTCCGTATCGCGCTTCGCCGTCATATTCTGCGTCGTCTTAATCCGGAAGGAAAACCGCTGCCGATTTTGCGGATAGGAGAAGGTATTGAGAACCTCGTGCGTGAATCCATTCGCCAGACGGCAATGGGGACCTATACTGCGCTGTCGTCTCGTCATAAGACGCAGATCCTGCAACTTATCGAGCAGGCGCTGAAGCAGTCAGCCAAATTATTCATTGTCACTTCTGTCGACACCCGACGTTTCTTGCGAAAAATTACAGAAGCCACCTTGTTCGACGTACCGATTTTGTCATGGCAGGAATTAGGAGAGGAGAGCCTTATACAAGTGGTAGAAAGTATTGACCTTAGCGAAGAGGAGTTGGCGGACAATGAAGAATGAATTGATGCAACGTCTGAGGCTGAAATATCCGCCCCCCGATGGTTATTGTCGATGGGGCCGAATTCAGGATGTCAGCGCAACGTTGTTAAATGCGTGGTTGCCTGGGGTATTTATGGGAGAGTTGTGCTGTATAAAGCCTGGAGAAGAACTTGCTGAGGTCGTGGGGATTAATGGCAGCAAAGCTTTGCTATCTCCTTTTACGAGTACTATCGGGCTTCACTGCGGGCAGCAAGTGATGGCCTTAAGGCGACGCCATCAGGTTCCCGTGGGCGAAGCGTTATTAGGGCGAGTCATTGATGGTTTTGGTCGTCCCCTTGATGGCCGCGAACTGCCCGAAGTCTGCTGGAAAGACTATGATGCAATGCCTCCTCCCGCAATGGTTCGACAGCCTATCACTCAACCATTAATGACGGGGATTCGCGCTATTGATAGCGTTGCGACCTGTGGCGAAGGGCAACGAGTGGGTATTTTTTCTGCTCCTGGCGTGGGGAAAAGCACGCTTCTGGCGATGCTGTGTAATGCGCCAGACGCAGACAGCAATGTTCTGGTGTTAATTGGTGAACGTGGACGAGAAGTCCGCGAGTTCATCGATTTTACACTGTCTGAAGAGACCCGAAAACGTTGTGTCATTGTTGTCGCAACTTCTGACAGACCCGCCTTAGAGCGCGTGAGGGCGCTGTTTGTGGCCACCACGATAGCAGAATTTTTTCGCGATAATGGAAAGCGAGTCGTCTTGCTTGCCGACTCACTGACGCGTTATGCCAGGGCCGCACGGGAAATCGCTCTGGCCGCCGGAGAGACCGCGGTTTCTGGAGAATATCCGCCAGGCGTATTTAGTGCATTGCCACGACTTTTAGAACGTACAGGAATGGGAGAAAAAGGCAGTATTACCGCATTTTATACGGTACTGGTGGAAGGCGATGATATGAATGAGCCGTTGGCGGATGAAGTCCGTTCACTGCTTGATGGACATATTGTGCTATCCCGGCGGCTTGCAGAGAGGGGGCATTATCCTGCCATTGACGTGCTGGCAACGCTCAGCCGCGTTTTTCCAGTCGTTACCAGCCATGAGCATCATCAACTGGCGGCGATATTGCGACGGCGCCTGGCGCTTTACCAGGAGGTTGAGCTGTTAATACGCATTGGGGAATACCAGCGAGGAGTTGATACAGATACTGACAAAGCCATTGATACCTATCCGGATATTTGCACATTTTTGCGACAAAGTAAGGATGAAGTATGCGGACCCGAGCTACTCATAGAAAAATTACATCAAATACTCACCGAGTGATCATGGAAACTTTGCTGGAGATAATCGCGCGGCGTGAAAAGCAATTACGCGGCAAACTTACCGTACTTGATCAGCAGCAAC
Organism: Salmonella sp. A1325; assembly: GCF_056991255.1. Lineage (NCBI taxonomy): Bacteria > Pseudomonadati > Pseudomonadota > Gammaproteobacteria > Enterobacterales > Enterobacteriaceae > Salmonella > Salmonella sp. A1325. Next base: position 493,521 of record NZ_JAMLWO010000001.1, on the reverse strand, counting down.
AGGCGATTATTACGGAACAGCAGATTTGCCAGACGCGCGCTTTAGCAGTGACTACCAGACTGAAAGAATTAATGGGCTGGCAAGGTACGTTATCTTGTCATTTATTGTTGGATAAGAAACAACAAATGGCCGGACTATTCACACAGGCGCAGAGCTTTTTGACGCAACGGCAGCAGTTAGAGAATCAGTATCAGCAGCTTGTCTCCCGGCGAAGCGAATTACAGAAGAATTTTAATGCGCTTATGAAAAAGAAAGAAAAAATTACTATGGTATTAAGCGATGCGTATTACCAAAGTTGAGGGAAGTCTTGGGTTGCCATGCCAGTCTTATCAGGATGATAACGAGGCGGAGGCGGAACGTATGGACTTTGAACAACTCATGCACCAGGCATTACCCATTGGTGAGAATAATCCTCCTGCAACATTGCATAAAAACGTGGTTTTCACGCAACGTTATCGTGTTAGTGGCGGTTATCTTGACGGTGTAGAGTGTGAAGTATGTGAATCAGGGGGGCTAATCCAGCTAAAAATCAATGTCCCTCATCATGAAATTTACCGTTCGATGAAAGCGCTAAAGCAGTGGCTGGAGTCTCAGTTGCTGCATATGGGGTATATAATTTCCCTGGAGATATTCTATGTTAAGAATAGCGAATGAAGAGCGTCCGTGGGTGGAGATGCTTCCAACGCAAGGCGCTACCATTGGTGAGCTGACATTGAGTATGCAACAATATCCAGTACAGCAAGGGATATTATTTACCATAAATTATCATAATGAGCTGGGTAGGGTGTGGATTGCAGAACAATGCTGGCAGCGCTGGTGTGAAGGGTTAATTGGCACCGCTAATCGATCGGCTATCGATCCTGAATTGCTATATGGAATAGCTGAATGGGGGCTGGCGCCGTTATTGCAAGCCAGTGATGCCACCCTCTGTCAGAACGAACCGCCAACATCCTGCAGTAATCTACCACATCAGCTAGCGTTGCATATTAAATGGACAGTTGAAGAACATGAGTTCCATAGCATTATTTTTACATGGCCAACGGGTTTTCTGCGCAATATAGTCGGAGAGCTTTCTGCTGAGCGTCAACAGATTTATCCTGCCCCTCCTGTGGTAGTCCCTGTATATTCAGGTTGGTGCCAGCTTACATTAATCGAACTTGAGTCTATCGAAATCGGCATGGGCGTTCGGATTCATTGCTTCGGCGACATCAGACTCGGTTTTTTTGCTATTCAACTACCTGGGGGAATCTACGCAAGGGTGTTGCTGACAGAGGATAACACGATGAAATTTGACGAATTAGTCCAGGATATCGAAACGCTACTTGCGTCAGGGAGTCCAATGTCAAAGAGTGACGGAACGTCTTCAGTCGAACTTGAGCAGATACCACAACAGGTGCTCTTTGAGGTCGGACGTGCGAGTCTGGAAATTGGACAATTACGACAACTTAAAACGGGGGACGTTTTGCCTGTAGGGGGATGTTTTGCGCCAGAGGTGACGATAAGAGTAAATGACCGTATTATTGGGCAAGGTGAGTTGATTGCCTGTGGTAATGAATTTATGGTGCGTATTACACGTTGGTATCTTTCCAAAAATACAGCGTAAACCTGATAAGAAAAATAATATGCGAACAATATAATAGCGTTCCAGGTCGTGTCATGAGAGATACAGTATGTCTTTACCCGATTCGCCTTTGCAACTGATTGGTATATTGTTTCTGCTTTCAATACTGCCTCTCATTATCGTCATGGGAACTTCTTTCCTTAAACTGGCGGTGGTATTTTCGATTTTACGAAATGCTCTGGGTATTCAACAAGTTCCCCCAAATATCGCACTGTATGGCCTTGCGCTTGTACTTTCCTTATTCATTATGGGGCCGACGCTATTAGCTGTAAAAGAGCGCTGGCATCCGGTTCAGGTCGCTGGCGCTCCTTTCTGGACGTCTGAGTGGGACAGTAAAGCATTAGCGCCTTATCGACAGTTTTTGCAAAAAAACTCTGAAGAGAAGGAAGCCAATTATTTTCGGAATTTGATAAAACGAACCTGGCCTGAAGACATAAAAAGAAAGATAAAACCTGATTCTTTGCTCATATTAATTCCGGCATTTACGGTGAGTCAGTTAACGCAGGCATTTCGGATTGGATTACTTATTTATCTTCCCTTTCTGGCTATTGACCTGCTTATTTCAAATATACTGCTGGCTATGGGAATGATGATGGTGTCGCCGATGACCATTTCATTACCGTTTAAGCTGCTAATATTTTTACTGGCAGGCGGTTGGGATCTGACACTGGCGCAATTGGTACAGAGCTTTTCATGAATGATTCTGAATTGACGCAATTTGTAACGCAACTTTTATGGATCGTCCTTTTTACGTCTATGCCGGTGGTGTTGGTGGCATCGGTAGTTGGTGTCATCGTAAGCCTTGTTCAGGCCTTGACTCAAATACAGGACCAAACGCTACAGTTCATGATTAAATTATTGGCAATTGCAATAACCTTAATGGTCAGCTACCCATGGCTTAGCGGTATCCTGTTGAATTATACCCGGCAGATAATGTTACGAATTGGAGAGCATGGTTGAATGACACAACAGTTAAATGAGTGGCTTATTGCATTGGCTGTGGCTTTTATTCGACCATTGAGCCTTTCTTTATTACTTCCCCTATTAAAAAGTGGCAGTTTAGGGGCCGCACTTTTACGTAATGGCGTGCTTATGTCACTTACCTTTCCGATATTACCAATCATTTACCAGCAGAAGATTATTATGCATATTGGTAAAGATTACAGTTGGTTAGGGTTAGTCACCGGAGAGGTGATTATTGGTTTTTTAATTGGGTTTTGTGCGGCGGTTCCCTTTTGGGCCGTTGATATGGCGGGGTTTCTGCTTGATACTTTACGTGGCGCGACAATGGGTACGATATTCAATTCTACAATGGAAGCTGAAACCTCACTTTTTGGCTTGCTTTTCAGCCAGTTTTTGTGTGTTATTTTCTTTATAAGCGGCGGCATGGAGTTTATATTAAACATTCTGTATGAGTCATACCAATATTTACCGCCAGGGCGTACTTTATTATTTGACCGGCAATTTTTAAAATATATCCAGGCAGAGTGGAGAACGCTTTATCAATTATGCATCAGTTTCTCCCTTCCTGCCATAATATGTATGGTATTAGCCGATCTGGCTTTAGGTCTTTTAAATCGGTCGGCACAGCAATTGAATGTGTTTTTCTTCTCAATGCCGCTCAAAAGTATATTGGTTCTACTCACGCTCCTGATCTCATTCCCTTATGCTCTTCATCACTATTTGGTTGAAAGCGATAAATTTTATATTTATCTAAAAGACTGGTTTCCATCTGTATGAGCGAGAAAACAGAACAACCTACAGAAAAGAAATTACGTGATGGCCGTAAGGAAGGGCAGGTCGTCAAAAGCATTGAAATAACATCATTATTTCAGCTGATTGCGCTTTATTTGTATTTTCATTTCTTTACTGAAAAGATGATTTTGATACTGATTGCGTCAATAACTTTCACATTACAATTAGTAAATAAACCATTTTCTTATGCATTAACGCAATTGACTCATGCTTTGATAGAGTCATTGACTTCTGTACTGCTGTTTCTGGGCGCAGGGGTAATAGTTGCTACTGTGGGTAGCGTGTTTCTTCAGGTGGGGGTGGTTATTGCCAGTAAGGCCATTGGTTTTAAAAGTGAGCATATAAATCCGGTAAGTAATTTTAAGCAGATATTCTCTTTACATAGCGTAGTGGAATTATGTAAATCCAGCCTAAAAGTTATCATGCTATCTCTTATCTTTGCCTTTTTCTTTTATTATTATGCCAGTACTTTTCGGGCGCTACCGTACTGTGGGTTAGCCTGTGGCCTGCTTGTAGTTTCTTCTTTAATAAAATGGTTATGGGTAGGGGTGATGGCTTTTTATATCGTCGTTGGCATACTGGACTATTCTTTTCAATATTATAAGATTAGAAAAGATCTAAAAATGAGTAAAGATGACGTAAAACAGGAGCATAAAGATCTGGAGGGCGATCCTCAAATGAAGACACGGCGTCGGGAAATGCAGAGTGAAATACAAAGTGGGAGTTTAGCTCAATCTGTTAAACAATCTGTTGCGGTAGTGCGTAATCCAACGCATATTGCGGTTTGTCTTGGCTATCATCCCACCGATATGCCAATACCACGCGTTCTGGAAAAAGGTAGTGATGCTCAAGCTAACTATATTGTTAACATCGCTGAACGCAACTGCATCCCCGTTGTTGAAAATGTTGAGCTGGCCCGCTCATTATTTTTTGAAGTGGAACGTGGAGATAAAATTCCTGAAACGTTATTTGAACCCGTTGCAGCCTTGTTACGTATGGTGATGAAGATAGATTATGCGCATTCTACCGAAACACCATAAATGCTTTTGGTATGCTTCTTCAGGCCACTGCGAAGGTTAAGAGGGGTAATACAGTATAGAGCAGCGCTTGACGATAAAGGTGAGAGACTGAAAATAATCGCTTTTAGCCTGGCACAAGCACCAGATAGCGTATTTTAAAATTACACAAGATAATGGATTGGTGCGTCTGAATGGACTCGAACCATCGACCCCCACCATGTCAAGGTGGTGCTCTAACCAACTGAGCTACAGACGCATTAAAATGATGGTGCGTTCAATTGGACTCGAACCAACGACCCCCACCATGTCAAGGTGGTGCTCTAACCAACTGAGCTATGAACGCAACGTTGTAGGTGACAACGGGGACGAATATTAGCGTCACAACCGCAATGAGGCAAGAGGGAAATCGCAATTTTCTTCCTGAAATCACCTGATTGCGGTGGAAATATGCAACATGTCGAGAAAATAGCCGCCATGCGACGGCTATCGTCGTATTATCGCGCAGCGCGCTGCAAAATGATGGCGGACGGCTGACGTTGTAGATAGCGCATCCGTAGCATCATTAACACCGCCGCCGAGGTCAGGCCGATGATGAACCCCATCCAGAAGCCCGCCGGTCCCATACGATCAACCACCAGATCCGTTAACGCCAGGATATAACCGCTGGGTAAACCTAACACCCAGTAGGCGGTAAAGGTGATAAAAAAGATGGAACGCGTATCTTTATAACCGCGCAGAATACCGCTGCCGATAACCTGTATAGAGTCGGAAATCTGATAAACCGCAGCGAGCAGCATTAATTGCGCGGCAAGCGCCACGACCTCAGGGTTGTCATTGTAGAGCAAAGCAATATGCTTACGCAGAGTAACGGTAAAGATCGCGGTAACCACAGCCATACAAATGCCGACACCTAAACCGGTGCGCGCTGCGGTTTGCGCATCCAGCGTTGAGCCCTGGCCCAGACGATAACCCACTCGAATCGTTACCGCCGCAGCCAGCGACATTGGCAGTACGAACATCAGCGAGCTAAAGTTAAGCGCAATCTGATGACCCGCAACATCCACAATACCTAATGGCGAAACCAGCAGCGCAACGACCGCAAACAACGTCACTTCAAAGAACAGCGCCAGCGCAATCGGCAACCCCAGTTGAATCAGGCGCTTCATGACGACGCTATCGGGTTTGCCAAAGCCTGTTTCATTACGAATATCACGCATTGAACGCGCGTGTTTAATGTAAGAAAGCATGGCGATAAACATCACCCAATAGACCGCCGCGGTTGCAACGCCGCAGCCGATACCGCCGAGTTCCGGCATACCAAAATGGCCATAGATAAAAATATAGTTCACCGGAATATTCACCAGCAGGCCCAAAAATCCCATCACCATACCCGGTTTGGTTTTGGCCAGACCTTCGCACTGGTTTCGCGCTACCTGGAAGAAAAGGTATCCTGGCGCGCCCCACAGTAGCGCGCGAAGATAACCCACGGCTTTATCAGCTAGCGCCGGATCAATATTATGCATGGAGCGGATAATGTATCCGGCATTCCACAGGACAATCATCACCAGCACGGAGACAAAGCCCGCCAGCCAGAATCCTTGTCGAACCTGATGCGCGATACGCTCGCGACGGCCGGAGCCATTGAGTTGCGCAATCACGGGCGTCAAGGCCAGCAGTAAGCCGTGACCAAACAAAATGGCGGGAAGCCAGATAGAGGTGCCGATAGCGACGGCAGCCATGTCCGTAGCGCTATAGCCTCCTGCCATGACGGTATCGACGAATCCCATTGCGGTCTGTGCCACTTGCGCAAGGATCACCGGTATCGCTAACGCTAATAACTGACGCGCTTCACTGGTATACTTCTGCACGTATTCACCTTTTATTTTGTTGTTATATGAAAGACTAAAAAGCCGCCGTAGTGGCAGCCAAAAGAAATAGCAGGGGAAATTTCAGTCTATTGTAGCGGGGTATTACTATTTCTCCAGCGAAAAAACAGTTGTTAACGGCGCATTGCTGGCAAGCTGTTTTTCCACCTGCTATTGTGCTGAACAGTTCTGCTTTTATTTATTTCAGGAGTTGAAGATATGTTTACGGGGATCGTACAGGGTACCGCGAAACTGGTATCGATTGATGAAAAACCCAACTTTCGCACCCATGTGGTGACGTTACCGGACTACATGCTGGAGGGGCTGGAGACGGGGGCGTCGGTAGCGCATAACGGATGCTGTTTGACGGTGACTGAAATAAACGGCAATCAGATAAGTTTTGATCTGATGAAAGAAACGTTGCGCATCACCAATCTGGGCGCGTTGAGGGTAGGTGATGAGGTCAACGTAGAGCGCGCCGCCAAATTCAGCGATGAAATCGGTGGACATCTGATGTCGGGGCATATTATTACGACGGCGGAGATCGCGAAAATCCTGACCTCCGAAAATAACCATCAGGTGTGGTTTAAAGTGCAGGATGCGTCCCTGATGAAGTATATCCTGTACAAAGGCTTTATCGGCGTCGACGGCATCAGTTTGACCGTCGGCGAGGTAACGCCAACGCGCTTCTGCGTGCATCTCATTCCGGAAACGCTGGAGCGTACTACGCTTGGCAGAAAAAAACTGGGTGAGCGTGTGAATATTGAGATCGATCCGCAAACGCAGGCGGTTGTCGATACCGTAGAACGCGTACTGGCTGCACGAGAAAATGCGGTCAGAAATCAGGCCGACATTGGCTAACGGAAAATAAGATTCCCCCGCATGAAATGCGGGGGAGATGATTAGCGAGGAACGCGCAGACCGTTTTCAACGCCGCGCGTAAATACCACCTGCCAAAGCTGGATATCACGCGCGCGAAACGCACCCGCGCAGGCGTTGAGATAATAGCTGAACATACGTTTAAAGCGCTCGTTATAATTGCCCGCAATCTCTGGCCAGGCATTGATAAAGCGCTCATGCCACGCCATCAGAGTCGTGTCATAGTCGGCGCCAAAGTTATGCCAGTCTTCCATTACAAAGTGTGATTCGCTGGCCTCGGCGATTTGACGAACAGACGGCAAGCAACCGTTGGGGAAAATATACTTATTAATCCACGGATCGACATTATGATCGGTTTTTTTAGAACCAATAGTATGGAGCAGGAAAAGACCATCCGGTTTTAAATTCCTGTCAACAACTTCAAAATAGGTGTTGTAGTTTTTTGGCCCGACATGTTCGAACATACCGACGGAGACGATTCGGTCAAACTGATCGTTAAGGTCGCGATAATCTTCCAGGAGAATGGAGACATCCAGACCTTCGCAACGCGTCTGCGCCATTTTTTGTTGTTCAGCGGAGATCGTTACGCCCACCACGCTAACGCCATAATGGGTCGCCATATATTGCGACAGGCCGCCCCAGCCGCAGCCGATATCCAGCACACGCATCCCCGGTTGTAGCTGTAGCTTTTCGCAAATTAATTTCAGCTTGGCTTGCTGTGCCGCTTCCAGCGTATCGGCATCTTTCCAGTAGGCGCAAGAATATTGCATATAGGGATCGAGCATACGGGAAAAAAGGTCATTACCAAGATCGTAATGTTCCTTGCCGACAATCCAGGCGCGTTTTTTACTTTGTAGATTAATCAGACGCGCGCCGAGGATACGGAGCGTATCTTTAACATGGTGGGGGAGTTGATTTTCAAGACCGGCACGTAAGACTTTGCTGAAGAAAATATCCAGACGCTCGCATTCCCACCAGCCATCCATGTAACTCTCACCTAACCCCAACGAACCTTCCTGGAGGACGCGTTTAAAAAAATCGGGATTCTTAACACGAATGTCAGACGGGGCGGAACCATTAATTGTAATATCCGCGCGACTTAACAATTCGTTGGCGATTCGGTACCAGTTATCATCCGGTACGCTGACTTCTTCTATACACGATGAACTCATAGCTTCTCCATCACTGGACGGTGATCAGAACCTTAAAACAGCGTAGACGCTTTTTTGGCTTTGTGAGAAATCCCACGGGCAATTCCGTGAGCCAGTTATCCGACGTAGAACAGAGGAAGGGAGGAACCCTTGCCGAAAAGGCCATCCATGGTGAATCGGGAACGCTCCGGTTCCCGTTAATGCCTAATAATTATCGTAATATAAACAACCGTGAATCAGTATAGGCCGCAATTTTTGATGATTCAACCGAAAATTGTTAGCGTGCTAATTACTGGCAGTTAACAAGTCTTTAGTGGGACTTGTCGTGGGCGACATTGGCATGGGGAAATCAGGTCTCAGCGCAATCTGCATGAGACTGCATTTTGTAACCTAACGCCGCCAGAACAACGGTAGAGAGCATTACGCTGGTGGTGGTCAGCAGCGGCGTGCTGATGAGCCATGAAACTACCAGACTTGCCAGGAAACATAACCCCAGTTGCAGCGTATTTTGTAGCGCCGCAGCGCGTCCCGTGGCTTGAGGGAAAGGGCGTAACGCTTGCGCGACGACGATAGGGTAGATGGCGCCATTAGCAATCGCCATTACGCAGAAAGGAATCAGTATCTCCACCAGTGAGGCATTATTCAGGAAGCCCGCTCCCCAGGTGGCGATAACGCTCAGCGCATACAGCCCTAACAGCCACGGAAGCAATTGGTAGCCCTGCCATTTTTGTAGCGCCGCGCGGCAACCATATCCGCCAATCAGAAAAGCGATGGTTTGCGGAACATAGCTCAGGCCAATCACTGCCGGGCTGTAACCCATCGCGCTGAGAATAAACGGGGACCCTGTTAGCCACGCAAAAAAGCTGGCGGAACAGGCGGCATAAATCAGCACATTACCGCGATAGGTTTTAGAGCGTAACAACGTCGCGAAAGTGAGTTTATCCTGTCCCTCGGTATGCGCTTTTACCGATGGTTTTAAGCGCAGCGCCGGTAACATCAGCAACAACGTAATCACGAACAGGGTGGCGAAAATCGCCTGCCATGAGAAATGCGTCAGTATCCAGCTTCCCAGTAAGGGCGCAAGCGCCGGGGATAATCCCACCAGAGGCATGATAGTGGCGAAGATACGATTAATTTTTTTCGAAGGATAATAATCGGTCACCAGCGCTTGCCAGATTACCGTTGCCGCACAAACGCCGACGGCCTGCACAAAGCGCAGCGTCAGCAGTGCTGCCGCGCTTTCTACCCACAGCATCCCCAGACTTCCGAGCGCAAAGATAGATAACCCCAGCAGTAAAATCGGTTTACGGCCATAACGATCCGATAGCGGTCCCCAGAGGAGTTGCGCGACGGCAAAGCCAGCTAAAAACAGGCTGAGGCTGGCGCTGACAGCGGCGGCAGGCGTTTGTAAATCCGCCTGTATGGCGGCAAATGCGGGCAGGTACATGTCCGTAGCCAGAAATCCCAGCACGCTAAGACCGGCTAACCAGACTAAAAAACCTTTTCCAGGTTGCATATTTGTTTCTCTTTCTTATCAGACAGACATTGTCGCAGAGTGTAGGGAGTGAAATTACGGTTGTGAAACGTTAATATTTGTCCAGTGAATTCAAAATTTTTGTAGGCAAATTATGTGGTCGGAATACTCGCTTGAAGTGGTTGACGCCGTGGCGCGCAATGGCAGTTTTAGCGCGGCGGCGCAGGAACTGCACCGTGTGCCTTCAGCAGTCAGCTACACCGTTCGTCAGCTAGAGGAGTGGCTGGCCGTACCGCTTTTTGTACGACGTCACCGTGATGTTGAACTGACGCCTGCTGGCGTCTGGTTTTTAAAAGAAGGGCGTTCTGTTATCAAAAAAATGCAGATCACTCGCCAGCAGTGTCAGCAAATTGCTAATGGCTGGCGCGGGCAGTTAGCTATTGCGGTGGACAATATCGTCAGACCTGAACGTACCCGGCAGATGATCGTCGATTTCTATCGTCATTTTGACGATGTGGAACTGCTGGTTTTTCAGGAGGTGTTTAACGGCGTCTGGGACGCGCTCTCCGACGGGCGTGTCGAACTGGCGATTGGGGCGACGCAGGCGATTCCGGTAGGGGGACGTTACGCTTTTCGGGATATGGGGACCCTGAGCTGGAGCTGCGTAGTGGCAAGCGATCATCCGCTGGCGTCAATGCCTGGGCCGTTAAGCGACGATACCCTGCGCAACTGGCCGTCGCTGGTCAGGGAAGACACTTCGCGAACCTTACCGAAACGGATTACCTGGCTGCTGGATAACCAAAAAAGGGTCGTCGTACCGGACTGGGAGTCATCGGCAACCTGCCTGTCGGCAGGACTATGCGTGGGAATGGTGCCGACGCATTTTGCCCGACAGTGGATAGACAGCGGAAAATGGGTGGCGCTGACGTTAGAGAATCCGTTTCCCGATGCGGCCTGTTGCGTGACGTGGCAGCAAAACGAGGCCTCGCCCGCGCTGGCATGGCTGCTGGACTATTTGGGCGATAGCGAAACGTTGAATCGGGAGTGGCTGCGGGAGCCAGAAGAGGCTCCCGACAGCGGGGATTAACGCCGATAGTCGCGGAACGGGCCGTCAGCGACCGAGCGACGCTCAACCAGGCGTGGATGAACTTCAATAGACTGTGACTCTTCACGCTTATTGACGATGCGATCCAATAGCATATTAAATGCGGTTTCGCCTAAAGAGTCTTTGGGCTGGTGAATCGTCGTCAGCGCCGGGGTGAAGAAACGGGCGTTACGCACATTGTCATAACCGATCACCGAAACGTCCTGCGGTACGCGAAGCCCCATTTCGTCAGCCGCGCAAAGCGCGCCCATCGCCATAATATCGCCGCCGCAGAAAACGGCGGTAGGGCGATGTGACTGCGATAAAATTTGCTGCATCGCGTGGTAACCGGATTCCGGCTCGAAGTCGCCCTGAACAATCCAGTTGTCCGGCACGTTGATCAGCGCCTCCTCCATGGCTTTCATAAAGCCTGCGAGCCGGCCCGCGCCGGTGTTGCGCTCCAGCGGGCCGGGAATAACGCCAATATCCCGGTGGCCGCGCTCAACCAGATAACGACCCGCCATATAGCCGCCTGCAAAGGCGTTATCAATCACCGTGTCGGTAAAATCGGCCTTCGCTTCACCCCAGTCCATCACCACCATCGGAATATGGCGATACTCTTCCAGCATGGAAAGCAGAGGTTCTGGATACTCAGAACACATCACCAGCAGGCCATCCACGCGCTTTTGCGCCATCATGGACAGGTAGGCGCGCTGTTTTTCCAGGTTATTCCAGGCGTTGCCTAAAATCAGCGTATAGCCTTTCTGGAAACAGTTTTTTTCAACTGCCTCGATAATTTCGGCAAAATAGGCCGCTTCGCTGCTGGTCGCCAGTAAGCCTATCGACTTGGTATGGTTAACCTTCAGGCTACGCGCGACGGCGCTGGGAGAGTAGTGCAGCTCTTTAATTGCCGCCCAGACCGCGTTACGCGTTTCTTCAGCGACAAAACGCGTTTTGTTGATTACGTGTGATACAGTTGTAGTGGAAACGTTTGCTCGTTTCGCTACATCTTTAATTGTTGCCATTACATTTCACTCCAGACCCTCGCTAAGCTCCTGAGAAACGCCAGGTAAACGTTTGCCTACACACACCCTAATCGCAACATCAGGGTTGCGGCACGCCGGAAAAACGACACGGAACGTCAGGAAGGGGTCAATGGCCGTTACGCTAATTCAGTAAGCCTGGAATTTTGTCTGATCTTGAGGAAAAGGGGAAGCGTTAAAAACAGTTATCAATATAAAACATGAGAGATTTTTGTGCGGGAATGTGCAAAAATGCGCTATATCACTTTTTGTGTGGGAATAAAAAGGAGAAAACTTGATGAGTACCGACCTGAAATTTTCGTTGATTACTACGCTGATTGTTCTGGGCGTGATTGTCGCAGGTGGATTAACGGCCGCTCTGCACTGATTTCCTCTCTTCTGAGGGTGGGCGTCTCCTCTATTCTATCCCTCTCTAAAACGCAGAAGGCGTACCTTCTGCGTACTCAGACTTATGCGGCGAGATTTTTCGCAACAAATTCCCAGTTAACCAGCGCCCAGAAATGCTCCAGATAGTTTGGACGGGCGTTGCGGTAGTCGATGTAATACGCGTGTTCCCACACATCAACCGTCAGCAACGGCGTTGCATCCGTAGTCAGCGGCGTACCGGCATTTGAGGTAGAAACGATAGCCAGTTTGCCATCAGCGCTTTTTACCAGCCATGTCCATCCGGAACCAAAGTTTTTGATAGCGGCATCGGTGAACTGCGCTTTAAATTCCGCGAAGCTGCCAAAAGATGCCGCGATAGCATCAGCCAGTTTCCCGGTCGGTTCGCCGCCAGCGTTTGGCGCCAGGCAGTTCCAGTAGAAGGTGTGGTTCCATACCTGAGCGGCGTTATTAAAGATACCGCCTTCGGAGGCTCGCACGATCTCTTCCAGCGATTTGCCTTCAAACGCCGTGCCTTTGATCAAATTGTTAAGATTGGTCACGTAAGTCTGATGATGTTTGCCATAGTGATATTCCAGCGTCTCAGCAGAAATATGCGGTGCCAGAGCATCTTTGGCATACGGTAATGCAGGTAATTCGAACGACATTGCTTCTCTCCTTATTATTAATATTGCGCACGCACAATAACCCTGGTGCGCGTAAGGATAGGGTAGCAAATTGAGAGGTGGCGCAAAAGAAGAAGTTATCCTGTCGTTAAACGACAGGATAAAATATTAGCGAATTGTTTTAGGCGTCATCACCCGACGGGCGCCGACATAATGACGCTGCCAGTACTCTTCGTTCAGTGAGGTGATCTTAATTTCCTGACCGCTGCGCGGAGACTGGATAAACTTACCGTTGCCGACATAGACGCCAACGTGATCGGCGGTGCCGCGCCCCTGCGTACGGAAGAACACCAGATCGCCGTTTTTCAACTCGCTACGCTCAATGGGCGCCGCGTCACGCAGGTGATACATCTCATTCGCCGTTCGGGGGATACGGATCTTCACTAAATCTTTATAGGCATAATACACCAGACCGCTGCAATCAAAACCGGTGCGCGGCGACGCGCCTCCCCAGTGATACGGTTTACCAATCTGATTCATGAGCTTGGACATCGCGGTTTTCGTCGCTTTTTGTACTTTTGCACGATGCGCATCGGCAATAGAGACCGGCAATGTTCCTTTCCCCTTCACGCAGTGCGGCTTACGGCCTTTACGCGTCGTGCATTTTTCCGTTACGTCGAGGGCGGCGATTGACGTGGGCGCGGTTCTGTTACGACGATGCGTCGTATGACGAGATTTCGTGGAGGCGGTGGTACGTTTTGGCGTAGAAGCGGAAGAAGAACGGCTGGTTTTTGAGGTTTTTTTTACGTTTTTTTTGTTGGTCTTACTGATCTTTTTCGTTGTGCTTTTCTTTTTATCTGCCGTTTTCGTGACATGAGAAACAGCAGGCGTCGCTTTGGCTTGCCTGGAAGCATGGGCCATTGGCGTAAAAGGGAGAGTAGTAAAAAGTAAAGCACAGAGCGTGATCGAGATTTTGTTTATCCGCGCCACTGAGCAATCCTCTGTTAAAGGCAGGCGATTCATGCCTGCGTATGATTTACAAAACCTGATAATTCTAATCTACAAAAGCACAGATTGGTAATTGCTTTTGGTTTCTGAAGCTGTGTTTCGTTAACAGATGTAAAAAAAATAGCAATTAATGCTAAACACGAACGCGTTATCTACAAATCACTGCGTGGCAACCCGCTTAAAAGATATTTTGTATACAACTTATTCCCGCAGACGGTAAAATAATAAGGCATGATGAAAATGTTATTTTCCGTTGCCAGCCTGACCCGTTACAATGACAGGCTTCGGTCGTAAAAGTAGTTTAAGGAAGCGAGACAATGAGCACCACTATCGAAAAAATTCAGCGCCAGATCGCTGAAAACCCGATTCTCCTGTATATGAAAGGTTCACCGAAACTGCCAAGCTGTGGTTTCTCTGCGCAGGCCGTTCAGGCGCTTTCAGCCTGCGGGGAACGTTTTGCCTATGTTGATATCCTGCAAAACCCGGATATTCGCGCTGAATTACCGAAATACGCCAACTGGCCGACATTCCCACAACTGTGGGTGGACGGCGAGCTGGTCGGCGGGTGTGATATTGTGATTGAAATGTATCAGCGTGGTGAGTTGCAGCAGCTTATTAAAGAAACTGCGGCAAAATATAAAACTCAGGAGCCGGACGCAGAGTAATCTGTGAAAGGGGAAAGCGACCTGTAAAGGTCGCTTTTTTACTGCCATAGTAAGCAAGAGCGGCGTCGTTAGCCACGTTATTTGTCCGTCGGCAAAGGTAACGGCCAGCCGCCCAGGCGCTTCCAGCGATTGACGATTTCACAAAACAGTACCGCTGTCCGCTCGGTATCATACAAAGCGGAATGGGCCTTTTCGCCGTCAAACTCCATACCTGCCGCCAGGCACGCTTTTGATAACACCGTTTGTCCCAGCGCCAGTCCGCTCAATGCCGCGGTATCAAAGGTGACGAACGGATGAAACGGGTTACGTTTCAGCGAGGCGCGCTCTGCGGCGGCCATCATAAAACTGTGATCAAAAGTGGCGTTATGCGCGACCATAATGGCGCGGCTACAACCGCTTTCTTTGATACCTTTACGCACCATTTTGAAAATAGCGTGTAGCGCCTCATATTCACTCACCGCGCCGCGTAGCGGGTTAGAGGGATCGATACCGTTAAACGCGAGCGCTTCCGGCTGTAAGTTGGCTCCAGCGAATGGCTCCACATGGAAATGCAGCGTCATGTCCGGCATCAGCCAGCCTTGTTCATCCATTTTCAGCGTGATGGCGGCGATTTCGAGCAGCGCATCGGTTTTAGCGTTAAATCCTGCAGTTTCAACGTCGATGACGACAGGATAAAAACCACGAAAACGGTCGCACAGACCGGAAAGTTGAGCGTTATCGGACATCTGAGTCTCTTAATACGAAAAAATGCAGCGCGTATTATGGCAAATTTTACGCCGGGATGCAGTAAAACAACGGGCGCAGTGACCTGCGCCCGGCGGGGGATCAGTTACCCAGACCGCGGCCTGCGTCTTTAGCTTCAATCAATTCGATTTTATAGCCATCCGGATCTTCAACGAAGGCGATGATGGTCGAACCGCCTTTTACCGGCCCCGCTTCACGGGTCACGTTGCCGCCGTTCTGACGAATGCGTTCACAGGCTTCAGCAGCATTGTCAACGCTCAGCGCGATATGCCCGTACGCATTGCCCATGTCGTAGCTCTCAACGCCCCAGTTATAGGTTAGTTCGATAACCGCTTCTTCCGTTTCCGGACCATATCCCACAAAGGCCAGTGAGTATTTGTATTCCGGATTCTCACTGGTACGCAGCAATTTCATGCCCAGAACGTTGGTGTAAAAAGCGATGGAACGCTGCAAATCGCCGACGCGCAGCATAGTATGCAATAAACGCATTTTCGTTGTCCTTAAAATAGTCAAGATATTCAAAGTATAGCGGCGATGTGCGGCCGCTATCAATGAAATTACAGAGTAGGGTAGTCAGTGTAGCCTTCCGCGCCGCCGCCATAAAAACTTTCGGGACGCTGTGGATTAAGTTCCGCTTTACGTTGCAGACGCGCCACCAGATCCGGGTTAGCGATGTAATCGCGACCAAACGCCACGGCGTCAATCAACCCTTTTTCGATCAGATCTTCCGCTTTTTCTGGCGTATAGGCGCCAGCGCCGATGATGGGACCGTGGAAACACGCGCGCACTTTTTCACGGAACGCGTCGCTGTACGGTTCGCCGCCCGCCCAGTCTGGTTCAGACATATGCAGATAAGCAATGCCGCGTTTGCCTAACGCTTCAATCAGATAAAGGGCGTCAGCCTCTTCATTCGGGCCGTTATCGACATTCTGGAAAGTGCCGACAGGAGAAAGGCGGATGCCGATACGGTCCGCGCCCCATTCCTTAATGCCTGCATCAACCACCTCCAGCACCAGACGGGCGCGATTCTCTACGCTGCCGCCGTACTGATCGCTACGGTGATTAGAAGACGGTGAGAGGAACTGGTGCAGCAGATAACCGTGCGCGGAGTGCAGCTCCACCAGATCGAAGCCTGCCTCTCGGGCATTGGCAATAGCCTGGCGGAAATCGTTGACGATCCCTGGAATCTCGTGAGTATCCAGCGCGCGCGGCGTGGAAGTCTCTACGCGGATGGCCTGGCCGTTTTCGTCACGCAAAGAGGTGCGGGTTCCCGCATTGATAGCGGATGGCGCGACGGGCGCTTGTCCGCCTGGTTGCAGGCTGGCGTGCGAAATACGGCCAGTATGCCACAGTTGCACCGCTATATGGCCGCCCTGAGCATGAACTCCCTGAGTGATTTTTTTCCAGGCGGCGATCTGCTCATCGCTGTGTAATCCCGGTGCGCCGGCATAGCCTTTCGCCTGTGCGGAGATTTGTGTGGCTTCGCTGATGATCAATCCGGCGCTGGCGCGTTGACGGTAATATTCCGCCATTAACGGCGTAGGAATGTCGCCCGGTTCAATACTCCGCAAACGCGTCAAAGGCGCCATAAATACGCGATTTGTCGCCGTGATGGCACCCACCTTGAGGGGGGTAAACAATTTTGCTGATGACATAGTGGCTCCTGATATAAGTAGACCGGTCGTCTTGTAATAAAGGAAATAAAAACGCCTGTTACTGCTCAGGCGTTGCAATGATGGTCTTAACATGCGCCAACGCATTTTCCAGCGGCGCGGCGCTACGGGATATTTTGGCCTGCAAATTGGCGCCCAGCCACAGGGCATAAAGTACCTGCGCCTGTGGCAACGGCTGGCCGGTGAAATGTAAACAGTGGCTATTACGGCCATCTTCCAGCGCGCGTGCAAGCAGTGCCATGATCTCCTGCGCCCCTTTATCCATCGTAGAGCGCATATCCTCCGACAGATCGCAGACCTCCGCTGACAGTTTCACTGTCAGGCAACCGCTGATGGCGCCTTGCTGGCAAAACTGCTTTAACGTTTCCTGATACCAGGCGAGAAGACGATCGCGATGATTACCGGGACCGGAGGTGAAGTGCGCCGTAAGACGCTGATGATAGCAGGCATAATGTCGCTCAAGCATGGCGACGCCGAAGGCTTCTTTCGAGCGAAAGTAGTGATAAAACGACCCTTTAGGCACCTGGGCGGTTTTGAGCAACTCGCTAAGCCCCATGCCGGTAAAACCCCGCTGCATACAAAGCTGCTCGCCGGTGGCCAGCAGATGTTCGCGGGTATCGTGTTCGGTTTGCTTATTCATAGCAGGTAGTATAGTAGACCAGTCGGTCTACTGCAAGCAGAGTTGCCATAATGTCAGTTAGCGTCTTCAATAGTCATAAGCGCCAAACGTTGAGGAGGGGATGTGGCCGAGCAGTTGGAGTTTTTTCCTGTAGCAAGCCCATGTCGCGGTATCTGTCAGTCTGATGAGCGTGGCTTTTGTCGGGGCTGTATGCGCAGCCGCGACGAACGGTTTAACTGGCAAAAAATGAGCGATGCCGAGAAACAAAATGTACTGCGGCTTTGTCGCCAGCGTTTCTTGCGTAAAATACGCGCAAACAAGCCTCTCCCATCGGAAGATCCTCAACAACCTTCACTCTTTTAAACGCGGAATTGCGTATACTCAACCTCATTATTCTCTATGAGGAATCTGTTATGGTTCAGCGTGTCACCATCGCTCCACAAGGCCCGGAGTTTTCGCGTTTTGTCATGGGTTACTGGCGTCTGATGGACTGGAATATGTCCGCGCGTCAGTTAGTGAGTTTTATCGAAGAACATCTGGATTTGGGCGTCACTACCGTTGACCATGCGGACATTTATGGCGGTTATCAGTGCGAAGCGGCGTTTGGCGAGGCGCTAACGCTGGCGCCGCATTTGCGGGAAAAACTGCAAATCGTTACCAAATGCGGTATTGCGACCACCGCCAGAGCGGAAAATAGGCTCGGTCATTATATTACCGATCGCCGGCATATTATTCTGAGCGCCGAACAGTCATTAAAAAATCTAGCGACAGATTATCTGGATATGTTGTTAATTCACCGTCCCGATCCGTTAATGGATGCGGATGACGTCGCCGAGGCGTTTCAACATCTGCACCAAAGCGGCAAAGTACGCCATTTTGGCGTTTCTAATTTTACACCAGCGCAATTTACGTTGCTGCAATCGCGCCTGCCGTTCACCCTGGCGACCAATCAGGTGGAGATCTCGCCGGTTCATCAGCCTTTGTTGCTGGACGGCACATTAGATCAATTACAGCAACTGCGTATTCGTCCGATGGCCTGGTCATGTCTTGGCGGCGGTCGGCTGTTTAATGATGAGGCTTATCAGCCGTTGCGCCAGGAACTTTCCGTTATCGCGCAAGAACTCAACGCCAGTTCTATTGAACAGGTGGTCTATGCCTGGATTTTACGTTTGCCGTCGCAGCCGCTGCCGATTATTGGCTCGGGTAAAATCGAACGCGTACGCGCCGCACTAGAAGCGGAAACGCTGTCATTGTCGCGTCAACAGTGGTTCCGAATCCGCAAGGCGGCACTGGGTTATGACGTGCCGTAATCGCCAACTCGTTGACTTTCCGTTCATGTTTTCGCCAGTGGTTTACACTTAACAGGCGACCACATGTAACGGAGGTTTTATGAAGCGATTAAGTTTAGCGATGGTGACGCTGCTGGCCTGTGCGGGGGCGCAGGCCGCCAGCGAGAAAGTAGAGATGAATCTGGTGACGGCGCAAGGCGTAGGACAGTCTATCGGCACCGTCGTCATCGATGAAACCGAAGGCGGCTTAAAATTTACCCCACACCTTAAAGCGTTACCGCCGGGCGAGCATGGTTTTCACATTCATGCCAAAGATAGCTGCCAGCCCGCGATTAAAGACGGCAAAGCGGTTGCCGCAGAAGCCGCTGGTGGTCATCTGGACCCACAAAATACCGGCAAGCATGAAGGACCGGAAGGCCAGGGGCATCTGGGCGACCTCCCGGTGTTAGTCGTTAATAATGATGGTATCGCCACCGAACCGGTTATTGCGCCGCGTCTGAAGTCTCTTGATGAAGTGAAAGATAAAGCGCTCATGATCCATGTGGGCGGCGATAACATGTCCGATCAGCCGAAACCGCTCGGCGGCGGCGGAATGCGTTACGCCTGCGGCGTCATTAAATAACCCGGAGACAGCGTTCCCTGCGCTGGAGCCTGTTCCAGCTGCGACAGCGAACAGTGTAAACGCCAGATAATCGCCGCCAGTTCATGCGCGGCGGGCTGATGATGATGTGCGAGCGTGTCGCAGATACGCTGTAATTCCTGTAGCGTGACGGCAAGCGGGCGTTGCTGCACGCCGCGCTCGCTCATCACATCGCGCAGCAGGGATATACAAATATCCCGCACCCGGGAAAGCGGATCGGAACGCGACTCCCAGGCGCGCAGCTGCCACACCACATGCGAGCAGTTCAGCAGTACCACTCCCCAACGTAATAACCACCGGCGCGCCAGCGCATCCTGGCTATTGCTGAGCTGACTGACGTGATGATAGGTCAGCGATTCAAACTCGCTTTCGCTATGGGAAGGGTGACGGCTAAGCTGATCGACGAAATCCCGGCGTAGCGCGCGGATATGGCGGCGGCTTTTTACGGCATCGGAACCGGGGCGTAAAATCGCAAACGCCAGCCAGGAAATCGCGACGCCGACGATCTTGGCGGTATTATCGTTAAGGAAGTCGGCGAAGTCGTACACCGGCGGATTGGTCACGGCGATGAATGAGCCCATAAAAACGATAAGCTGCCCCCACAGTCCCGCCAGCTTAGGCATCTGCAGTTTAAGCAGTTGCATCGTGACGAACAGCGGAAAAAGGAAAAGTAAGAATTGCCACAGATCGGTGATTTGCACCATCAGGCCAAATTTCACCACGAAGCTGAATAAGGACAGCAGCACTAAAGTACGCATCAATAAGGTGAGCGACTTAAACGGCGTGGCGACGATGGAGTAGAGAACGCAACTGATCGCCGCCAGGGTTAATGCGCCGGGTCCTGATTCCCATTGAGCGCCAATACTCCAGGCGCCAATCACCGTGAGCGTACAAAAGGTACGCACACCGCTCCAGATGGCCTCTGCGTTATCCGTATGCCGCGCAAGGCCGGGAGTGCGGCGGATATGGATTTGATCCACCGGCGCGCCGCTTTCAATCAGATATAACTGACGGCTGCTGCGCAGATATAAGTGGCAAAAATAGCGTAATCGCTGCCAGAACGCGAGGTGACGATAATCCTGTTCATCCTGCGGGCGTAGCGGCGCAATAATCCGCGCCACGGTGTAGCTGTCCGCGCGCGGTTTCGCCAACTCAGCTAAGAGTTGTTCAATGACTTCGCGGCTGTTTTCCGGTGGCGTCGGCCAGTTTAAAAGCATTCTACGCAGACTGGAGATCACGCTGGTTAGCCGTAATTGCTGGTGTAGCAATGCATTTAGCAATGCATTCTGGCGGCGAAAACGGTAATGACTCCAGAAGGCCTGAATACGCAGCAGGTTCATGGTCAGGATTTGCCCAATGACGCCCTCATGCGCGGAGCGGATGGCGTCGGTAGTCTCCGGCTGCCAAAGTAGACTGGCATGTTCCAGCAAGCGCGCATGCATGTTTTTCAACGCGGTGAGCAGGGCAGTGCCATCCGATGTGCTGGGTAGGATCATCATCATCATGCCGCCACAGAGGATGCCGACGATAACTTCACATACACGTGCCTGGGCGATATCCCACAACTGCGTGATTTCTACAATATTAACCATCGGGAACGCGATGATTGCCGCCGTGTAGCCGGACAACTGGAAAGCATAAGCGGCATTATTGGTAAAATGCGCGCAGGCCCAGGTACAAAAACCGATCCAGGCAGCCATGCTAAATAAGAACAACCAGGGTTCATTCAGCGTATGGCCGGCAATAATCAACGCGGCGGTCGCGCCGAGTAAACTCCCGGCAATACGCCCCAGACTTTTACTGATTACGCCGCCTACGGTCGGAAAGCTCACCACTGCGGCCGAAGTCATCGCCCAGTAGGGCTCATCCAGATTGAGATAATAAGCGAATGTCAGCGCGAGACACATAGCAATGGTATTGCGCAACGCGTAACGCCACTGGCCGGAGGTCGCTTTAAACCAGGGCGTATTTCGCAGGGCCGGCAGGGAGAGTTTCATTACCGCTGTCCAATGGCTACGCTGCAGGTAGTGCCGGAGACGAGCGTGATATCCTGCGGCAAAGCGTCAAATTCGATACGTACCGGTACGCGTTGCGCCAGACGTACCCACGGTACGTTGGGTTTGATATCGGGCACTAAACCGGAGTCGCTTTCCACGCTTTGGTCGTAAATAGCGCGCCCGATGCTGCCAACGTGACCCTGTAACTTAATATTGCCACTATACAGTGTTATTAATGCAGGCTCACCTTCGCGGATATGGCGTAGTTTGGTTTCTTCGAAATATCCCATTACATAAAATGAATGGCTATCTACCAGGGCGAAAAGCGGCTTACCGGTACTGGCATAATCACCGGTACGTGTGGAAAGGTTGGTCACCCAGCCGGATACCGGCGCTTTTACTTCCGTCTGGCTAAGCTGCCACTGCGCCTGTTTTAACGTTGCCAGTGCGACATCTACGTTGGCCTGCATCGCTTTAACATTCAGATTGGCGCTATCCAGATCTTCAGCAGAGATGTAGTTACGCGATAAATGTCGACGTCGATCGGCTTCATTATTCGCTTTTGCCAGATCGGACTGCGCTTTGGCCAACTGCGCCTGCGCGTTAAGTTCTGCAATATGGAAGGGCGTTTTATCAATGACAAAGAGAACGTCCCCGGCGTTGACGAACTGATTATCTTTGATATTGAGTTGGGTAATGCTGCCAGAAACCTGCGGCGTTACGCTGACCTGTTCCGCGCGGATTTTACCATCGCGCGTCCATGGCGATTGCATATAGTAATTCCATAACCACCACGCGGCCAGAACGGCGACAACGGCGACAATGAGAGTAGAAAAATATTTTATTGTTTTTAACGACATATTTACCACGCGATCAGTAAAACGAGGCCCAGACATACGCAAAGCGTAAAGAGGGAGAGATCCATTAACAGGGGATGCCAGATTTCATCAGAGTATATCCGGTCACGCAGGAGTCGGTGAATAAACAACCAGATAACGAACCCAAGCGCAAAGGCTTTAAAGAATGGCGGAAAGTAAACAGATGCTCCCAACATGAGATCTTGTAAGGGCAATCCTGTGGCGTTGAGTATACACTTCACAAGCAATGTTCCTTTGCGTCAGACATCAATGCTTTAGTTTTAGCCAAAACTGAAGCTACAGGTGCCAGGTGCGCACTATGTCTGAAAAAATGTCTATTGGTAAGCAAATTTAGCAATACATTTGTTTTGAGAATACAAATACTGCACACTATTCTAAAATCAGCATAATAACTTAGCAAGCTAATTATAAGGAGATGAAATTGGAATCGCCACTAGGTTCTGATCTGGCACGGTTGGTGCGCATTTGGCGTGCTCTGATTGACCATCGCCTCAAGCCTCTGGAATTGACGCAGACACATTGGGTCACGTTGCACAATATTCATCAATTGCCGCCTGACCAGTCGCAGATTCAATTGGCTAAAGCGATAGGCATTGAGCAGCCATCGCTGGTACGCACGTTGGATCAACTTGAAGATAAGGGGCTAATTTCGCGGCAAACCTGCGCCAGCGATCGTCGCGCTAAGCGCATTAAACTGACCGAAAAAGCGGAGCCGCTGATCGCTGAGATGGAAGCGGTCATTCATAAAACGCGCGGTGAAATTTTGGCTGGGATTTCTTCAGAGGAGATTGAGCTTCTGATTAAACTTATCGCCAAACTTGAACACAACATTATGGAATTGCACTCTCACGATTGAGGTGCAGGGGCATACGTGTGGCCATGTGACCACACGTAAAGCCTGGTTTAGCGTGGAGAGACAGTAACCTGGCTGCCATTGCTGGCCAGCACGACACGCTGACCTGCCGAGAAACGCGTATTTCCTTGTTTCTGCACAACCATAATGGTGTTGCCATCGTCTTTACGAATTTCCAGTTCCACACCCTGGGTTTTATTCATTGCGCTCTGGACGCCCTGGCCCGCTACGCCGCCAGCCACCGCGCCTGCCGCGGTCGCCAGTGAACGACCCGTACCACCGCCGATAGTGTTGCCGAGGAATCCGCCCAACACCGCGCCGCCGATAGCGCCAATCACGTTAGAATCATCACCGCCCTGAATTTGAACCGGACGAACGTTAACGATAGTACCGTACGTTACATTCTGAACTTGTTTAGCCTCGGATGCGGTATAAACATCACCCGAAAGGCTATCATTGTTAACACACCCCGCTAAGGATAACCCCATCAGTGAAACGGCCAGTACACGTTTAATCATTTACCCATCTCCTGTTCTTCACGAAACGCTATTTCAGCATCCCTATAGCTAAATTATATGGCATTTATGCAGTTAAGGTCATATCTTCTGCCAAAAGAATGTAAAAATCATAATCAGAAGTTAATTAACTAATCTTAAACGAAGTGGGAAGCAAGAAAAGATAGGTCATTGATATCCGTGGACGGCACGGCAAAAAACGTGACGCGGGCATCGCATTGCAAAATACGTTATGCCGAGTGTTAAGGCTTAACCCAGCTTAATAAGGAAGAGGTATGAAATCGGGCCGTTTTATTGGCGTTATGTCCGGGACCAGCCTTGATGGCGTGGATGTTGTACTGGCGGCAATTGATGAAACAATGGTAGCGCAACAGGCAAGTCTCACCTGGCCCATTCCCGTTCATCTGAAAAAAGGCATTCTCGATATTTGCCAGGGACAGCCGCTTACGCTCTCGCAACTCGGCCAGCTGGATACCCAGTTAGGCCGACTTTTTGCACAGGCGGTTAATGCGCTGTTAGCGCAACAACGTTTGCAGCCGCGGGATATCGTCGCCATTGGTTGTCATGGGCAAACGGTCTGGCATGAGCCGACCGGCGAGGCCCCGCATACGCTGCAAATTGGCGATAATAATCACATCGTCGCCCATACGGGGATTACAGTGGTCGGCGATTTTCGGCGGCGGGATATTGCGCTGGGCGGACAAGGCGCGCCGCTGGTGCCCGCTTTCCATCACGCGCTGTTGGGACATCCGACGGAAAAACGTATGGTCCTGAATATCGGCGGCATCGCCAATTTATCTCTGCTTTTCCCCGGGCAGGCGGTGCGCGGGTACGACACGGGGCCGGGTAATATGTTGATGGATGCGTGGATTTGGCGACAATGCGCGCAGCCCTACGACAAAGACGCGGCATGGGCGAAAGAAGGTCAGGTTATTCTTCCCTTGCTGCAAAAGATGTTGCGCGATCCGTACTTTGCTGCGTCGGCGCCCAAAAGTACAGGACGCGAATATTTCAACTATGGCTGGTTAGAACGTCATCTTACGGCTTTCCCTGGCGCAGACGCGCGCGATGTACAGGCCACGCTGGCTGAGCTGACGGCGGTCTCCATCGCCCAACAGGTGCTGCTCAATGGCGGCTGCGAGCGGCTGATGGTCTGTGGCGGCGGAAGCCGGAATCCGTTAGTGATGGCCCGTCTGGCGGCGCTGTTGCCCGGTATCGAGGTTTCGACCACCGATAAGGCGGGGATTAGCGGCGATGATATGGAAGCGCTGGCCTTTGCATGGCTTGCCTGGCGAACGCTCGCGGGCCTGCCGGGAAATTTACCTTCCGTGACGGGGGCTACAGAAGCCAGTGTTTTAGGCGCTATTTACCCGGCTAACCCAATAACTCAGAGTTAACTGAATTTTTCCCGGACTCTATATCGGTAAACTAGCAAGGTCAGGAAGGGGCGTTTGCCCTTCCAGAAGCAGGAGAGCTTTCGGGATATGCCTATGAAAAAGATCGCAATAATGTGTTTACCTGTGCTGCTGACCGGCTGTAGCGTTTATCAACAATTTGTTGAACGTATGCAAACGGATACGCTGGAATACCAGTGTGATGAGAAGCCGCTTACCGTTAAAGTCAATAACCCGCGTGAAGAGGTCAGTTTTGTTTATGACAATAAGCTGCTGACCCTGAAGCAAGGAATCTCGGCCTCGGGCGCGCGTTATACCGACGGGATTTATGTTTTCTGGTCGCAAGGCGAGAGCGCCACGGTCTATAAACGAGACAGAATTGTGCTTAATAACTGTCAGTTACAAAATCCGAAGCGTTGAGATTTTCAGTATGGGGGCGCACAATAGCGCCACCCACTGTTTATTTCTGATCAACGCCATGTCTGATAACGACCAATTGCAGCAGATCGCGCATCTGCGCCGTGAATACACGAAAGGCGGCTTGCGTCGCCGCGATTTACCCGCTGAACCGTTAACCTTATTCGAGCGCTGGCTTGGGCAAGCGTGCGACGCCAGACTGGCCGATCCGACGGCAATGGTCGTGGCGACCGTAGATGACAAGGGGCAACCGTACCAGCGTATTGTGTTGCTCAAGCATTATGATGAAAAAGGCCTGGTCTTTTATACCAACCTGGGAAGCCGCAAGGCGCATCAGATTGAGCACAATCCGCGTATCAGCCTGTTATTTCCCTGGCATATGCTTGAACGCCAGGTGATGGTGACAGGCAAAGCCGAGCGTCTCTCCACACTTGAGGTGGTGAGGTATTTCCACAGCCGTCCGCGCGACAGCCAGATCGGCGCATGGGTCTCTAAACAATCCAGCCGCATTTCCGCGCGCGGTATCCTCGAAAGCAAATTCCTGGAGCTCAAGCAGAAGTTTCAACAGGGCGAAGTGCCGTTACCCAGCTTCTGGGGCGGTTTTCGCGTGAGTATCGAACAGATGGAGTTCTGGCAGGGCGGCGAACATCGTCTGCACGATCGCTTTTTATACCAACGCGACGACGGCGCATGGAAAATCGACCGTCTTGCGCCCTAAAGATGCAAAAATCTTGTTTTAAGCACTGGTGCGGATGAATCCGCCGTTTTATGCTATGTCTCTTTCGCGTCTGGCGAAAAGTCGTGTACCGGCAAAGGTGCAGTCGTTTTATACATGGAGATTTTGATGGCAAGCAGTAACTTGATTAAACAATTGCAAGAGCGGGGGCTGGTAGCCCAGGTGACGGACGAAGACGCGTTGGCAGAGCGACTGGCGCAAGGCCCGATCGCGCTCTATTGCGGCTTCGATCCTACCGCTGACAGCTTGCATTTGGGGCATCTGGTTCCATTGTTATGCCTGAAACGCTTCCAGCAGGCAGGGCACAAACCTGTTGCGCTGGTAGGCGGCGCGACCGGTCTGATTGGCGACCCGAGCTTCAAAGCCGCCGAGCGTAAACTGAACACTGAAGAGACCGTTCAGGAGTGGGTGGCGAAAATTCGTAAACAGGTTGCCCCATTCCTGGACTTTGATTGCGGCGAAAACTCCGCCATCGCGGCCAATAACTATGACTGGTTCGGCAGCATGAATGTGCTGACTTTCCTGCGCGATATCGGTAAACATTTTTCCGTTAATCAGATGATCAACAAAGAAGCGGTGAAGCAGCGTCTGAACCGTGACGATCAGGGTATCTCTTTCACGGAGTTCTCTTATAACCTGCTACAGGGGTACGACTTCGCTTGTCTGAATAAACTGCACGGCGTTGCCTTACAGATTGGCGGTTCTGACCAGTGGGGGAACATCACTTCCGGTATCGACCTGACCCGTCGCCTGCACCAGAATCAGGTATTTGGTTTGACCGTTCCGCTGATCACCAAAGCTGACGGCACGAAATTCGGTAAAACCGAAGGCGGCGCTGTCTGGCTGGATCCGAAGAAAACAAGTCCGTACAAATTCTACCAGTTCTGGATTAACACCGCAGATGCCGATGTTTATCGCTTCCTGAAATTCTTCACTTTTATGGATATTGAAGAGATCAATGCCCTGGAAGAAGAAGATAAAAACAGCGGTAAAGCGCCGCGCGCGCAGTATGTGCTGGCCGAGCAGGTGACGCGCCTGGTTCATGGTGAAGAGGGGCTGGTTGCGGCGAAACGGATCACTGAATGCCTGTTCAGCGGTTCACTGAGCGCGCTGAGCGAAGCTGACTTTGAGCAGTTGGCGCAGGACGGCGTACCGATGGTTGAAATGGAAAAAGGCGCCGACCTGATGCAGGCGTTGGTAGACGCCGAACTCCAGCCGTCGCGTGGTCAGGCGCGTAAGACTATCGCCTCCAACGCTGTCACTATCAATGGTGAGAAACAATCCGATCCTGAATACATCTTTAACGATGAGGACCGTCTGTTTGGCCGCTATACCTTATTACGTCGCGGCAAAAAGAACTATTGTCTGATTTGCTGGAAATAAGGCATTAAGTAACAGGGAGTGAGAAATCACTCCCTTATTTTTGATGTTCAGGTAAAAAAATGAAGAATATCCTCGCTATCCAGTCCCATGTTGTTTTCGGACATGCGGGCAACAGCGCCGCCGAATTTCCCATGCGCCGTCTTGGCGCGAATGTTTGGCCGCTGAATACCGTTCAGTTTTCTAACCACACGCAATATGGTAAATGGACCGGCTGTGTCATGCCGCCCAGCCATCTGACTGAGATTGTCCAGGGGATTGCGGACATTGGCCAGTTAGCGCACTGCGACGCCGTACTTAGCGGTTACCTGGGATCTGCCGAGCAGGGAGAACACATTCTCGGTATTGTGCGCCAGGTTAAAGCGGCAAATCCGCAGGCAAAATATTTCTGCGATCCCGTGATGGGGCATCCGGAAAAGGGCTGTATCGTGGCGCCTGGCGTCGCAGAGTTCCATGTGCGTTATGCGCTACCCGCCAGCGATATTATCGCGCCTAACCTGATTGAACTGGAAATTCTCAGCAAACATAGCGTGAATAATGTGAATGACGCCGTGCAGGCGGCGCGTGAACTGATTGCTCAGGGGCCAGAAATTGTACTGGTAAAACATCTCGCCCGCGCCGGTTACAGTTCAGAACGCTTTGAAATGCTGCTGGTGACGGCACAGGAAGCCTGGCATATTAGCCGTCCGCTGGTGGATTTCGGCTCACGTCAGCCGGTTGGCGTTGGCGATGTCACCAGTGGTTTATTGCTGGTCAAACTTTTGCAGGGCGCGACGTTGCAGCAGGCGCTGGAGCACGTTACGGCGGCAGTCTATGAGATTATGATCGCCACCAAAACGATGCAGGAGTACGAACTGCAGGTCGTGGCGGCCCAGGACAGGATCGCTAACCCTGAACATTACTTCAGCGCAACGCGGCTGTAATTATTGCTGCTAAAAAGAGGCCGGATGGCGCTACAGTGAGCTATCCGGCAACATGACATTAATTCAGTCCTTCCGCTTTAAGCGCTGCCGCAACGGTCGGTCTTTTTGCGACACGCTGCATATAACTATCAATATGCGTCAACCCGTCCATATTCAGTTTTACGCCATAGGCCCAACGCAATACGGTAAACAGATAAGCGTCTGCGATGGTAAAACGCTGGCCGCAAATCCACTGGTCGTCTGAAAGCGACTCATCCACATACTGCAATTTCTTTTCCAGACCGGCGCGAACGGCGGGTTTAAGTGTTTCCGGCGTGTCAGGGCGGAACAGCGGGGTAAAGCCTTTATGCAGTTCCGTTGCAATATAGTTGAGCCATTCCAGCGTATGATAGCGAGCAAGACTACTTACCGGCGCCAGAAGCTGGCGGTCGGGAACGCTGTCTGCGAGGTACTGCATAATGGCGACGCCTTCAGTCAACAGTGTGCCGTCATCCAGCAGCAGAGCCGGAACCTGTCCTTTAGGGTTGACTGCCAGGTAATCATCACCATTTTCCAGGCGTTTTTTTGCGAGATCGACGCCATCAAGCGTAAAGTCTTTGCCAATTTCGCGCAGGGTAATGTGGGAAGCAAGAGAGCAGGCACCCGGTTTGTAGAACAGTTTCATCGGTAACTCCTTTTTGCTGAGGTTTAAAGTATGGTAGTGCGGGGACGAGCAAAAAAAAAGCCGCTAACGCACAGTTAGCGGCCTGAATGTTGTTTCCCGGAAAATTAAACTGTAGCGGCTTTAGAGCCTTTTTCAGCGTTATCATCGTCCTGGGTCATACGGTTCAGCTTAGGCGCTGTCAGCAGCATCAGGATGGCGATAACGGCGGTTGCTATGCCAATCTGCATAAATACGCGACCATAGACTTCCAGGGACATCAGTGGGTCAGTCACGTCGCTCGGCACAGCCATCAGGTTGGCGACATAACCGCCGATGATGTTAGCGCCTGCCGTTGTCAGGAACCAGCTACCCATGATGAAGCCCATCAGACGCTGCGGAACCAACTGTGCGACCATTGCCAGTCCCAGACCGGAGATCATCAGCTCACCGATACTTTGCAGGCCGTAGCTTGCGATCAGCCAGTTTACGGATACGATGCCGGCATCGTTCGCAAATTTGGCGCCCAGCGGCAGAATCAGGAACGCGCCGGAACACAGCACCATACCAATGGCGAATTTCATTGGCATCGGCAGCGTATCGCCCATCCTGTTATAGATAGCAGCCAGAATCGGGCTGCCGATAATGATCCAGAATGGGTTCAGCGCCTGATACTGTTCCGGTTCGAACGCGATACCGAGAATAGAGTGCTCGACGTTACGAATGGCAAAGAAGTTCAGCGACGTCGGCATCTGGCTGTACAGTACGAAGAAGATAATCGCCTGCAGCATCAAAATAAAGGCGACGATCATTTTACGGCGAGCCGCGCCGTGCATGGAAAACGCTTCTTTACCGAAGATAATGACGATGCCAAGAGCGATTACGCCCAGCACCATACGCGCGATATCCTGGTTGTGCAGCAGCCAGGTGGCGACCGCAATCAGAACGACAATACCCACGATTGTCAGCAGCAGATTACGGAAGTTGATCGGTTCAAAGTCGGGTTTGGAACCGTAGCTTTTCACCCAGCGCTGGCAGAAAGCAAAGTTAACGACGGTTATCAGCATACCGACGACGCTAAGCGCAAACGCGGTGCTCCAGCCATAACGCGCCGCCAGCCACGGCGTAGCCAGCATAGAGAAGAAGGAGCCGATGTTGACGGACATATAATACATCGTAAATGCGCCGTCGAGACGCGGATCGTCCTTCGCGTAACAGGTAGACAGCAGGGAAGACGGGTTAGCTTTAAACAGACCGTTACCCACAGCGATAGCCGCCATGCCCATATAGACGATGCCAGCGTCATGACCAGACCATGCGACCAGCGCATAACCGATAGCCAGCACCACGGCACCCAGCATAATAACGCGTTTGGTGCCCAGAATTTTATCACCTAACCAACCGCCAATGGCGACCAGGCCGTACACCAGCGCACTGAAGGAAGAGAAAAGGGTGATGGAATCCGCTTCTGACATACCCAGTTGTTTTACCAGGTAGACGGCCATAATGCCTTGCAGGCCGTAATAACCAAAACGCTCCCATAACTCTATCGAGAAGATGAGATAGAACGCCTTCGGTTGTTTGAAAGCGTTCAAACTGACGCTTTCAGTTGGTTTTTTGTTTGCAGTAGACACTTTTACCTCTTTTTTACGCCCCGTATTAACAGGGATTGTCTGGCGCGTGATGAGTCAGACTCATCCGTCCGATTGTTATATTGGAGGGGAAACGGCAGGTAATGTTCACTATCTTTCCTCTCCAGACAAGAGCTTTGTAATAATCTGTTACATATAACTCTTCTGGTTGAATCGTCCGATGTCAGAAATGTTATCCAGCGTTAAATTTCTTCATTTGAAGAATGGCAGATTTTTACACTGCAAAAAGGCCATTGGTTTGGGTGAAAGGCGATATCTTCTGCTATTTAAGGTGAAAAGCAGTGATATAGGCCATTATCTGAAAAAATGGCAGAGTAATATTTTGTATTGAAAACAGGGCGTCAGTCTATCCGGTTGTAAATGTAACCTTAGATGTCATTAAATTTCACATGAAGTTATCAAAGTGATCCTGATCACGGATAGATAGAAATTTTTGCGATTAAAAAAATGATTAACCTGACGTGGAGGGAAAACGAAAGCACATTACATCAGAAAAAGGACAGAGACTGGAATGATTGATGGCTAAAATAGATCCAGGCCGCAGGTGGGAGCGCGCTGGCGTGACGGACGCGCTCCGGGCATATCAAATATCGACTTTTTCTTTGTATTCGCAAAGGTCTTCAATGAGGCAGGAGCCGCAGCGGGGTTTTCGGGCGATACAGGTATAGCGGCCATGCAAAATTAACCAGTGATGGCAGTCCACTTTGAACTCATTCGGCACCACTTTCAGTAATTTCTCTTCTACCTGCTCGACATTTTTACCCGGTGCGAACTGTGTTCGGTTGCATACACGAAATATATGCGTATCAACGGCGATGGTCGGCCAGCCGAAGGCGGTATTTAGCACCACGTTAGCGGTTTTACGCCCCACGCCGGGAAGCGCTTCCAGCGCCGCCCGATCCTCCGGCACTTCGCCATTATGCTTGTCCAGTAAAATACGGCAGGTCTTAATCACGTTTTCCGCTTTACTGTTAAATAAACCGATGGTTTTGATATAGGATTTCACGCCTTCTACGCCCAGTTCCAGCATCGCGGCTGGCGTATTGGCGACCGGGTAAAGTTTGGCGGTAGCCTTGTTCACGCTGACGTCGGTTGCCTGCGCGGAAAGCAACACGGCAATCAGCAACTCAAACGGCGACGTGAAATTGAGTTCCGTTGTGGGGTGCGGATTGTTGTCGCGCAGGCGCGTCAGAATTTCCAGCCTTTTTGCTTTGTTCATCAGACTTTCCCTGTTTCACCTGCCGGAACAGCGGAAGGCGCGGTTTCGGCGCGGCGTTTCTTCATTTTTTCATCAATAAGATATTTTACCGCCAGCATGAGCCCCAGACCGATAAACGCGCCTGGCGGCAGCATCGCCAGCAGGAAAGGCGAGTCGGTGTGAAATATCTCGACCCGTAATACTTTTGCCCAGCCTCCCAGCAGGCTATCCGCGCCATCGAAAAGCGTACCATTCCCGAGGATCTCGCGCAGTGAGCCCAGCACGAACATCGCGCCTGTCGCGCCCATGCCGATGGAAAAACCGTCCAACGCGGAAAGCCACGGTCCTTTTTTCGCGGCAAACGCTTCGGCGCGACCAACAACAATGCAGTTCGTTACAATCAGCGGAATAAAAATCCCTAAAGACTGATACAAACCGAACGCATACGCATTGATCAGCATCTGTACTGCGCTTACCACCGAGGCAATGATCATGACGTAAATCGGGATACGGATTTCTGCCGGCGTCCAGCGACGTAGTGCGGACACCGTAAGGTTGGTCAGCGTTAATACCAGCGTTGTGGCCAGACCCAGTCCCAGAGCGTTGGTTGCCGTAGACGTCACCGCCAGTAAAGGGCACAGGCCAAGTAGCTGCACCAGAGCAGAGTTATTTTTCCATAACCCCTGAACAACAATGTCTTTTATTTCGCTCATGGCTATTCTCCACAGGCGGTTAAATGGGGGAGCTGAGCGGGCAGTGATTCGGCGTACAGCCCGGCGCGTTTAACCGCATTCACTACGGCGCGCGGCGTTATTGTCGCCCCGGTAAATTGATCAAAATCACCGCCATCTTTTTTCACCGCCCAGTGCGTATCATTTTCACCGCTGATGGTTTTACCGCTAAAGTGGGTAATCCAGTCAGACAAACGGCGCTCAATTTTATCACCTAACCCTGGCGTCTCATGATGTTCCGTCACACGCGTCCCCAGGACGGTACCGTTGAAATCTGCGCCAACAATAAGCTGGATAGCGCCGGAATAGCCATCTGGCGCGGTGGCCTCAATGATGGCCGCTACGGGTTTATCATCCTTGCGAGCGATAAAAACACGGTGTGTGCCTTTGCCGAGGGCGGGCGCATCGACCAGATAACAACTCTCTTGCAGATTATTATTGTAACGATCTGGCGGCAATACCTGATCGAACAGGGCATGCTGTTGTTGCAGCGCTTGTTCGTGGATGGTTGATTTTGTCATCTGATTAATCACCGCGGTCAATCCCGTAGAGCCTGCGGCAAAAAGCGCCAGCGTAATACCGTGTTTACGAATCGTTTTCAGCATGGTTTATCCTTTGCGATGTCCATAGACGCGGGGGCGCGTGTAGTAGTCGATCAGAGGAACCGTGATATTCGCCAACAGGACAGCAAAAGCAACGCCGTCCGGATAGCCGCCGAAGCTACGAATCAGCCACACTAATACCCCAGCCAGCGCGCCGAAAATTAAACGTCCACGGTTGGTCGTGGAGGCGGTAACCGGATCCGTCAAGATAAAAAATGCGCCCAGCATGGTGGCGCCTGACAGCAGATGAAGCTGCGGCGAGGCCAGCGTAGCGGGCGAGAAAAGCCAACCTAACGCGGCGCATAGTGCCAGCGTCAGCAGAAAACTGACCGGGATATGCCAGCGGATAGCTTTTTGCCACAGCAGGAATACGCCGCCGACAAGCCAGGCGAGGTTAACCCACTGCCAGCCCACGCCGGCCAGCGCGCCGCTGTATATCGGGTACTGCATAATTTGCTCAACGGAATGTCCGGCGCGCAAGGACGTTTTAAACGTATCCAGCGGCGTCGCCTGGCTGATACCGTCAATACCAATACGTAGCAGTGTCATATCGCCGCCGCTGGCGGTATGCCCGGTAAAAATCATCCGCAACGTGTCCAGCATATCGGGCGTTGTTGCGGCTATTTCATAAGGCGGCAACCAGCTTGTCATTTGCACCGGAAAGGAAATTAATAGCACCACGTAGCCGATCATGGCCGGATTAAAGGGGTTTTGTCCCAGCCCGCCATATAACTGTTTAGCGATAATAATGGCGAATCCGGTTCCCAGCACGACCATCCACCAGGGCGCAAGCGGAGGGATGCTGACCGCCAGCAAAAGCCCCGTCAATAACGCGGAATAATCCTGCAGGTGACTGGCGACCGATTGTTTGCGCAGTCTAAGGACAATGGCTTCTGCGACGAGCGCCGTGATGGCAGCCAGAACGATCTGGAAAAGCGTTCCCCAACCAAAAAACCACGTCTGCGCGGCAATCCCCGGCAGAGCGGCGATTAATACCAGCAACATGATTCGCGATGTCTGGCGCTGGTTATGGGTATAAGGCGAGCTTGCGATTCTGAATACCATTTAGTCCTCGTTAACAACCTGCTGCTGTGCTGCTTTTTTTGCCTGAACGCGGGCGATAGCCGCAGCAACCGCGGCTTTACGCGGGTCTACCGGTTCGGCAGGTTCGCTTCCGGTCTGCTGCTCCTGTTTACGGGCTTTGGCGCGGGCGATAGCCGCCTCCACTGCGGCTTTACGCGGATCGATCGGTTCGGCAGGTTCGCTTCCAGCCTGCTGCTCCTGCTTACGGGCTTTGGCGCGGGCGATAGCCGCCTCCACCGCGGCTTTACGCGGATCGATCGGTTCGGCAGGTTCGCTTCCGGTCTGCTGCTCCTGCTTACGGGCTTTGGCGCGGGCGATGGCCGCTTCCACCGCGGCTTTACGCGGATCGACCGGTTCGGCAGGTTCGCTTCCGGCCTGCTGCTCCTGCTTGCGGGCTTTGGCGCGGGCGATAGCCGCCTCCACCGCGGCTTTACGCGGATCGACCGGTTCGGCAGGTTCGCTTCCGGCCTGCTGCTCCTGTTTGCGGGCTTTGGCGCGGGCGATAGCTGCCTCCACTGCAGCTTTACGCGGGTCGACCGGTTCGGCAGGTTCGCTTCCGGTCTGCTGCTCCTGCTTGCGGGCTTTGGCGCGGGCGATGGCTGCCTCCACTGCAGCTTTACGCGGGTCGTCGCCGGGTAGCGCGCTGTCAGCCATCGGATGAGCGGCTTGTTTAGCGCGCGCTTGCGCTTTACGCGCTTCACGGGCCGCGATGACGGCGCTATTGTCTGGCAGACTACCCGCCTGAATAACCACCGGTTGCGTGGCCTGCGCCTGTTTCTCTTTTACCCGCGCCAGCGCAGCGGCAATGGCATCCTGATCTTTTGCCGCTGGTTGTACCGCTGCGCTCTTATGACGTGCAAGGCGGGCGGCTTTTTCGCGCTCCAGTCTTGCCTGACGAGCCTCAAAACGTGCTTTGGCTTCGGCGGCGCGTTTTTCTTCAAGCCTGATCGCATTAATCTCCGCTTTTTCCTGACGGAAATATTGGACGAGCGGAATATTACTCGGGCAGACCCAGGCGCAGGCACCGCATTCTATACAATCAGCAATATGGTGTGCGGTAGCCTTGTCATGCTGCTGCCCTTTGCTGAACCAATAAAGCTGCTGCGGTAAAAGGTCGGCAGGGCAAGCGTCAGCGCAAGCGCTGCAACGAATACAGCTTTTCTCTTCCTGAGGCGCTCCCATTTCAGTCACGGATGGCGCCAGCAAGCAGTTGGTGATTTTTACGACCGGTACGTCAAGCCAGGGAAGGGTGAATCCCATCAACGGGCCGCCCATGATGACCATCTGGTCAGCAGAAGGGCAGAACCCGGCATCGTTAAGCAAATGACGAACGGGAGTGCCGAGCCGAGCCCAGACGTTACCCGGACGGCTTACCGCTTCACCCGTTAAGGTGACAACGCGTTCTGTGATCGGTTCGCCGTCAACCACGGCGCGTTTAACGGCATAAGCCGTACCGACGTTTTGCATCAGCACGCCAATATCAGAGGAGCGCCCGCCGTGGGGAACCTGTTTTCCCGTCAGTATTTGGGTGAGCTGTTTTGCGCCGCCGGAAGGGTATTTGGTTGGGATCACACGTAACGAAATATCGTGGGCGTCAGCCAGTACGGCGCGCAGCATGGAAATAGCCTGCGGTTTGTTATCTTCAATGCCGATTAATACCTCACGCGGTTGCAGAATATGCGCCAGGATGCGAATACCTTCCACAATCTGCGCGGCGCAGTCCTGCATCAGACGATCGTCCGCCGTAATGTAAGGTTCGCACTCTGCGGCATTGATAATAAGCGTAGTGATTTTATCGCCGCCGCCCTGCAATTTAACGCCGGTGGGAAAACCCGCGCCGCCAAGCCCGGCAACGCCATACTGATGAATGCGTTCAATGAGCGCTTCACGGCTGTGGGCGCGGTAATCAGACCAGCCCTCGCGTTCAATCCAGCGGTCCTCGCCGTCGGCATCAATGATGACGCTTAACTCCGCCAGCGCCGAAGGATGCGCCGTCGAGTGGGGGGCAATAGCGATAACCGTCCCGGAGGTGGGCGCGTGTACCGGCAGCATTCTCCCACGTCCACGGGTAAGCGCCTGGCCGCGTAGCACGCGATCGCCGACGCTAACGCACAGCTCGCCCTCAGCGCCAATGTGCTGTTTTAAAGGGATAACGAAGCGCGGCGCTAAAGGCACCTGGCGCAGCGGCGTGCCGTTTGACTGGGTCTTCATTTCGGGCGGATGAATACCACCGTCGAAATCCCAGATTTTATCTTTTCTGAAAGCGGAAAATAGTTTAAGCATGTTGTTCCACGGGAATGATGCGAACGGGAATGGTGTTCAAATCCCATTTCCAACTGTCGGGCGTCTCATTCACCGGACGTAATTCGATGCAGTGCGTCGGACACGGATCGACGCACAGATTACAGCCAGTACAGAGATCGCTCATGACCGTGTGCATGGCGCGCGTTGCGCCAACGATGGCGTCAACCGGGCAGGCCTGAATGCATTTTGTGCAGCCAATGCAGTTATTTTCATCAATAACTGCCAGCATACGTACTGGCGCAGCCTGCTGTTCTTCACCATCGCATGGTTGCGGCTCTACGTTTAGCAGCTCTGCCATTTTCAGCATGACGGCTTCGCCGCCGGGCGCGCAACGATTGATTTTCTCGCCCTGGAGACCCACGGCTTCGGCGTAGGGGCGACAGCCGGGATAGCCGCACTGACCACACTGACTCTGCGGCAAAATCGCATCGATTTTTTCAACAACCGGATCATCTTCAACCGCGAATCGGCGGGAGGCATAACCCAGAATGGCGCCGAACACCAGGCCCAGAAGGGTCAGGGCGCCAACGGCAATCCAGATAGTATTCATTACAACTTCACCAAACCACTAAAGCCCATAAAGGCCAAAGACATTAATCCTGCGGTAATCAATGCTATCGCGTTACCACGAAAAGGGGCGGGCACATCCGCCACGGCAAGGCGTTCGCGGATGGCGGCGAACAGAACCATCACTAATGAAAAACCGACGGCGGCGGAAAACCCGTACAGCGCCGACTGAAGAAAGTGATGACCGAGATTAATATTCAGTAACGCTACGCCCAGAACCGCACAGTTAGTGGTAATCAGTGGTAAGAAGATGCCTAACAAGCGGTATAACGCCGGGCTGGTTTTCCGTACAACCATTTCGGTAAATTGCACGACCACAGCAATGACGAGGATAAAGGCCAGCGTCCGCAGATAAATCAGATCCAGCGGAATAAGTATCCAGGTGTCGATAAGCCAGGCGCATATCGACGCCAGCGTCATGACAAAGGTCGTCGCGAGGCCCATCCCCATGGCGGTTTCCAGTTTTTTGGATACGCCCATAAAGGGACAAAGGCCCAGGAATTTGACCAGTACAAAGTTATTGACCAGTACAGTTCCGACAAAGAGCAGCAGGTAATCAGTCATGTTTCGGCCTGAAATAAAAAAGCCGCCTATTATCTGTCAAACTACCACAGGCGACAACAGGTTAACTGTAGGGTTATTACGGATTAACAAACGTTGTTTTAACGCGCGCTGAACGTTTGAGATAAGGCACAATGAGCGCCGTCGCCAACAGTGGGAAGAGTAACTGACGCACGGCAAAGGCATCTGAGACGGGCGAAAAGGCAAATGCTTTAACCGCCAGTAACACCGACACCAGCAGCCAGATAATGTAATGCTTCGGCACGCAGCGTCTGCGCTTGAAGAATGCGATCGTCAACCACAGGGTATAGTACCACATGGCGATAGCGGTAATAAATGAAATGCCCCATAGCAGTAAATTACCGGTTTCCTGTCCGCTAAGCGTCTTGAACGTTTGCGGTGTGGCAAGCGCCATAACGTAGAGTAATAACGCCAGCGAGGCGCTCAACAACGCGACTAACAGCCAGGCTAACGGGCCAAGAAGCCAGCCTCCAATTCGTTGTGGCGGTGTTGTAGTCATATCTTCTCCGGGGTTACGCGCGTTAACGGTCATGCCGCTCATTTTGGGGCAAATATTATAAGGTTTTTGATGTTAAACGCTACTTTCTTTATTGCACATAGCGCCAGACGGATTGCGGAACCTGACCTACATCAAACAGGCGTCCTCCGGAA
This sequence comes from Salmonella sp. A1325, assembly GCF_056991255.1. Lineage (NCBI taxonomy): Bacteria > Pseudomonadati > Pseudomonadota > Gammaproteobacteria > Enterobacterales > Enterobacteriaceae > Salmonella > Salmonella sp. A1325. The sequence goes on along the minus strand of NZ_JAMLWO010000001.1, from coordinate 454,900 downwards.
ACCAGTTCGGCACGGCGGTGATCTGCAGCGCGATACATATTAACAATGTCCATGTCATCAGTAAGGGTATAGTTAAGGTGGTCGAACAGTTTTTCCAGACTTTCGAGCGAACTAATTTTGCGGAATTTTAATAGATAATCCTGAACAGTCATATAAAGTTGATCCATATTAAATATAATGCCAACGGAGTAGTCACTGATAAAAAATAAACAAAACCGCACCAGTGAGAGGTCAGGGGTGCAGGTAAAAAGGGAATATTCTTACCGGTAAAGAGTCAGGCGCCACATGGCGCCTGGGGCGAAAGGTTAACGCGCTTTCCTACAACAGGCAATAAACGTCAGACCAGATAGGACATATTTCGTTTTTTTTGCCGGTTTTTGACTTTTCTTTGCACCCCCCGGGGCGCCGCTTACCGTACCACGCGAAAATGCCTTTACATTATCTGACGCTTACTTCTTCTGGACGGAAGCCGTGGGCTCTGGTGGTTGGTAATTGTCAATATGGTTGGCAATACCTAAAAGAATGACTGAGATAACGAGAACTATCCACCCAGTTAATTCAATAAGACGATTCATTATTGACGACATTTGCTTTGATTTATCCATAAACACAGAGGGTAAATGTTACTTTCCTGGCGAACGGTCGGCAAGAGGGAGGGAAACGATTTCAGCCTTTGTTCTGTAACAAGTTAATCATTTGATGCTACGTTGATGGTCAGGACGCTATTGCGGCTAGTCGCACGATGGTGTGGAATAGCGATATCTAAAACCGGAGGCAGTGAGATGAATGACAAAATCCGCGTTGGGTTAATCGGTTATGGCTACGCCAGTAAAACCTTTCATGCGCCCTTAATTATGGGAACGCCAGGGCTAGAGCTTGCGGCGGTATCCAGCAGCGATGAAACAAAAGTGAAAGCAGACTGGCCGGCGGTCTCCGTGGTCTCTGAGCCCCGACACTTATTTAACGATCCGCATATCGACCTGGTCGTGATCCCGACGCCCAACGATACCCATTTCCCGCTGGCGAAAGCTGCGCTGGAAGCCGGTAAGCATGTGGTGGTTGATAAACCTTTTACCGTGACACTGTCACAGGCGCGAGAATTGGATGCGCTTGCGCGGAGTACTGGCCGGGTACTTTCCGTCTTCCACAACCGACGTTGGGACAGCGATTTTTTGACGCTGAAAGCCTTGCTGGCGGATGGCGTGCTCGGCGAGGTGTCCTTGTTTGAATCCCACTTTGATCGATTCCGTCCCCAGGTGCGCGACCGCTGGCGCGAACAAGGCGGGCCGGGAAGTGGTATCTGGTACGATCTGGCGCCGCACTTGTTGGATCAGGCCATTCAACTTTTTGGCCTGCCCGTCAGCATGACGGTGGATTTAGCGCAACTGCGTCCGGGCGCGCAATCTACAGATTATTTCCACGCGATTTTATCCTACCCCCAGCGCCGCGTGATTTTGCACGGTACGATGCTGGCCGCGGCGGAATCCGCGCGATACATCGTTCATGGTTCGCGCGGTAGCTATGTAAAATATGGCCTCGATCCCCAGGAAGAACGGTTAAAAAACGGCGAGCGTTTACCGCAGGAAGACTGGGGATACGACATGCGTGACGGCGTATTGACCCTGGTTAAGGGAGAGACGCGCAAAGAAGAAAACTGGCTTACGTTGCCGGGTAACTATCCGGCATATTATGCCGCCATCCGCGATGCGTTAAACGGTAACGGTGAAAATCCCGTGCCGGCAAGTCAGGCGATTCAAATTATGGAGTTGATTGAACTGGGCATGGAATCGGCAAAACATCGCGCGACGCTGTGTCTTGCCTGAGATGTCGCATTTCTCCGCCTGGGATAGCATTAAACCGCAGGCGGAGAGAGGGCGTTAGCATCAATAAAGCAATTTTACGCCGCGGCCACTTTTTCGCGCAGCGCACGTTTTTCGCCATCGCTCAGAAAGGCGATTTCCAGACCGTTAATCTGCGCCTGGCGAATCTGTTCGCGGCTCAATCCTGCCGCTGGCGCGGCGACGTGATATTCATGGATAATATCTACGCCCTGAACAGCCGGATCGTCCGTATTAAGACTGGCGAGAACGCCATGCTCAAGGAAGGTTTTGAGCGGATGATCTGCCAGCGATGCGACGGTACTGGTCTGAATATTCGAGGTCAGACAGGATTCAATACCGATACGCTGCTGTGCAAGAAAATCCATTAACGCGCGATCTTCGACAGCTTTTACGCCATGTCCGATACGTTCGGCCCCCAGTTCGCGAATCGCCTGCCAGATACTTTCCGGCCCTGCGGCTTCGCCTGCGTGAACGGTAATATGCCAGCCCGCATCGCGCGCCCGATTAAAGTGTGACAAAAACAGACTGCCGGGAAAGCCCAGCTCATCACCGGCTAAATCCAGCGCGGTGATTTTCTCTCTGTGCGCCAGCAGCGCATCAAGCTCCTGTAAACATGCCGCCTCGCCGAAGGTACGGCTCATAATGCCAATGAGTCGCGCCTCGACGCCAAACGTGTTACAGCCGTCGCGTACGCCGTCGATAACGGCTTCAACCACGCCTGCGATCGGTAACTGATGCGCCATCGCCATATAGCCGGGCGAAAAGCGAAGCTCGACGTAATGCAGGCCGTTACGTGCGGCATCTTCAATATTTTCAAAGGCCACACGGCGGCAGGCGTCAAGCGATGCCAGGACTTTTACCCCCCAATCGAGCTTCGTGAGAAAGCTCACTAAATCGGGTTCGGTTGAGGTGACCTGGACATGCGGAATCAGCGTTTCCAGCGTTTGGGCGGGAAGGGCGATGTTGAACTGCCGACCAAGATCCAGAATTGTTTGGGCGCGAATGTTGCCATCAAGGTGGCGGTGGATGTCAGTCAAAGGAAGCGTAATATCAATCATGGGCGCACTCAATTTTTAATAAAAGTGCGCACCATTATACTACAGATTGATAATCCTCTGGAAATTTTGCAAAAACGGAGTCATTACGTTGCAACTTCGCGAGAGCGCGGGAGAAATTTTGTATCATTCTCTTTAACGCGCCCCCAGTCAGCTCACGGGGGTTGTCTCTGTTATCGCATCTTAGGATAAAGGGTCAGCCCACCGCTTGTAGACAGTATCAGCGAACGGTGCGGATAGCGTTAATCAATCCGTTGACGCCTTTTTCAAGTTTCAGTCGAGGGCATCCGGCATTCAGACGCACAAATCCCCGGCCTTCGGCGCCATAGGTATCGCCGGGCATAATGGCGACTTTCTCCTGATGAATGAGCGTGTGCTGTAATTTTTGATCGTCAATGCCGAGTGGACGGAGATCAATCCAGGCCAGATAGGTCGATGGCGGCGCTTGCCAGTTCAACGTCGGAAAGGCGCCATTCAGCGCCTGCTCAATATAGCGCATATTAGCCGCCAGCGAGGCGCGTAACGCATCCAGCCACGTCGCGCCGTGCTGATACGCGGCAATATGCGCCGTGAGCGAGAGCACCGCTGGCGAAGAGAGGCCGTCGCGCCCTTTTAAGGCGGCCAGATAGCGTTCACGGCTTTCACTATTTTCAATGATTCCATAAGCGCCGGTTAATGCCGGAATGTTGAAGCTTTTCGAGCCGGAGGAGAGCAGCGCCCAGTCTCCGCGCGCGACATTGCTCCAGGGAATATGCGGCTGGTTTCCCCATACCATATCCATGTGAATTTCATCGGAAATCACCCGTACGCCATGGCGCTCGCACAGCGTTGACATCGTTTCCAGCTCGTCACGCGTCCACACTTTACCGGTGGGATTTTGCGGACTGCACAGCAGCAGGATTTTGCTTTCCGGACGCGCCAGCGCCGCCTCTAGTTTGGCCATATCGCAATACCAGGCGTTGCCTTCTTTCTCCAGCGGGACGGGAGTGACGATGCGATGGTTGCCTTCAATCGCCTTATAAAAAGCATCGTAAGCGGGGGTATGAACTACCACGCCATCGCCTTCGTCGGACCACTGGCGGATAAGCTCGGACGCCATATAGATAACGGAGGGGCCGTATACGAGGGAGTGGGCATCTATCGTGGTCTGATGGCGTGTCGCAAACCAGTGGGTAATCGCCCCTAAAAACGCCTCATTTTTCCAACGGCTATAGCCCAGCACACCGTGGGAAAGGCGCTGGTTTAGCGCCTCCAGGATACACGGCGCGGTGGCAAAATCCATATCCGAGATCGTAAAGGGGAGCAGATCGGCTTCGCCAAAACGATCGGCGACATAATCCCACTGCGTACACCATGTCCCGCGACGGTCAACTTCCTGTGAAAAATCGAACATATCTCTTCCTTATGCCTGAACGGTATTCATCAGACCAACCATTTCATCTTTTACCGACTGAACCTGCGGGCCGATAACCACCTGCAAATTATGCTGATTGAGCTGTACGACGCCTATCGCACGATTGTCCTTCAATGCCTGGACATCGACAAGCGACATATCTTTCACGGACAGACGTAGGCGGGTGATGCAGTTGTCCAGACTCACGATATTTTCCGTGCCGCCTAATGCCGCCAGGATAGCAGGCACGTTGTAGCCGGATTTTCCTGGCGCGCCAGCGATCGCTTTTTCAATGCTGGTGGCGATCTCCGCTTCGCGCCCCGGTGTTTTGAGGTTAAAGCGTGTAATGGCGAAGCGGAAAATGAGGTAGTAAACCGCAAACCAAATCGCCGCCACTACCGGAACCAGATACCATTTTGTTGACAGACCATGCAGGATGCCAAACACCACAAAATCAATAATATTGCCATCCGTATTGCCGATAGTGACGCCGAGAATAGCCATGATGGTAAAGCCCAGCCCGGTCAGCAGAGCATGAATAACGTACAGCACCGGCGCTACGAACAGGAACAGGAATTCCAGCGGCTCCGTTGTACCGCCGACAACGCAGGCGATTAAACCGGAAATCAATAATCCTTTAATTTTAGGGCGGTTTTCTGGACGGGCACAGTGGTACATTGCCAGCGCGGCGCCCGGCAACCCACCGAGAAACGCCGGCATTTTGCCTTGCGATAAGAAGCGAGTGGCGCTTTCAGAGAAGCCGTGCGTCGTTGGGCAACTGAGTTGGGCCTGGAAAATAGTCAATGCGCCGCTCACGGTATGCCCGCATACCTCTTGCGTACCGCCCGCCTCGGTGAAGCGAATCAGCGCTACCAGAATATGGTGCAGACCAAAAGGCAACAGCAGACGCTCGCCGGTGCCGAAAATCATCGGTCCAAAGTCGCCGGCGCTATTGATGATATGACCCAGTCCACTAATTCCCATCGCAAAAACCGGCCAGACGAGCGGGATAACCAGGCCGACAAGCCCCATCACAACGGCGGAAACGATAGGCACAAAACGCGTACCGCCGAAAAAAGCCAGCGCATCCGGCAAACGAATGGTATGAAACCGTTCATGCAGCATCCAGACAATAATACCAGCGATAACGGCGCCGAGGATGCCGGTATCGATAGAGGGGATGCCCAGAATATTTTGTACGTTATTGGCTTTCAGCACCGCCGCATCGGTGGTCGGCAGAATGCCTTTTGCCGTGAGCCAGAAGTTGACTGCAAGGTTCATGACCGCATAACCGACGAACCCGGCAAACGCGGCGACGCCTTTGTTTTCCCGCGCCAGACCAAGCGGAATCGCGATACAAAACATCACCGGCAGGAAGCTAAAGGCAAAAGAACCTACTTTACTCATCCAGGTGAAGATAGCCTGTAGCAAGGGATTACCCAGCACGGGGAGCAGGGTGATAACGTCGTGGCTACTGAGCGAGCTGCCGATACCGAGCATAATGCCGCAGAACGAGAGCAAGGCGACGGGCAACATAAACGTTTTGCCCAGTTGCTGGAAAAATTCCCATAGCGTTATTTTTGGCGTGGTTTTCGTCGTCATCTAACGACTCCTTGTTAATAAAGGCCGGTGTCAGGTTATGATGGCGAAAAGATAAAACGTTTTATCAAATTTTAGTGCGGCATTAATCACATTACTGACCGATAATAACGCGTATAAAGATAACGGATAGGTAAAACGTTTTATCTGTCAGATTCTGGAGCGATTTGTTGACATGGCTATCGCCAAAAAAATCACTATCCACGATGTTGCGCTGGCGGCTGGCGTGTCGGTGAGCACCGTTTCCTTAGTGCTGAGCGGCAAGGGGCGAATATCGGCCGCGACCGGCGAGCGCGTGAACGCGGCAATTGAACAACTGGGTTTTGTGCGTAACCGCCAGGCGTCCGCGCTGCGTGGCGGGCAAAGCGGCGTTATCGGTTTGATCGTGCGTGATTTATCGGCACCCTTTTATGCCGAATTGACCGCCGGGTTAACGGAAGCGCTGGAAGCGCAAGGCCGTATGGTTTTTCTCCTGCACGGGGGGAAAGATGGCGAACAGCTAAATCAGCGTTTTACCATGTTGCTCAATCAGGGCGTGGATGGCATGGTGATCGCCGGTGCGGCGGGCAGTAGCGAAGCGCTGAGAGCGCAGGCCGACGCACAAGGAATTCCGGTCGTGTTTGCGTCACGCGCCAGCTATCTTGATGATGCGGATACCGTTCGGCCTGACAACATGCAGGCGGCGCAGCTCCTGACGGAGTACCTTATTCGTCAGGGCCATCAGCGCATCGCCTGGCTGGGAGGACAAAGCGCATCTTTAACCCGCGCGGAGCGCGTGGGCGGCTATTGCGCGACGTTGTTAAAATACGGTCTACCGTTTCACAGCGAGTGGGTCGTGGAATGCGCTTCCAGTCAGAAACAGGCAGCAGAAAGCATTACCGCGCTGTTGCGATACAATCCGACCATTAGCGCTGTCGTTTGTTACAACGAAACCATTGCGATGGGGGCGTGGTTTGGCCTACTGAGAGCCGGACGACAGAGTGGCGAGAGCGGTGTCGATCGTTATTTCGAGCAGCAGGTGTCGCTGGCGGCGTTTGCTGATGTGGCGGAGAACGCCCTCGACGACCTGCCGATTATCTGGGCCAGTACGCCGGCGCGAGAAATAGGCTATACCCTGGCCGAACGAATATTGCAGCGTATTGCTCACGACGAGCACCATGTGCGGAGTCAAACGATAGCCGCTCGCCTGGTAACGCAAAAGTAGAGGCTGCGCGTCGTTCGGCGCAGACCGGGTGCAGCGTCGCGACACCCGGCAAGGCGATTATTGTTGAGGCAGCGCCGGAACGTCCGGAACGGAAAGCGCCGGCATCCCAAACAGGCCGACAAAGTCTTCCAACGGCATTTTTTGTCCGTTGAGCGTGATCTGGCCATTGGCGTACTGCAAACTGGAGGCGATAGTATTATCCTTCAGCGTTGTCAGTCGGAACATCTGACCCATTGCGGACAGCCCCTGCACCTGCTGTTTTGCCAGTTTTTCCGCATCATCCTGCTGATAGCCTTCCAGCTTTGCTATCTGCGTCATAAACTCGACCGTCATGTCCATTGGAATTGCCAGTTTCGCATCCAGCGATTTCACGGAGCGGTCGACTTCCTGCGCCAGCGTTTGCGGTTGTGCCGTTGTGGTTGCCGGATCTTTGAGGAACAGCGACAGATTCAGCGTGGTTTCCCCTTTGGCGTTTTTCCAGCTAAGCGGCGCCAGGGTCAGTACCGGATCGCCTTTTAACAGCACGGGGAGAGCGCTAAAGAACGCTTCAGTAACTTTTTGCTGATAAAGCTCAGGATTCTGCGCCACGTCCGGCTGATTCAACAGCGCCTGCGTTTGCGCATGATATTGCTGACTAAACTGGTGCCAGGCTTCGCCGTCGATTTGACCGACTTTCAGCGTTAATTTACCGCTGCCCAAATCCTGATTCTGCACTTTCAGGCTGTTAAGCGAGTAATCCAACTGGCTGTTAATGGTTTTTCCGTCGTTGACGAGATCGGACTTGCCGGCAATTTCCATCCCTTCCAGCACCGCCATCTCTTTACCCTCAATGGCGATGGACAGTTTATCCAGCGTTAACTTTTGGTCGCCTACACGCTCGCCAAAGCTTGCCAGCTTACTGGTACCGTCTGTTTTCAAATTATTAAAGGTGAGTTGGACCTTCTGATTATATTCGTTAACGGCATCGACCAGGCCGCTCTGCGCTTCGCCCGACAGCGAAACCACATTACCGTCTTTATCGGCGTTAAGCTGGAACTCGCCGCCGCTAAAGGCGACCTTTTCACCGGCATTCTCGTAGTTTAACGGCTTGAGAGAGATATCGGAGCGGGTATCGCCGCCATAACCAATGCGGGTATTGATAACAAAGGGCGTGTCGCCTTTCGCGATATCAAAGAGGGGTTTTGCCGCATCGTTATTCACCAGGGTGGTTTTTACCGACGCCATAGAAGGGATCAGATTGAGCGTTTTGAGCTGGGCGAGCGGGAAGGGGCCATGTGAAACGGACTCGTCCAGCACAATGCTTTGCCCGGGCTTCAACCAGGTATTGTCTGCGCCGGCAACCGGTTTGACAACCAGTTGCAGATGGCTACTGAACACGCCACGCTGGTAGTTTTGATAACTTAATTCGACACCGGCCTCCGGCGCAGTACGCTTGAGCTGTTCATTGGCCTGAGTCACCATTTCTGCAAGATGGTTCTCCAGCTTTTTCCCCGTATACCAGGCACCGCCTGTCCAGACGATGCCAAGTGCAATCACTACACCTGCAGCTACCAGTGTTTTTTTCATATCAATTGTCCATAAAAATGAAACCAGGCGGATTAAACCGCCTGGAGGAGTTTTACGTCTGTTATAAGCTTAGCAAGAGTTGTTAAAAAATTCAGTACGTTGCTACAGCTTGTTATAAACACGCGCTAAACGGCCCGTGCCGCTGGCGTTAACCGGAGACTCATCCGCGCCGATAAAGGCAGATTCACCCGGCTTCAGTACCAGACGCTGTTCATCTTTACGTAACACCGCCTCACCCTCAACGCAGAACAGAATCGCGGCGCTGTGTTGGCCGATGCTCGTCTCCTGAAGCGCCAGGTCGTGCAGTGAAAAAGCAAAATCGTCAACCGGAATTGGGAAGTCCAGCTCCGCGCCGCTTTTTACCGGGGCAGTCAGCAACTCGCCGGCAGGCTTAGGTTCGAACTTCACGTTCGCGACCAGCTCAGGGATGTCGATATATTTTGGCGTAAGGCCAGCGCGCAGAACGTTATCGGAGTTCGCCATGACTTCCAGCGCAACGCCCTGCAGATAAGCGTGAGGCGTTTCGGCAAACAGGAACATCGCTTCGCCGGGATTCAGTTTGACCACATTCAGCAACAAAGGAGAGAAAAGCCCGCTGTCGTCAGGATAATATTCTGAAATCACGCGGATCGTTTGCCACGGTTCGCCTTGCTGGCTGTTAAGCGCCGCTTTGAGTACGGCTAACGCGCGGGATTTTTCTTCGCCTTGCATATTCAACAGGCTGGCGAAAAGCTGGCTCAGACGTTCAGCGTTCGGCGCCTGCAAAAAGTGGGCGATAGCGGAATGCGCGCCGGCGATAGGTTGCAGTAAAGAGACAATGTCAGAAAATTCGCGGAACGCGTTCATCGCCAGGAAAGGCGTCAGGGCAAAAACCAGCTCTGGTTTATGGTTAGGATCTTTATAGTTCCGCTCTGCGGCATCCATGGGGATACCCGCCGCATTTTCTTTCGCGAAACCGATTTCGGAGTTGCGTTTATTCGGGTGCACCTGAATAGAGAGCGGTTGTGCGGCGCACAGTACTTTAAACAGAAACGGCAGTTCGCCGAAACGGTTGGCTACCGCTTCGCCCAGCATGGCGGTTTTATTCTTTTCGATGGCGTCACGCAGGGAGACGGTTTCGCCGTTGGCGGTGGTGATTCGCGAGCTGCTTTTGGGATGCGCGCCCATCCAGAGTTCAGCCATTGGCTGCTGCTGCGGATTGGCGATGCCATAAAGTTCCGTTAACGCAGTTTTACTTCCCCAGGCATAGTTTTGCACTGAGTTAATGAGTTTTTGCATTATCAAGCCCTGTTTCAATGTGGAGATTAATGGGAGGTATTAAACCAAGAAACCCGCATGAAGTAACCTCCGGGCGTAAAAAGTCGTACTTGTCTCAGTTTTTGTTAAAAAATTGTGTAGGATAGTGTTACTCGCTTTGAGTCGGGCAATGGAACACCTGCCCAGAGAATAACCATACCGAGCGGTAAGTGAGAGCACAATGTCAAACAAACCCTTCTTTTATCAAGACCCTTTTCCCCTCAAAAAGGACGATACCGAGTACTACTTGTTGACCAGCGAACATGTTTCCGTCGCCGAATTTGAAGGACAGGAGATCCTGAAAGTCGCGCCGGAAGCGCTAACGTTGTTGGCGCGTCAGGCCTTCCACGATGCGTCTTTTATGCTACGTCCCGCGCATCAGCAGCAGGTGGCGGATATTCTGCGCGATCCGCAGGCCAGTGAAAACGACAAATATGTCGCGCTGCAATTCCTGCGAAACTCCGATATCGCGGCCAAGGGCGTGTTGCCCACCTGCCAGGATACCGGTACGGCCATTATTGTCGGCAAAAAAGGCCAACGCGTCTGGACTGGTGGAGGTGATGAAGCAGCGCTGGCTCGCGGCGTATATAACACCTATATCGAAGATAACCTGCGCTATTCGCAAAACGCGGCGCTGGATATGTACAAAGAGGTCAATACCGGTACTAACCTGCCGGCGCAGATCGATCTCTACAGCGTCGATGGCGATGAATATAAATTCCTCTGTATCGCTAAAGGCGGCGGATCGGCGAATAAAACCTACCTCTATCAGGAGACAAAAGCGCTTCTGACGCCGGGTAAGCTCAAAAATTATCTCGTTGATAAGATGCGTACGCTGGGCACCGCCGCCTGTCCGCCGTATCACATCGCGTTTGTCATTGGCGGCACCTCGGCGGAAGCGAACCTGAAGACCGTTAAGCTGGCCTCGGCAAAATACTATGATGCGCTACCGACCGAAGGCAATGAACACGGGCAGGCTTTCCGCGATATTGAACTGGAAAAAGAATTGTTGCTTGAGGCGCAAAATCTTGGCTTAGGCGCGCAGTTCGGCGGCAAATATTTCGCTCACGATATTCGTGTCATCCGATTGCCGCGCCACGGGGCATCGTGTCCGGTAGGTATGGGCGTGTCCTGCTCCGCGGATCGAAATATTAAAGCGAAGATCAACCGGGAAGGGATCTGGATCGAGAAGCTGGAGCGCAATCCCGGTAAATATATTCCTGAGGCGCTGCGCCAGGCGGGAGAGGGCGAGGCGGTGCGCGTTGATCTTAACCGTCCCATGAGCGAGATACTGCAACAACTGTCGCAGTATCCGGTATCAACGCGCCTGTCGCTGAACGGCACGATTATTGTGGGCCGCGATATCGCGCACGCTAAACTGAAAGAACGGATGGACAGAGGCGAAGGTTTGCCGCAGTACATCAAAGATCATCCTATCTATTATGCGGGGCCGGCAAAAACGCCGGAAGGGTACGCCTCCGGGTCGCTTGGGCCGACTACCGCAGGACGGATGGACTCTTATGTTGATCAGCTCCAGTCGCAGGGCGGCAGTATGATCATGCTGGCGAAAGGCAACCGCAGCCAGCAGGTGACCGATGCCTGTAAGAAACATGGCGGCTTCTACCTGGGCAGTATCGGCGGCCCGGCAGCCGTTCTGGCGCAGGGCAGTATCAAGCGCCTGGAGTGCGTGGAATATCCTGAACTGGGTATGGAGGCTATCTGGAAAATTGAAGTGGAGGATTTTCCGGCCTTTATTCTGGTGGATGATAAAGGTAACGATTTCTTCCAGCAGATTCAGTCATCGCAGTGCGCGCGCTGCGTTAAGTAATGTCGCCGCCCTGCGGGGCGGTAACATGATTCGCTATTTTGCCGGAGAACGGCGCAAGCGCCTTATCCGGTCTACACCGTTGTGTTGTTATCGTTAATACTCATAAGACCGCAAACATGTGAGCAATGTCGACACATGATCTCATCAACTTGAGTAAGGAGCAGGTAATGGTAACGGTACGCCGCGAGAAAGATTCAATGGGCGCGATTGAAGTCCCGGCAGATAAACTGTGGGGGGCGCAGACTCAACGTTCGCTGGAGCATTTTCGGATTTCCACGGAGAAAATGCCCGTCTCGCTCATTCACGCTCTGGCGTTGACCAAGCGCGCTGCTGCGAAGGTCAACCAGGACTTAGGGTTGTTGGCGGCGGAAAAAGCCAGCGCGATTATCCAGGCGGCTGATGAAGTGCTGGCGGGAAAACATGCTGATGAGTTTCCGCTGGCGATTTGGCAGACCGGGTCCGGTACGCAAAGCAACATGAATATGAATGAGGTGTTAGCGAACCGCGCCAGTGAAATTTTGGGCGGCGTTCGCGGTATGGAACGCAAGGTGCATCCCAATGATGACGTCAATAAGAGTCAAAGCTCAAACGATGTGTTCCCAACCGCCATGCACGTGGCGGCGTTACTGGCGTTACGCGAACACCTTATCCCGCAATTATCCGCATTAACGGATACGCTTCGCGATAAATCCCACGCTTTCGCCGATATTGTCAAAATTGGCCGTACTCACCTGCAGGACGCGACGCCGCTCACCTTAGGCCAGGAGATTTCCGGTTGGGTAGCCATGCTGGAACATAACCTCAGGCACATTGAGCACAGTTTACCGCACGTCGCGGAACTGGCGCTCGGCGGAACCGCAGTAGGGACAGGGCTTAATACCCACCCGGAATATGCCCGGCGCGTGGCCGAGGAACTGGCGACGATTACCGCAGCGCCGTTTGTTACCGCCCCGAATAAATTCGAAGCGCTGGCGACCTGTGACGCGTTGGTACAGGCGCATGGCGCATTAAAAGGGCTGGCGGCCTCGCTGATGAAAATCGCCAACGATGTTCGCTGGCTGGCGTCCGGCCCGCGCTGTGGTATTGGCGAGATTGCTATCCCGGAGAATGAGCCAGGCAGTTCCATTATGCCTGGTAAAGTGAATCCGACCCAGTGTGAAGCGGTAACGATGCTATGTTGCCAGGTGATGGGTAACGATGTGGCCATCAATATGGGGGGCGCATCGGGCAACTTTGAGCTCAACGTCTATCGTCCGATGGTTATTCATAATTTTCTGCAAACGGTGCGCCTGCTGGCCGATGGCATGGCGAGTTTCAATCAACACTGTGCGTCAGGAATCGAGCCAAACCGCGAGCGTATTACGCAGTTGCTGAATGAGTCGCTGATGCTGGTCACTGCGCTCAATACGCACATCGGTTACGATAAAGCGGCGGAGATTGCGAAGAAGGCGCATAAAGAAGGGCTGACGCTCAAAGCCTCAGCCGTGGCATTAGGATACCTTAGCGACGAGGAGTTCGACGCCTGGGTACGTCCGGAGTTGATGGTTGGCAGTATGACGCCGGGACGTTAATCCGCCACATACAGGTGCAGTCGCGGAATAATCAGTCGCAGCGGCTGCGCCTGTGGTTTAAAACGGTGCTGAATATTATCGGCGTCATAGTTTTCCAGCCCGCCAATATCCGGTACGCCAGCGCCGTTGTCCGTGTTGATTAATGCGATAATCGGCGTGGGGCAGGCGTGTTGCACCTGTTTCTGCTGGCCTTTATACCAGATGCGGGCGATCGGCTGTACTTTAACCGGACGCTTAATCTTGAGTCGGGCCTGCTGCGGTAAGGCAGCGATATCCTGATATTCCCGTTCCAGCTTGAATTGCCATTGTTCGCGCGTCCACGGCGGGACGCTGCGCGGCGACGCGAGGCTTTTTTTCAACTGGCTCAGAACCTCATCCCGGCTTAAATTTTTAATAATATGTTTATTTGCCCAGCCGAAACGTATGGTGGCGGGGTTATTGATAAGCGTCAGCGTGCGGTAAGCGTTCAGCGTAATTAAGCCGGGTAGATGCCGATGCACCCACTCAAAACGTGCCGCTGAGGGAAGACCGGACTCTACCGTAACCATCTGCTCGAAGGTGGTTTTCAACTGGTTAATGCGCTGTACCTGATTTTCCAGATCTAACTGTGTCGCATTATCCACTTGATAGCATAAGACGCCAGGCAGGCGGACGGCGGCTTTACTGCTGCGGTTTTCGGACTGCTGTTGAATAAACAAATGGCGATAGTGACGTAGCGCCAGCGCTTCGGCCTCTTTTCCCAGATGTTGCGTTACCTCGATAGTATCCAGCGGCGCATGTTCCGCCTCTTTGGTCACCTGCGGCAGTGAAAAGACACGGGCGATAAGTAGCGAATGCTGCTGTAGATTATTCGTCAGCGCCGCCAGGTGTTGTTCTATCTGGCGAAAAGTGCCATTCAGGCGTTCAACGAGATCGTAGCGTGACATGGTATTACTCACTTTAGTTACAACATACTATCTGTATAGCACAGTTCCCGCCGCTCAACCAGCGTGCAAAATACGTCAGGCAGCGGTCATGTCGGGCATCGCGTGCCAGACCGGCCAGTGAAAGCTAAATTTTGCGCCGCCCAGTTCGCTCTCGTCACAGACGACGCTACCGCCCATCGCCAGGGCGATAGAGTGTACGATGGCGAGTCCCAGCCCGCAGCCGCCTGTCGCCCGGTCTCTACTGGGGTCGAGTCTGACAAAAGGTTCAAATATGCGCTCACGCGCATCCGCTTCAATGCCGGGGCCGTCATCTTCGACTATCAGCGTTGCCTGACTGCCGTCGAGTAACAGGCTGACCTGAACGGTGGTACGACTGTAGCGCAACGCATTATTCAGCAGGTTATCCAGCACTCGCGACATTAACCGCATATCAAGCGCGCCATAATCGCCGATTACACATGTGACAAGGTTTACGGCGCGTTCCGGGGTCACGCTCTGCACATCCTGCAAATGCGCGAGCAACCAGGCGGGGAGGTCGGGTTCGGTCAACATCAGTTCATTTTGCGGTCGGTCAAGGCGCGCATAGGTGAGCAGTTCTTCAATCAGCGCTTCCAGTTGACCAATATCGCGATTGAGCGCCTGTGATTCCGGCGGTGCCAGATTTTCACTCATTTCAAGCCGATAGCGTAAACGTACCAGCGGCGTGCGAAGTTCGTGGGCGATACCGTCAATCAGCTGTTTTTTACTGGCGATCAGAGCATTAATATTATCCGCCATCTGGTTGAACGCGACGCCCAGACGTTCGAAACTGGAACCATTATCGAAGTGCAGGCGTTCAGTCAAATGACCCTCGCCAAAGCGCTGCGCGGCGGATTCGAGCCTGAGCATTTCTTGCCAGTGCGGGCGCATCCAGATAAACACAGGAAAGGCGAGAGAAAAGGCAATGAGCGCCATTAAGGCGATATCCAGCAGTCGCATTTGATGCAGGAAATAGAGATAGGGAACCGGGCCAACCGCCAGGACGTAATGGCTGCGCGGGATACGTTGAATAAAGGTGTATTGATCGTCAAGCGCGACAATATCGCCTTCACGCAGTCGCTGCGTGGTGGCGGCATCAAGCTTATAGTGATTTAACGGTTCAACGCGTAAATCGAAAGAGAGGTTCAGGTCCATCTCTTTTAACGTTTTCCCCCATTCACGCGGCGGAATTTCCCGCAGTTCGCTGCGCATCAGATAGAGCGAACTTTTCATCAGATCGTCGAGCGATTGCCTGCCCGCGCGTTCGGCGGTGAATTTGTACACCAGCCCGACCAATAAGGTCATGACCAGAAAACAGACGAACAGCAAAAGGTAAAACTGCACAAACAGCTTTTTCATCAACGCCCACCGGATATCAATACATTAACTCTATCGCGGCGCTGGCGGAAAAGATTTCCCGTCAGCGCCGCTGGTGGGTTATAAAAGCAGGCTTTGCGTCAACTGACAACCTCATTGTCCGGCGTTAAGGTCCGGACTTTCGTGAACAATGCGTCCATCGACAAGCGTCAAAACAGCGCGAATGGTATCAATCCTGTTTTCCGGCATCGTCATAAATGGCTGATTGAGTACCGCCAGATCGGCCTGTTTTCCGACGCTAAGCTGGCCGCGGTGTTGTTCGGCAAAGGCGAGCCAGGCGGCATGACGTGTATATAACGCTAGCGCTTCCAGACGCGTGAGCCGCTCGCTGGCGGGTTTACGCACGGAACCGCCTGACGCTATACCGGTGATATGATATTCGATGGCGTGCCAGACACCGGCAATGCCAATACGCGTCGAATCGGTGCCGCCAGCTACGACAAGTCCTTTATCCAGCGCCAGTCGAACCGGCGGCGAATTGTCCGTCGTGCCGGGTGGGTTGGCGTCACGGATGGCAAGCCCCTCAAAGTAAGGCCCCATTTGCACAGTGTATGCCAGACCCAGCTTACGCATTCGCTCAAGCGTCTGTGGCGAACCGGTATTCAGGTGCGCAATAGACCAGCGCAGAGGGCGCAGATCGTACTGCTGCGCTACCTGCTCAAAAATCGTCAATATCGCGTCGGCGCTGTCATCGGTATATGCATGGATCTCAAGCGGTATTCCCCGTTTTGCCGCAAACGTCGCGACCTGGCGAAGCGCGGTTTTGTCTTGCTCTGAGGAAGAAAAACCTGGGGCCATCCGCACGCCGTCATTCATTCCGGCCACCAGGCTTTCCCCCAGGCCAAGAAAAGCCAGTTGCCCGTCATCGGCACGCGCCGGGCGAAAGGCCATCAGGTTGCTGAACCACTGCGCTTCATGACCTTTCGCTTCTGGCTGTACCGGAATGCGATACCCCACGCGCAG
Organism: Salmonella sp. A1325; assembly: GCF_056991255.1. NCBI lineage: Bacteria > Pseudomonadati > Pseudomonadota > Gammaproteobacteria > Enterobacterales > Enterobacteriaceae > Salmonella > Salmonella sp. A1325. The sequence goes on along the minus strand of NZ_JAMLWO010000001.1, from coordinate 438,263 downwards.
CGGTAAATCCCCCTGGTTTCGCATTGCAAATAAAGGCTCATAAGCGGCGGCAGGCCCGGCAGAGGGGTCAATGATGCCGGTCACGCCGCGAGCGTTCATATCAGCGAAAAATTGCCGCAGACCACCCTCACGATCGGCGTTACTACTTATGCTGGCAAAAAGCTGATTGAACGCGGCGATGTCACCAAATAATTTCCCCGTGGCGCTACCTTTTGCGTCGCGCTCTACGCGGATTCCCGCTAAATCAGGAGGAGGGGTGTCGTTAAGGCCAAGTACGTCTATACCGCGCTGATTCACTAACGCATAGTCGTAAAGATACTGAATATAAGCCGGATGATCGGGAAGGGCGTGGCTCAATTCGGCTACCGTCGGCGCCCGGTTTTCTGCAAATTGCGCCGGTATCCACGATCCCACTACGGCTAACCATTGATCGTGGGGACGACGGTTCGCGTCGGCGCGTAATTTATCCAGCGCGTCTTTAAGCGAAGGGCTGTCGTACCAGTAGGTTTCGAATGTCCAGGTTTGTCCGCCGCGAATGGCGTGGATATGGGTATCGGTCAGGCCGGGTATCACGGTTTTACCCTGTAAATCGATGGTACGGGTATGGTCGCCGCGCCATTCATTTGTCGCCGTATCATCGCCAATCGCCACAATCCGCGAGCCGGAAATCGCCAGCGCGCTGGCCTGCGGCTGGGCATCATTCAGAGTGATGATATTACCGTTATGCAAAATAATATCCGCTGCCGGGCGGGCGGCGGTGGCTGCGCCTGTGGCCATGAGCAGAAAGAGAAGCGCGGTTCTGGAAAGCAGAGGCGGGACGAGACTGATCATTAGCATGTTCCTTTTGTCGGGCGATAAGCAAACCATAGAGAGCGAACAAGAATTGTTCAATCTGTGCCCAGGGAACAGTGCGTTCTGTTTTTAGAACGGTGGTGATAGAAAAAGAAAAGCCCGCCGAAACGGCGGGCTTGGGAAGAATTAATGAATAATTAGAACTGGTAAACCATACCCAGCGCGACGATATCATCAGTGCTGATACCGGCATCTTTATAGAACTGGTCGTCATCATCCAGCAGGTTGATTTTATAATCAACATAGGTGGAGAAGTTTTTGTTGAAATAGTAGGTAGCACCTACATCAGCATATTTAACCAGGTCTTTATCATCGCCATTAACGTTGTTATAGGTCAGATCTTTACCTTTAGACATCAGGAAAGAAACCGCCGGGCGCAGACCGAAATCAAATTGATATTGGGCTGTAACTTCGAAGTTTTGCGTTTTGTTTGCTACGCCGCCAGCATAACCCGTGTCCGTTTTACCATAAGGCGTCATATTACGGGTTTCAGAATACATAGTCGCTAAATAGATGTTGTTGGCATCATATTTCAAGCCAGCTGTCCAGGCATCCGCTTTGTCGCCGCCAGCAATCGTGCCGCCAGCATTGACTTGCTCATTAGTACGATCGGAAGTGGTATACGCAGCGCCTGCGCTGAAGCCCATGCCAATATCATAGGTAGTAGAAATACCGAAGCCATCACCGTTATCGTAACGAATATCGTCGCCATTATTACGGTTATTGGTACCGATATTTACATCGTCAGCGCTTTGGCTTTCATTTTTACCCTGATATTGCAACGCGAAGTTCAGACCGTCTACCAGACCGAAGAAATCAGTGTTACGGTAGGTGGCCACGCCGTTAGCACGACCGGTCATGTAGTTGTCAGCGTAAGTATAGGAGTCGCCGCCGAACTCAGGCAGCATATCGGTCCAGCCTTCCACGTCGTACAGGACGCCGTAGTTACGACCATAGTCGAATGAGCCGTAGTCGCCGAATTTCAGGCCGGCGAATGCCAGACGAGTCCAGGAATTAGCACCTTCGCCTTCGGTAGTGTTAGCCTGAACGTTATATTCCCACTGGCCGTAACCGGTCAGTTGGTCGTTAATCTGTGTTTCGCCTTTAAAGCCGAAACGCATATAGGTCTGATCGCCATCTTTAGAAGAGTCATCAGAGAAATAGTGCAGGCCGTCTACTTTCCCGTAAAGGTCCAGCTTATTGCCGTCTTTGTTATAGACTTCAGCGGCGTGTGCCGCGCCAGCAGCCAGCAGAGCCGGGATGACAAGTGCCAATACTTTTCTTTTCATTTTTTTATCCTTAAAAACTTAACTTATTTGCAAAAGATTGAACTTCTACAGATTCGTTGAATCAAAGGCATCCTAATCTGAATAATATTATTTCAGCAAATGCTAACTTTTCTTATATGTTATTAATTAATACAAAAGTTACTATCGGAAACGCATATATTTACGGTGAATATATTTGTTATTATATATTCATGATTATGATTTGTTTGATTTCACAATTTGTGAAAAAAGACGGCAATATAGCGCCGGGCAGACATTCTGTTATCAATTTTGTGAACTGGCTTCGAGTTTTTTTAATTTAATTTTCTTGAGCGAAAAAGACGTAATGATGAACCACAACGCAGAGAAAACGGTAATAAAGGGGCCGTTTCGACTAATAAAAATAGCATTCATGTATACAATGTCTGTTTTTTGAACAGTGGCGGTGATGAGCATCGCCACTATGACTTGATAAAGGCAGGTAAAATCTATCGGCTAACTTATCCCGTCGTTTCGTCCCAGGCATGAGGGGCAAAAAGATAGCCTTTATTGCGAATGGTCTTTATACGATAGGGCTCAGCAGCGCTATCCAGCAGTTTCTTACGCAAGCGGGAAATCGCCACATCCACGCTGCGATCCAGACCATCATAATTGACGCCGCGCAGCGTTTTTAGCAACGCGTCGCGATCCATAATTTGTCCGGCGTGTGTCGCCAGTTCCCAGAGCAATTCAAAATCGGCGGTGGAGAGCGATATGAAATCGCCGTTGAGCTGGACCGCCCGGTTAAGGGGATCGATGGTTAACGCGCCAAAACGCAGCGCTTTATGCGGCGTAAGCGCGCTCTCCTGAAGACTTTTTGCCTGTTGCGTTTGTTCGCTTTGCCGCAGGTGTAAGCGCAGACGCGCCAGCAAAACGGCCGGAGGCGTGGTTTTAAGGATGTAGTCGCAGGCGCCCATCTCCAGCGCCAGAATATGATTCATATCACTGTCCAGCGAGGTGAGCAGGACAATCGGGCCTTGCCAGCGGTGGCGTAAATCGCGGCATATCGTCATGCCATCTTTACCTGGAAGCATAATATCCAGTAAAACCAGGTCGGGCTGAGTGGTGAGGATAAGATCTTCCGCCCGGTCACCACGCGGCTCAACAATGACATCAATATCATGTTTCGCCAGATAAGCGGCAATGAGAGAACCCACTTCAGCGTCGTCTTCAACAAATACAATGCGGTTCATATTATAAATGGAGAATAGAAAACGCCAACATACACCGCCTCTGTTTTCCCTTCCATAAATCTTTTCTAAACGAGAGAGGTTCCGTTATGCTACACGCTGTTGTTATTAGCGTGTTAAGGCAAGGTAATGGGACTCGTGATTAAAGCTGCCCTGGGGGCGCTGGTCGTCGTATTGATTGGTCTTCTGTCAAAAACGAAAAATTATTATATCGCCGGATTAATTCCTCTGTTTCCAACGTTTGCGCTTATCGCGCACTATATCGTGGCCAGCGAGCGGGGCATCGACGCGATGCGTACCACCATCGTCTTTAGCATGTGGTCGATCATTCCTTATTTCATTTATCTTGCAACGCTATGGTATTTCAGCGGCGTGATGCGCCTGCCCGTCGCGCTTGGCGGTGCGGTGGTCTGCTGGGGGCTAAGCGCGTGGCTGCTGATTTTTTGCTGGATTAAATGGCATTAATATTGGCAAAGACCGTGGTTTCCCCATCGTAATACAGACGGATATTACGATGGGGAGGTTGTTAACCCACCAGCATCCACGTAGCCGGAACCGCTGCGACCAGCAATAAACCAATCAGCACGACTTCCTGACGATTTAATACATTGTCATGCTTGTGCGTCCGACGCGCATACAGGAAAACCAGTAATCCAGGCGCGTACAGTACGACGGACAGCAGCAGGTGCATGGGACCCGACGCATATAATAACCATAAGCCATAAATACAGGCTCCGATACCGACCGCCCGATGGAGGGGACGCGTTGCAATCTTCAGCAGAAATGCGCCGACCAGAAAGTAGGGCACCAGAATCATTTCTGACGCAATCGTCAATAGCGTGTTGTAGTCTGAACCGGTAAGCCAGATCAGTACCAGACAGATTTGCACACAGATATTGGTGAGCCATAACGACGCAGAAGGCGCGCCTTGCGCATTTTGTCGCGCGAAGATGCCCGGGAAGGATTTATAGGCTGCCGCCAGAAACGGTACCTCCGCCGCCATGATAGTCCAGCTTAGATAAGCCCCGCAGACAGACACAATCAGTCCCGCCGCAATAATAATTTCTCCCCACGGCCCCATCATTTTTACCATCAGTCCGGCCATCGACGGGTTGCGCATCTCCGCCAGTTCTGGACGCGCAAGAACACCAAGAGAAAGCAGAGTGACCAGGAGATATATTCCCAGCGCTGCGAGTACCGCCAGTAGCGTGGCGCGGCCTACATCGCGTTTATTTTTCGCTCGGGCCGAGACGACGACGGCGCCTTCAACGCCAATAAACACCCACAGCGTAATAAGCATGGTGTTCTTGACCTGTTCCCATACGGGAATACCGAGTTCAACACCGGTGAAGTCCAGTGTGAAGGTATCCAGTTTGAACATCATGATAGCCAGCACAATAAACGCGCCGAGCGGCAACAGTTTCGCCAGAGTCGCAACCAGATTGATGCTGGCTGCCGTTTGTACGCCGCGCAGGATGAGGAAATGGACAATCCAGAGCAGGACTGAAGCGCCAACAATAGCCTGCCAGGTATTACCGTCGCCAAACAGACGCAGCGCAGGCGTATCGGTAAAGAAACTCAGCGCTGAAAAAACGATAACCAAATAGGATACGTTGGCGATGACCGCGCACAGCCAATAGCCCCAGGCAGAACAAAAGCCAATCAGTTCGCCGAAGCCTTCGCGGGCGTAAGTAAAGATACCGCCGTCAAGCTCGGAGCGAATGCGCGTGAGGATTAACATGGCGAATGCCAGTAAGAGTATCCCCACGCCGGTAATGGCCCAGCCAATTAACAACGCAGCCGGACTGGCAACGGCGGCCATATTCTGGGGCAGACTGAAAACACCTGCGCCAAGCATTGAGCTTAAAACCAGCGCGGTCAGCGCGCTCAGTCCCAGTTTTTTTTCCATTGGTATCCAGCTATAAAAATGAAATTGGAAGAATAATTATTATGGCAAAACGCATAAAAATGGTGAAAGCCACTAAGGCGCGGGATTTTACGGAGAGAAGGGACCGCATGCAACGGCCTGGATAAGATTTATCGCCAAAAAAGCGAAAAGTGAGATTCATCGCGATATTTGACGGAACGGGCATCCCGCGAGAAAGTGCCGGATGGTGGATTATCAGGCCTGCCGTTGAACGATCGTGTAGGCCTGATAAGGCAGGTATGCCGCCATCCGGCGAGAAAGCCTGATGGCGACGCGCGCCTTATTTATAGAGGTCGGCGCTGATGGTGATGTTATTGCCGCGCTCCTGCCACTGACGCGTAATATGATAATACTTAGCGCCTTTCTTCGCCGCGCGTTTGGCGACCTGGTAGGAGATTTCTGTCATATTGCCGTAGTTGCCGGTGAACTTAACGCTGTCGAAAGGCACCATCATCGCAGCCGTCGCTTTATTCAGCTCCTCAACTTTTGTGCCATCCGGAAGTGTGACAGTGTAACGCCCACCTTTGGTGGATTGCGTTTCGAAGAAACGGCCTACTTCGGCGCTCGGCGAGGCTGACGTAGCGACGCCTGGAATTTCGACTTTCTTCGCAGCTTCGCCGCCCTGAGCCAGCGCGGCGCGGCCAGCTTCAGAGTCTGCCGGAATAGCGTCCGGGCTCTGGACGATGCGTTTTTTCGCATCTTGTTTATAGATAAATGCAGTGATGCGCTGGTTTCCGCCCTGATTCGCATCCACCTGACGAACAATATAGAAAGCGTATGCGTCTTTCTGTTTCGCCGCTTTCGTAATGGCATCGTTAACTTCCGGCTGGCTACGGTAGAAGCCCTGAACGGTGACGGTGTCATACGGTTCTAATTGTACGGCCTGGTCTTTCGGTAATTCCACGATGCCATTAATGACACGATTTTTGGGCGCGTCGGCTTTCGGCGCGTCGGCTTTATACACGTCCGCCACAACACGCCAGTTACCACTGTTGCCGAACTCCGAGGTGTCGACAACATAGAAGGAGGCTGCGCCTTCTTTATCTGCGCGGCGGGACACGGCGGAGACCGCATCGCCAATAGCATTAAAACGACCGGTAATAACGATGCGGTCATAAGGTTTTAGTGCAGCCGCTTGCTCCGGCGTCAGTTCTGTTGCTGCATGGACAGAAAAAGCAGCCGCAGAAAGCAGTGCCGACGCCAGGAGAGTGTTCTTAAGCTTCATAAAAATAATCCTTCGCCTTGCGCAAACCAGGTACTGGTATTGTTATTGACTAGAAACGTGGCTGATTATTGCATTTAAACCATATGGATGTCTGCGGGATTTTTCACGCATCGTGTCATGTATCCTATCTTTGATGATAACATTTACCGATATGTCGAAAAAAACGGCGTCCGGGCGGCTAAGCTCATGAAGCGCATGAATTTAATAAGTTAATTTAATGTTAATTTCTTGATATCGACAGTGGTTTAATGATGTTTTACTGTCAAATTTGAGCGAATTATCAGCCCTCGCAGGCCATTTTCAAGGCATTATGGCTGCTTAGCGGCTGAATCGTTCATGTTTTGCAAATTTGATAAAAAATTCTGTTTTTTGGCGCTAGATCACAGGCGTTATTTTCAGTAGGTTATAGAGAGTTTGTAACGGTTTTATTCTGCTGGGGTAACATTTACCTCAAACGCGGGCAGGCGTACGCTTCTCGCGCTTACTGACAAACCATCATCAAAAATACCGATGGAAGGGAACATTTATGCGAATTGGCATACCAAAAGAGCGGTTACCCAATGAAACCCGTGTCGCTGCGACGCCGAAAACGGTAGAGCAGCTACTGAAGCTGGGGTTTAGCGTCGCTATCGAAAGCGGGGCGGGTCAACTGGCAAGTTTTGACGACAAAGCGTTTGCGCAGGCTGGCGCGGATATTGTAGACGGCAATGCTATCTGGCAGTCGGAAATTATTCTCAAGGTTAATGCGCCTGAAGAAGAGGAAATCGCTTTACTGAACCCCGGGACTACGCTGGTCAGTTTTATCTGGCCTGCGCAAAATCCTGGGTTAATGGAGAAACTTGCCGAACGTAAGGTCACGGTGATGGCGATGGACTCCGTGCCGCGTATTTCCCGCGCGCAGTCGCTCGACGCGTTAAGCTCAATGGCGAATATCGCGGGTTATCGCGCCATTGTAGAGGCTGCGCATGAATTTGGGCGCTTCTTTACCGGCCAAATCACCGCCGCCGGGAAAGTGCCGCCGGCGAAGGTGATGGTGATTGGCGCGGGCGTAGCCGGTCTTGCGGCTATCGGCGCGGCAAACAGCCTGGGGGCGATTGTCCGCGCGTTTGACACTCGTCCTGAAGTCAAAGAGCAGGTCCAGAGTATGGGGGCTGAGTTCCTCGAACTGGATTTTAAAGAGGAAGCCGGTAGCGGCGATGGTTACGCCAAAGTGATGTCCGAGGCGTTTATCAAAGCGGAAATGGCGCTCTTTGCCGCCCAGGCCAAAGAGGTCGATATCATCGTTACCACCGCGTTGATTCCGGGCAAACCAGCGCCGAAGCTGATTACCCGCGATATGGTCGATTCTATGAAGGCCGGCAGCGTGATTGTCGACCTGGCCGCGCAGAATGGCGGTAACTGCGAATATACCGTCGCTAATCAGGTTGTGACGACGGACAATGGCGTGAAAGTGATTGGCTACACCGATCTACCGGGGCGTTTGCCGACGCAGTCATCCCAGCTTTATGGCACCAACCTGGTTAACCTGCTGAAGCTGCTGTGCAAAGAGAAAGACGGCAATATTGACGTGGATTTTGACGATGTCGTGATCCGTGGCGTGACGGTGATTCGCGACGGCGACATTACCTGGCCTGCGCCGCCAATCCAGGTTTCCGCGCAGCCACAGGCCGCGCCTAAAGCAGCACCTGCGCCAAAAGAGCCGGAAAAGCCCGCTTCACCCTGGCGGAAGTATGCGTTAATGGCGCTGGCGATCATTCTTTTTGGCTGGCTGGCCGATGTCGCGCCAAAAGAGTTCCTCGGCCATTTTACCGTGTTTGCGCTCGCCTGCGTGGTTGGTTATTACGTGGTGTGGAACGTGTCTCATGCGCTTCATACGCCATTAATGTCGGTGACCAACGCAATTTCAGGGATTATTGTTGTCGGGGCATTATTGCAAATTGGTCAGGGCGGCTGGGTCAGCTTCCTGAGCTTTATCGCGGTGCTTATCGCCAGCATTAATATTTTCGGTGGCTTCACCGTGACTCAGCGTATGCTGAAAATGTTCCGGAAAAACTAAGGGGTAACACATGTCTGGAGGATTAGTTACAGCTGCATACATTGTTGCCGCGATCCTGTTTATTTTCAGTCTTGCCGGGCTTTCAAAGCATGAAACGTCCCGCCAGGGGAATAACTTCGGTATTGCCGGGATGGCGATCGCGTTGCTGGCGACCATTTTTGGGCCGGATACCGGCAACGTGGCATGGATTCTGGTCGCCATGATTATTGGCGGCGCGATTGGCATCCGCATGGCGAAAAAAGTTGAGATGACCGAGATGCCGGAGCTGGTCGCGATTCTGCACAGTTTCGTGGGCCTGGCGGCGGTACTGGTTGGCTTTAACAGCTATCTGTACCATGACGCCAGTCTGGCGCCGGTGCTGGTGAATATCCATCTGACCGAAGTCTTCCTCGGTATCTTTATTGGCGCAGTCACTTTCACTGGATCGATCGTAGCGTTTGGTAAACTGCGCGGCAAAATCTCTTCTAAGCCGTTGATGTTGCCTAACCGTCACAAAATGAACCTGGCGGCGATGGTTGTTTCTTTCCTGTTGCTGCTGGTTTTTGTCCGCACAGAAAGCGTGGGTCTACAGGTACTGGCGCTACTGCTGATGACCATTATCGCGCTGGCGTTTGGTTGGCATCTGGTCGCCTCTATCGGCGGGGCGGACATGCCGGTGGTTGTTTCAATGCTGAACTCCTATTCCGGTTGGGCTGCCGCGGCGGCTGGCTTCATGTTGAGCAACGATTTGCTGATTGTGACCGGCGCGCTGGTCGGTTCGTCAGGCGCGATCCTGTCTTACATTATGTGTAAAGCGATGAACCGCTCTTTCATCAGCGTTATTGCTGGTGGGTTCGGTACTGACGGCTCCTCAACGGGCGACGATCAGGAAGCTGGCGAACATCGCGAAATCACAGCGGAAGAGACCGCTGAGATGCTGAAAAACTCCCACTCCGTCATTATTACGCCGGGGTACGGGATGGCGGTGGCGCAGGCGCAGTATCCGGTGGCGGAAATCACCGAAAAACTGCGTGCGCGCGGTATCAACGTGCGTTTCGGCATTCATCCGGTGGCGGGGCGCTTGCCCGGTCATATGAACGTGCTGTTGGCGGAGGCGAAAGTGCCTTATGACATCGTGCTGGAAATGGACGAAATCAATGATGATTTCGCCGATACCGATACCGTGCTGGTGATTGGCGCGAACGATACGGTGAACCCGGCGGCGCAAGACGATCCCCGCAGCCCGATCGCCGGTATGCCGGTTCTCGAAGTGTGGAAAGCACAGAATGTCGTGGTCTTTAAGCGTTCAATGAATACTGGTTATGCTGGTGTGCAGAACCCGCTGTTCTTTAAAGAGAATACGCAAATGCTGTTTGGCGATGCCAAAGCCAGCGTGGATGCAATTCTGAAAGCGCTTTAATCTTTTAAACGTGCGGCGGCCTCTTCGGAGGCCGTTTTTATACACTTCATCCTTTAAACCGCCTCTTTGTTGGCTGCGCTCAGAAACCCCGGTCACATCGTTATCTATGCTCCCGGGGATTTCTTCCCTTGCCGCCGCGAGGCATCTTGAATGATTTTGTGTATGTATTGCATTTTATCTTTTGTTTAAATCGCTAAGCAGAACGGCGATACTCTGCCCGCCGGTGGTCTGTTCGAGGGCGATTTTGACAATGATGGTTAACGGAACGGAGAGCAACATACCCACCGGACCTAATAGCCAGCCCCAGAAAATTAACGACAAAAATACCACTAAGGTTGAAAGGCCTAAACCACGTCCCATGATACGTGGCTCAAGGATATTGCCGAAGACCAGATTAATCAGCAGATAGCCTGCCAGCACCAGCAGCGCATCATAAAACCCGTTAAATACCAGCACCTGAATAATGGGCGGCAGGGCAGCGAGCACCGATCCAATATTAGGAATATAGTTCAGCGCGAAGGCCAGTAGACCCCAGACAAAGGCGAAGCGGACATCCAGCGCGGCCAGCATTCCCCATGCGACCAGCCCCGTCACGATACTGATAGCTGTTTTTAACACCAGATAATGGGAAACGCTATCAAGCGCGCGTTGAATTGCCGCCATGCCCTCCACCGGACGGCTCATCATCTGCTGCAGTTTTTCAGGCAATTGTGGGACCTCCAGCAGCATAAATACCACAGTCAATAATAATAAAAAGATGGACGACATGGCATTGGACAGCTGGGTGAGAAGGTTCGTTACCAGAGTCATGGCGGCGTTTGGATCGATATATTTCGCCAGCTCATCAACCGACACGCCAATGCCTGCTCGCTGTAACCACGGTTCAATACGTTGCAACGGTATCACCAATGAGGAGCGATATTGCGGTAGGGTACGAGCCAGTTCATTTAATGATGTCCCCAAATAGGCCAGTAGCAGTACCATTAACATAACAATAATCACAATGAGCAATGATACGGCGATAACGCGCGGAATTCGGCACCGGGTCATCCGTTGCACAATGGGATTGAGAACGACTGCAATAAATAACGCCAAAATAAAGGGAACAATGATATCTGCGGCGAAGCGGATACCGCTCAGAATAACCACCAGCATTCCCAGCATAATGACGATTTTTAGACCATTGAGCGTGATGATCGGTTTTGCCATATCAGTCCCTGTTTTCTGATGCCGACACGAATAATAATGTGATGTCGGTCGACCTGTTCTGGTTAAAATCAAACACTTCAGGTAAAGAAGTGAAAATATTTTGAGTTAATTCCTGGCTTATGATACAAATCAGGCGTGTTCAACTACCGAGGACAATTATCATCCGCGATGACGAGAAGCAACACTGCGGATAATTGTAATATTATGGACAATATGTTCAGCGCTTTTTTCTCCACGCAAACGCATCTTCACTCTACCTCCTTTTTCCTGCTTATCGGCGAGCAGCACTGGCGTAACGCACTTTAGTCTCTCACTTCTGCCTGAGCTGGCGCAATGCGCTGTGCTAACTGATTTTATTTTTTAGTTTGCTGCGTGCAGCAGACTCGAAAGAGTATATTCTCATGCAGGAGAAGTGTCATGTTTTACTGGATTTTATTAGCTCTGGCTATCGCGACTGAAATTACCGGCACGCTCTCAATGAAATGGGCTAGTGTGGGTAATGGCAATGCGGGTTTTATTTTAATGCTGGTGATGATCACGCTGTCATATATATTTCTTTCTTTTGCGGTAAAAAAGATTGCCCTGGGTGTAGCGTATGCCTTATGGGAAGGGATCGGCATTTTATTTATTACCATTTTTAGCGTGCTGCTATTTGATGAAGCATTATCAACCATGAAGATTGCCGGCTTGCTGACGCTGGTCGCCGGCATCGTATTGATCAAATCAGGGACGCGTAAACCCGGCAAACCGGTGAAGGAGGCGACTTGTGCAACAATTTGAATGGATACACGGCGCCTGGCTTGGGCTGGCAATAATGCTGGAAATCGCGGCTAACGTACTGTTGAAATTTTCGGACGGCTTTCGCCGTAAATGCTATGGCATCTTATCGCTTGCCGCTGTTCTGGCCGCCTTCAGCGCGCTTTCCCAGGCGGTAAAAGGGATAGACCTGTCGGTGGCGTATGCGCTATGGGGCGGTTTTGGTATTGCCGCCACGCTGGCGGCGGGCTGGGTGCTCTTCGGCCAGCGCTTAAATCCCAAAGGCTGGGTTGGCGTGATATTGCTGCTCGCCGGAATGGTCATGATCAAATTTGCCTGAGACGATCGCTGCCGGTCAGGCAGCGATTCCCGCATTAATCCTGCGCCAGAGCTTTCAGCTTATCGCGAAAGCCGGTGACGGATATAGCGCGGTTATCGGCGCGCCAGCGATCTTTAGCCGCAGGGGCGGAGCTTTGTACGCCAATAAGCTGCCATCCGCTATCCGTGTGCAATAAGAGCGGCGAGCCGCTGTCGCCAGGTAACGTGTCGCACTGGTGTGAGAGTACGGCATTCTGCGCCCAGCCGGTCACGACGCAATCCTGATGGGAATAGAGCGCATTCAGATGATCTTCCGGATAACCAGACTGCGTGACTTTTCGGTCTGCGGCTTTCAACGCCGCAGTGAGCGCCGCTTTATCGCCGGTAAATAAAGGCACTGGCGTGATACCGGAAGGTGGGTAGCGCAATATTACCAGACCAAAATCCCAGCTTGCCGCGGCAGGCGGCACAATCCAGCCATCGCCATCCGCTTTCAGGCGTCGGCCCAGCGACGGTTCAACGCGGCCTTCAATGCCGTGGATTTCATAGCGCCATACTCCTTTTCGCGCCACAAAACGCAGCGCAACCGCCTTGTCTGGTTTTCCTTTCGGTGGCGTTAGCAGGCAGTGACCTGCTGTCAGGGCGATATGCGGGGAGATAAGCGTTGCCGTACACAAATTACCGCTGGCGGTCTCTAGTTGCCCGATGGCATCCCACGGCGATTGGGTAGGATCGGCGACGGGCACCCGATCATCATGGTTAAAAAAAAGCGTTTTGACGTTGCTGGCATCCGTGGCGTCTGTTTCAGCCCCCCTGGCTTTCGCCATAACCGGTAAAAAACACACTATGCCCAGTAATACAGCAATGGTTTTATGCATATCACACTCTGGTGGGTAATTATGATTATTAACAACAAACCCTCAGTACTACTATAGACGTGACGGTAAGAAAGTGGGAGTAAAATCAGATAACTACACTCAGGAAAGATAGAAATGCGTGGCAATAACGGCGCATAAAATAAGCACGATAAGAATGAGCTCAAAGCGGTAGCGAGACACTTTTTTGCCCTCCCGGAAGGCGGCGCTAAACCAGAACAATTTAGCGCCGTAAAAACGGGCGCGGGGGCGCGCCGCAGCATGTTACGACTTACGCAGCCGGCTGCGAAGTTGTTTTTGACGTAGATTTGGCTGGGGCTTTTTTGCCATCTTTTTTCTGGTGCTTTTTAGCCGCCTGCGCTTTTTGCTCAACGGTTTTTTTATGCTGTTTTTTGTGGTGCTGGGTGGTCTGGGTTGTTTTGGCAGGCGCTGCGGTTTTCGCAGGCGTTGCAGTCTCAGCCGCGAATGCTGCGGAAGAGAGACCCATTGCAGCGGCAACAACCAGAGCTAATACTTTTTTCATTTTGATACCCTCGATTTGGTTTTCATTCAACCCCACTGCGGGGCCGGTAAAATGACTATATCGCTGTTATCAAAAGGCTTCCGTGAGTGATTGGTTTCGGCATGTAACGCTATGTACAATCCCCCGGTAACGCGATGTAAGCCCCCACCATAATAGGTAGCTTTACGTTACCGGCCGTTATTTTTGGTCGCAGAGTCGGTAATATCCGCCCTCCAGAATAACAGGCACACCGTATATGAATCCGATAATCTGGGTGGTATTTACGCTTCTGGCGCTGGATGCAATCAGAGAAGTTATGGGCGTATCAAGCCTGACAGGTCTATGGTGAACAGTGAGTCGTGGCGTGAAACCAGCCCGGCGATAGCGCACGTTGCTATCGCCGGATTATTTCTTTTCAGGCGTGAAGACGATGATGTAACCGCGTCCCGACCAGGATGGCCAGCACCAGCATTAGCGCGATAAAACCACCTACGCCGTTCCAGCCGTAACTATGCCAGAATACGCCGCCTAGCGTCCCGGCGATACTGGACCCCAGATAATAGCTGAAAAGATAAAGTGACGAGGCCTGTCCCTTCGCCCGGCGCGCACGCGGGCCAATCCAACTACTGGCCACGGAGTGCGCGGCGAAAAAGCCGGCGGAAAAAAGCAGCATCCCGGCAAAAATCAGCCAAAGCGAGGTAAAAAGCGTCAGTAAAAGCCCACCCAGCATTACTGCGGTAGAGAACAGCATCACCGGCCCCCGGCCATAGCGTGAGGTCATTGCGCCAGCTTTCGGCGAGCTCCATGTGCCGGTGAGATAGGCTACGGATAACAGTCCGACCACGGCCTGGCTTAATTCCCAGGGGGAGAGCATCAGGCGATAGCCAATGTAGTTAAACAGGGTGACGAACGCGCCCATCAGTAAAAAGCCTTCCGCAAACAGCAGAGGTAACCCTCGATCGCGCCAGTGGAGACGAAAATTAATAAATAGCGTTTTAGGCCGTAGCGACGTGGGACGGAAATGTTGCGAGGCGGGTAAAATCTTCCAGAACATCAGCGCGGACGCAAGCGCAAAGCATCCGATGGCCGCCAGCGCGATGCGCCAGTTAAAAAAGTCGGTCATGACGCCGCTTAATAAACGCCCGCTCATCCCGCCGATGGAATTACCGCTAATATAAAGCCCCATAGAGAAAGCGACAAAGCTGGGATGGATTTCTTCGCTCAGGTAGGTCATTCCCACCGCGGCGACGCCGCTTAACGACAGACCGATCAGCGCGCGCATAATCAGAATACCATGCCAACTGGTCATCATGGTTGATAACAATGTGCAGCAGGAGGCTAATAACAACGCGGTGACCATCACCGGTTTACGGCCTATCGCATCAGAAAGCGGGCCGGTAAAAAGCAAGCCGATAGCCAGCATGGCGGTAGAAATAGAAAGTGAAACGCTGCTGCTGGCGGGGGAGACGCCAAATTCCTGGGAAAGTACCGGTAGTATAGGCTGAACGCAATAAAGGAGCGCGAAAGTCGCCAGGCCTGCGGAAAAAAGGGCCAGCGTGACGCGCATGAAAGGCGCTGTACCGCGTTTAATAAATTGAACCGGCTGAGAATGGCGTTGTTCATCGATATCGCTCGCCGTGGCGTCATCGAGAATAGTTGTACGACTCACGTTAAATCCTTGCTTTACATCTCCGTCAACAGGAGACGGGTATAACCGACATGTAAAGCATAGAAAAAGCAAAATATTCTGTCTAATATATTAATTGTCTCAAATAAGACGTTAAAAATATGAATATCGAATTACGTCATTTACGTTACTTTGTGGCGGTAGCAGAAGAGCTGCATTTTGGTCGCGCCGCCGCGCGCCTCAATATCTCGCAGCCGCCGCTCAGTCAGCAGATACAAATTCTGGAGCAGCAGGTCGGCGCGCGATTACTGGCGCGGACCAACCGCAGCGTAGCGTTAACCGCCGCCGGGCGACAGTTTCTGGTGGACAGCCGACACATCCTGAGTCTGGTAAACGACGCCGCCGCTCGCGCCGAGCGGCTGCATCAGGGCGAAGCGGGAGAAATCCGTATTGGCTTTACGTCTTCAGCGCCTTTTATTCGGGCGGTATCGCATACCTTTTCGCTGTTCCGCCAGTCCTATCCGGGGGTGCATATGCAAACGCGTGAAATGAATACGCGTGAGCAAATCGCGCCGCTCAACGAAGGCGTACTGGATATTGGCTTGCTGCGGAATACGCCGCTGCCCGACACACTTAATCGCGAGGTGATTTTGCATGAGCCGCTTATGGCCATGATCCCGCGCGAACATCGGCTGGCGCAAAAGCCGGTCGTCAGTCTGACAGAACTGGCGGAAGAACCTTTCGTCTTTTTCGATCCACATGTCGGGACGGGCCTCTACGACGATATTCTCGGCCTGATGCGGCGCTATAACCTGTCGCCGACCATCACGCAGGAGGTTGGCGAGGCAATGACCATTATCGGTCTGGTGGCGGCGGGACTGGGCGTCTCGATTCTGCCGGCATCCTTTAAGCGTGTACAGATGAGCGAGATGCGCTGGGTTCCCCTGGCGGAAGAGGACGCCGTATCTGAAATGTGGCTGGTATGGCCAAAGCATCATGAACAGAGTCATGCCGTACAGCGGTTTTGCCAACTGCTATTACTGGCTGCCCGACGGGATTAATTACGCTTAAAAAGGGTGAAAATGTGCAGTTAATCACACGGCTAAGCAAAAAGTTGACGGCGAGTATTGAAGTGTTTCACCATAGCACACAGATTATTTCGGAGCGCGAAAATAAAGGGAGTGAGCGGTGGTTGCTGATAGTCAGCCTGGGCATATCGATCAAATTAAGCAGACCAATGCTGGCGCAGTGTATCGCCTGATTGATCAGCTCGGACCGGTATCGCGAATTGACCTGTCTCGTCTGGCGCAGTTGGCGCCTGCCAGTATTACGAAAATTGTTCGCGAAATGCTGGAAGCGCATTTGGTTCAGGAACTTGAAATTAAAGAGGCGGGCAGTCGTGGACGTCCCGCCGTCGGGCTGATGGTGGAAACGGAAGCCTGGCACTATTTATCTATTCGTATTAGCCGTGGCGAAATTTTCCTTGCGCTACGCGATCTTAGCAGCAAACTGGTGGTAGAAGAGTGTCTGCCGCTGCCGTTAACCGAAGCCACGCCGTTGCTTGAGCGAATTATTACGCACGTTGATCGGTTTTTTACCCGCCATCAGCAGAAACTGGAGCGTCTGACCTCCATTGCCATTACGTTACCGGGCATTATCGATACCGAAAACGGCGTTGTGCACCGGATGCCGTATTATGAAGATGTCAAAGAGATGCCTTTGGGAGATGCGCTGGAGCGGCACACCGGCGTACCGGTTTACATTCAGCATGATATTAGCGCCTGGACGATGGCAGAGGCGCTTTTTGGCGCCTCACGCGGCGCGCGCGACGTTATCCAGGTGGTGATTGATCATAATGTGGGGGCGGGCGTTATCACCGACGGTCATTTGCTTCATGCGGGCAGTAGCAGTCTGGTAGAGATTGGGCATACCCAGGTCGATCCTTATGGTAAGCGCTGTTATTGCGGTAATCATGGCTGTCTGGAGACCATCGCCAGCGTCGATAGCGTGCTGGAACTTACGCAGCTTCGGCTTAATCAGTCGATGAGTTCAATGTTGCACGGCCAGCCGTTAACGGTAGATTCATTGTGTCAGGCGGCGATGCAGGGAGATCTATTAGCAAAAGATATTATTAGCGGCGTTGGCGCGCATGTCGGACGCATTCTGGCTATCATGGTGAATTTATTTAATCCGCAAAAAATTCTTATTGGTTCGCCGCTAAGTAAAGCGGCTGATATCCTTTTTCCGGCCATTGCTGACAGTATCCGTCAGCAGGCGCTGCCCGCCTACAGCAGGAATACGGTAGTGGAAAGCACGCAGTTTACCAACCAGGGCACGATGGCCGGGGCGGCGTTGGTAAAAGACGCGATGTATAACGGCTCTTTGTTGATTCGTCTATTACAGGGTTAACATTTTTTAACTGTTGTACAAAAATTTGCGCTAACTCAAGCTGATTGCCCTTGCCATATCTTAGACTTTCTCCACTGTATTATTTTCCTGGCTTATATTTTCGAAGCATAACGGTGGAGTTAGTGATGCTGAAGCGTTTCTTTATTACAGGTACAGACACTTCTGTTGGGAAGACGGTGGTTTCCCGCGCATTACTACAAGCGTTAGCGTCGAGTGGTAAGAGCGTTGCAGGGTATAAACCTGTCGCTAAAGGGAGCAAAGAGACTGCAGAAGGAATGCGCAACAAAGATGCGCTGGTATTGCAAAGCGTTTCTTCGATGGAGTTGCCGTATGAGGCGATTAATCCGATCGCGTTAAGCGAAGAAGAAAGCAGCGTCGCGCATAGCTGTCCTATAAATTACACCTTGCTGTCCAACGGCCTGGCGAGCCTGAGCGATAAAGTGGACCACGTGGTTGTGGAGGGTACTGGCGGCTGGCGTAGTTTGATGAATGATTTACGTCCATTGTCCGAATGGGTGGTACAGGAACAGTTACCGGTATTGATGGTGGTAGGGATTCAGGAGGGGTGCATTAATCATGCGCTACTGACTGCGCAAGCTGTCGCTAACGATGGACTGCCATTAATTGGCTGGGTGGCGAATCGTATCAATCCTGGCCTGGCGCATTATGCTGAAATTATTGATGTGCTTGGGAAAAAACTGCCAGCGCCGCTGATTGGCGAGTTACCGTACCTGCCGCGCGCCGAGCAGCGTGAGCTGGGGCAGTATATTCGTTTGTCAATGCTCGGCAGCGTGCTGGCGGTAGATAGAATCATGGCGTAACGTTCGCGAGAGCACTGACGCGACTACACAGGCAATCAGCAGACCGGGGAGTAACTGATACTCGCCGGTCATTTCACAAATCATCAGGGTGGACATTATCGGCGCATGGGTTGTCGCCGCCAGTAGCGTCGCCATACCCGCCAGCCCCAATAAAATCGCTATTTCACCCGAGCCTGGCAGCCAGAATCCCCATATCCGACCCAGAAACATTCCAATTGATAATCCGACAAATAATGTTGGCGTAAAGACGCCGCCCGGCGCGCCAGATCCGCTACTGGCGAGCACCGCCAGGATTTTGCACACAAAAATTCCGCCAATCAGCGAGAATAGCGGCGGGGAGAGCAAAAATGATTGTACGACGCTATAGCCGTTTCCCCATACCGTGGGCGTGAGTAACGACAGTAATCCGACAATAAGCCCGCCCAACGCCAGTTGCCAGGGCGGGGACAGTTTTAAACGTAAGAAACTATTATGGCTGGCCGTCATCAGCCACATCAGCAATGGGCCGCACAGACCGGCGACCAGGCCGGTACTGACTATCATGACGTACTCCCGCGCGTGGAGATCAACGGTCAGATGCACGGTATAGAGTAGTGAATCGCTACCGTTTAATACATGGGTGGTTAGCAGGGCGACGACGGCGGAAACGACAACCGGGCCGAGGGAAGCCAGCATTAAGGTACCGAACAGGATTTCCGCGATAAACAGGCTGCCCGCCAGCGGCGCATGGTAAGCGCCCGCCATGCCCGCAGCGGCGCCGCTGGCGATCCATAATTTCCATTCCTCACGCGGCGTGAAGCGTCGGGCAAAGCTGGATGCCGCCAGCGAGGCGAGGAGGATCATTGCGCCTTCGCGACCAATTGCGCTGCCGCTGACCACGACCAGCAGCGAGGCCAGCGATTTCACCAGACTGGCGCCAACGTCAAATTGCCCGTCGGTTTGCAATGCTTCCATATAGTCAGTGGGCGCATGGGGGCGCTGTTGGTTCATTTTTTGCCACCCCCACAGCAACAGACCAGCGGCCAGGCCGCCAAGCGCTGGCGTAATCAGCCGTCGCCAGGGCGAAAGCCCCTCAGCCGCATTCACCAGACTGCCGGTGTCATTACTCAGGAAAATCCACTCCAGCAATTGCATCGCATGACGGAAGGCGGCGACAGCCAGCGCCGCGAGAATACCGATGAGCGTAGCGATCAGCAGGCGACGAAACATCGCGCGCAGATCCGGGTAAGCGTGTAAACGATGCATGAGCGGGTAAACAGGGAGTTTCAGGATAGCCTATTCTGCGGGGAAATGGCGTCAGACGCAAAAGCACTATGTGCGATATAATATTGCGTACAATAATGATATTGCCGGATAGCGAGAGGCCATCCGGCGGCAACGTTAGCTGCTTTCGTGAATATTTAGCGCCCGACGAGTGCGGCCTGAGCTGAGATAATCGGCGATGTAATCCTGAGAGATTTCACCGTTATAGCGTCCGTCTTCATCAACGATCGGCATCCAGCTGGTATTACTTTCGTACAATCTGGACAGCACAATACGCAGGTTATCTTCCGCTTTGCCCGTAATACGGAAAGGATGGGTGATATCGGCGCAGATTCCGCTGGCGTTCCGCGCCTCCCGGCGCTTCACAAATCCCAGTGGCTTACCGTCGTTGTCAATGACGGTAATGGCGCGAATATCGTGATCATCCATAATGCCGAACGCCTCGCTTAACGGCGTGGAAGGCCGCGCGGTAATGGTTGGCTGTTGGTCGGTAACATCGCCTGCGGAGACCAGTAGCAAACGCTTTAATGTTCTGTCCTGACCGACAAACGACCCGACAAACTCGTTAGCCGGTTTGGCCAGCAGTTCATCAGGACTGGCGCACTGTACAATTCGTCCCTGACGGAACACGGCGATACGGTCGCCGAGCTTTAGCGCTTCGTCGATATCATGGCTGACCAGCATCACGGTCTTTTTTAGCTTACGCTGCATATCCAGAAACTGGTTCTGGATCACTTCGCGGTTAATTGGGTCCACCGCGCCGAAGGGCTCATCCATCAGCAGTACCGGCGGATCGGCGGCCAGAGCGCGGATCACGCCAATACGCTGTTGCTGTCCCCCGGACATCTCCTTTGGATAGCGATGCAGAAATTTTCTGGCATCCAGCGCCACCATGTCCATCAACTCTTCGGCGCGTTGCTTGCAGCGTGCTTTGTCCCAACCCAACATGCGCGGCACAACGGTAATATTTTCTTCAATCGTCATATTAGGAAAGAGGCCGATCTGTTGGATAACATACCCAATATTGCGGCGTAGCGTTACCGTATCCATATCGTTGGTATTCTCGCCGTTGATAAGAATATTACCGCTGCTGGGCGCGATCAGCCGGTTGATCATCTTTAACGTGGTGGTTTTGCCGCAGCCGGAGGGACCGAGTAAGACGCACATTTCGCCTTCCGGCACGTTCAGGTTGACGTTGTCGACGGCTTTTAGCGGCTGACCCTTTTTCTGTACAAATTGTTTGGTGAGATTTTCCAGTTTTATCATTATCGTATCCCCTTAGGTGTCAGTACGACTTGCAGACGATGCAACAGCCAGTCAAGCACAATCGCCAGTAGACAGATCATCAGCGCGCCGGCAATTAACATGCGAATATCGCTGCCGCTAATGCCGTTTAACAGTAGCAGCCCCAGACCGCCAGCGCCGATCACCGCGGCAATCGCCATCACGCCGATATTCATCACTACCGCGGTGCGGATACCCCCGAAAATAACCGGTAGGGCCATTGGGATTTCGACCCAGCGCAGCCGTTGCCAGAAAGTCATACCGATGCCGCGTCCCGCTTCACGCAGACCGGGCGGCAAACTATCAAGCGCAGTATGGGTATTACGGACAATCGGCAGTAAAGAGTAGAGAAAAACAGCCGTCACGGCGGGCAGAACGCCAATACCATGTCCGATTAGCGAAAAGAGCGGGATCATTAACCCAAACAGCGCGATAGACGGAATGGTAAGAAGTAGCGTGGCGGCGCCCAATACCGGCGTTGCCAGCCATTTGTGGCGTACAATCAAAACGCCTAACGGTACGCCGATGATAATCGCCAGACCGACGGCCAGCGCAACCAGCCAGAGATGCTGAAAGGTAAGGCTGGCGAGATAGCCTGCGTTATCCAGCATATAATGTATCGTATCCATAGGCGCTCCTTACAGCAGACCTTTGTCCTGCAAAAATTGATGGGCTACCTGTTGCGGCGTGCGATGCTCGATATCGACCTGGGCGTTTAGGGTCGATATCACATCGTTATTGAGCAGGCCGGAAAGGGTGTTTAAGGCGTCATCAAGGCCAGGATTGGCTTCCAGCACCTCTTTACGCACCACGGGCGTGACAGCGTAACTTGGAAAGAAGCCTTTATCATCTTCCAGCACTTTCAGATCAAACCCTTTCACCCGTCCGTCGGTGGTATAGACCAGCCCGGCGTCAACCAGCCCATCCCGAACGGCGTTATAGACCAGCCCTGGGTCCATCTGTCGTATTTGCGGGCGATCAAGCTGCATTTGGTAGGCTTGCTGAAGGGGCTTCATCCCATCGCTGCGCCCGGCAAATTCCAGATCGAGACCGAGCATCCAGTTGTGGTCAGGATCGTTCTGCCGGACCTGTTCGATTTTTGCCACCATTTGCGAGATGGTGGTGATATTTTCCGACTCGGCGCGTTTGCGCTGCATCGCGAACGCGTAAGTATTGTTCATGTCAGCCGGTTTGAGCCATACCAGGCCCAGCTTCGCATCCAGGCGTTTTACCGTGTCGTAGGTTTCCTGTGGACTCATGCGCTTATCGATACGGTTGAAAATAATCAGCGATGTACCGGTGTATTCCCAGGTAATATCAATTTGTTTATTCACCATCGCATTACGTGAAATCACCGCGGCGATATTGGTTTGCGGCTGAACCTGAAAGCCTTTTTTCTGCAAATACTGAACGGTCATAGCGGAAAGAATATGCTGCTCGGTAAAGCTTTTGGTAGCGAGAACCAGCGGCGCGGCCTGCGTCTGGCTACTGAACAACAGCGTTGTGGCAAGCCATCCCAACAGGTGTTTTTTGAATCTCATTTAACGCTCCTTATTGTTATTTATGCGTTCAGACGGTATGAGGGCTAAGGCGTCGCCCAAACCAGGCAAGCAGAGTGTCAAGAATCAGCGCGAATAACGCCGTGGCCGTTGCGCCGAGAATCAACGTCGGAAAATCGTTGAGATAAATTCCCGGGAAAATCAGCTCGCCGTAGCTGCTGGCGCCGATCAGAAAGGCCAGCGGCGCGGTGCCGACATTGATGGCGGTCGCGATGCGAATACCGGACAGCATCACTGGCCACGCATTAGGTAGCTCTACCTGACGAAGCCGCTGCCATTTTGTCATCCCAATCCCGTTCGCCGCTTCAATCAGTGAGGCGGGAACGGAACAGAGGCCCGCATAGGTATTGCGGACGATAGGCAGAAGAGAAGCCAGAAATAGCGCGACAATGGCGGGCGTATCGCCGATCCCGATAATCACCATCGCTAAGGCCAGGACGGCCAGTGGCGGCAAGGTATTACCAACATTAAAGATTTGCATGACATATTCAGCAAATCCTTTTGCCGCAGGACGGCTGAGTAAAATCCCACTCGGGATACCGACCAGTAAAGCAAAAAACATGGACGTAAAGACCAGCATCAAATGCCGTTGTCCGAGATACAGCAGATCGACCTGACGCGCTTTCAGCGTCTCCAGACCGATTCCCCAGATAAACAGCGCCAGTAACAGCAAAATGACGATAGTGAACCCAAGTACGCGTTTTAGGGTGAGGGTGTGCATTGCGGTGTGTCTCCCTGTTTGCATGTGTTATGGCGACGTTAAGAGTCGCGTGTTGTTATGCCATGTTCCGGCAGGGTGCTTTGAGCTATAGCAACAGGTCGGGAAGGATTCCAGCGAAGCGTGATGTTTAACACTATTAAACATCTATTAACAATTATGCTTTGCCCTTATGCGGCTTAGGGTGAACATTCACGATAAAGAATTATCTTAAAAATAGAAGCGTGGTGTGACGTTGTCACTTTTTGTGGATAAAAATAGGCCGCAATGGGAGAAAAGGCAGGTAAAATCCTGCCTTTTGTGGGGATTAACGGAATAACGGTTTTACAGCGACGGGAATAATAAGTTGAGCTTGCCATTGCGCCAGCGTCAGACGCGCCAGTTGCCCCAACGCCTGATAAAACGGATGCCCGGCATGATCGATAAATACGTCCAGAAAGCGGGACGACCACGGAAACAGATGCCAGGCCAGGAGTTGTTCGCATTCATGATGACGGCCATTCTCGGCAAGCCAGGCCGCCAGCAGCAACAGCGACCCAAAATGATCTTCTGGCTCGTTTTGCTGCATTTCAAACTGAATTCCGTTTTCGCGCATCCACTGACGTAGCGCCAGCGTAGAATCGCCAAATAATACGCTCTCACGATCCAGCCAGACGGAACCCCACGGCGGAGACGGCAGAGCGTAAGGGCCGATAAACAGACGCTGCCAGGCCTGTGGCAACGACTCTTCGCTATGGGTCTTAAACATAGCCGCCACAGGCGCAAGCGCCTCGGCATCAAGCGGCCACTGCGCCTGCCAGTCGTCGGTTAATAGCGCCTGAACCAGAGGAGCGGTTTCGTGGCTTTCCGGCGAATAATAAAACAACGCGCCAAGAACACGCGCCGTTACTGCAAAATCATCACATTGTAAAAAAGTGGTCATTCAAACAATCCCGAAAGGTGCGGGTCGCCCCGCACGCATAAATTAACCTGCGACGGCCATACCTACGGTCATATGCAGGCCATAAAAAAGTCCGCGGCCAATAATTTCGCCTGCCAGCACCAGCACGACACCGAGCAGCAAACCAACGGTATGCGGTTCGCGGCGACGGATTAGTGGACATAGCCAGCAGCCTAATCCGGCAGCAAGCAAGACAATGCGCCAGACCTGTAGCATACCGTAATCCGGTGCGAGATGGCTGGCCTGTTGCACGGAACTGTGAATGGTTGACAGAGACAGCCCTTGTAGTACGATGACCGCCACGCACACCACCAACGCCAGGCCGCTAATACTGGCAAACGTCACGCTGCAAAATGGGACGCGCGCGATGCGTAGCAGTAGCGCCGCAAACACCGGGCCGCACAGGAATGCCGTGAGGAAAAAGGCCAGCGTGGTGTAGCCATTATACCAGGTTGGCACGGTATCTATCTGATAAACGAGCGTCATTGCCCAGATGAATGCAACGCCGAGCGCCATACTGACCAGCAGCCACACTTTACCCAGCGCCGGGGGCATTTTACCGAGTACCGCCACCAGCCACCAGATGCCGCCTACGGCAAAGAACACCGATCCTGCGGCGATTTCATTACTCAGTGCGGAAGCGCCTACGCGGTTAAGCGAGTTAAACGCGCGCATCGGCGAGCCGAGATGCATAATCGACGCGAGGAATCCCAGTCCCATCACCAGCCACAGAAAAAACATGCTGCGCACGATGCGCTGACGGGCGATGGTATCGTCTTTTGCCGTCAGCCAGCCCAGTCCGCTAACGATTAACGCGCCGACCACGCACTGACCAAAGACCGTGAAGATCATCAACGGCCATTCATGCCATCCACTTCCCATCTTATACCTCCTTCGGATTGGCCAGATAACCGGTGGTGTCCCCGGTCGGGCGGCTGTTGGCGTTGGGTTTAATCACAATATTCGGCTTCGTGAAATGCGCGCGCGGCAGCGGCGCGACGGCAGCCAGCTCACCGTGTTTTTTACGCAGCTCGTCTATCGGGCCGAAATCCATCGCCCGTAACGGGCAGGATTCCACGCAGATAGGCTTTTTGCCGTCGGCGACGCGATCATGACAGCCATCGCACTTAGTCATATGACCTTTGGCGGCGTTGTACTGCGGCGCTCCGTACGGGCAGGCCATGTGGCAGTAGCGGCAGCCGATACAGACCTCTTCATTCACCACCACAAAACCGTCATCGCGCTTGTGCATCGCGCCGCTCGGGCAGACTTTGGTACAGGCCGGGTCTTCGCAGTGGTTACAGGAGATGGAGAGATAGTAGGCAAAGACGTTCTGGTGCCAGACGCCGTTATCTTCCTGCCAGTCGCCACCTGCGTATTCATATATCCGCCGGAAACTGACGTCGGGAGTGAGATCTTTGTAGTCCTTGCAGGCCAGTTCGCAGGTTTTGCAACCGGTGCAACGACTGGAATCAATAAAAAATCCATACTGGGTTGTCATCGGTTACTCCTTACGCCTTTTCAACCTGAACAAGATTACTGTGTGACGGATTACCTTTCGCCAGTGGGGAAGGCCGGTGCGACGTCAGAATGTTAATGGAGCCGCCGCGATCGACTTTGTCGCCAAACATGTCGGCATTTAACCAGGCGCCCTGGCCGATAGCGGTGACGCCAGGCAATATGCGCGGCGTGACTTTTGCCGGAATGAGCATCTGTCCGTTCTGGTTAAAGACCCGCACGGTGTCGCCGTGCTGAATGCCGCGCGCTTGCGCATCAATCGGGTTGATCCAGATCTCCTGCGGACACGCCTGTTGCAGGACGTCGATATTGCCGTAGCTGGAGTGGGTACGCGCTTTATAGTGGAAGCCGGTTAGCTGTAGCGGGTAGCGCTGACGAAGCGGATCGTCCCAACCGTCAAAGCCTGGCGTATAGGCGGGTAAAGGATGGATAATCTCATCTTTCTTCAGCTCCCACGTGTTGGCGAGGGTTGCCAGACGCTCGGAATAGATTTCGATTTTACCGGACGGCGTTTTCAGTGGGTTGGCGGCAGGGTCTTCGCGGAAGGCGCGGAAAGCGACGTAGTGCTCCTCCGGGCATTTTTTCTTGAAAATCCCTGTCTGTTTCATCTCTTCGTAATCCGGCATTTCCGGGTTACGCGCTTTGGTTTTTGCGTGCAGGTATTTGACCCACTCATGCTGCGTGCGGCCTTCTGTGAAGGTCTGGTATACGTCCGGACCAAGCCGTTTAGCCACTTCACTGAGCGTCCAGTAAATGGGCTTTCTTTCAAATTTCGGCGAGGTGGCGGGCTGACCAAGAATGACATAGCCCATATTGCCTGCGGATTCGTGGGAAATCAGATCTTCCTGCTCGGTCGGCATTAAATCAGGCAGCAGAATGTCGCAATATTTTGCCGACGCGGTCATAAAGTGCTCGATGCCGACGATCATTTCACATTTACTGTCGTCCTGAAGCACCTCGTGGGTGTGGGCGATATCGCCATGCTGATTGATCAGCGTATTACTGGCGTAGCACCACAAAAATTTGATCGGCACGTCGAGCTTGTCTTTTCCCCGCACGCCGTCGCGTGTGGCGGTCATTTCCGCGCCATGATCGATAGCGTCGGTCCAGGTAAAGACCGAAATCTGGGTTTTTACCGGGTTCTCCAGCATAGAAAACCATTCGACGCCCAGATCCCAGGTGCCTTCGCGCACGCCGGAATTACCGCCATTTATGCCGACGTTACCGGTGAGTACAGACAACATGGCGATTGCGCGTGCGGTCTGCTCCCCGTTAGAGTGGCGTTGCGGTCCCCAGCCCTGGCAAATGTAAGCCGGTTTCGCCGAGCCGATTTCCCGCGCCAGTTGAATGATTTTTTCCGCCGGAATACTGGTAATCTGCGCGGCCCATTGCGGCGTTTTGGCGATACCGTCGTCGCCCTGACCCAAAATATAGGCTTTATAGTGCGCGTTACGCGGGGCCGAGGCGGGCAGAGTGGTTTCGTCGTAGCCGATGCAGTATTTATCCAGAAACGGTTTATCAATAAGATCTTCGGTAATCAGCACCCAGGCGATTGCCGCCGCCAGCGCGCCATCGGTACCAGGGCGAATCGGCAGCCACTCGTCTTCGCGGCCGGCGGCAGTGTCGTTATAACGCGGGTCAATCACGATCATCCGGGCGTTGGAGCGTTCGCGCGCCTGTTCGACATAGTATGTCACGCCGCCGCCGCTCATACGTGTTTCCGCGGGGTTATTGCCAAACATCACCACCAGTTTTGTATTGGCGATATCATCCGGACTGTTGCCGTCGTTGCCGCCGAACATATAGCTCATGGCCGCGCTGATTTGGGCGGTGCTGTAGCTACCGTAACGGCTGAGATAGCCGCCGCAGGCGTTCATCAGGCGATACGGTACGTTAGAATTGGTGATATTGCCGCCGTCCACGCCGGTACCGTAAAGCACATGTACCGCTTCGTTACCGTAGTCCTTGAGGATACGTTTCAGGTTATCGCCGATGGTATCCAACGCTTCATCCCAACTGATACGTTCGAATTTGCCTTCTCCACGTTTACCAACGCGTTTCATCGGATATTTCAGGCGATCTGGATGATTCATCCGACGACGAATAGAGCGACCTCGCAGGCAGGCGCGTACCTGATGGTTGCCATATTCATCATTGCCCGTGGTATCTGATTCAACCCAATATACGGTGTCATCTTTTACGTGCAGGCGCAGCAGGCAGCGGCTGCCGCAGTTAACGGTACATGAACTCCAGACCGCTTTTTCTGCCACATTGCCAGATGCGAGGTCTGCTGCGGCGTGGGCGATGCGGGAGAACGGAAGGGTGAAAGCGCTACTGGCAAGCGCAAGGCTACCGATAGCGGAGGTCTTCACCAGGCTTCGTCGGCTGATACTGGCCGCCATTAATGCCTCAGGGTTGGTGATTTTCATAACAGCTCACTATGCTCATCCAAAAAAAAAGAGTTTTAAATGTTGTTGTGTTCGCAAAACGGGGAGCTCCGGGCGCGTAAAAACGTCCCGGAGCAGGCGGCTTAGATTTTTTCGATTTCCACCAGATTTGTATGTTGAGGATTCCCTTTTGCCAGGGGGGAAGGACGCAGCGTCGTGAGCGTATTGATGCAGGCGCCGTGATCAATTTTATCGCCAGCCATATCCGCATTATGCCATGCGCCCTGACCCATCGCGCTGACGCCCGGCAGAATACGCGGCGTGACTTTGGCGGGTAGACGCACCTCTCCACGATCGTTAAAGACGCGAACCTTATCGCCATTCGCGATACCGCGTTTTTGCGCATCGAGCGGATTTATCCACACCTCCTGGCGACAGGCGGCCTGCAGAACATCAATATTGCCGTAGCTTGAATGGGTACGGGATTTATAGTGAAAGCCAAACAGCTGTAGCGGGAAGGTGCTCCGCTTCGGATCGTCCCATCCTTCAAAAGTAGGGGTATAAATCGGCAGTGGGCTTATCACGTCGCCTTCCGCCAGCTCCCAGGTACTGGCGATGTGAGCGAGTTTGCTTGAGTAGATTTCGATTTTACCGGACGGCGTTTTTAACGGATTGGCCTGCGGATCTTCACGAAATTTTTTATAGGCGACAAAATGGCCGTTGGGATCTTTGCGTTTATAGATGCCCATTTTTTTCAGCTCGTCATACGCGGGCAATGCCGGATCTCTTGCCTGCATTTTGGCGTACAGATATTGCAGCCATTGCGCCTGGGTACGGCCTTCGGTAAACCGCTGATACACATCGTCGCCGAGGCGTCTGGCGATTTCGCTGAGTACCCAGTAGATGGGCTTGCGCTCGAACTTAGGCGTCGTCGCCGGTTGGATAAAAATCAGATATCCCATATTGCCAGCGTAATCATTGGGGATGATATCTTCCTGTTCGACGGTCATGAGATCCGGCAGTAAAATATCGGCGTACTTCGCGGAAGAGGTCATAAAGTTGTCGATGACCACAATCATTTCGCATTTCGCTTCATCCTGAAGAATTTCATGGGTTTTATTAATATCCGAATGCTGATTAATCAGGGTGTTGCCAGCGTAGTTCCATAGAAATTTGATCGGAACATCCAGCTTATCTTTGCCGCGTACGCCGTCGCGCAGGGCGGTCATTTCCGGGCCGCGCGCAATGGCGTCCGTCCAGCTAAAGCAGGAGATGGCGGTTTTAACGGGATTCTCCAGGACCGGCAGACGTTCAATGGTAATGGTGTAAGTGGATTCGCGTGCGCCGCTATTACCGCCATGAATGCCGACGTTGCCGGTCAGAATCGGTAACATGGCGATGGCGCGAGCGGTTTGTTCGCCGTTCGCCTGACGCTGCGGGCCCCAACCCTGACAGATGTAGGCCGGCTTGACGCTGCCTATCTCGCGCGCCAGTTTGATAATCCGATCGGCGGGGATGCCGGTAATATGCGATGCCCACTGCGGCGTTTTGGCGATACCGTCCTCGCCCTGGCCCAAAATATAAGCCTTATAATGGCCATTGGGGGGGCGCGTCAGCCGGAAGGGTCTTTTCATCGTAGCCGATGCAATAGTTGTCGAGAAAAGGCTGGTCAACGAGATTTTCGTTAATCAATACCCAGGCTATTCCCGCCACCAGCGCGGCGTCGGTGCCGGGGCGAATCGGTATCCACTCGTCTTCACGTCCGGCAGCGGTATCGGTATAGCGCGGATCTATCACGATCATGCGCGCATTTGAGCGTTCACGCGCTTGCTCCAGAAACCAGGTAATGCCGCCGCCGCTCATGCGTGTTTCAGCCGGATTATTGCCGAACATGACCACCAGTTTACTGTTTTCGATATCAGACGTGCTGTTGCCGTCGTTGGAGCCATAGGTGTAGGGCATGGCGCAAGAAATTTGCGCGGTACTGTATGAGCCGTATTGATTCAACGAACCGCCGTAGCAGTTCATCAAACGCTTCACCGGCGAGGCGGCAGGCGACGAGCGGGTTATGTTGCCGCCTACGATGCCGGATGAATAGTGGATATAGACGGCTTCATTGCCGTAGGTCTCTACGGTCTTTTTCAGGCTGGCGCTAATGGTGTCCAGCGCTTCCTGCCAGCTAATGCGTTCAAATTTGCCTTCGCCGCGGCGGCCAACGCGTTTCATGGGATAGTTAAGGCGATCCGGATGGTTAATGCGCCGACGGATTGAACGGCCCCGCAGACAGGCGCGAACCTGATGATTGCCGTAGACATCGTCGCCAGTGTTATCAGTTTCAACCCACCAGACTTCATTATCTTTTACATGCAGACGCAGGGCGCAGCGACTGCCGCAGTTGACCGAACAGGCGCCCCAGACGATTTTATCTTCTTCGTTGCGCATGGCCTGCTGCACCGCCGCGGCCGCGGTACGCATCCCAAACGGTAAAGATACGCCTCCGGCAGCCAGCGCCAGTGAGCCAAGCGCCGCTGATTTCACTAACGTCCTGCGGCTAACGCCTGTTTGTTGCTTTTCTCCGGGCATCACTCACTCCATTGTCGTTATTATTTCGCTATATATTTATGACTATAACGAAATTATTAACATGCTAATGATGTAATGAGTTTACCCCTTTGGGAGTAAGGATTATTAATCCATGTCAAAGAGCGTTACCCTCCGGACCCGGAGGGCAGGAGGAGGTTATTGCGGTTCGGCGGATGAACCGTCCTGAGCGGGAGAGGTATTGGCTGGCGCATTGCCGCTGCTGGTGCGGGTATAAAGAATTTTATGCGTGTCGTTCGCGCAATGGCCCACCACCTGTGAGTCCGGCTGATCGGCCTGGTCGTTAGGAACGATAGTGAGCGTAAAATTATCCGCCGGCACGCCGTTATTGATGATACGTTGTTCAATATCGCTTTTTACTCTCTCGCACGATCCCGGTGCCGCCATCACCAGCGAGGGGGCGCTGACTAACGCCAGAGCGGCTATTGCAGTTGCGATTTTCATCATGAACTCCTGTGATTAATGACGATGTTCTAAGCTTAGCATTTTTCGTGTAAATAACTGTATTTGCTAATATGATGATAAATATCTTTTCATCTTGGTGATACGTGTGAAGAAACCCCTTTTACTGACGTTATTGTGCATGATACTGGCAGGTTGTGATAACCCGAAATCCCTTGAGACTTTTACGCCGGAAATGGCCAGTTTTTCGAACGAATTTGATTTTGATCCATTACGTGGTCCGGTAAAGGATTTCAGCCAGACATTGATGAGTGAGAATGGCGAAGTGGCGAAGCAGGTCACCGGTACGCTTTCACAGGAAGGCTGTTTTGATACGCTTGAGTTACACGATCTGGAGAATAATACGGGGCTGGCGCTCGTGCTGGATGCCAATTATTACCGGGATGCTCAGACGCTGGAAAAAAAGGTGCAGTTACAGGGGAAGTGCCAGCTGGCGGCGTTGCCTTCGGCGGGCGTGACCTGGGAAACGGACGACAACGGTTTTGTGGTATCGGCGACGGGCAAAGAGATGAAAGTCGAGTATCGCTATGATAGCGAAGGTTATCCGCTAGGTAAGACAACCATAAACTCGCAGAATACGCTCTCTGTGACGGCAAAACCCTCCGCGGACCCGCGTAAAAAGCTGGATTACACGGCAGTCAGCCGGGTGGATGATCGACAGGTCGGCAACGTCACACAGAGCTGCGAATATGATGCGTACGCGAACCCTGTTGACTGCCGGCTTGTTATCGTCGATGAGAGCGTTAAGCCGGCAGTATCCCACCATTACACCATTAAAAATCGTATCGATTACTACTAAACCGGGCGCGGTGCGATTCTCCGTGACTACCGCGCCGCGTTTACTGCGCGGTGGGTTTCAGGAGCGTAGAACCGGACGTTTTATGTTCATCCAGATACTGCTGCTGGAAGATACACATGCGGATGGTGTTACGGTATTCGCCGTTAATGAAGAACTCATGAATCAGCTCGCCTTCTACTCTAAACCCGAGTTTACGGTAGATGTGAATCGCTTTTTCATTCTCTTTATCGACGATCAAATACAATTTATAGAGATTGAGTACGGTAAATCCGTAATCCATCGCCAGTTTGGCCGCGCGTGACGCCAGGCCTTTTCCCTGGTACTCCGGCGAAATAATAATCTGAAATTCCGCCCGCCGATGCACATGGTTAATTTCCACCAGTTCTACCAGCCCGGCGTTTTCACCGTCGCATTCGACGACAAAGCGCCGTTCGCTTTGGTCGTGGATGTGTTTGTCGTAGAGATCCGACAGTTCGACAAAAGCCTCATACGGCTCCTCAAACCAGTAACGCATAACGCTGGCATTATTATCAAGCTGGTGGACAAATCGTAAATCTTCACGCTCAAGCGGGCGCAGTCTGACCTTGTAGTCACTTGTCATACTGTATCCTTACACTTCCTTTTAGTTATCCTGCATCAGGGCGTAATAACGCGACCTGTACGACGATCCAGACACCGCAGCGTATTGGGTTCCCAATAGGCGTTGATGTTGGCGCTTTGCTCGCATTTATCGCGGTTATCAAAGGCGGCATCGGCTTTGTCCCACTCTTTTTCTGCGCGGGTATTCACTTTCTGACGCAGACTGCGAGTGTCGTTCCATTGTTCCTTTTCCATCGCCGCTTCCTGACGACTTTGTGCGCTATCTCCCGATTCAATCACCAGTTTACTGGTTTCAGCGAATGCGGAAGTAGTATATACAACGGCCGCCAACGTAAGCATTGCCGTCAGGCACAGGCGTTTGCTCAGCGTATTGTTCATCACAACATCCTTTCATTAGAGGGGAAAAGCGGTAAACCACCTGTAAATTCTACACCAATCCTTATGCCTGGCATATACACAAGAATGGCCGGATAACCGTAACGATATTCTGTTGTATTATCACTTATCATTTCGTAACCAAATGAATCTCATGCTAAAGACGACTCTGCTTTTCTTTGTCACCGCCCTCTGTGAAATCATTGGATGTTTTCTTCCCTGGCTATGGCTTAAGCGCGGCGCCAGCGTGTGGTGGCTTCTGCCCGCCGCCGCGTCACTTGCGTTATTCGTCTGGCTTTTGACCTTGCATCCGGCGGCGAGTGGGCGGGTTTATGCGGCTTACGGTGGGGTATATGTCTGTACTGCGCTCCTGTGGTTACGTGTTGTCGATGGCGTCCGGCTCACGGTTTATGACTGGTGCGGCGCGCTGATCGCGCTGTGTGGAATGCTGATTATCGTCGTCGGATGGGGACGTACGTAACATTGCCGCGCGACCAGAACATTTTGTGATCTGGCAGCGCTTTTTACATCAATATACTTGTATGGTAGTAGCTCAGTTGGGTAAATTTCCTGCATCCCATAATGCGATGTAAGGAATAAAAATGAAGATTGTAGGGGCTGAAGTTTTTGTTACGTGTCCAGGGCGTAACTTCGTCACCTTAAAGATAACCACGGAAGACGGGCTCACCGGTCTGGGGGATGCCACCCTGAACGGACGCGAGCTCCCGGTGGCCTCGTACCTTACCGATCACCTGTGCCCACAGCTCATCGGGCGGGATGCTCGCCGCATCGAAGATATCTGGCAGTTCTTCTACAAAGGCGCGTACTGGCGCCGTGGCCCTGTCACCATGTCCGCCATTTCCGCGGTTGATATGGCGCTATGGGATATTAAAGCCAAAGCCGCCAATATGCCGTTGTATCAGTTACTCGGCGGCGCTTCTCGTGAAGGCGTCATGGTGTATTGCCATACCACAGGTCACACCATCGACGATGTGCTGGAAGACTACGCGCGTCATAAAGAGCAAGGGTTCAAAGCAATCCGCGTGCAGTGCGGCGTTCCGGGGATGAAAACCACCTACGGCATGGCGAAAGGCAAGGGGCTGGCCTATGAGCCCGCGACAAAAGGCCAGTGGCCGGAAGAACAATTGTGGTCAACGGAAAAGTATCTCGATTTTACGCCAAAGCTGTTTGACGCCGTGCGTAATACGTTCGGGTTTAATGAACATCTTCTGCACGATATGCATCACCGACTGACGCCTATTGAGGCTGCCCGCTTTGGCAAATGTATTGAAGACTATCGTTTGTTCTGGATGGAAGACCCGACGCCGGCTGAAAATCAGGCGTGCTTCCGCCTCATCCGCCAGCATACGGTCACGCCGATTGCCGTAGGCGAAGTCTTTAACAGTATCTGGGATTGCAAACAGCTCATTGAAGAGCAATTGATTGACTATATCCGCACCACGCTTACCCATGCCGGTGGTATTACCGGGATGCGCCGCATTGCCGATTTTGCCTCGCTCTACCAGGTGCGTACCGGTTCGCATGGGCCGTCCGATCTGTCGCCGGTTTGTATGGCCGCTGCATTACATTTCGACCTGTGGGTGCCTAACTTTGGCGTGCAGGAGTTTATGGGCTACTCCGAACAGATGCTGGAGGTTTTCCCGCATAACTGGACGTTCGAGGGCGGCTATATGCATCCGGGCGACAAGCCAGGACTGGGCATTGAGTTCGATGAAAAACTGGCGGCGAAATATCCGTACGATCCAGCCTATTTGCCGGTGGCCCGCCTGGAAGACGGCACACTGTGGAACTGGTAAGGAGCGAAAAATGAAAAGCATCGTAATCGAAAAACCGAATACATTAACTATCGAAACGCGCGCGCTTCCGCAGCCTGCGCCGGGCGAAGTTCGCATTAAAGTGAAACTGGCGGGTATCTGCGGTTCCGACAGTCATATTTATCGGGGACATAATCCCTTTGCAAAATATCCCCGTGTCATAGGCCATGAATTTTTCGGTGTCATCGACGCGGTAGGCGACAACGTCAATCACGACCGGATAGGAGAACGGGTATCCGTCGATCCGGTGATCAGTTGCGGGCATTGTTACCCTTGTTCAGTTGGTAAACCCAATGTGTGTACCTCGCTGGTGGTGCTGGGCGTGCATCGTGACGGCGGTTTCAGCGAGTATGCGGTGGCGCCGGCCCGTAATGCTCATCGCATACCGGACAACATCGCAGATCATCATGCCGTCATGGTTGAGCCGTTTACCATTGCGGCAAATGTGACGGGGCAGGTGAATCCAACCGAGCAGGACGTGGCGCTTATCTATGGCGCAGGCCCGATGGGATTGACGACCGTACAGGCGCTGAAGGGGGTTTATCAGGTCAAAACGGTCATAGTCGTTGATCGCATTGAAGAGCGTTTAGCGATGGCGAAGCAGAGCGGCGCTGACTGGACCCTCAATAATGGTCAACATTCACTGGCGGAATTTCTACAGCAGAAGGCGCTAAAGCCGACCTTGATTGTCGATGCCGCCTGTCATCCCGCTATCCTGCAAGAGGCGATTACACTTGCATCGCCTGCGGCACGCATTGTCCTGATGGGATTTTCCAGTGACCCGTGTGAGATTGTACAGCAGGGTATTACCGGAAAAGAGCTGGCTATTTATTCATCGCGTCTTAATGCCAATAAATTCCCGGTCGTGATTGACTGGCTGAATAAAGGGCTTATTGATCCGGATAAGCTGATAACGCATACATTTGATTATCAACATGTCACCGACGCGATTGAGCTTTTCGAGAAAGACCAGCGTCAATGCTGCAAAGTCTTACTCACGTTTGCGAAATAATATAAATAATTGCGAGTAAGTGGTACGCATCTTACCTCTTAGAGATTGCCTATATGACACAAATAAAGCATGAACGATCGACTCAGGATTTAGTGCGCGCTGCCGTATCTGGCTGGTTAGGCACCGCGCTTGAATTTATGGATTTTCAGTTATATTCACTAGGCGCGGCTCTGGTCTTCCATGAGATATTTTTCCCGGAACAGTCTGCCGCGATGGCGCTTATTCTGGCAATGGGCACCTATGGTGCAGGTTATATAGCCAGAATTATCGGCGCCTTTGTTTTTGGTAAAATGGGCGACCGCATCGGACGAAAAAAAGTATTGTTTATTACCATCACCATGATGGGGATCTGCACCACGCTGATTGGCGTACTGCCGACGTATGCGCAAATCGGCATTTTTGCGCCAGTATTACTGGTGACATTGCGAATTATACAGGGGCTGGGCGCCGGGGCGGAAATTTCCGGCGCGGGTACCATGCTGGCCGAGTATGCGCCGAAAGGAAAGCGTGGCATCATTTCCTCGCTGGTTGCGATGGGCACCAACTGCGGTACGTTGAGCGCGACGGCGATCTGGGCGGTGATGTTCTTTGCGCTTGAACGCGAACAGCTGATCGCCTGGGGATGGCGTATTCCTTTCCTGGCGAGCGTCGTTGTCATGATATTCGCGATCTGGCTGCGAATGAATCTGAAAGAAAGTCCGGTATTCGAAAAAGTAAGTGAAGGCGAAAAATCGCCAGCGTTAACGTCTGCGTCAGAAAATACATTGGGCGCGATGTTTACCAGCAAATCTTTCTGGCTGGCCACCGGTTTACGTTTTGGACAAGCTGGGAATTCGGGGCTTATTCAAACCTTCCTTGCCGGATATTTAGTTCAGACGTTATTATTTAACAAATCTATCCCAACCGATGCGTTAATGATAAGTTCCGTAATTGGTTTTATCACTATCCCACTATTAGGGTGGTTGTCCGATAAATACGGTCGTCGGCTGCCGTATATAATATTGAATATCTCCGCGATTATTCTCGCCTGGCCGATGCTGTCTATTGTGGTAGATAAAACGTATAGCCCTGGCGTAATTATGGCGGCGCTCATTGTTATTCATAACTTTGCCGTGCTGGGATTATTTGCGCTGGAAAACATCACCATGGCGGAAATTTTCGGATCGCGTAATCGCTTCACCCGGATGGCGATTTCAAAAGAGGCAGGAGGCCTGGTGGCGGTTGGCTTTGGCCCTGTTCTTGCGGGGATCTTTTGTAACATGACCGATTCCTGGCTGCCCATCTTAATTATGCTGGTGCTCTACTCGTGTATTGGTCTGATTTCTGCGCTGTTGATGCCGGAGGTCAGAGATCGCGACCTGAGTTTGCCTGAGGATGCGGCGGAAGCGACAGCGGCAGAGAAGTTACGCCACTCCGCAACCCAGACAAGTTAAATCGTGTCGACGGTATGGCCGGAACGCTAATGCGGTTTCGGCCATGCTGCCCGGTCACTTTTGTTTAATTAGCGTAAATCCAAATGTACCAGGGCAGGCGTTACTCTGCGACTGTTCCGCTTTCAGAATATAGAGGTTATAAAATGCAAAACAGGCTTTTATCGGCAAAGGCGACGCTTCCTGATTACGATCGCGCGGCGCTGGTGGCGCGGATGGTCCATCTCGGTTTTGGCGCGTTTCATCGCGCGCATCAGGGGGTTTATACAGATATTCTGGCTGCGGAGCAGCATAGCGACTGGGGCTATTATGAGGTTAATCTTATTGGCGGCGAACAGCAGATTGCCGATCTAAAGCAGCAGGATAACCTCTATACCGTGGCGGAGATGTCGGCGGATGCCTGGACGGCGCGTGTGGTGGGCGTCGTCAAAGCGGCGTTGCATGTTCAGGTTGATGGTCTGGAACGTGTGCTGGCGGCGATGTGCGAACCGCAAATAGCGATTGTGTCTCTGACCATTACCGAGAAAGGGTATTGTCATTCGCCAGCCACGGGCCAACTTCTGCTGGAACATCCCATGATTGCCGCCGACCTGCAAAATCCGCATCAACCGCTAACGGCACCGGGTATTATTGTCGAAGCGTTAGCGCGTCGTAAAGCCGCAGGCTTACCGGCATTTACCGTGATGTCCTGCGACAACATGCCGGAAAATGGGCATGTGACGCGTCAGGTTGTGACGGCTTACGCCCGGGAGGTGGATGCGGAACTGGCGATATGGATCGAGCAAAACGTGACATTTCCGTCAACCATGGTTGATCGGATTGTCCCTGCGGTCACGCCGGAGACGCTGGATAAAATCGAACAACTGACCGGCGTGCGCGATCCGGCGGGCGTCGCCTGCGAACCGTTTCGTCAGTGGGTGATAGAAGATACGTTTGTGGCGGGGCGTCCGCAGTGGGAAAACGCGGGCGCGACGTTGGTCGCCGACGTGGTTCCGTTTGAAGAGATGAAACTGCGAATGCTTAACGGCAGTCATTCATTCCTGGCTTATCTGGGGTATCTTGCCGGCTATCAGCATATTAATGACTGCATGGCTGACGACAACTATCGTCTGACCGCGCAGGCGTTAATGTTACGCGAGCAGGCACCAACGCTGAAAGTCCAGGGGGTAGATTTACAGCGTTATGCCGATCAGTTGATTGCGCGTTACCGTAATCCGGCGCTGCGTCATCGTACCTGGCAGATTGCGATGGATGGTAGCCAGAAACTTCCGCAGCGTATGCTGGACTCCGTTCGCTGGCATCTTGCTAATCATAGCGATTTTGATTTGCTGGCGCTGGGCGTGGCGGGGTGGATGCGTTACGTTGGTGGCGTGGATGAACAGGGCAAGGCGATCGACATTAGCGATCCGCTATTGCCGGTTATTCAGCGCGCCGTGGCAAACAGTGAAGAAGGCGCCAGTCGTGTTAAGGCGCTGCTGGGAATGGCAGAAATTTTCGGCAACGATTTGCCGCAGGCGGCGCGGTTTACGCAAAAAGTGCAAGAAGCCTATGACAGTTTACTGACATATGGCGCGAAAGCGAGCGTGGCGAAATATGCCGAGCGATTGAAATAGCGCAACAGAGACCCGGTAGCATTATGCTACCGGGAAGGCCGGAGCGGTTCTTAGCGGCCAGTGGTATCAGTTCATGCCAAGACGGATCAGTTCGACCGGCGCGAATTTACCTTCACAACCTTCGACAATCACCGTTTTGCCGCGGCGAATTTGACCTGCATCCAGACCTTCGCTCTCAATGGCTTTGATAATCCCGGTATGACCCGTGCCGCTTATCATGACCCGGCTGCCGGTAGTGATTGCGTTACGGTTACGATCGTATGTCATCATGGTGTTTTCTCCTTTCAAACTTACTGCCAAAGCCCGCAGGTTTCCCCGCATGACGGGCGACATATAAATACGCTTATCGTTGCGGATTTTTTTTGTTTTTGATCAAGCTCACGGCTTTTTAGGCGGGAATGTGCAGGGTGAGAAGGCGTCTCACCCCGACGTTAAAGGGAGTTACTCTTCGCTAAACCAGCCGCTGTTTTCCTGACGGATAAGCTGAACGGATTCGCTAATTTCCTGCAAATGCTGGGTCATTGCGCTCTCAACCGCATTGCCGTCACGATTTTCCAGCGCGGAGAAAATATCATGGTGCTGGCGCAACAACATCTCCGGCGGAGAAACATGATCCAGACTCATATAGCGAACCCGGTCGATTGTCGCTTTGATATTTTCAATGGTATCCCACGCTAACTGGCAATCGGCGATCTGCGCCAGTTTTTGGTGGAAATCGTCATCAAGCTGGAAAAAATCATCAATCTGTTTGCGCTCGATGGCAATATGTTGCAGGTGCAGGTTTTGCGCCAGTTGATAGCACTGGTTGTCGGTGATCATCGCCGCCGCACGGCGGACCACCGCGCATTCGATCGCCTGCCGTACAAAACAGCCATTCTGTACCTGAGAAAGCGAAATCTTATTCACATAACTACCGCGCTGAGGGCGGATCTGAATCAACCCATTTTCCGCCAGCTTTATAAAAGCCTCGCGCACCGGTTGACGCGAAACGTTAAAACGGGTTGAGACCTCTTTTTCTGATAGCGGCGTGCCAGGCGGGATAAGACAATGCACGATATCACGCCGAAGAATACGGTAAATTTGCTGGTTGACAGGCTGTGTAGGGTTAAGCTGCGTTTCGACGGTCATTCATTCTTACTTTTTAGGCGGTTGACCCGGATACTCTACCACTTTTCCGTGGCGGTCTATACCGATCATGTTTCTGGTTGCAGATACGTTTGCCAGGGGTTACCCGGCCCGCAGACCGGGTATAACCTCTTAGCTACGGTGGACGCTGAGCCCTGCGAAAGATTGGGTAACAGGCATCATTTCAACGGTATTAATATTCACATGCGCGGGGAGTGTGGCCACCCACCATACCGCTTCGGTAATGTCTTCTGGCGTGAGCGCGGTGGTATTTTCGTAGGTTTTACCCGCTTTCTCATCGTCGCCTTTGAAACGGACGCTGGAAAACTCGGTACCGCCAACCAGACCCGGTTCAATGTCGGTCACGCGAACCGCCGTGCCGTGTAAATCCGTGCGCAAATTCAGGCTAAACTGGCGCACAAAGGCTTTCGTCGCGCCATAGACGTTGCCACCAGCATAAGGCCAACTGCCGGCGGTTGAACCGATGTTAATGATATGACCGCGATTACGTTCGACCATTCCTGGCAGCACGGCGCGGGTCATATAAATTAAGCCTTTATTATTAGTATCGATCATAGTTTCCCAGTCTTCTACGCTGGCCTTATGCGCCGGTTCAAGACCCAGCGCCAGACCGGCGTTATTGACCAGCACATCAATATCGCGCCACTGCGCAGGCAGAGAGGCCATCATCTCTTCGATGGCCGCGCGGTTGCGCACGTCCAGTTGGGCGGTCAATACGTTCTCGCCAAGCTCATCTTTTAACGCTTGCAGGCGTTCATGACGACGTCCCGTGGCAATGACTTTATGTCCATTCTCAACAAAACGGCGTGCAATACACTCGCCAAACCCTGCGGTTGCTCCAGTTACTAAAACGATCATCACACAGTTCCTCAACGCTTTTTGTGTTGTATTACCATAGCACGCGGCGTTTATGAAAGGGTAATCCTGGTTAACACGGTTGCGGTCAGCATAGGGGGAAGCTTACTCTTATGATCAACCTATTTTCAGGAGTGAAAAATGTCGACGAATCCTTTGTTAGACCAGAGTATGTTGCCCTATCAGGCACCGCGTTTTGATCGGATCAAAGATTGCCATTATCGTCCTGCTTTTGATGAGGGCGTGCGGCAAAAACGCGTGGAAATCGAGGCCATCGTCAATCATCCGGCGGCCCCTGACTTTACGAATACGCTTCTGGCGCTGGAGCAAAGCGGGGCGCTTCTGTCACGCGTCACCAGCGTTTTTTTTGCAATGACGGCCGCGCACACTAACGATGAACTCCAGCGGTTGGATGAGGCCTTTTCTGCCGAGCTGGCGGCGCTCTCCAACGATATTTATCTGAATAGCGCGTTATTCGCTCGCGTGGATGCCGTCTGGCAACAGCGTCACTCACTGGGGCTGGATGATGAGTCGCTACGGTTGGTCGATGTTATCCATCAGCGTTTTGTGTTGGCAGGCGCGCAGCTGGCCGAAGAGGATAAAGCGCGACTGAAGGTATTGAATACTGAATCCGCGACCTTAATGAGTCAGTTTAATCAGCGTCTGCTGGCGGCAAGTAAAGCGGGCGGGCTGGCGGTCGATGACGCGCATTGCCTGGCAGGATTAAGCCCGGAAGAAATGACCGTCGCTGCTGAAGCGGCGCGTGAAAAAGGCCTGGAGGAGCGCTGGTTCATTCCGCTCCTTAATACGACGCAACAGCCTGCGCTTGCTACGCTGCGCGATCGCCAGACCCGCGAAAATTTATTCGCAGCGTCATGGACTCGGGCGGAAAAAGGAGATGCCCACGATACCCGCGCTATCGTTCAGCGTCTGGTAGAGATTCGTCGCTGTCAGGCAAAACTGCTGGGTTTCCCCAATTATGCCGCATGGAAAATGGCCGATCAGATGGCGAAAACGCCGCAAGCCGCACTGAGCTTTATGCGTGGCATTGTGCCGCCAGCGCGTCAGCGGGTACTCAATGAACAGGCGGAAATTCAGAACGTCATTGATGGTGAGCAGGGCGGCTACACCGTTCAGGCCTGGGACTGGATGTTCTATGCCGAACAGGTACGGCGGGAAAAATATGCGTTAGATGAAGCGCAACTGAAGCCCTATTTTGCCTTAAATACGGTGTTGCAAGAGGGGGTTTTCTGGACCGCCAACCAGCTATTCGGCATCACCTTCGTCGAGCGTTTTGACATTCCGGTGTACCACCCTGATGTTAGGGTATGGGAGATTTTCGACTCCGATGGTGTCGGCATGGCGTTAT
Organism: Salmonella sp. A1325; assembly: GCF_056991255.1. NCBI lineage: Bacteria > Pseudomonadati > Pseudomonadota > Gammaproteobacteria > Enterobacterales > Enterobacteriaceae > Salmonella > Salmonella sp. A1325. The sequence goes on along the minus strand of NZ_JAMLWO010000001.1, from coordinate 396,024 downwards.
TTTATGGCGACTTCTTCGCGCGGGACTCGAAAAGCGGCGGCGCGTGGATGGGGAATTTTGTCGAGCAATCCACACTCAATGAAACCCGGCCCGTTATATACAATGTTTGTAACTATCAGAAACCTGTTGATGGGCAGCCTGCATTACTGCTTTGGGACGACGTTATTACGCTCTTCCATGAGTTTGGTCATACGCTACATGGTTTGTTTGCCGTCCAGCGCTATGCCACGCTTTCAGGTACCAATACGCCCCGCGACTTTGTCGAGTTTCCCTCCCAGATTAATGAGCATTGGGCAAGCCATCCACGTGTGTTCGAACGCTACGCGCGTCATGTCGACAGCGGTGAAAAAATGCCTGCTGATTTACAGGAAAAAATGCGCAAGGCGAGTTTATTTAATAAAGGTTACGATATGACTGAATTGCTCGGCGCCGCATTGCTGGATATGCGATGGCATATGCTGGAGGAGAGCGTAGCAGAGCAGTCTGTTGCTGAGTTCGAGCAGCAGGCGCTGGCCGCCGAGCATCTTGATTTACCGGCAGTGCCGCCCCGCTATCGCAGCAGTTATTTTGCCCATATCTTCGGCGGCGGCTACGCAGCGGGATACTACGCCTACCTGTGGACGCAAATGTTAGCGGATGACGGTTATCAATGGTTTGTAGAGCAGGGCGGCCTGACGCGTGAAAACGGGCAGCGTTTTCGTGATGCTATCCTTTCCCGGGGGAATAGTACTGATTTAGAAACGCTTTATTCAGACTGGCGTGGACATGAACCGCATATTGACCCCATGTTGCAATATCGTGGGCTCGATCGCTAAGCTGATACGGTTGTTCGGCACTGTCGAACAACCGCCTGAAAATGAGTCCTGCACTTCTGATGGCAGCCAGTTAAATTTCTGGGGTTAAATTGTCTGAATATAAAGAGGGCGTGCATTCGGATTTTTCTACTTATTTCCCTGTGGTGGCTTGATTGCCAAAGATTTATTACCGCTTCGCTATTAACGTTTTCAAAAAATATATTTTCCGCCATGCAGTGGCATTATGTAAATAATGCGGAAATGAATTTGACACTGCGCACAGGGCGACTAGATTTAGAACTGTATCACATGATATGAGAAGACATATCATATTTAAAACGCAACATCATCATGAGGATTATATTATGGCAGAACATCGCGGCGGTTCCGGTAATTTTGCAGAAGATAAAGAGAAAGCCTCAGAAGCAGGTCGTAAAGGCGGCCAGCATAGCGGTGGGAACTTTAAAAACGACCCACAGCGTGCATCTGAAGCGGGTAAAAAAGGTGGCCAGAACAGCCACAGTGGCGGACGGAAATCCGGCAATTAATTTTACTCCTGATATTTCGTAAATATATTCTGAAATATTGCGCATACGATGCGGGCCATAGGCTCGCATTTTTTTATTCTGACCGAGAGTTATTCTGACCGGTCAGATGAAATTATTGTTTATGCTTTCTTCGTTAACAGAAAAAGCAATTCAGCGAGGGCGAAGCGTACGCATTTTTCCAATACTTCCTGACAATCTCCGTTGAAATGTTGTCGGCTTGTAAAAGTTGTATTGTTAATATTCCAGGCAAACCAAACGGTGCCCGCCGGCGTGCCATCTTCGCCGCCTTCCGGACCGCCATAGCCGCTGATCGCTATGCTGATATTGACCTCAGCCTGATCCTTAGCGCCCTTTGCCATTTCAGTAACGACCGCTTCGCTGACGGCGGTATGTTCGGCAAGACTGTGGCGTTGTACGCGTAAGATTTTTGCTTTGGCTTCATCAGTAAAGGTGACATAACCCACACCGTAAAATGAGGGCGTATCTTCTGCTGCGCACAATGCTGAAGCCAGTTTCCCGCCAGTGCAGGATTCTGCAGTGGTCAGACGGAGTTTCTGGTTAACCAGTAAATCACCAAGTTTTTTTGTCAGGCTATCGACGGATTCGGCTTCATCAAGGGTGACAATATCGTGCTGTTCTAATCTCATCGTTTATTTTTCCGTTACAGAGATAAATGAAATCTGTTCGTTCTTCTCAAGTATGGCATATTTATTTTATGACATTGTCAGTGAATGATTATTTTATCCAGTTACCAACAAACCCGCTGTTGCATAACTTGCTTACTTTCTTACGGCGATGACTGTCATTGATTATGCGTAAGGCCATTATCCTCAAAAAATAAAGCCGATTATTCTGAATTGCTATCCAGACGTTGATACATATGACTTCAGCTATGTGGCAAGTTAACTATTACGCCGTTACGCTTTCGCGCTCACCGGCGCTGATGTCGGTTGCATATTAATCCGGATGGGTTGATTTTATTGCTTAATATTCTGCGGATAAATTCATGTTTGTAAAAACTAAAAATAGCGGCCAGACTTAATACGTCAAATAGACGTTATTAAGGAGAGAGCATGAAACTACAGGTGGCTGCATTTTTAAGTTTTCTGATAATGCCTTACGCGCTAGCGGATGATCAAGGGGGATTAAAAAAAGACGTGGCACCGCCGCCGCCTCATGCTATTGAGGATGGTTATCGTGGTACGGATGATGCAGAAAAAATGACCATCGAACAGGCAAAAACCCTGCATGATGGCGCGACCGTTTCGCTGCGCGGCAACCTTATTGATCATAAAGGCGACGATCGCTATGTATTTCGTGATAAGTCCGGCGAGATTAACGTGATAATTCCTTCCGCCGTATTTGATGGGCGGGAAGTTCAGCCGGATCAAATGATCAACATTAACGGTAGTCTGGACAAGAAAGCGAAGGAACCGCTTGTTCGCGTGAACCGACTGCAAAAATAACGCGCGCTAACCGGCAATCTCCAGGTCAGCCATACGGGGCACGCGGCTGGCCTGATACCATGGGTCTTGTAAAAGCGCCTGGGGGACAAAAGGTCCCATAATGTCTTATTCAGGTCTGGTTGCGTATCGTTTAAGCTTCATTGATATTGACGGTGCTACAGTCGTTAGCGATCCGTTATCCTCGCAAGAATTTGCCCGGTAGCGTATAAGCAAAACACAAATCTATCCATGCAAGCATTTACCGCTGGTGAACCGGCGGTTTTTTTTGCCTGCCATCCAGACAAAAGCGGCCCCTTGCGCAACGATGTAGCAAGGGGCCGGCTCTGCGAGGGATTATCTCCGTTCATTAATCATCCCATTTGTGACTGAACCAGGCGGCCAGAAATCCGGAAAATAAAATAATTCCTAATACAACGATAAAAAGGTTAATACTGCCTAACATCTCGTTTCTCCTTATTTTAGCGTGCATCCTCTTTTTTAAAAAACCTCGTACAGACTATAGTACTAATTTATACTTAAGCAAAGTCTGAATTGCGTATTTATTTTACTGGAAGGGTAAAGCATTAGAATATTTTCGTCAGCGCCCAGGAATATTCCTGAATTATCGCAGTGACAGCAGATAATTAGCCTGCAATATATAGGGTTAACCCAGTGCGCCAGAAACGGCGCACATCACTGGCTGCAGATAATTAACAGGTGATAGCCTGTTGCGTAGGGGTAATCCGCATTCCTTTTAACATCAGTGCCCAGGCGAACACAATGGCGATTATCAGGACAACGAAAAGCGACCAGGCGGGAAGTGTCGTCAGGATGACGCCGCTGGCCAGCGGGTTTAGCGCCGCACCCAGCCAGCCCAGCGATTGCGCTGAAAAATAGCTGGCTTTCATCCCGGCAGGCGCAATGTTGTCAATTAACATATATTCGCCGGGGGCATAAATAATTTCGCCAATCGTGAATACTGCCGCTGAAAGCCCCCAAAAAAACAGATTGTCGCCTGAAAAAATAAATCCGATGAGCCCGGCGATAAAAAAGACGGTGCCGGTCGTCATCATTGGTCGAATATTGACGGCGGTAAGTCGACGGCCCACGGCGTATTGCAAACTGACCACAATAACCGCATTAACCGGCAGGACGACGGCTACCACTTTTTCCGCGAAGCCGCTATCGGCAACGACCATAACGTACTGTGAAATACAGGACGCAAAGGCGCCCCCCACAAAGGAGGCCAGAAATGCCGAAAGCGTAAACCACAATAATGCTTTGTCGCGCAGCAGAACGGAGGGAGACCAGATAGCGGCATTTTTCCCCTCGCTGGCGGCAACCGAACGTGTCACCCATACCTGAATAAAGACCAGCGGAAATGCGGAACAGATGGCGGCAAGCCAGAAGGGTAAATTGATGCTTTGCATCACCAGCAGCGTGCCGAGCGGCGGGCCAACCGTCCAGCCGATATTGAGTACGGTATAGTTGAGCGAAAAAATCCGCGTTTTTGTTGTCGCGGTGAGGTTATCGGCGAACCAGGCCTTCAGGACGGTAGAAAAAACCGAATAGGCGCAGTTAATAAGCGCAAAAAGCAGGACAACCAGTACGACATTATGCACCATTGGGATGGCGATAAACCCGCAGGCGAAGGCGATAATCGCGAGTAATATGTAGCGCTTTTTATCAAACTTGTCTGCCAGAATCCCAAAGCCAAGACTAAAGACGACGCCAATCGTTAACGCGCTGGTCAGCGCGTAGCCAATCAGATCCACGCCTAAACCGTACTGACGGTTAAGATAGATGGTCATAAAGGGGAGCGTGGCACCGCGTCCAATTGTCAATAACAGCGATGAGGCGAGTAGAGCCAACGTCGAACGTCTCAATCCTGGATTCATTTTTCCTGCCTGAAATGGAGGTTACGTATCGGGACGTTTTAATCTACCGTGCCCGCAAAAGCATGATGTCTATACGCTATAGCGTAGTCTTAACATACCATAACGCAGGATTTTGCCCATCGTGTGTTGTTCAATGCCATGCTCACGGTAAAAAGAAAAGTCCTGTTATGGCGCACTGATTTCCGATAACTTACCTTTTTACAAAATTTTAATAATGACAGGGGCCGATAATGTCGCGTAAAGACGGTTTTTTGGCGTTACTGGTGGTTGTCGTATGGGGGCTCAATTTTGTTGTCATCAAAGTAGGCCTGCACCATATGCCGCCATTATTGCTGGCAGGATTACGATTTTTACTGGTGGCGTTTCCGGCAATTTTCTTTGTCGCCCGGCCTAAAGTCCCGCTTACGCTGTTACTGGGCTATGGGCTGACGATAAGCTTTGGGCAGTTAAAGCGCGGCGAATTATTCAAGATAGATTTGCAACTTATTCAAGATAACCAAAAGCGGCACAACGGCGAATTATTCAAGATAAAATCCGCCGTCGTTTGATGGTTTTTTAAACCACTTTTAAAGCCTTTTGAATCCTCTCTCCAATCCATCGCATGACAGGAACAGGCATTGAGTTTCCGAGAGCCTTGTATCGATGATTCGGTGACGAGCTGCGCCACGGAATGTCTGTATAACCTGTTGGGAATCCCTGTAACCTTTCACACTCCGTTGGTGTGAGTCGTCGGACTCTCAGGCGTGGGTGTTGCTCTACTATCAGACCGCCACGCATTAGCATGTCCTGATTGGTTGAGCCGTCATAACCAGCAATCAGCGTTCCGGCTGTGTCGGGGATGGCGTCAAAGCAGTATCGATGGAACTCTCTTTCAATGCCTGAATGAGCACTGGATGCGGATTTTTTCTGTGTTCCGTAATAGTTCTCAGTGCGCGATGGCACAGTCGGGAACTCAAATAATATCGCTCCGGGGTCAAATTCTGGTCGAGCACTTGCCATAACAAACACTCTTTTACGTGACTGGGGGACTCCGAAAAATTCGGCGTTGAGGGTTCGCCAGACGACAGTGCGCGATGGTCCAGACACAGCACCAGCGTTCGCCCACCGTTTCCCTGCTGGCTGTAGTGGGCGACGTTTTCCGGCCAGCGCACCGAGAAAATAACCGAATGCATTATCATGACTGTTTAATACCCCTGTAACGTTTTCCCATACGACTATTGATGGTTGTTTACCTTGCTCCTGGCGGGTCTTGTCAATCTGGTCCGCCAGTTGAACAAAGGCGAGCGTAAGCTGGCCGCGAGGGTCTTTTAACCCCTGGCGTTTGCCCGATAAACTAAACGCCTGGCACGGCGTGCCACCTACAAGAATATCGGGGGCTGGAATACTGCCCGACTGGATGCGTACGGCGATTTGGGTCATATCACCCAGATTAGGGACTGACGGCCAGTGATGCGCCAGAACGGCGCAGGGGAAAGGCTCTATCTCACTGAACCATGAGGCGTCCCAGCCGAGCGGATGCCAGGCGACGGTAGCGGCTTCTATGCCACTGCACACAGAACCATAGGTAACAGGATTATCGGGTGGAATGTGTTGTTTGTTCCCCACAGGTGCGATTCCTTGTGTATGTGGGGTGCTCGATGGCGCTCGGTGAGGTGATGATGTTGAGTGTCTTACAGCGCGGGCATTTGACCTCAATGAAGTAAAAACTGGCTCTTGCGAGCAGTTTATTGCAATGCCGGCATCTTACGTTATGTGGCATTTATTGCTGCCTCCTGTGTTGCCACTGGAGGTGTCAGTATAACTTATCGATCGATAAAAACGATCGTTTTGATTAATTTAATGCATATCACCAATATGTCGCAGTGTTGAATATGTATAGATTTATGGAATAGTCTACAGGCTACAGAAATTATTGATGATATAACTAAGGCGAGGTTAGCATGAACGTTTGGGTGGTTATCTCAGGAACGCCATACGAGTCATCTGAAGCCATCGAGGGTGTCTATTCAACCGAAGAAAAGGCGGAAGAGAAGTTGTCCACACTAAAAAACGACTCCCTGCATTACGCATACATCGAAGAGTGTGAAGTTGAATAATCAATATTACCTGATTGTATCTGCGGCAACCTGCGGAGCCACAAATAGCCTGCATGGCAACCCACATAGCTCCTGGACGTTTCCACAGATACTAGATATAAGGATGCCCGGCAGTGCGACCTGCCGGGCGACATAAAACTTCGCATCAATGCTGTACTACGAACTCGTTTCATATCCTAAGATACTTAACGGTCTCCTGCAAAGTCAGACCGTTAATTTTTATTAATTTTGCTCCACTTGCGGGCGATTGAATCCAGATCAGACAGCCAGGTATCGGCATAAACGGCATTGTTCATCTCGTCGAAAGCGGCTTTTTTATATTGCTCGTCGTGGTATTCATACCCGTCAATAATATTACTGATGATATCGACATCAACATCATCACCGCTCATTTTATCGCGGTTTATAATGTCGATGGCTGATTTGATTTTTTCTATTTTTTGCTCCAGCGCTTCCAACAGGCGCGAGGAAAGGTGATTGATTTCGCGCTCCCCTTTCAGGGCATAGCGGATAGTGCGGCTGTCAACATCAATATCGCGGGATAGCGGGGATTGCCAGTTATCGCCGTATACCAGCTTCCCGACCGCCATCATTTTTTCAGTGTTGTTCATATATTATCTCCAGCAAGCCCCGCCGCAGCGGGGCGAAATTATTATGCCGCCAGGGCGACGGCTTTCAGTGCGCGGACAACGCTAATCAGGTTCAGGTCGCGGCATTCGTCGCCACAGGCATGAATTTTATTATCTGCCGTATCGAACCAGAATTTACCGGAATAAATCATCGTGCGAACAGCGTTTGCCCTGCCGTTCGCCAGGGAGTCATCACCCAGGCAGGCCCATTTGATGTTACCGGTTTTATACGTGTCGTATTCAAAACCGACAGCGGCGGCAACAATATCACCGTTAAAATAAACGCGGTGCATACCGTTTTTTTCCCAAAGTTTGCCGCCAATTTTCAGGCAGGCCTCAAGCGTGACCAGACGTGTACGGCTATATGCTAATTTCAGGGATTCAGCGAAATAAGATTTTACTGAGCCACCGAATTTAGCGGCTGCGTCGCGGGACATGTTCCAGGCGGTGATGAAAAGCGTTGACTTGTTCATGTTGAAGCTCCTTTCAGCTATCAGCAGGGCCATCCCCTTACTGTGAGAATAGCATATTACGTCCTAGATATTAGGACAATGCTTTTTGTTTTTTTTTGAGAAAAAGATAAACCCGCTCGCCGCAAGCCCTGACTTCCGGCGGGCTTTCAATTCACCCATACATCCCCCTGCCAAAACACCTGACCGCCAGATACATCACAATACGTTTCCACTTCGGCACGCCGAGCACCGTCATCCCGTCCAGGAATATCAAATCGGCCTCTTTCTTTGTGCGTAGCGCATTGTCATACAGGTAATCGTGAATAATTGCGGCTTTGGCGTATTTGCCATCCGGGGGAAGGAGCGTCCAGAAGATGCGCGGCACACTGGCGAGGTCAGTGACAAATCCGGCTGGAACGCTGATTACGTCGCTATTGTCCTCACTGAGGTAAAATTCAAAAGGCTCGTATACTCGCCATAAATAATGGTCCAGCATTTCAAGGATTGCAGGAGTTGTGAAGCGGCTCATGGTTTTTTATCTGCTGCGTATGGAATAAGTAAATGATTTATGGAGTTACAGTTTACGATGATTGATAAATTAGTGCTTACGGTTACACCAATTTTTTCCATACCACCGCGTGGTGCAGCCGCAGTAGAAACATGGATGTATCAAGTTGCCAAAAGAACAGCAATACCGAATAGAATTGTCTGTATAAAGGAAGAGGGATATACAGATTTTTCCCCAGTTAGCGAACGATGCTCCATTCACCGTATCGGGTTCAGCCGAGTTTATAAACGCCTCTTTCAGAAGTGGACTCGTCTTGACCCGTCTCCTTACGCACAGCGCATTTTAAATATCGCAAAAGACTTTAAAATCACCGATGACAGCGTAATTATTATTCACAACAGTATGAAGTTGTACCGCCAAATAAGGAGCAGATCACCTCAGGCAAAAATGATTATGCATATGCATAACGCCTTTGAACCGGATGAAGGATTGGACAAAAACGTTAAAATGATTGTTCCAAGTATGTTTTTGAAACAACATTATCAGGCATACCTACCAGATGCTGATATAGCTATAGTCCCTAATGGTGTTGATCTGCAAGCCTACCAGAAAAACTCTACTCCACTACAAAAATCGGCTTTAAACATATCTTCGGAGAAAAAAACGATTTTTTTTGCTGGCCGCATATCCCCTGACAAGGGGGTTGCAATGCTTTTACAAGCCTTCGAGATACTGATTGAGACACGCGATGATATAGAGTTAGTTATTGTTGGCGATTATATGAATAAAAATAAAGGTGATAAGGGAGCCTATCAACAGGAAGTGCGAAAACTGGCCGAGAAACTAAACCCTCATTGTCATTTGCTGGGAAGCGTTACGCCTGAACAAATATATAATTACTACTCTTTAGCCGATCTAGTTGTTATCCCCTCTCAATTCCAAGAGCCGTTTTGCATGGTTGCAATTGAAGCGATGGGAGCAGGAAAGCCTGTGCTGGTCAGCACACGCGGCGGAATGACTGAATTCGTAAAAGAGGGTGATACCGGATTCCATTTGCAGGAGCCAATGACCCCGCAAACTATTGCCATGGATATCAATAAAGCGTTGGCATCCCCTGATTTAAACGCTGTTGCCTTACGTGGGCAACGTTGTGTTGAAGAGAAATTTCCGTGGGAAAAAGTAACCCAACAGTTCGAAGAGGTTATTAATAACTGGTTTGTTTGAAAAATATTCGTATTCAGTAAAGTCACTAACATTCCAGTGACTTTACTATATCAATTAACTATACAACTTTCATGTTGGCCAGCCGACAACGTAATCCAGTACAGCCTGTGCGTCGCTCAGTTTATCCACCTCTTCTTTCATGGTGCGCTGGCGAAGATGGATTTGCAGCCCCATAGTGAACATTGCCTGGTCTATGGCATCGCTGAGATTTAATAATTCCCCGGCAGACAGTGGCACATCGTTATTATCGGCGTCCGTCCAGATAAAACCCGCTGGTAGTTTGTTGGCTTTTGCCATCTGAACGGAGAGGCTTAATCGCTCCTGAGTGGTTTTACCGTAGTCCCAGTTACGATCATTAAACTGTAATACGTAGTTCGCGTTTTCCTGTTGATTACGCCAGTCGTTAATTTCAGCGTGTTTTTGACTGAGAGCGGTCGCAAGGTCAGCCACCCACTGACCGTTTTCGAATTTATCGACCGGCGATGCGGGAGCCTGTGTGGTGGTGTTTTCCGGTAGCGGGCCGGGTTCTGAAATATAAACCTGATTACCGGTTGTTGTGTCGTAAACCGTCTCGCCGCGGTGGTCTTCATGCAGACTCCACGTTTCGGTTTCAGTGTCAAATACAGCAATATGACTGGCGGGAATATCAGGGGGAGCAATATCCGTACAGTTTGCCGGTAATCCTGTGTGCGGCGGAATATACGCATCGCCCGCACCGATAAATTCGTTAGTATCTGAACGAAGATTAAATACTTTAATTGTCTGTGCTTCGTTACTCATTTTAAAAGCCATTACGCTAACCTCACTATGTAGTTAAATGCAATATTTTTAACCGTGGTTTCCACATTACCGTCTGCGTACACTGTAACGTAGTGAGTGTGCGAACCAAGATAGACTGAGTGGCTGTGCGGACCAATATATGTTGTATGGGAGTGGTCGCCATTCCAGCTTGTTAACTGATTATTTCCGTCACGCTGAACGCGAATTTTTCCACCAATTGAATCACCACCGTATGTGCCGCCTGCCGAATGGTTGTGACCGCCCGTTGTATTAGAGCCTTTTGTACCGTAGTCAAATGACGAGGTGTATTTAGTCCCCAGATCGGTACTGGACACACTGGCGCTATGGGTATGCGATTTATTGCCGTCCATTTCCTGAGACAGTGCCGCGCGACCGCTTGCGGGCTTGCCTTTGATTGTCCAGCCGCGCATGTCCGGAATAATGCCGGATGGATAAGCTATAGCCAGTAAGGGATACGCCGATTTATCGAAGGACTGCCCCTGCATCAGGGCGTAACCAGCAGGGATATTGTCAGACGGCCAAGCTATTGCCGACCCGACAGGATTCAAATCCGGGGGGACAGGAGGTGGATTCAGGGAAGTGTAGAACATTGCCCATTCGGACCACTCAGCGTCGGCGTTATCTCTGTGGCTGCGAATATATGCAGGCGCAGGAGCACCATTAGTCCCACTCCATCCGATTAATATCTCCCCATCACCGAGTCCGGTCAGACGCAAAATATTCCCGTATTGCGTTGGATAACCGTTATTGTAAACCTCGCCCATTATCAGGCCGCTATCGCTGCCTCTTGTCGTACCAGTCAGTGCCGGAAGCGCGCCGCGTGATGCCAGTCTGTTCGCTGCAACAGCCGTACCTTCGGCAGGAAGCGCCCCGACATCTGCCGGGCCGAGGCTGTCTTTGGTGGCGAGTTTTCCCAGCCCCAGATGACCCCGCGCCGCAGCCTGATCCGCAATGCCGGCATCGAAAATCTCTTTCAGGTTGTTTGCCTGCGTGTAAGCGTTTGCCGTAATAATGGCTTTAACAGACAGGGTGAGCTGGTTTAATTTTCCTTTATCGGGTTTTATTCCCGCTGCGTCGAGAATATTCAGTAATTCCGCCTGCAGGATATTCAGCCAGTCCTGACCAATCCAGCTTATACCTTTATTTTTATCGCCTTCGGTAAACCAGGTGGGCGTATTACTTTGCACCGGCGATAAGGCCGGCATATTGGGTGAACCGGAGTTGTTATCAATGTAATACATGATGACCTCTTACTTATCGTGCGACTGGCTGCTTTCATAGACATAACGAAACGTCTGCCACGCTGGTTTATAACGGTTCAGAATACACTCAAGCGCGCTGGCGTCGTATATACGCAGCGGCGTGAGAATATTGTCCAGTACGTTCATATGCCGGTAGCCGATAGTGGTTCTGACATTGATGATGCTTATCCACTGCGATTCCGGTGATGTCTGGATATCAATATCAAACCCAAAACCGGCGGCGAGCTGGATATAGAACTCCCGGTTAACTGAGGGCTTCATGCGGTACTTGTTGCCGGCATAGCCCTGACGCTCCTGCAGGCTGGCGCCGCTCATATCGCATTCAGGTAGTCCCAGAAATCGCTCCCAGTCATCCAGCAACAGACGCGACCTGTCCGGGAAACGCTCATCGAGCAGTTGTTGCCCCGTCCAGTCCACGCGGGCCGTGGACTGACTCAGACCAAGACACAGTGCGGCCAGCACAGAATCTAGTGCTTTATTCCACGCCAGACCGTCAGGCAGTAACTGGAGTAGCGCACGCTGATGCGGGGTAAATGTCATAGCTACAGCCATGCGATTTCCCCCACGGTGAGCAGTTCCATCGCGCCGGCGCTGACAGACTCCAGCGGGGAGCGCAGTTCAAAATCATCCAGCACCTTCACACCGGCAACCGCCCGCCAGAACGCCGACGGCAGGATAATACCGCCCGGTCTGGCCTCGTTATAAAGCAGGTCGGTGAGCGCCTGTCTCACGGCCTGCTGGTTCTCTGGTGTGTTCGGCGCAATCTTTATCTGAAACGCGACAGGGTGATTGGTGAGTTTAAACACCTGCACCACCGGCCCCAGCGCCTGGCCGACCGGCTGGCCCGTCGCCGGATCAGGGTGGGATTTGATGTACTCCGCCACGCGGGTAACATCCCCGTCACCGGGGAAGATGTCGGGGTTATTGTCCAGGACAAACGTCACCCCCAGACTGCCCGCCTGCGGCCACTCCGGCAGACACCAGGAACGGGTGACGCCCGGCACTTCGCGCGCCCAGCGTTCAAAATCGTACTTTGTGCCGCCTGACGGCGGGTACTGTACGCGAAACACCAGGCGGGAAAGCAGTTCAGAAACGGACTCCACGTCCGCACCGCCCGTTATGCCTGAACCGGTGACGGTGGCCGTCTGCACAATCCCTGCCTGCGGGGTGATAAACGTCAGCAGCGTTCCCGCCGGCGCGTTACCGGCCGCGCCCGCATCTATTGCCACCACTTCAACCTCCAGCGTTCCCGCTGTCGCTTTTTCTGATGTGGTTATCTGATAAATAACGCCGTCACCGCGCTGTAGCTGCGTGCCGGCATCGGCGGTGGCCGTATCGGTCAGGGTAAGCTGAACCGGACCACCGGCACGGGAGGCAGGCTTGCGAACAATGCCCCACCAGGCGCAGTGTTTCAGCAGTTCCGCCTCGTCAGCGTCAGACGGGATAATCTGGCGGGCAATCCAGGCAAGATGTTCCTGCTCCTGGGCGGACAGCCCCGCCTGGGCATAACCGATGGCGTGCAACGTGGTTTCACCCAGTCCCGGAAGAGTACCCTCCAGACGCTGGCTGATATCCTGCTGCGTCTGGTTAATCAGTTGTGCTAAGGGTGTGGGTTGATACGGCATTTAAACCCCTTCTAAATCCGCTTCAAAAACCATCGGGCGACGTGCGCCGTCAGGCATAACAAGTGAGACCGAAAGCTGCAGGCGGTCGCGACCCACGCGGGCAGCCGTACAGGTGACTGATTTCACCAGTCTTGCCGGTTTAAGCCAGGCCAGCGCCTCGTCTGCATACGCCGCCGTCCGTTCCACAACGGCCGATACCGTCTTTTCGCGGTTCAGCAGCCACAGACGCGAGCCAATGGGACGTTTACGAAAGCTGTCCGCCCACCATCCGCGCCGGTCTGTGGAGCCGTCCGGTATCGGGTCGGACGGCTGCGCCCGGCGATCGGTAAAGAGTGAAATAATGACGGCGGTTTCAATACTGTTATCCGTCAGCAGGTCGGGACCGTTCAGCGCCAGGTTGCCGCGACCGTTACGCCAGACAATCGCAATATCAGCCATTTTGTGGGCCTCCCGTATTGCTGCCGCGACCGTTCTCGTGATGGGTGTGGCCGCTGTAGGTCACGCCGGCAATGGTCGCATCCGACATGGTAAAGTGACCTTTGGCGTCCCCGGTGCCGTCCAGGGCCAGATTGCCCTGAATGTGGGTGTTCTGTTGTACCGTCAGGTTCTTCTGTACCGTCAGGTTGCCGGTAAAGGTGCTCTCCGGGCTGTCAAAGAGGATGCTGTCATCGGCGTACACCTCCAGCGTTTTACACGTCAGGATGGCACGACCATCTTTTGTCAGGCGCAGTCGGTGGCCTTCATAGTGGTAGATACCGCTGTCGCCGGCAGGCAGACCCACCGGGCGGTAGCGCCTGTCCTCAACGACCAGAATCACCGCCTGATCCCTGTCACCCAGCAGACAACCGAAGAACGTCTCCGCCCCCGGCAGCGGGACGCTGATTTGCCCGTACTGCTGGGGACGCTCCACGTCGTCAAACGTCTCGCCGTCGAGTGAGGTCATCTGCGCGTTCTGCAGTTTCAGTTCGTCGTTCGTACCGGTCAGTACGCCGCGCCCGAACAGCAGGCGAACGCCACGTACCAGGGGAGCCAGCATTCGTTGCAGGATTTCTTCACTTATCATCGAATTTAATCCCCTGTTCTTTCATCCGCTGCAGTATCCAGGCGTCAACGCCACCGCCTGCGCCGCCGGTGCCGCTGCTGTCCGGCTCGGCTGGCACAATAAAGCCGTCGCGCGGGGCAAGCGTCAGGCGGGTCACTTCGCCTTCCTTCGCGTTGAGCGTAAATTCCACCTGGCAAATCAGCAGGTCGCGCATATCCACGTTCACGCGCGGGGCGATGACGCGGGTCAGCAGGTTCACGTCCCACAGCGCGCCGTTCTCCCGGAACCAGCCTTTGACGCCGGCAACAAAGCGTTCAGATTTGGCAACAGCCCGGCGCTCTTCCCGGATGGCCCGCTGCTTCGCACCGTCTGCGGTGATTTTGTGGTCGGCGAGGATCACCTTCGGGCGGTAACGGGTGATGGTTTTGTCGTCCGTCGTGCCTTTGGGTGCGGCCAGCAGCGCCGCCATTTTTGCATCTCCCTTATGACCACCGCCGCCGCCGTGGCCTTTTACCAGGTATTCGCTGTAGCGGTTGCGCCAGTCGTCGGTAAAATCCGCATCCAGCAGGTTTTTACCCAGTTCCAGCGTATCGGTCTGCTGGTTGCCCGCCTGGGTGAACACCAGGTCGCCGTCGGCGTTACTGGTGACAAGAACGCCACGGTGACGGGCGGCACGGGTCAGCGCATCACTGACCGTTTCAGACAGTTGCAGGGTGAAGGTGGCAAACGGTTTTGCGGCCGTGGCGTCACTGACCTGCCAGATAACCCGGATACCAAAGGGTTTACACAGGTCGCCGGCAATCTGCTCCAGGGTGCGGTTGTGCCACTGGCTGCCCTTAAAGACGGCGGAACAGTCCACCAGATCGCCGGTTTTGTCACGGCCGGTAATGGTGATTTTGTTACTGGTGGCGGTCAGTTTGTGTTTCACGGTATCGAGATAACCGGTAATGACCGTCACGCCGTTAATCTGTAATTTCAGCGGCTGGCCGGGGTCGATGCCGTCCGGCACAGGCTGACCGGGCAGCATGAGTTCCAGCGAAAATGACCCTGCCAGATGTTCCAGTGACCGGCGCACGCTGACGCCGATCCAGCCGGAAAAAATCTTCCCGCTGATAAACAGCTCAACGCGGGTGCCAGGGGTGCGACTATTCATCAATCACCTCCAGCACCTGACCTCCCGGCACAAACAGGGGGTGAATGACGTTGTTACGGCGGACAAACCGTTGCCACTGCACGCTGTTACCGGTTGCCCGGTACAGCGTCACCAGGGCCGGTTGTGTTGTGCGGACCGCAACAGAAGACGTTCCCGGCAGATGTACGCCGCGCGCGGTTAAATCCTCAACCAGCGCCAGACGAGCCTCACGTAACGCCAGCGCGGTACGGGTGAACCCCTGGCCGGAGAACGCCAGCACCTGAGCGTCAAGGGACTGGCCGAGCGCGTGACTGACCGCCCGGACGTCACCGGCACTCTGGAGTAACGACACCGGCACAGAAGCGTCAACGCCGGCACCAGTGCCAGACCCGGTGAAGGGTGTCGACGCCGGCACGCCCGCCTGTGCAACCGCAATCGTCAGCAGACTGCCCGCCGTCTGCGCCTGAGCCAGCACAACCGCGCTTTGCATCACCGACTGCAGCAGTCGGATATTGTTTTGGGTGGCAGGCGTCAGACCGGTCAGGCTCCGGCGGGCATCCTGTGTGGCCAGCGTGTCGTAAAACGCCGACAGCGACTGGTACAGTTGCGTACCGCCCTGGCTTCTGACCGCCTCATCCGGCATGTCGAGACTTCCGGAAGGCGTGGTGCCGGTATGGTTACGTAACAGCGACATCGCCGGCACGGAGGGTAACGCAATCAGACCGCTGAACACTCCGGCGAACTGCTGCGCCATGCGTAGCGGGCTGGTAATCAGCGAAGTGATATTCCCCTTCATGGCGGTAAAAGAGGCGGCAAAGGCGCTGATATCCTGCAGGATACCGACGCTGCTGACCGTGTTTTCCAGCGCGTCAATTTTCTCGCTGACGGTATCCGCCATCGCCTGCAGATCGTGAAGGTTGTCAGACACCACCGACCAGCCGTCCGCCAGGGTGTTGAACACGCTGTTAAGGCCGCTGCCGGTTTTTTGTGTCAGTGCCGCCGCCGTATCCTGCTGCGCGTCCGGGGCAGTATCATTCGCCTGCGGAACGGCCGTGATCGTAAACTCGACCACGCGCTGTTCAGACACGTTATAACGGCTTTCAAAGTTGTCTATAAGGACGTTTAACGTGCCGTAATCGGGATGAACCAGCTCGCCCGCGCCTGGCGCATACAGCGCATCACGCAGCGCCTTACGCTGCGCCTGTGCGTCATCCCCCTGGACAATCACCGTAAAGGTGAATGCCGGCAGCTTGGGGCCAAGGTCATCTGCACCGCCGGATTCGCGCAGCGGATACTCGCGTTTGACAATGTGGCGACCGCCGCGCTCCCGTTGCTCCTTATAAATAAGGAAGGGAACATTGCGGAAGCTGCCTTTACCCGTAGGGGACATAGTTACCTCCGCTGTAGAAATTCAGATCCAGACCGAACATATCGGAGTCGTCAATATCAATACTGCGCTTATCCCAGCCTGGCGGCGCGACCAGCTCCACGCGGGCGGCGGCTTTCTGTACCGCCTGGCCGTTGCCGTTATCGCTCCCGGTGATTTTCTGGTAAGCGTCGGTCAGCCAGCCGCCCAGGTAATCGCCCAGATAGCTGCCGACCGTCGAGCCAATTGCAGCACCCACGGGACCTGCGAGCGTGCCCAGCGTGCCACCAACGACGGCACCCACCCCGGAGCCAACCGCCGCCCCTTTATCGTGGGCGGAAGCCTGACTGTCGAGTAGCGTGGGAGCTGCCAGCAGCGCGGCACCGAACACACCACCACCAAAACGCCCCAGAAGTTTCCCACCCCTGCCAAGCCAGCCTGCCACCTTACCCAGCCCCAGTTTGCTACCGGCAGCGGAAAGCAGACTGCCGGCTTTGCTGAGACCGGGGATTTTGCCGAACCAGCCGCCGACACGGGACGCCATACGCCTGAAAAGACCTTTTTTGGCGGCGCTTTCTGCCAGCTCTTCGCCGGCCGTGACCACAGTTGAAATACCGCGCCCCTTGCCGGGGCCTTTTTTGGTGCGCCCGCTGCGGCGCTTTTTACCGCCGCCTTCCTCAATCAGGGTACTGCCACCATTGCCCCCGGCACCGGCCAGCGCACCCGCCGGCCAGTTCGTCACAAAGACCGGCTGTACTGCGGCGGGATTGACGCCGGAAAGGAAATTCATGAAGCGGCCACCGCGTCCGGGCAGTTCGCCCGGCATGACGGGCCGGCGCTTACGGAACGGTGACGTAACAGCCCCGACAGTGGCGAGCGTGTAGCGTAGCGGCGTGGCACCAAGACGTAGTGCACCCATGCCGACCGCGCCCGCCAGGCGCAGGGCTGTACGGGCGGCATAGACCAGAAGAAGGTATTTGGCGAGGGTTTTTGCACCACTGGCGATATTGTCCAGGGTTTTACCGTAGCCGTCATCGCGTAACTGTTTCAGCGCCTGACGGACGGCTTTGATTTTCTCAACAAGCCAGGTCACGGCATCTTTGGCGGACGTAAACGCGGTCAGCATCCCCTGACCGATATCGTTCGCAATCTCATCGAACTGACCGTCTTTCTGCATCACGGCAATCTGATCGAGAATGCCGGACATCTGGGTTTCCAGGAACTTAAACGGGCCGGTGTCCATGACCTTCTGCGCGAACTGCTCCCAGTCGGACTGCATACGCATAGTCATACCGGTCCAGGTATGCATAGCTTTCTCAGCCATGCCGCTTGCCTGTTCGCGAAGCGTCTGGAACAGCAGTTTAATCGTCTCCGGGCCGAGCTTGCCTTCCTCGCCCAGCTTGCGGATAGCACCGGCCGTGGTGTGTAGTTTTTCAGCCAGTACCTGGTAAGCGTTGATACCGTAGCCTGACAACTGGTTGGCGTCCTGCCCCTGGAGTTTGCCGCGCGCGTACATCTCGCGCAGTTGCAGGGATGCGCCTTCAATCTGCTGCTTGTTCCAGCCGTGACGGCCCGCCTGATCCTCCATCATCTGTACGTAGCGTCGGGACTCGCTGTCGCTCATCCCGTAGCCGCGGGTGGTGGCGTACTCCTCCAGGATCTGGCTCATACTCCAGGGGGCCTGCTGAGTATTCTGCCGCGCCCAGTTGATCGTACCGGCGGTGGCCGATGCGTCACCGTGGTTCAGCGAGGTGATACGGGTCTGAAAGTTCTCCAGGCTGGACGCGGGATCAAGAAACAGCCGTTTAAAGCCGTAAACCAGCGCGCCGCCGGTAATCAGACCGTACAGACGGGTCAGTGAACCGAAAACACCTTCCGCGCTCAGTTTCAGACGATCCATGTCTGCCGAGACCGCGTGCATCCCGCCGCGCATCCCCCGGAATGCCTGGCGCATCCGGGAACTGCTGATTTCCGCGTCACCACCGAGACGGCGTACCGCCGTTCCCACACCGCCGAGACCACGCTGACCGGCGTGCGAAAACGCCCCCAAATCCTGCGACCACTGACGGGATTTGGATGATATGTTGCCGAGTAAATCGACAATCAGCGAAGCTTTCAGGTTCTTCATCGGCGGTTATGCGTCACGTATTCTGTCGTTTAATGATTTTTTCTGCCTGTCTGCAGTGCCGGTAAAGCTGCGATAAGGGAAGGCTCATGGCCCACTGCGGGCCGCCTTTAGTCACCATTCCCAGCACGATCGCCGCTTCCTCTAACTCATTCCGGCACCGCTCCCAGTCGCCCCTTGTCACCTGCCAGCTTTCCGGCCAGCGCCGTATCGCGCAGGTTAACCGCCACCATCAGGCGGGACAGGTCACGTTCGCTCAGTTGCCCGATTTGCAGCATCGAGAGCGGCCCTTCGATGTCGCCCACCGCGGCAATCTGGCGGCGCAGCAATTGCACCCCGCGCAACGAAGGTGATGCAATCAGAATCGGGCCGTTACGGGTGTCCACCACGCGTTCTGCCTCGGTCTCAGCGTCAATGCTGTCCTTTGCCGACAGTTCGCGGAAGGTGACGCGGTACTCGCGCCCCTCGCCGAACGGCAGACCGTCGAGCAGGTCAACGTAGCCCTTAGCGAGCTGCTCCGTCAGGCCGGCGGTGCGCGGGTCGTCACCGTCCAGCGCCTGGCGAATGGCAGCCAGCGCTGCCTCGTCGTCCTGTTTTACTGCGGTCGGGGTTTTCTTCTTCGTAGCCATGAATACTCCTTACTGCACGCGGGTGCTTTTGGCGGCGGCGAACTTCGCGGAGATTTCGCCGTTAGCGGCAAGCGATGCGGGCTCCGAACTCCACGCCTTTGTCATCATGTGGACCTCGCCGGTATCGGCGATAAATTCGATAGTGACGCTGGTCCAGGTGTTGATCACATCACTGTCCGGGGAGTCATCGCCACCGGCAGGGAATTTGCATTCCAGCGTGGCCTCTTTCGCCTGCTGGTTATAGCCATACACCCTGGGCCCCTTAACCACCTTTCGTTCAAAGCCCGACGGCGTGAAGGTTGCGCCTTCCAGCGTGGCGTATTCGCTGCCGTTCACGCGAACGGTTGCCACGCCCTGATACTGATTTCCTGCCATTGTCTACCTCACAGAATGAAACGGAGCTGCGCGGCGAAGAACCGGAACTGGTTAACCAGGTCAGGCGTACACAGCACATCCAGACGGTTACGATCGCCGGTATTACGCTCTACCAGCAGGTTCTTTTTGAACGTATCCAGGTTCTCAACCAGCCCCTGATCCACCCAGTCTTCACCGAGCGCGATAAGCTGCAGCGACATGATTTTGGGTGTCACAATGGGCTGTCCAGGCGCCACAGGCGTATCGTCATCAGCCAGTTTATGGCGCGGGAATCGCTGTGTGACGAAGGTGCGCAGGGAGTAACGCAGGTACGACAGCGTGTAGATGGTTTCGATATCGAGATAGCTCGGATCAACATCACCGTATTTATTGACACGGTACATCGTCACCTGACGCTCAATCTGTACCACGTCGCCGGCCGCCACGGTGACGGTCGCAATGCCGCCATGCAGCAGCAGGTTACGTTCCTCTTGAGTCAGGCGGTCAGCAAGCTGAGGAGCCAGGCGGGACGACACCGCCAGCGTCTGGAGCGGCCGGGCCGGGTCAATGGACAGTGACGGCGCGCAGGTCGCGCAGACCGACGCCGCCCAGATGTAATCCGGTTCGGGCGCTTTGGGAACGGCGCTGCAGGTAAACAGAAAGTCGTTGCGGGACTCGCCGAACGCGGTGATTTCGCCCTGCGTGCCGGTGTGCGCCATCCATACCGCGCCGTCGGACATTTTGACCGGCCCCCAGCGTTTAAGCAGTTCGGCGCTGAGGATGTTGAGGTTAGCCTGGTCCTTATACGGCATCACCACATAGTTGTACTGACGTTCGCCCATATTCGCGACGCTGCGGGTGATATCCGGGTTAGCGGCTTTTGCCTCCGGCGGCGCAATCACCACCGTCAGACCGTCCGGCGTGGTTTCACCGTCGTAATAGTTCAGGCGGATATCGTGAGCGGAGCACTCGCCAACGAAGCGGGCGGTCATCGATACCACGCTGCTTGTGGCGTCCACATCAGCGCCGGCGGGAGCCGCAGACGCCGCCGTAAAGGGCGCATCGCGATCGGCATTAATCAGCGCGGCCAGTTTGTCAGCCAGCGCCTTACCCTGCTGGCCGCTGCTCACCGCCACCTGATAACGACGTCCGCCAACATAGACCCTGAGCACACCGTCACCGGTGGCCGTGCCGCTCAGTGTCAGACTGCCGGCGTCAGCTTTACCGGTCCCGGCCCCCTGAGCAATCACGTACAGCCCGGTATCCGGGTTAATGGCGATAAACTCTTTGACCATCCAGGCCAGCATTGAGCCACGACCAAACAGGCTGATGGCCTGCGAATCGCGGGTAATACGTACTGGTGTGTCAAGTTGGCCGGCTCCGTCAACCTTACCGTCTTTCAGGTTTGCCTGACCGAACATCAGTACCGTCTGATGCTGTGCGGGTGTTCCCACCACCGCCGTTGAGTTATCAAACTCAATCTGCGCCAGTGGAATACGGTTGTCGTTCTGGATCTCGTTAAAACCAATCATGCTTTTTTCTCCACGGCGTCAGCGTCAGTCGCTTTCGCTTTTCCGGCGGTCACGGCTGGCTGCGCCTCATTCGGATTGAATTCGGTCACATCACCGTCATCCAGCCGGCGGCACCAGTACGGGGTGAAGGGTTTCTCCTCACCGCCAGGCTTTAAAAATTCCAGCGTGTCGGGGTCGCGTACCATGCGTCCCGGCGCAGGTTTAATAAAGAAGGTTTTCATAACAGGATCACTCCAGTAAACAGGAACCAGCCCCGGCCACTGTGACCACCAGAAGCCAGCAGGAAAGAGAACATGAAACAAAAGAAGCTCAGGGCACCTTTACTCATGTTCCGGCCCCGGCAGGTCGATATGTGCCTCAAAGGCCGGCGTGCCGTCAGGTTCGCCAAACGTCTCGTAATGACGAAGGAAGTCAGCGAGCGTGCTGATATCGGTCAGCGGGTCGATAATCTCCTCACAGGAGAAATAGAGGGCATAGAGCACCACCCCGGACGCCCCCTGCGCCACGCTGTACAGATTGGTCGCTTTCTCAAACGCCAGCGGCGAGGCGGAACCCGCCTTAAACCCCACCAGACCGGACAGCAAAACAGCCACCATCTGATACAGCCCGATACGGTTTGTCTCGCGGCCGTTTAACATGCTGCCGACCACGTAGAACACCCAGTGGCTCACCATGCGGTTACGCGTGCGAGGTTCTCCGGCGCCCAGCCACGCCACATAAACAGAAGGCGGCAACAGCATCAGCTTTTTCAGGGTGGCCTCGCTCCAGTCGCCCGGATGCGTGTCCACCTTTCTGAGGCGGTTGCCAAAGAGGGAACGAATACGATCCAGATAAGCCTGTTCGGTATCGGCAATCATATGAACCCCTTCTGGTTGCGCCCGAATACCGGCGCTTCGGCCTGCATCTGCGGCAGGTCGTCAGACTCCGGCGCACTGCCGGCTTCGTCCACGCCAATCGGAATACTGCCGTTCTTCACCTCCCGCAGCCAGGTGAGCGCCTCGCGGTAACGATCGCGCGCCTGATCGGAAGGCTGCTGGTCGCACAGGTAATAAAAGGCAATGGCGCAACAGTGCTGTACCAGCACCTGCGGCACCACGGCCAGCGGCAGGGCATATTTCGCCGACAGATAGCTGTCAGCCAGCGCGCCGGCATCATTCAGCGCCTGCGTCAGCTTCTTCTCGTTGAGGTCGTCCGTTCCCGGCAGCCTCAAGAGATCATCAAGATTCTCGTATCTGTCCCGCATATCCTGCGCGCTGGCGTACATCATTTCTGGCGCTCCTGGCGCGCCACCCATGCGGCGTCCACCTGCGCTTTGGTGACGGGCTGGCCCAGCTCATCACTGACGGCCTTTACGCCCGGCACGCCAGTTTTGGTGAAGCTCTGCGGGTCAGCGCGGGCAATCAGCACATCTATCACCTTGTCAATCTCGGCTGGCGTCACATCACTGCCTGCATTGACAACATCCACCAGGTTTTGCACGCCAGCCTCACCAGATGGCGCGGCTGCCGGCTGAACCGACACCACAATGAGGCATGGGTCAGCCTGTAAGATATCGAGCGTGGCCTGTGGCACGTTCTCAAGCGTCTGTTTACCGCGTATAAAGCGGATGCCGGCGCGAATGTAGCGCTCACGCGGACAACGAACCTCAACGATAAAAAAGCCTGACGGAGTAACCTGGCTATCTCCGTCAGTCCCCGGGTTATCCGTTGCGCCGCCCGGTAAAGCAGCGTTGTTTTCCTGTTCTGACATTTCTGACATGGCACTTTTATCCCCTTTGAAAACGGTTTAAAGGCGGGATGAACCCGCCGTGAAACGGGTTATGCCGTGGCTGCGGTCGCTGCCGGCATCCAGTTAGCGACAACCAGCGAGACCTTGCCCTTGAGTTCGTTGGTGGTGGTGGCACCATCATCAACGGTCAGCTCGCGCTCAAGCAGTTTGGTGGCGACTTTCTCAAGAGACGGCGGCACCACCAGAACGGACGGACGCAGACCCAGCGGACGACCACCGTCAGCCTTGCGGTCGGTAATGGCCTGCCAGGCTTCCCAGAACATGTCGCTGTTGAGCGGGGCCTTCATCATCTGCGCCATCTGCCAGAAGCCGTAACCAACGTTGGAGCGCAGGGACGCGCCGAACACAATCTGGTTATCGGTGAAGGTCACGCCTGTTTTCGGGTCGGCCTGCATCACCAGCTCAGGATTGCGGCGGTTCTGGTAGATGATGGGCTTAATCACGCGGGTGCAGTCCATCAGATACCAGCCCGGCCCGGTGTAGTCCGTGGTGGCACCTGCTGCGCCAACTTTCGCGGTAAACAGATTCGACGTCGGCACCATTTTTCCGGTGCCATCCACCTTCTCGTAGACCGGATGTTCGGCGTCAAAGAAGTTCTGGCCGTCATAGCAGGCGGTTTTGTCGGCGTTCGCCAGCGCCTGGAAGACCAGCTCATCCGGGAAGCAGCCCGCCGCGCGGCCCATTTCCTGGAAGATGGGGGAATAGATACCGAGAATATCGTCATCGAAATCGTCGCGGGAAATCGCAACCGTATCTTCCCAGGTCTTGTTAGTGATCGAATACCCGTGCGCGGCCATCTGCTGCATGACACGCGTCCCGATCCATTCCCGGAAGTGCGGGAACTGACCCAGCCAGCCGAAGGTGTTGGAGCGGGTATTGGATGTGACGGTCATCGCAATCTGTTTGTACTGCGAGGCCGCCATGCCCAGACCGTTCTGAAAATCGGATTTATAGCCCGTAAACAGGGCTTCAATCATGGCGGGGGTGGTAGGTGTGGACATTATTTAACCCCTTTAGCTTTAAGAAATTCTTCCTCGGTCTTGCCGAGCATTTTCATTACCTGAAGGTCTTCCGCTGACAGGGCGGCAGACGAGGTTTTTTTCTTCGGCACGTTCACCGTGTCCGTCTGTTTCGCGGTCAGGGCAGCAATCGGCTGACGGGCGTCCAGTTGGGCGGACAACGCCGCAACACCAATCTGTTTCCCCAGACCTTCGTAATAACCGCGCTCAGACTTAAATACGCGCCCCTCGGATTCGGCCTTATCCAGCACCTGCTCAAGCGTGGTTGTACCGTGCTCAGCAGACAGGGTGACGTACTGCGTGCGCAGGGCGTTGTAGGTCTCAACCGGGACGAACTTCGTCAGGTCAACGTCACCGGCGGCGGTGGTATTAGCCTGTTTCGCGGTGTCCAGTTCAGCGGACAGCGTGGCAACCTGCGTTTTCAGTTCGTCGTGTTTGCCGGCTTTCGCCTGAATATCCGTCAGCGCCGACAGGGCCGCCGTACCGAGTTCCGGCGTCAGTTCGCCGTCATCGGGCACGGTCAGGCCGAGCGCCGCCAGTAACTGGCGTAATTGCTCATTCATGGGGGTTAACTCCATCGAGGGGGTGGTTACATACAGGTCGTCAGCGCTGAGGGCCGCGACGGACTTCATACCAGTAATAGCCGGGTCGTTCGTCAGGGACGCAATACGAATGGAAGCCGGTTCGCCGTTATCAACGTAATACTCCAGCTTCGCCGAGAGATAGGCATACTCCAGATCGTCGATATGCTTCTGCGCCTGCGGCGTCCAGGTGGGCTTAATGAAAATCCCCTGGCCTTCACGCCACTGCACGTTGTCAGCCTTGACCCAGCCGGCCGCCACAGCCTTAATGCCTTTCTCCTGGGCGATTTCGGAGTGGTGGTCGTAGTCAATCAGTAAAGGCTGTTTAAGGGCGGCAAGGTTGGCCTTAATACGGTCACAGGACTTTTTATTGATAAGCCAGCCCGCGGCGGGCTTTTCGGGCCTTCCGTCGCGCGCTCTGACCCGACCGGCCGGCAGCAACTGGCACCATCCATCATCGGATGATGCCAGTGAAGCCGAGAGAGCCGCGGTCTCTGTGTGGCGCCGGGCGCCTGTCGCTTTTAAGGTATTCGTCGTCATGACCGGCAGCTTATGACGGTCAGGCGAGGGGGTGGGTTTGCGGTAAATCAGTAAAAAACAGGACAGGGAAAATGGATCGAACCGATGATCCATTTTCAAACCGTTTCAAAACAGTTTCAAAAATCGCTGTGCGCGTTTTAAATGCGTCAGGAGTACGAAGACACCCCCGGAAAATTACGACGCGTCCACGGCCTTCTCAAAGCGTTTTTTGATAAGGCTCAGGATCTCCTTCTCGGCGACCTTATCAAACCCCATGTACGGGCGTGCAGGAATGGCCGCCGGTCCTGGTCGCATATCAGGCGTTCCACCCCACTGGTGAATCGCCGCGTAAGGCTCATTAGAGCCTATCATCGCATACGTATCGCCGTAGTCAGTGGTCATTTCACCGGCAAGCTTGCCGTGCAGCGTCAGGATTTTACCAGGAACATAACCGTGCTTTGTGCGCCACGCTCGCCAGGGCTCCGACCATTCATGCCATTTGTCGCCATCAGGCTCTTTTTGTTGCTCAAAGGCCATTTCAGACGACGACAGCAGGCTGGCCGCCACGGAACGGGTCAGCCCCTTGCCATCATCACCCATCGCCTGCAGTTCCAGAAACACACGCTGCAGGCGCTTAACATCAATGACCACTGCGGCATCAATTGTAGACATGTTGCCCTCCGGCGAATAAATAGCGTAAAATGTAGTCAGCGGTTGATGTACGCTTAACTGGTAAAGTGGTGCTAGCCTTCGGGCGAAGGACTTTTGCAGGTTCGACCCCTGCCATTAACCGCTAATCCACTTCCCCTTCGAGTAACTCCAGTTTTCCACTACGAATATCAGCTTTAAGATCGCTGACATCGCGAATTCTGTAAGTGTTGATCACTACGTCAAGCTGATCCGGCTGGCGTTTAATACCAAAAGGTGCATTAACCACTATCTTTGCCAGGCCGTCTTTTGTGGTCACGATATACATCAGGTTATTGTGAGACTTGTCCCATAATACCGCTTCGGGATGAGCCAGCAGCGCAGGCAGCAACTGAAAATCGTCGGCCTGCAGCGCAACCCCCGTAAGGTGATGCTTGTCACTGTCGGCGTGCAGCACATTCTTACCGCTCATTGCCAGCAGTCGGGCGGGTGGTTCGCCGGTTCGTTGCTCAACCGCATCCGCAACGGATTCAGACATAAAGCCCAGCGTGCGGATATCGTTACCCCCGCGTCGGCTTTCCATGATGTTTTTCGCCCAGATCCGAAACGCCAGTTGCCGCTCCGGGCTGTTGTTCATCTCTTTTACCACCATCTCGCGAAGCTGAGGACTTTTGACTTCAACCAGCTTGCGGATAAGCGTCTGATCAAGACCGAACGCCGCCGAACCGGGGTTATATGACCAGCCCACATCCGGCGTCATGACACGAGCACCGTCGGCAAAGGTGGTCACGTCCATATCAATGATTTCGCCGGTGGCCTTGTCCACTGCCGCCTGTACCTTCTTCGTGGTGAGGTATTTATCGCCCTGCGTGGCTTTCAGGCCCAGCGAATCCATACGCGCCTGTGACAACGCCCGGACGCGGCAGCGACAGTTCCAGCCGTTCGGCGGGTAGTGGGTTTTCCAGAAGGGGTCATCATAGCGGAACACCAGACCATTAAGCGCGGCGTGAGAGGGTCGCGTGCGGCTGTCCATCACCGCCACATACTGCCAGAACGGGTGCGTGTCGGTACTGTTCATCAGTTGCGCATAGCGCCCAACGTTGTACGCCACGCGGGTATTGACGTTATATATCAGCGCCAGACGGCGCGGGCTGCCAAGCTGCACAGTTTCGGCGTTGCCGGCACTGTCCACGATAATCTGTTTACCCCACCATCCGAGCTTTTTCAGGCGGGGTGCGAGGGTGTCGATAAACTCCTGCTGACTGACACCCTGTGAAATAGCGCGCTCAACCTCATTCTGGATAGTGGTCAGTACATCCACACGCGCGGCTTTTGCCACCGTAAACGAGCGGGCGTGAACATCCACGGCCGTATCGTACCAGTTCCAGCCGATGTGCTGCCCTTTAGCCCGGAAATACGCGATCACCTCTTTGGGCTCAAGGGTGGCGGCGTAACCTAAATCAATCAAGGTCGTCCACCATACCCTTTACTTCCGCCGCAAACATCGCATCTGTCAGCAGTGCCATCAGCTTTTTATCGTCCATCTGCTGATACAGTTCCGGCAGGTCAGACAGCGCATCCGCCAGCCCCTTCGTTTTAATCGCGTTGATAACCGGCTCCAGTACCGGATCAATCGCCGCCTGCAGAACGCCGGCAGGAACGGAATCGCCCAGGTCATCGAGTTCATCACGCGGACCGGTCGTGACCGGCGCGGGTGGCTGTGCCGAGAGCGCTGCCTGCTTTTCCTGACGTTCCGGCCGTTCCGGCGGTGGCAGGGTCATTTCCGGGCTGGCGATGGTAAATACCGGCTCGTCCCCGACCGGTTCAGGAATGCCGGTCTGGTCACGAATCCACGCCAGCGGCACCGGCATTCCGGCGCCGAGCTGCACGACGGCCGCGGTGATTTTGGTGATATCGCCCGGCTCTTTGGTCTGGAAGGCCAGACGCGGCAGGCGACGAACGTCCACCGCGTGGGTGGTGTTGAGCGCATACAGCGGATAGACCAGATCGCGGCTAAGCGTGGTGGTTAACTGGCGAAGGTCAGCATCACGAATTTCCTTGCGTACTTCGTCATGTACTTCACCCAGGCTGCGCGCGCCTTTATCGCCGGCGTCAGTGGTTAATGTACCGCCGAGGATAGCTTTGGAAATGGAACGTTCGCCCCACTGCATCATCGCCAGGAACGGGTCTGCCTGACCGCTGGCCGCCGCCTCAAATTCCAGGCTCATCCCGGTCGGGATAATACCGCCGGTACGCCGCCCGATTTCCAGCACCGCCCGCATCAGGGCGGCTTTCTGGCCCGGCGTGGCACCGGCCGGATATTTACCGACCTTCATCGGCAGGCCGTACACCTCCAGAAACTCCGCCAGATCACGCACGGAATAGTTTTTGAAGATAAACGGCCAGATAAGCGTGCGTACCAGCCCCTGCGTGCCGGCGTAACCGGTACGCGATCGCGCCTGATGAACAATCCAGCCGAACGGCTGGAACGGGACGCCTTCGGCGCTGCCGTCACGCAGCCGCAGCTCGCTGAAATCCTGCGGATTGAGGCAGAAGTGCGCGGCGTCACGCCAGATAACCTTATTGATTACAAACGCGCGACCAATGCGGCCCCATTCGATTTCCTGGCAACTGTAGCCCTTGAGGATGGCGTCGGTTGCATCAAACAGCATGGCGTCGAACCAGTCTGCGCCGTGAAAGTACTCGTCGAGCATCTCCGCGTCTTTCTTTTCCTGCGCGGTGGCGTTCGACGGCGGCACAATGCTCCAGGGAACACTCTGTATCGCCAGCCGGCGCTTGCTGAGTTCGGCGAACAGGTGGGTGTCTTTCTCCTCGATGTCGGCCGCAAGGTCGGACTGCGCCATCAGGTCGCCCTGTTCGGCAGCGCGAAGACACTGCGCCGCCCGGTTCGGGGTGATGCCCGATGCCGGATGTTCAATAAAGCGGTTCGCTATCTGCGGGATGTCCAGTACCGCCGTCTGCATCTCTGGATCAAAGTCGAACGGCTGCCCGTCCAGATTGACTATTTTTCCCATTACCAGCACCCCTGCTCAAATTCGTGATACGCGCCGTCGGCGTCTTCTTCCTCCGGCGTCATAAAGAACCGTCCCCTGTCTTCGGCGTCTTCCATCGTGCGTCCGCGCTCCGGCATCGCCAGACATGCCTCGTCATCGAGCACGAAACCATCCATATAAGAAGCCCGATTTGCCATACACAGCGACACCGCAAAATCACCATGACGACGGCTGCCGGCAGCCGTCGCGTTCTCGTCTTTGGTACGCCCCTTATCAATCTGCGGCGTACCGGCCACCACCTTGATATGACGCAGGTCATCAAGCGTGGTCTGATGGCGGGCAACAAAGATATTCTGATCTTCAAACTCCGCTTTCAGCTTCGGCATCCACTCGCCGTACCACTTCGCCGAGAGTTGTACACTGTCCACCATTTCAGGCCCGAACCGTTCAAGCGCTGCTTCTGCAAGAAAATCACCGTTACCGGTGGCATCGAACGCCGCCCCGATAAGTCGGGTAACGCGCTCCAGGATATAGAGCATGATTTGCCGCTGCTGCTGATAAGGCATGTTGCGCAGTTCGACACGAAACGCCTCGCGCTTCTGCAGGTCTTCGGTGATTTCAAGCAAGGTAAAGCAGGTCAGATCGCCGCGACGGGCAAAGTCTTCGCCGAAGCTGTAACGTGAGCGTTCATTAAGGGAGTTTAAAAGCGGTTTTAAATGTTCTTCACACCAGGCGTTAATCTCAGACTCGCGCAACCAGGCCGCACGACTGAGGAAATCTTCCGGCGCTTCGAAGGTCAGAATGGGAATACCGCGCACCATCGCCAGCTCAATAAGCGCATGGGGAATATAGGCACCGCCGGACTTTTTCGGCACGCAGCCGTATTCCTCGTCAGCATCCTCGCGGGTCGGGGCGTCACGGTAAAGGCTTTCACGCCAGGCAATCTGAGCTTCCGGTGACCAGATCTGATCCGTCACGTAGCAGATGCGCTTATAAAGCCCGTCAGCAATAGCATCATCAATCGAGATGGTATGCAGGGAGTAGTCCTTGCGCCCGGCAAGAACCTCCTGAATCAGTTCATTAAAGTAGTTATCGACGCCGTTATGTGTGGAGATAATACGGACACGGCACCCCCACATACGCATTGCCAGGGCAGCCTTAAGTAACTCACGTAACCCTTCATGGAATGCGGCTTCATCAATTACCACATCACCCTGCAGGCCACGAAGGTTGGACGGGCGGGAAGACAGCGCCTGGATTTTAAAACCACTACGGGGGAAGCGCACCATATAGGTGAGGATCTCTTCTTTCTTTTCGCTGTCCCAGAAGGTCTGCTCGTAAACGTCGGCTTTTGCCAGCCGGTTAAACGCGCGGGCAAACAGCGCAACGGCGGCGATGTACTCCAGCGCCATTTCCTGCTTGGAGCCGACATAGAAAGTATTACGGCCATGCCGCTTTTTAGGTTTAGCGGCATTAATGACGTTACGTCCGGCTTCTGCCCAGGTGATACCCGTTCGGCGGCTTTTCTGACCAATAACCACGCCGCTTTCATCCAGGAACCACCTCTGCTGATACCCCAGAAAAACCGGCTCCTGCTCCGGTTTTGCATCACTGATATCGGTGGTGATGTCCACACCGAGTTTTTCAGCTTCTTCTTTCAGGTCAATCAGTCGGGGTTCGCCAACTGCAGTGAGCGTGGGTTCTTTTTTCCTGGCCATTACGCTTTACCCAGAAGAATGCGGCGAATACTGGCTTCCAGCTCTTCGCTCATCCCGTCCGTGCCGCGCAGTTCGTCGGTGACGGCGCTCGCCATCTCTTCGGCAAAGGCCGCGCGGATCTCTTTTTCACGCTTCATACTGCGCTCGGCGGCACTCTCCAGGCGCTGAACGGCCAGCATGATATTTTTAAGCAGGCCAATATCGATCTCGCCGTCATCTTCCAGGTCACGGCGAGCGGCGCGGAGTTTGCGAAACAGCAGGGAGCGGGTCATTTCAAGAATGAGCGTGGTGGTGTCGCCGGTGGGTTTGTCGCCGAGTTCCGCCACCATCGCTTTTGTCTGCTCACGCAGATCGCGAAGGTCGCGGGCCACTTCCTCGTTTTCAGACGCCAGACGCCACACAGCTCCGCGGCTGAGTTTCATTTCATCAGGAAGCCCGGCCTCTTCGATAAGGCGGTTAATCTCTTCCCGGACCTGTACCTGCGTGAAACGCTTCTCGCGAAGCATCTCAAGCAGGGGCTTACGGATGCTGTCAGGCAGAAGATCGGCTTTTTTCACACGTCCGCGGGTGGGCTGCTTGTCCATGACTTAATCCCTCGCACGCAGCTTTTTCACACCCGGCGCAGTGCTGCGCCCCTCGGCCACATCCTGGCCCCGTCCGGTCAGTTCGGCGATGTAATAGCCGTTCAGGGTACGCAGACGGACCAGCCCCTGTTCGGCAAGCCAGGCCATATGGGTATGAACGGTATCGCGTGACACTTTGTGTCCGTAGTCATCCAGGCAGTCCTGCAGGACGGATTCACCGAGTTCGCCGTTGTAGTCGGCAAGCGAACGCAGAATGACCAGACGCTGGTCTTCGGTAATAAAATTGCTCATTGCGGAGTCTTCCTTACAGCCTGTTCCAGCAATAATTCGTTCTGATGAGAGACCGCTTTCAGGGTTGCGGCCGTCTCCTTAAGGTCGCCGCGCAGGGTCGCAATCTCGACGTGCAGCCGGCTGACCTCATCCTGTGTTGGCAGGTTGGCAATCCGGGTTTCCACCCGTTCAACCCTGTCATGCAGTTTTTCGAACGCCTCGCGCGGCACAAATGTCCGGCGCATCAGCGCCATAAAAATACCGCCGGCCGTCGCCGTGGCCGACAAAATCGGAACAAGGTAATCCTTAACGACACTGAGCCACACGCAGGGCCTCCCGTAATGCCTGGCAGTCCACGCAACACACCGCGTCAGGTATGGCAACCAGACGTTCAGGCGATATCACGCAACCGCAGTCCTCGCAGTTCCTGACAGCCGTTACCGGTACAGGGTGATGTACCCGGTACTGATGCTCCGCCAGGCTGCGCTCTGTAAACTGCGCCTCCAGTTCCGAAGCGCGATCGACGTTATCCATGTGCTTTGGTGTCTGACGTTGCCAGGAAAACCGCAGATTCAAACCTGTCCCGCGGAATGTCGTACCCGATGGCGGCCAGAATCCCGCGCAGCACCTCAAAATCCAGGCGACCCGTCAACGCCGGGTCATGCTCAGCCGTGACACGGGCATTATCTGCTGCGATCAAAGACTGCATCTGGTTGTACGTTGTTGCAGGTGCTGTCGACGCTGTCGCAGATGTATCAGCAACAGCCGCCGTATCAGACGCTGCCGCAATACCTGCATTTTGCGTTTGAGTGGGTTCAGTCATGGTCTTTTCCTCTTCATTTTCGCCGGTGAGACGACTTATCAGCCGTTCCGGCCATGTCAGTAAATTCATGTTGTCGTTGTTCCTCAGCGCGGCGGATGTTCGCTTTATCGACGTTGCAGTTTTTCACCACCGCCAGCAGTTGCAGGTTGTAGTCCACCGATGCACCGAAGGTAAAAGGCTCCGGCAGCGGTGGCACAACACAGTCAGCCGTCCATTCAGCGGGAAGCGGAACCGGCGGCACCTGTACGTATTTCACTGACGGCGGCGCGCACGCGGTCAGCAGCAGCGGCAGGCACAGCAACACGGGCCGCAGGCTCTGCGGCAAGCGCCGGGCGAATCTCCGCTCTGACCGTTTCGCTGTGCTGCGTATTGCGTTGCTTTTCATCTGTAGCCGCCTTACTGAGCGTGTTAAAAAACTGCATGGTGTTCTGCTGGTTGTTCAGAATGCGCCGGGCCTCGTCGCGCTGTTGCGTAAGGGTGGTGATATCAGCCTGCAGGCGCTCTACCTGCTGTCGTTCAGCCCACACCCCGACAGCAAGACAAATCACCACGGCCACCACCGCCACAACCGGCAGTTCATCTTTCAGGCCAGCCATAACACGCCCCGTAACAGCAGAACGGCGCACAGCACCGAAATCATCACCGGCCGCCAGTAGTACATTACGACTGCGGTAAGTCGTAACGACATAGCCACTCGTCCGCAGAACGCCGCGCCTCCAGTCCCGGCAGCTTCTGACCTTTGGAGTAGATCCACCGGATGTACTGGCCGCAGGCCGCAGGCATCCTTCCTTCATTAATCAGACGTAGCAGCGTGGAGTTACGGAAGTTGGTTTCGCCCGCCCAAAACACCCAGGAGGCCAGTGCCACCGTCTGCCCCTGCGTGAGCGGCACTTTGACGTAACGCTGAATAGCGGCGAACGCCCAGCTCATATCCTGTTTCAGCAACGCAAGGCATTCGGCATCGGTTTTCACCATGCCGGGCTTGACGTCCGGGCCGGTATGCCCGTAACAGATGGTTGGCGTGCCGGTTGGATCGATATAGGTCGCATTCGATTTACCCTCCCAGTACGCGGTGTACGAGGTGGCAATACCAACCATGCCGGCGCCGGCCAGCACAAGGGCAATCAGTTTTTTACGTAACGCAGGGGGGAGTTTCGGCACGGGTCACTCCATCAGTAACAAACCTGTACCGAGAGTAACAATGAAGGAAGAGGGTTAAGGATTGCGGTAACTTAGAAAAGAAAAACCGGCATATGCCGGTCAGTGGTGGTTAGCGTCAAACATATCGGGCTGAACACGCCGGCGGTAGCGTTTTTGCTGTTCGCGAATAATGGCGTAAATCTGGGTTTCAGACATATGATACTCGCGGCGCAACTTCTCAATGCGCTCTCTTTTCGACCAGCGGCAGTAAATCTCATGATTACGCAGCTCGGCAAAGAGAGATTCCCCCATTGGCAAGTAATAGGCCCTGCCACCCATATAACCCGCCTGCGCAGCGATAGTTTTACGGGCAAGGCGGTCAGCCTCCGCCGGCTCAAGCCCCTGACGACGCAACTCAGCGCTGACAACCTCAACGAGCGCAAACAGCATCTTAGGCCAGCTTTTTTTGAGTTCATCTTCCGGAATGTGATCAAGATGGTCAATCAGCGCATTTAAGCGCTCATCGTCCTCAAACATTCCCATCTGTACCTCAGCCATAACGCACCTCTGGCAAGCCTAAACTGTGATGCCTTAATATAAAGGAAAAATCCCGCGCTGTGGCGACAGACGCAGACACTGTGGAAGGGAAATACTTATTAACAGATCGCTTATTGATCGTTATTTTTTATAACCACATGATAATGATCGTTTTTATACGTCAATTTTTTTGAAGACACCCGCTTTACGGGGGTTGCCGTCATCAAAAAGCTCGTGCATATCATGCGTAATGGTTTCATCGTCAATATGAATACCAATCACACCAACTCTGAATGCACACCACGCCTGACCCAGTGCAAGCAGGCACAATTTTATACGGCCGGACAATGACCGCCCTGAATAAAGGAATATATCCATGAAGCCCTCCTTAATGATTTCATGTCCACCCGAACTTGAAGCTGAGATTAGCGAATTAGCAACCAGGTATAAACTTATCAACCCCAGGATTAAAGCAACAACTCTTAGTGCGGCGAGTAATGATGCTTTACTTATTGTGCTGGCCGCCGTTTCCACTGATGGGTTCTGGGAATCGCTGGCAAGTATGTTTCAGACATGGATCAACTCAAGACCCTCCAGACAAACCATACCAGAAAAAAGAGTAAAGCGAACGGTACTCGTTCGCTCCTGGAAAGCTTACCAGGAAGTCAGTAAGACTACCGAGTTTTATAACTTTAACGCTGAAGAACTCCAGCAATTAAAGCAAATGTATGAGGATAAAGACGAGATTATCAGTTGTATCATTCCCTGCGAAAGTGAGGAGTCAGAAGAGAAATAAATCCCGCGCTGTGGCGGGGTTTGGGTTAACGGCGGGCGGCGATGTGTGATTTAAAACGCTGGCAGGTCTGGTCATAGCTGATTTTTTCGCGCTCCGACAAACCAAGAGCGCGGAGCATTTCGCGCCGGTGCCAGCGTTTGAGACGTTCCAGCATATCAGACGCCAGCGCCGGTTTTCTTTCCAGCCACTGATAGTTTGCCACACCTTCGCCGCCGTTCTGCGGGGCTGTCTGCTTTCTGACCCAGCCATTAAGCGCTGTAACACTGTCGCTACTGAGAAAACCCTGAGCATACATAAGACGCCATATAGCGCGGATTTTGGCGGTCACTGTAGCGGGTTTTAAAGCCCTGTTTTGCGGCTTTGAACGTACTTTGAAACCGCGTTTTTTGAACGTCGCCAGCACTTTCGACAACTCCGTTTGCGTCATATCGCGGCAACTGGTTTTACCAACGACAGCACGCAGGGCATCGCGGTAAGTGTCAGCGTCCAGATGTAGATCTTTTTTGGCTACGTGTATTAGCGTGATAAGGGATGCGCGATCCATGATAGTGACTCTCCAAAGGAGGCGGTGTCGCAAACACCGCCCTGTTATTTTTTACGATGAGAAATGGAATGATTGAGATATTTAAGACGCTCCATATGCAATTTCAACGGGCAATCCTTGCAACCGGGACAATACCTGCACTCGGAACCCTTTTTATAGTGGGTATTTTGGTGTACATCAGCAAAGGTACAATCATTTATTTGACCCTGGGAATATTTGGACTGCTGGCAACGATAGAAGTCTATTACAGGCACGGGAAGGCCGTGCTGGAAGCACGTAGTAATATTCGAGGCCCAGACATGATTTATCTTGAACTTACAGACAAGGGCCTTAAACCAAAAAAACTCAAAGAGTTCGAGTACCAAGGGTTCATATTCCGAACCCACGGCTTTGAAGAGATGGAAGTCGCCGTAACCGCTACAGGTCCATACTGCCCCCGATGCAAAGGTCAACTGGCAGAACGACGGAGAATCCAGTATCTCTTTTTCCCTGAGATCACGTTCAGATGTATATGTGGATTTTGCACCACAAGCGACAGAACCGGAGGTGAAATGCTTAAAGATGTCAGATATATGGTGTGCAAAGTTTTTGATGAAAAAGAAAAACCTCATATCGGATAACCCCAGATAATAAATATCAGGACTTCGGAATTATTTTTTTCGAAGTCCTGTTTATTTTCACGAAACGCCAGCTAACAGTGCTTTTTGTATGGCGATATTTTCACATTCAAGAAACACAGATTCAGACACCCGAAACTTTAGCTCCTTCACCAGAAAATCATTAACGCGCTGGTGAATCCTTACATTTTTTTCTTTCTCTTCCTGTCGTAACACTGCTAACCTCCCGGTAATGGCCCTGCGTTTTTTGCTACAGATAAACAGTGCTTTTGTTGCCGCTTTACGCCATTCATCACCCCCCTGGGGCTCGTACTCAAGCTGGAATTTAATTTCTTCGATACTGCCATCTATAACTGTCAGAAGATTAAGACAATCACCGATTGTTTTTAGCTTTTCAGCCTCAATGTAATCTCTCACGTTTCCACCTCCGATAATTCCGGCAAGGCATCAATCCATGCCCAGTGCGTTACCTTGCCATCTTCATCCTCGACGCAAGCCCCGGTCTCCTCATCCACGAACAGTCCCTCATGGCCCAGATGACCAATCCGCAGTTCCTGGTGATAGCCGTACTGCACAACCAGCTTTCCACCACAGACAGGCATACCCGCCGCACAGATAAGCGGCTCTTCGGATTCAACAAATAATGTCGTTATCATGATGACGCCTCCGCCTGCTTTTTAGCCGCATAAAACTCGTCAGACAGAATCTCGACCATGCGATCGTTAGAGGGTTTTATGCCCGCTCTGACGTAAATCACATCGCCGACACGAAACCATTCAAGCACCCCGAAAAATGTTACGCTAAAATCCAGTCCCAGCGCAGGTAACAGCGCATCAGTCCTTGCACTCGTCACCGGGCGGTAGTCGTGCCACGTATCCGCCAGTTCTTTCGCCAGTGTGCGCAAATGAGCCGGGATACGCGAACGCCTCGGCTCGCAACTCCAGCCTGTGGTTTCTCGCTGAACCGTCCATAACTCGCGCGCGAACGGTCGTTCTTCACCGGGAAAACTCATTGCATAAAAGCGACGTCCGCTAACATCGGTTTTAAATACCGCCCGACCACCACCTCCCAGAACTTCGGCGAGTTTACGGGCTTCTTCATTAAGTTTCTGGCTGTCGAGAAGATATTGATCCCACGCGGCCAGTGCAGCGGGATTTGAGGTTTTAAAGAACATTACGCCACCTCCACGGATACAGGGACGTACTCAGGCTCCGGGGAACGATCAACAATCAGGTAACGCAGAACATGAGAGGTAATATCCCATCCGCTCATACCATCAATAAATCTTCCCAGCCGGGCATCGATATAACCAAAGGTAAATTGCGGTACACCTTCTTTGCACAGCTCCTCGCTAACCTCCATCACAACATACGTCGCTTCGCAGGTCAGAATGCCCATTGCGAAATCCTTCACCAGTGACGGAATGCTGTTACCCTCAATCCAGGGTAGCGACTTACGAAAATCACACCAGTTTACCGGGGCAGGCTCCTGGCTGGACTTATCAGCACGTTCATCGCGAGCGTTCTGGCGCGGCCGGGGAATATCATAAAAGCCGTTACACTCCGTCAGCGCGCCAGCACCCACTGCATCACGCAGGAAATAAATCATCGAAGAGGGCGGCACCTGCAATTTGTCAGCCAGCACACCACAGGTCAGCCTACCGTAGGCGCTAATAAGGGCTTTTACACCCATCAGGATTTTTTGATCGATCATCGGTTATTCCTCCGTAATGGCGATGAATTCGGAGTGCTTAATTTCAACAAGAGCCTTACTCATATCAGCAGGCAGGGACTTTTCTCCGTTCTCACCGACCGGAATACTGACTACCAGCGCCTTCTTCTCAGGGAAAAAACCAGCAGCAGACCAGGCGACAAAATGCTGCCCGTGATTAACGTAGTTTGCGTCCGCATAGCAGCCCAGTATTTCCACAACCCAGGCATCAAACAGCGGTAACACCTGTAATTTCTCGTTTATCTCTTTCAGGCGAGCTGCCAGTTGCTTTCCTTCGCTATAGCGGCGGTCTGGCCTGACCTCAAACAACGCCTGACCATCGTCATCAAATTCTTTACTGGAAACACGTTTGTTTCTGCCGCAGTCCATACCCCCGCGCACCAGGAGCGCACTGATGTACTCAGTACCAAAATGTTTACGTGACAAATACCCGACCGCATTACACGCACTCAGAAAATCACGAATAGCCTCTCTGCGGGGTTTACCGATTTTCTCCTGATATTCCTTATGATATTTAATCGAGTCCGCTTCATTTAATTTAAAATAACGCCGTTGCATTGCCATGATTATTCCTCCAGCAGCGCTACATATTCGGAATGTTTAATACGGATACATTCATCAGGCACTTTTCCGCGAATTTCACCTCGTTCATTTAACGGCACACGGAACAGAATAACGTCACTGTGACGGGAGTTGCGGGGTCGCCAGAACGAGAAATCCCCGAACAAGGATAACAGCAGATCAACAACCCCCAACCGCTCACACAGCCAGTGATCAAAGGGCGGGTAGTCTTTCAGTTTTTCACAGGCCTGTTTAAGGTCTTCGGCAACCATACTGCCACCGACACAGCTACCGTCCGGCGTGGCGCTGAACAACGGCTTACCATCGACCAGTAAAGTCGTTACCTCTGCCGACCAACCGTCATGCGGCAACTGGTTAAAGTAAACAGCTTCAATGACCTCGTGACACCCTTTATCCACCACTTTAAAACCCACCGCGCCGAGCAAGGTCTGCAACTGGCAAAGAATACGCTCGCGTGCAGGTTTAACGTCCGCGCTATACGCAGAAAGGTATTTATCGGTAACAACAGCATCAAGTTTAAAATAAGCGAATTTCATTATTTCATTCCTTATATTCAGAATTCAGGCGTAAGCAGTCCCCTGACGCGAACGCCATAATTTAAAAGTGATTCGGATTTAATTAATTACAGTTTGGCGATATCCAGCGAAAGCTGTTTATATTCCTTACCGTTTTCACGCTGATAAAAGCGCAGATAGGTGCTGCTGCCGTTAACCTTGATGGAGTCCACAACAGCCCGCATCGCCTCCAGCCACTCTTCATCGTCAATATCCAGATCGCGTAACCCCAAAACCTCGTTAACATCAATCATTCCCTGCTTATTCACACGGAAGGAGCGGTTAACAATGGCAATCAGGTTTTTGTTAGCCCCGTCTGACCATTCGGCAATACAGGCGTCAATCATCTCTTTAGCAGCCTGAATGCGTTCATCAAACACACGGTGCTCACCCGTTGCCCGCACCACACGGCGGGAGCCGTCGAAGCTGGGGAGCGTGACATTACCCTTAGTGCCGCCATACGTCACGCCGTACTCAGATGCCGACAGGTCAACAAAATCACCGATACGCTGCATGGCGCGTAACTTAAACTCGGCCATTTTACGACGCAGCTCGCGCGCCTCTTCGTAAAGCTCATTAACCAGCTCATCACGCAAAAGGTCGATAGGCTTGATTTTATCCACCGGCACCAGATGCCCCATCGCATTACAGCGATATCCGTCAGGGATTTTTTGAACCGTAACTGAATTGTCTCTTTGAGCCTGCATAATTCACCTCAGTGCGTTTGTTTTTTATTTACGTCTAACTCGGTTACTCCACGATCAATAATAATTGAACCTCTTTTGCGCATAGCATCGTAAACCATCTCCTGTATCACCCCGGAAATCGCAGGGGCTTCCTTCATTAAAATCTTGCCGAATAACTGCTCAGGTGACTGATTGCCTTTTTCAAGTCCGGAAGAGTCAACCTGAACCAGAACTGTAGTAGAAATAAACTCCGTCCCCATTTTGAAGTGCTTTTCTCCTTCCTCACGTTCGACGGTAAAAACAACCTGCACCTTATTGCCCATTTCAGTTTCCTCAGTAGTGATAATTAATCTTCCCAGTACACCGTGCAGCCACCCACGCGAGCCGCACGAACACAGCGACGTACACCTTTATTACAGACAGTAATTTCAACCTCACCCGGCATTTGACACTGCGGCGGAGTGGTACGCAGCGCGTAACGCTGCGGATAGCGTTTACTCTTCTGCAGAACGGCACCGGAAAGCTCGGTAAGGCGACAGGCCGCATTCAGTAAATCAAACAGGTTTGTCATACTGTAGCCTCCGCGAGTAATTCGGATTCCACCAGGTCGCAGGCATTTTTAAGAACCAGCTTCCTGATACCGCTGTATCCCTCCTGCGTCCTGTCACCCAACACGCAGCGTATTTCCCTGTATACCATCTTCCAGGTTGCACGGTAGCAACCCGGATGAAAGGTTGCCCTGAGCATCAGCATTTCCCAGATATCAGGAAACAGGCAGTTTTCATACATCAGGTCTGGCTGGTCACTTTTAGCGGCATACCATTCCAGCCCGTCGATATAAACCACCCGTTTTCCATCATCAGTGAGGGGTGCAGCATAAACAAACGGGATCAAATCTTTACGCATGAAAGAATCAATAGCATTCATACGGATACGTTTCAGCGCGTTAATTTCGCGTTTTACTGCTCT
The DNA here is from genome assembly GCF_056991255.1 of Salmonella sp. A1325. Taxonomy (NCBI): domain Bacteria; kingdom Pseudomonadati; phylum Pseudomonadota; class Gammaproteobacteria; order Enterobacterales; family Enterobacteriaceae; genus Salmonella; species Salmonella sp. A1325. The sequence continues at coordinate 355,442 of NZ_JAMLWO010000001.1, read as the reverse complement.
CTTCATGATGATTATCTCCACAACTTATCGGTAAGCATCCGCTGAGTCCGCAGCCAGACCAAGCTTATCCAGAAAATCAACAACCCCTGAACGATGCGTACTGACAGGAATTGTCCGCTGGGTTTTATCGGTAAAAGTAATAATTAAATCGCCATGTTCTTCATTATCTGATACCTGAATAAACTTAACAGTGTCGAAATTAATGAGATAATCTCTTCCGTAAATCTCAGGAATATAAATCGCATTCATAATTACACTCCATTTAACGTTTCGCCGTAATTCTTTTTATAAGCCGCTTTTATGTGCTTTTTACGCAGGGGAGAGCGCTCACCGGCGGCCATAATCCACGCCTGATTAAGTACATTGGTCAGTATGCGTAACGCGCCCGGCTTCTTCGCGATAGACTTCATTTCAGCCAGTTCGTCTTTGCCTTTAATACCCCAGGCATCAGCGATTGCCTCGACATCCGAATCAGACACTTTATCAAGCTTGCAGGTACGCGCCATGCGGCTGACGAGGCGTGTCAGGTTGTCATTACGACGACCGGTGATATCCGACATCCCCTCCGGGTTGCCAATCAACACCATACCAACACCAGTGGCGTCCTGAATGGCGCGTAACTGTTCAAACCCGTCAATACCGAGGTGATCTGCTTCATCCACAATCACCAGGCCTTTTTTGCCCGTCAGCGCCTTACGGATAGCGCGGGACAGCGGGCCTTTACCACCCTTAATTTCACCCAGACCAATCGCCACCGCCAGCTCCTGCAGGCACTCGGTGACGCTGGAGTGTGCGGGCGAAAGCGTTATCAGCCAGGTATTAGCCTTTGAACAGTAATCCCGCGCCGCTGCCGTCTTACCCACGCCAGGCTCACCTACCACAGTGTTAATACAGCGCATCAGTCGGGCCGACAGAAACAGCGCCTGCAACTCCTGAACGGTCTCCGTTACTACAAACTGTGGGGCTTCCGGTAGCGTGACCTGCTGCTGGTAATTGTCGTACCAGTCCTGCACCTTAGCCGCGAGACGCTCATTATCCCCGGTGTATTTACCGTTACGAAAGGCTGATAACGTGGCATCTGCAACGCCCATTTCTTTTGCAATTGTGACCTGCGTAAATACATCACGCGCAATCAGGTCATTAATCGTGTTGATTACTTCATTAATATCGGTCATATTTACCTCGGAAATCGCGTTTTTTTGGTATCTGATAACCTGGGCTCCGGCTCAGGTTATTTTTTGCCTGTTATTCGTCATCTTCCATTTGCGCTGCAATCAGCGCCAGCCCACGGCGGTAATCCTCTTTTGCTCCTGCATATTCCTCTTCGGCTTCCGTCTCCACCTGCTGAACGGTCACTGTATTGCCGACTGGCTGCCAGATGTTGCCGACCCACGGCTCCGGCTGTTTGTGCTCCAGTACGTTGATATTTTCATCCTCAGCGTCGCGCAGCTTCTCTTCGGCGCGTTTACGCATCCCTTTGATGCGCTGCTGGTGTTTGTGGTACTCCGCCGTAACCGGGAAGGCGGCGCGTTTGTTGCCGTTCCAGATGGCCTCGCAAATAAAGGAGCCATCCAGGCGACGCACGGTAATTTTGCTGGCGTCGTGTATGTCGTAGCTGATAAGCACCTTGCGGCCGTGTTCGTCCCGCAGCTCCGGCGCGTAATAGATGTTATTCAGCCAGTGGATCTCACAGCGGCGAACCGGTTTTTCCACCATCGGACGGAACATGTCGCGCAGTTCCACATCTGACAGCCATTCAATTTCCGTATCTTCTTCCGCCAGGCGCTTTTTACGATATTCTGCCGGGCTGAAATGTTTTCCGTTGGCCTTCATCGGTAACTCGCTGTGCGGGCGGTTGTTGTACCACTCCACACCCTCGCGAACCGCCTCACACAACTCGGACCAGGACGGCAAATCACGCATGGCCGCCCGCTGTTTTGCATTGAGGTTTTTACCCTGTTGAAGGGTATTAAAAGCCGATCGTAAATCGCGGTTTAATTTACGCAGCGTTTCACGATCTGCACCTTTCCCGAAGTACGTGCGGTACTTACGCGCAATGCGCATGGGTAAAGTCCGGTTAAGACGCTCAATAATACCCCGGCCCTGTGGATTACCGGCAATGCCGGTTGGGTGATTAACCCCAAGACGCGGGAGTATCCCGACCACTTCCTTATCCAGCACATCAGCGGTTTCACCGGAACCATTATCCGAGTAATAAATAAACGGCTTACCGTGGTTACGTATGCCATGCTGAATGGCACCGGCCACCGCGAAGACGTTCTCCGCAAGATCCATGCTCCAGCCGACGACAAAGCGGGTGGCACCATCAATCACAAAGGTCACTTCCGGCGAGAACGGGCGCCCGTGTATCGGATGCGCGCATTTCAGCTTCATACCGTGGCCGTCACCAATCCAGACATAGTTAACAGGCATCTGTAACCAGTCACGACGGGTAAAGCCCTCAAGCTGGCGATATTCACTGCCCGTCACGCGGCCTTTCTGCTTCGTCACCTCTGGCAATTTCTTCATCACACGGCGGATCGCGTCGTATGAGGGAACTATCTGCAACATATAGGGTTCCTCCGCGTGCCGGCGGTTCCACTCCGCCACAAAATCATCGTATGCCTCGGTCATGGGGCGACCGTTTGACTGCCGGTATTGCGCCAGGAAGTCAGCAAGCCAGCTAATTTCCTCCACCTTCATCTCTTCCCGCTTACCGGGAGCCAGCAAAAGCAGACGCTCGGCGGCGTTCTGCGCCTGGCTGTACTTCAACACCCACTGATACAGTGGATCGCGGCTGATTGTTCTGCCGCTGCCGCGTTTGGCGTTGGCCGTCACCGCGGCCGCCTGCAAGAGTGGCGGTAACTCTCCCGATCGAGCTTTTGAAACCACATAATTGATCGCTTTAAGTCGCCCGATATTCCCCTGGTCCTCCAGCAAAAAAACCTCCCGCACCAGTGCCGCCCTGGCATCAGCTACCTGCCGTTGATTCTCCGTCAGCGCGTTCAGGCGCTCTTCCATCAACTGAGGCGAGCCCCGATAGGCCTCAAGCGGTGATATCGCATCAGGAACGCGCTGCCGTCTGACGACAGGCTTTGCGGGTTCCTGTGGTGTTTTGGCCTCCATCAACTGAGCCATATATCGCTCACGTATCGCCTTCTGCGTCACCTCCGGTAGACAATCAATGCTGTACTCGATGGCCTTTGTACCTGGACGCTGGCGCTTATGATGGTCAGTAGAAGCCCATTTTTTTACTGCATACCTGACACCCTGCGCCGTTCCCGGCACGCCTGGTAACCCGATAAGCTCATTAACTGACACAAACATAATCACGCCACCTTACGGGTGTACCGGCTTGGCCAAATCTCCTCAGGTTTTCTACCTATCGCATCAGCAATGATGCATTCGTATTTAGGCACGTGGCGATAGAGCGCATTTTTGAGGGTATCCTGGGCAAGACCTGCGCGGAGAGACAACTTGCGCAATGTAAGTCCCTGCGCCCGAATCTCTCCGACAATCTGACCAGGATGCCAATCTTTTCTGATTACTTCATTTCTGATCATGATTCCTCTATCCTAAAAAGTTAACCGTTCGGATTATCCCGTCGTGTTATCTCTACAGATAGATAATTGATCACCACAAAGAAAAAGTAAAGATAAAAATCACTTTCTTTAGATATTTTTAACTACTTTAAGAGATTTAATTATGAATCAAATAGTTACAGGAAAGGAAAAAGGGATGACGAAAGAAAATGATTTTTCTTTTCCAGGTATACAAAAAGAAAGCGTTAGAGAGCGTATTAAGCTTCTTATGAGGGGGAGGAGTAAGAGCGCTGTAGCTAAGTTGTGGGGACTACCTTTCTCAACCTTAAATAATTATTTTGAAAAGGATGCCATTCCATCACTACAAGTAGCTAGCCAGATCGCAGCGGTTGAAGGTGTAACTATAGACTGGCTAGTTTTAGGAACGGAGAGCCAGCAAACTCAAACCCAACCTCTACAACAGCAGTCGCAACAATATGACGCTGCAAGAGATAAAGATGTACAAATAATTCTAGCTATTTGGCAAGGCTTAGAACCTAACGAACGAGAGAGCATCAGTAAGTTATTGTCGCGCCGTGGCGGTGACTTTCTTGCTATCTTGCTTGATAAGCACATCCAGGAGCTGCATGAGCTTGATGGTGTTCGCCGCCTGCTTGCTTTGGAGTTAAAAAACATACCAGAAGAAAAGGTTAGAGAGATTTACGAAGAATACGAAACTACAGGTGATCACTTCAATTTAACCGACAAGCAGGCCAGCGCGTAAGATGACTAGCCTGTTAATTATACGCAAACTTATTGTTGTTTATCTTTTGTTTAATTAACACGCAAAGAGCGTTACAATGTTGAGTAGCCAGTTTTGAAGGTCTTTTGAAAGGGTTTTAAGGCTGGTTGGGTTATCTTGAATGTTTCGTCGATCTCGTGTTGATTGACTGTTTTGTGCTCAACTTATCTTGAATAGACGTTTCTCCTATCTCTTTGGATCACAACCAATTCTACCAGATCACACCTAATCACGGTTATCTTGAATAAATCACCTCTTCTTACAGTTCGCCTTTCTCTTTTGCGCGATAAAGTTTGGTATGCCCGCAGGACTGGCGTCGTTGGTATTACAGGCGCAGGCCTTTTTTACCATGGCTTTGGGGGCGTTTGTTTTTAGCGAGCGGTTACAACGTAAGCAGTTGGCGGGAATCGCCCTGGCGATTATAGGTGTACTGGTATTGATTGAAGCCAGTCTCAACGGACAGCATATAGCGATGTCGGGATTTATGCTGACTCTGGCGGCGGCATTTAGCTGGGCCTGCGGCAATATCTTTAATAAAAAAATTATGCAACATAGTCCGCGCCCGGCGGTGATGTCGCTGGTGGTCTGGAGCGCGCTGATCCCGATCCTGCCGTTCCTGCTGTCATCGCTGCTACTGGAGGGGGCGGATCACATTACGCAAAGCCTTATTACCATCGATATGACGACGATATTGTCGCTGCTTTATCTGGCTTTTGTTGCCACTATACTTGGCTACGGCATCTGGGGCGCGTTACTGGGGCGCTATGAGACCTGGCGCGTGGCGCCGTTATCATTGCTGGTGCCGGTAGTCGGGCTGGCGAGCGCCGCGGTGTTACTCGGGGAAACGTTGACCGGGATGCAGCTTGCGGGCGCAGTACTGATTATGGCTGGACTCTATATCAATGTGTTTGGATTTCGTGTGCGCCGTACTGCGCGCGTCAGGGGATGAGGCATTATGTTACTAAGAAGACAAGCGCTAATTTCAGACCATGCCGCGAGGTAATAGCGGCGGACTTGTCATCGCCAGATGGTACTAAAAAAATGCCCCGCAAAACGGGGCAAAGAGGTTAAAGGTGTTGGTCGTTATAATAGGGCACGCCTAATTCATCTGACTTATCGCTGTTCACGCTCACGGGGTGAAGGTCATTTGGCGGATCGCCTACACAGGGCAGCAGCATCACATCGCGGCTATTTTGCGCCACAGGTAACAAAGTTTGTTCTGCAATGCCATATCCGGAGGCGATAAGTAACAGACCCGGCAGGGCGGGAAACAGCATTTTCATGGTGCTCTTCGCGTGGCGCATAAACAAACTAGTAGTTGCCATGGTTCAGCGGCAGCATATACCGTGATTCGCCATGCATATTGGTGATCCGGTATTTGTGTGGCGGCACATCAAAATAGTTTTTGAACGTCCGGGTCAATGTTTGCTGTGACTCAAAGCCATAGCGTTCCGCCAGATAGAGAATGGGCTCGTTGCTCTCTTTTAATTTTTGCGCGATTTCCGTCATTTTACGGCTGCGGATGTATTGACCTAATGAATGACCGGTCTCTTTTTTAAACATCCGTTGCAGGTGCCATTTGGAATATCCTGAACGCTCAGACACTTTTTCCAGTGAGAGCGGCGACTCCAGGTTATCCTCGATCCAGTCCAAAATGCTATGAATAGTAATAGCGTCAGTGTTGCGTCTGGACATCGTCATACCTCTTTTTTGTCTACGGCAGAATTTTCTTGAGCAAATACTCAAGCGTTGCCACTTCGTCCGCCGTTAAGTTTTTTGTTAATTCCTGATGCAGGTCTTGCCCTGGTCGTTGATGACATTGCTCACAAATTGCCGCGCCGTCCGGCGTTAGCTTCACCAGTACGCCGCGTTTGTCATTAGGATTCGGCAGTCTTTCGATCCAGCCTTTGCACAGCAGGCGGTCGAGCATCCGCGTCAATGCGCCGAGATCGACAGACAGCACTTTTTTAAGTTCAACCGGGGTAATACATCCCGCGCAGCGTATCGAGCACAGCACTTTAAACTGTGTTGCGGTGATATCCAGCGGGGATAAATAGTTATTTAACAGGCGATCTTTTTTTTGATTTACCATGTAGATCAAGCGACCCAGCGGAATGATTTCATTGAACAGATCACTGGTGCTTTTCAAAATGGTTGCCCCGGCAAGTAATTAATTTCGTCAGATACTATTGCCCAGGCAAGTATAAGTCAACTAAATGAATTGGCCGATGCCACGATTTGCTAAAAGGCGTCCGGGGTATTGTGCTGTGATAACTTGTAACTAATTGATAATTAAAGGTTATATGTTGTAGAGGATATTAATTTGCACACTGGCGAAATGGCGCGCCTGGGCAATTTCACTTTATACTTCCGGTTCATGAAACGCTGATGGGTAAGAGATAGTATTATGATGGATTTGTTTAAAGCGATTGGATTGGGGCTGGTCGTACTGCTCCCGTTAGCCAATCCGCTAACCACCGTGGCGCTGTTTCTTGGCCTTGCGGGCAATATGAATAGTGCGGAACGCAACCGGCAGTCCTATATGGCTTCGGTTTATGTCTTCGCTATTATGATGGTGGCGTACTACGCCGGGCAGTTAGTTATGAACACCTTCGGTATTTCGATTCCAGGGCTACGGATCGCCGGGGGGTTAATCGTGGCGTTTATCGGCTTCAGAATGCTTTTCCCGCAGCAGAAGGCGCATGAGTCGCCGGAAGCGAAAAGCAAATCGGAGGAGCTGGCAGACGAACCGACGGCCAATATTGCGTTTGTTCCACTGGCTATGCCAAGCACCGCAGGACCGGGGACCATCGCAATGATCATCAGTTCCGCTTCCACGGTGCGTCATGGCGGCGAGTTTCCCGACTGGGTCATTACGGTCGCGCCGCCGATTATTTTTCTTGCCGTGGCGGTGATCCTGTGGGGATGCTTACGCAGTTCTGGCGCTATTATGCGGCTGGTGGGTAAAGGGGGGATTGAAGCGATCTCCCGCTTAATGGGATTCCTGCTGGTGTGTATGGGCGTGCAATTTATTATCAACGGCGTGTTGGAAATTATTAAAACGTACCACTAAGGCGCATTTTCGTCTGCCGGAAACCTGTTCCCGGCAGACGAATGTCTTAATGCGGTTGTTCTTCCAGCGTCACTGGCCATTTGCGGAATATGAGCACAGCCCATACCAGCGCGGCACAGGCGGGTATAGCGCCAATATAGCCGATGGCCGACATTGACCAGTGCAAACTCACCTGATTGCCTACCAGCGCGCCAGCGCCAATACCAATATTAAAGATGCCTGAAAATAGCGCCATTGCGACATCGGTCGCGTCCGGGGCCAGCGCCAGTACTTTCACCTGCATACCGAGCCCTATCACCATAATCGCGATGCCCCAGAAAATGCTCAGTATGGCCAGATGCGCTTCGCTATTCGCCGCAGGCAGCAGCAGAAGCAGACAGATAACCAGCAGGGCAATAGCGATACTGACGAGCGACGAGGCATGGCGATTACCCAGTTTACCAAACACGAGGCTGCCGATGATCCCGGCGCCGCCCAGGATCAGTAACAGGACGGTAGCAAAATTCGCACTGAGCCCGGCGACATTCTGAACGAACGGTTCAATATAGCTATAAGCGGTGTAATGCGCAGTCACCACAACGACGGTCAGTACATAGAGGCTCATCAGCGCCGGGCGCCGGAATAGCAAAGGTAAACTTTTTAGTGAGCCGGAATGTTCGCTCGGCAATTTCGGTAGAAGCTTAATCAGACATAGCAGCGTAATTAATGCGCCCATGCCGATGGCAAAAAAGGTGGTGCGCCAGCCAAAATACTGACCAACAACGCGACCTATCGGCAGCCCAAGCACCATGGCCAACGCGGTGCCGGTCGCTATCAGACTTAATGCCTGCGCGCGTTTCCCGGCAGGGGCCAGGCGGATCGCCAGCGAGGCGGTTATCGACCAGAAAATAGCGTGGGCGAAAGCGATGCCAATACGGCTAATGACCAGCACGGTAAAGTTCCATGCCAGAAAGGAGAGCACATGGCTGGCAATAAACAAAACAAACAGACAAATGAGTAGTTTACGGCGCTCCATTTGGCTGGTAAGAAGCATAAAGGGCAGCGACATGACGGCAACTACCCAGGCGTAAATGGTTAGCATGATGCCGACCTGCGCGGTTTGCATATGAAAGCTTTCAGCAATGTCTGACAGCAAACCAACCGGCACAAATTCTGTGGTATTGAAAATAAAAGCGGCAATAGCAAGCGTAACTACCCGTAGCCACGCGACCTTGCGGGAAACTGGATTGATTGTCATAAAAATATTTCGGGTTAGTTGCGAGAAGGTGAGGCCGCGATCTTAAAACGTTTACTGGCGAAAAGACAATCATTTTGTGACCTGCTTCTCATTTACTTCGCAGGCCGTTTCGTCTTCAGTCGACGCTCGCCAGTTGGGCGTTAAGTAACTCGATAAAGGCCTCAAGCTGGCGCGTCATCGCCCCGCGCCGCCACATTAGCCATGTGCTAAGCCAGCGCCACTTCTCCGCCAACGGCCAGGCTTCCACCTGATGATGTCCTGGCATACTGTTGAGCATACTTGCTGGCATCAGCGCAATACCTGCGCCGGCAATTACGCACGCCAACATTCCATGATATGACTCCATTTCGTGAATCGTACCGGGGGTCGCGCCATCGGCATGAAACCAGCTTTCGAAATGCCGTCGGTAAGAACAGTTGGCGCGAAAAGCATAGATGTTATAACCATTTACCTCGCTGGCCCGCGAAACGACGGAATGGCCGTGTGGCGCGACGATCATCATCTCTTCCTGGTAAGCCGGTATACCTTCCAGCCCCGGATGCATTAGCGGGCCATCAATAAAGGCGGCGTTCAGCTTTCCTTCGAGCACGCCATCCAGCATGGCGCCGGAAGGACCGGTCGTTAACGCGAACTGAATTTTAGGGTAACGCTGGTTATAACCCGCCAGCAGCGCGGGGATACGTACGGCGGCAGTACTTTCTAACGCGCCGAGTGAAAACAGTCCTTGCGGTTCCTCTCCGGCAACCACCATGCGGGCTTCATCGACCAGCGCCAGGATCTGCTGGCTGTAACGTAAAAAGTTATGCCCGGCTGGTGACAGCCTGAGCCGCTGGTTTTCGCGAATAAACAGAGAGACGCCCAGGTCGGCTTCAAGCTGACGGATACGCGTGGTCAGGTTGGACGGAACGCGGTGTACTTTTGCCGCCGCCTGCGTGATGCTGCCCGTGAGAGCGACAGCGTTAAACATTTCCAGTTGCGTCAGGTCCATGGTTTTCTCAATTCGTGAATAGTCTGGTTAATATTATTCATTTTTCAGAAAGGGTAAAGGGCGTCATGATGGTACAACTCCCCTGATAACGAGAGAAAGAACATGACCATGATGACTGCAACACAGGCGTTATCCGTGAATCCTGCGACCGGCCAGACGCTGGCGGCAATGCCCTGGGCTAACGCGCAAGAGATTGAACATGCGCTGAGTCTGGCGGCGAGCGGTTTCAAAAAGTGGAAAATGACATCGGTAGCGCAACGGGCGCAAACATTACGTGATATTGGTCAGGCGCTTCGCGCTCATGCAGAAGAGATGGCGCAATGTATTACGCGTGAAATGGGTAAACCCATAAAGCAGGCGCGTGCGGAAGTGACGAAATCCGCCGCGTTATGCGACTGGTATGCGGAACATGGCCCGGCAATGCTGAATCCTGAGCCTACGCTGGTAGAAAATCAGCAGGCGGTGATTGAATACCGTCCGCTGGGCGTCATTCTGGCGATAATGCCGTGGAATTTTCCTTTATGGCAGGTGTTACGCGGGGCAGTGCCGATACTGTTGGCGGGGAATAGCTACTTGTTAAAACATGCGCCCAATGTCACGGGTTGCGCGCAGATGATAGCCCGAATCTTGACGGAAGCCGGTACTCCCGCTGGCGTCTATGGATGGGTGAACGCCAATAATGAGGGCGTGAGTCAGATGATTAACGATCCGCGAATCGCGGCGGTGACGGTGACCGGTAGCGTGCGCGCCGGCGCGGCGATTGGCGCTCAGGCTGGGGCGGCGCTGAAAAAGTGCGTACTGGAACTGGGTGGCTCGGATCCGTTTATTGTACTCAATGATGCCGATCTCGAACTGGCGGTAAAAGCCGCGGTTGCCGGACGCTATCAAAACACCGGACAAGTCTGCGCCGCCGCCAAACGTTTTATTGTCGAAGAGGGCATTGCGCAGGCGTTTACCGATCGCTTTGTGGCGGCTGCCGCAGCATTAAAGATGGGGGATCCTCTGGTTGAAGAGAATGACCTAGGGCCGATGGCGCGCTTTGATTTGCGTGATGAACTCCATCAACAGGTGCAGGCTTCCGTCGCCGAAGGCGCACGGTTACTGTTGGGCGGCGAGAAAATCGCTGGGGAGGGCAACTATTATGCCGCGACCGTTCTGGCGGATGTCACACCTGACATGACGGCATTTCGTCAGGAACTTTTTGGGCCTGTTGCCGCCATTACCGTTGCAAAAGATGCGGCGCACGCCCTCGCGCTGGCGAATGACAGTGAGTTTGGCCTGTCGGCGACGATCTTTACCGCCGACGATACGCTGGCCGCGGAGATGGCGGCGCGTCTTGAGTGCGGCGGGGTATTCATTAATGGGTACAGCGCCAGCGATGCGCGTGTGGCATTCGGCGGGGTGAAGAAAAGCGGCTTTGGTCGCGAACTTTCGCACTTTGGTTTACACGAATTTTGTAATGTGCAGACCGTCTGGAAGAACCGCGTCTAATCGCCCTGACGTCGCATGGCGCCCTCTGCTATACTCGCAGGCCTTTTCAGACCTGCGAGCAAGGAGCATGTTGTGGTCAGGGCCATGGATAATGCAATTTTAGAGACGATTTTACAGCGCGTTCGCCCCCTCATTGGCCAGGGCAAAGTCGCTGACTATATTCCGGCATTAGCGTCCGTCGAGGGTTCAAAGCTGGGGATAGCGATTTGTACCGTGGACGGGCAGCATTATCAGGCGGGCGATGCGCACGAACGCTTCTCTATTCAGTCTATTTCGAAAGTGCTTAGTCTGGTGGTGGCGATGCGTCATTATCCGGAAGAGGAGATCTGGCAGCGCGTCGGAAAAGATCCTTCCGGCTCGCCGTTCAATTCGTTGGTTCAGTTAGAGATGGAACAAGGCATCCCGCGTAATCCATTTATTAATGCGGGCGCGCTGGTGGTATGCGACATGTTGCAAGGGCGGCTTAGCGCGCCGCGTCAGCGAATGCTGGAAGTTGTGCGCGCGCTTTGCGGCGTATCGGATATTACGTATGACGCTACGGTCGCGCGCTCTGAATTTGAGCATTCTGCCCGTAACGCCGCTATTGCCTGGCTGATGAAATCATTCGGTAATTTTCATCATGATGTGCCTACCGTGTTGCAAAATTACTTCCACTACTGTGCGTTGAAAATGAGCTGCATGGAACTGGCGAGGACGTTTGTCTTTCTGGCGAATCAGGGCGAGGCGTTTCATCTCGACGAGCCGGTAGTTACCCCCATGCAGGCCCGGCAGATTAATGCGCTAATGGCGACCAGCGGGATGTATCAGAATGCCGGAGAGTTTGCCTGGCGGGTGGGATTGCCCGCTAAATCCGGCGTGGGCGGCGGTATTGTCGCCATTGTGCCGCATGAAATGGCGATTGCCGTCTGGAGTCCGGAGCTGGATCCTGCGGGAAACTCTCTGGCAGGTATCGCCGCGCTTGAGCAATTAACACAAACGTTAGGACGTTCGGTATACTGATGAATGCGCTTGAACCGCTCTTTGTCCGCCTGGCGCGATCGACATTTCGTTCGCGTTTTCGTCTCGGGATAAAAGAAAGACAATATTGCTGGGATAAAGGCGCGGAGGTAATTGATAAACACGCCGCCGATTTTATCGCCCAGCGACTGGCGCCAGCGCACCCGGCGAATGATGGTAAGCAAACGCCGATGCGGGGCCATCCGGTATTTATCGCGCAACATGCGACGGCAACCTGCTGTCGTGGGTGCCTGGCGAAGTGGCACCAGATACCTCAGGGAGAACCGCTGAGCGAAGCGCAGCAACAGTATATTGTCAGCGTTATCCATTACTGGCTGGTCATACAAATGAATCAGCGGTAGGGCAGCGCGTCGTTGCTGACGCTTTCCCTGATAAATTACCCTCATACCACTGATAGCAGCCGTTGACCGTCATATATCTCATGTGCTGAAGTGTCTTTTTAGTTACAACATACATATAGTTGTTTTTTTTCAACGCCTGTCAGCACTGTGCAAAAAAATGTTCTACAGGGCAGGGGATCCGTGTATCACCAGAAGCTTGCAACCTTGATCTGGATCACGTTTAATGACAGTGCTTTTTTACCTGCTGAAGATAATCATGATCGTTAGACCACAACAGCACTGGATTCGCCTGATATTTGTCTGGCATGGTTCCGTGTTATCTAAAATCTTTTCACGACTGCTCCTTAACTTTCTTCTTTCTATCGCCGTTATTATCATGCTGCCCTGGTACACAATGCTGGGTATTAAGTTTACCCTTGCGCCGTTTAGCATACTGGGCGTCGCTATCGCCATTTTTCTTGGGTTTCGCAATAATGCCTGTTATGCGCGTTACGTCGAAGCGCGACATTTGTGGGGGCAGTTGATGATCGCTTCACGCTCAATACTGCGAGAGGTGAAAACAACCTTGCCTGATGAACGCGGTATCGAGGATTTTGTTCGGTTACAAATCGCTTTTGCCCACTGTTTGCGTATGACATTGCGTCGACAGCCTCAGACGCAAGTTTTGGGCAACTATCTTGACCAGGAGGCGTTACAGAAAGTTGTCGCTTCCCATTCCCCCGCTAACCGTATCTTATTGCTGATGGGAGAGTGGCTGGCGATTCGCCGCCGCAGCGGAAAGCTTTCCGATATTTTATTTCATAGCCTCAACAACCGCTTAAATGATATGTCGTCAGTGTTGGCCGGCTGTGAACGCATCGCCAACACACCGGTGCCTTTTGCCTATACGTTAATTTTGCATCGTACGGTTTATCTTTTCTGCATTATGTTGCCATTTGCACTGGTGGTTGATCTGCACTATATGACGCCGTTTATTTCGGTGCTTATTTCTTATACGTTTATCGCGTTGGATGCGTTAGCGGAAGAGTTGGAAGATCCGTTCGGTACTGAAAATAATGATTTACCGCTGGATGCGATATGCAATGCGATAGAAATCGATTTACTGCAAATGAATGATGAAAGGGATATTCCGGAAAAACGGATACCGGATAAGCGCTATCAACTGACCTGAGTTTGTCTTAACAGGCGCAGAATGTTCATCTGCGCCATAACCTGAAGAGCAAAGCTTAATAGCCTTCTCCAACGCCGGTTTTTGCTGGACCGGAGTAGTGGACATGAACGATTCGCCATCCTGTGTTTGGTATCTTCGCCCACACCTGGCTTTCGCGGCCTGTCGTGTGTTGAGTCTGCCCATTATCACGGCGTACCGCGGTAAAATGCCAGTCGAACTCTGCAACGGCGGCATTGCCATACACATGAATAGCAGGGGGAGCGTCCAGTTTTAATGTGCGTTTGCTGAAGGTTTTACCCATAGTGGCGCCATAAAAATTTTCAGCGATCTGCGACCATCCGCGTTCGTGACCGCGTGGATGAATAAAACTGGTTTCCGGTGAAACATAAAAGAGCTGCTTGCCTAACGTTGGGTCTGCCTTATCTATTGAATAAAGGTAGCGGTTAATACCTTCTGTAATTTCTTGTTTAACGGTCGACGTAGCTTCATTTTGTGCGGCGGTTGGCGTTGCCGCTGATGCCGATGACGCCATCAGAGTTAACGTTATCGCGGCGGTCGAAAACAATAGTGACGTTTTTTGCATAATAGTTATACCCATATGGTCTGTTTTTGAGACACTTTATCTTTCCTGTTACGTTAACCTTTGTACTAAAGGAGCATGGCTCACGAACAATAAAAAACATCCTTCTATAAAATTACCCCGAAAAGGGAGTAGTGCAATTAAGAATATCGTATTTGTTTGTAACGGCATGACTCAAAATATCAACATTTAGAGTTTCAGTATTGTTGTTGTCCCTTGATTTGTTTTTGTATTTATTACCGCTGGTAAATAGTTAATCTTATGAATAGTGATACACAAATGACCGTTTGCGCTATGTGATAATTAACCATAGTAAAAATACACGAAGCGAAGAAGTGCTATTTCAGTAGTACTGATATTTTCATAACGCTAATTTAAAAATAAATGTAAACGTAACAAATTATACACAAAAATAAGAAGGGCTGTGGCCTCAACTGACTTGATTATGATTCCGTCTTAACGAATGTCAGCCGAGTGTTCAGTGCCATTCTCGCCCTGGCATCCCCGACCGTAAGCCTGTTCTCTACTGGTAACCCCCTTGTTATTACAGCAGAAAACAGGGCATATCATTGATGTAGTCATGCTTAACTTGCATTTTAACATCACTAATACATAGCAAGCTAATATTACACTTTGAAACTTAACGCACGGTAATTGTTAGTGATATTGTCCTGGACAGTTCCGCGAGCAGGTTTTGCGGAAAGTCCAAAAATAAGACAAATAAGGCATATAAAATGAAAAAAGTAGTGGTGTTATCTGCGGTAGCCGCAGCCGTAATGATGGCTGGAGCCGCCAACGCAGCAGAAATCTATAACAAGGATGGCAATAAACTGGATTTGTATGGCAAGGTCGACGGCCTGCATTATTTTTCCAGTAATCATAGTACGGATGGCGATCAATCTTATATCCGTATGGGTATTAAAGGCGAGACTCAAATTACCGATCAACTAACCGGTTTTGGACAGTGGGAGTATCAGGTCAACGCCAATCGTCCGGAAGATGGTGACTCCAGCGGTTCCCCGCAAAGCTGGACGCGTCTCGGTTTTGCTGGTTTGGCATTTGCCGATATGGGGTCTGTTGATTATGGTCGTAACTATGGCGTGTTATACGACATTGGTTCATGGACTGACGTACTGCCTGAATTTGGTAATGATTCGTATGAAGCTTCCGATAATTTTATGACCGGACGCGCGAATGGCGTTCTGACTTATCGCAATAATGATTTCTTTGGTCTGGCTGATGGTCTGAATATTGCGTTGCAGTATCAGGGTAAAAATGACGGCCTGTCGAAAGAAGGTGATCCTTTAAGTAATAATGCCAGAAAAAGTATCGCGTACCAGAATGGCGATGGTTTCGGGGCATCAGCGACATATGATTTGGGCATGGGGGTGAGCCTGGGGGCAGCCTATACCAGTTCCAAACGCACGCTTGATCAGATGACGCAAGATAAATACGACAATGGTGACCGCGCTGAAGCCTGGACTGGCGGCGTGAAGTATGATGCCAATAATATTTACCTGGCGGCAAACTATACCCGTACTTATGATATGACCTATATGGGCGATACATTGGGCGGCTTTGCACATAAAACCGATAACTGGGAAATGGTAGGGCAATATCAATTTGATAATGGCTTACGCCCGTCACTGGCGTTCCTGCAATCCAGAGCCAATGATGTTGATGGACTGGGTTCGTTCGACCTTGTGAAATATATTGATGTGGGTTCCTATTACTACTTCAATAAAAATATGTCCGCGTATGTTGACTACAAAATCAATCTGCTAAAAGATGGCAACCCATCGAATCCTAATACAGACAACACCGTGGCGCTCGGCTTAGTCTACGAGTTTTGATAAAACTTGCTGATTAAGACAGTTTAGGGATACCCTCCTTTTCCCAAAACTGTGTCACTGCTTAACCTTTATTATTGTTAATTTATTCTTTTATTATTTCAGGACGCTTCTGGCGTCCTTTTTTATTGACTATTCGTTGACTATTCGACTTCGATCTCGCGAATGCGCATTCTGCTACTGTCATCTATCTGCACTTTACCTGAATGACAAAAGGGGCAACAGAGTGTGGACGTTTGAGAGGTGAAGGGTTGATTACAGGACAGACACCAACCTTGCGCCGGTGCGATAGTAATGTGGAAACGCGCATTGTCAGCAAGGGTATGACGAGCGGCGACGTCCAGGCCAAAATGCAGCGCCGGCACCTCAACACAGGCCATAACGCCAATCTCCAGCCAGACTTGCTTTACCTTGCTGAACTGGTGATTTACTGCCTGTTCCTCCAGCAATTCGATAATATTTTGCGCCAGGGCTAATTCATGCATGGGCCAGCTCCTTCATTCAACAATATTTACGGCGACACAAGGATCAATTACCTGTAACTGTTGCGCCCACAATGAGAGTGGAATAGTGGCCAGTTCGCGAGCAATGACGCCGTCAGATTGGGCGTGACGTGTGGTAGGCGAGATAATACGGTAATCAAGAATATTGCCTGACGTCGTCAGTCTGGCCTGATGAACTAACCATCCTCGCGCGGTTTCCACTACCGCTATTTTCCATTCGCCATCATCAAAACGATTCCAGCGCAGGGTAGGAAGGGCGCTCAAACTTCGGGCGAGCGTAACGCAGCGGGCCAGCAGACGTAGCGCAGTCGTTTTTCCGCTAAGACAACAGGCTGACAGTAGCGGATATTCGATAGCCAGAGGCGAGACATCCAGGGGACCATGGGTTATTAACGTATGGTCCGGGGACGACGCCATCGGTAGTGTAGGTGTAATGATATTCTGTACTGCCGCCAGCCAGCGGGCGGTTTCAGAACGCTCTTGCAAAAACCAGGCTTCCCAGCCCTTTACGCCAGCGGCAAGCCAGGTCTGAGGATCATCGTCAAAAAAGATTGTGCTTGCCAGCGGGGATAACTCTCCGCGACGTAACAACGCCCATTCTTCAGCGGTTGCCTGTCGGTGGCTAAACAGGGGGAGCCAGTCGGTCAACGCGCGACGGAGCGTTTCTCGCGCCAGCTCCTGTTGTGCGGCCTGCATATCTGGCTTCTCTTCAGGAAACAACAGTAAAGCCGCCGCTGCGCTGTGTGCCTGAGCGCACAACGTAAACAAACGTGAAATAAGCGTCTTCGCGTATACCGGCGTTGCGCCCTGTAACAAACGACCGATCGGCGCCTCCTGCCAGATAATCCGTAGCGGGTGAGAATAGACGGTCAATCTTTGCACGAATTATTACCTTCATCGATCACCATAAACCCGGACTTACTGGTTTCGCAAACCGGGCAGCACCAGTAATCAGGTAACTGGCTGAAGGGCACGCCGGGTGGAATTTGCCATACGTCATCGCCCAGCGCAGGGTCGTAAACCCACCAACATACTTTGCACTCCATGCGCACCACTGGCTCATTTTCTGTGACCGGGTATTCTTTCAACCATTCCAACATATTTTTTAGCCCCGCGTAGGCATCTTCGATATCGTCGATGCCTGCAACGGCGATATCAGGAATGTCCGCTATCTCAATCATATCTTGCAGTAATGTGTTCATATCATTGAAATAATTGACCCGCCATACGCCGGGAAAATGCGTGCTTACAATCCGGCATTTACCATATCCGCGTGAAAAAATAGCGCTACAGCCTTCGCCTAAAAAATGATCCAGATACTCGCGATCGGCATCGTTTACTGGCAATAGCGTTAAGTTAATGATATGCGGCTCTTTTACCGGCTGTTTTACGCGCTCGGCTATTTCATGCGCGATAAAGGCGCCATTCATCAATCCCGCCGGTTGCGGCGGCAATTCTGGTGTAATCGGCGGCTGCGGATGCGTCTGCCAGATGCTCTCCGGGATCGGGCCAATGATAATTTCATCGGCAACCCGTTGCTGGTCAGCGTTATATTCACGTACACGCCAGACGCCCGTAAAAACCGTCTCCTGAATACGCTGTTCTTTTCCATCGGGTAATAGTACCCGGGCGGATATTTCACCTTCGCCGAGCAGTTGATCCAACAAACCGCTATTCTGTTGCTCAGTGGCATTCAGCTTATAGCTCAGGGGAAAGGGGAGCGTTGCCACCGGGTTATCCATATCGCGAATAAGCGTAGTCAGAATGTGTCTGGCAACACGAAGCTCAGCAGGCAGCGCCTGTTCCGGTAAAACCGGCGTCAGTGGGAGATTAATGCCGGCGGGGATAGGAAGAAAGTTAAAGTCTTCCTCTTCTGGCTGCGAGCCTGGTCCGGCAATATTAACGACTGGAATAGTTCTGGAATGATTCACGTGTGTTACCTTTCATTCTATTGCGTGATAACGGGAATATCCTGACGATAGCCCGGTGTGGTCAGCAATGCGGCCACCCGCTGAGAGTATTCTTGCCAGCTATATAATCCCGCCAGACTGCCGACAAAACGGTGCTGGCGAAAGAAAAGCAGCGCCGGATATTTCAGAATGCGATACTCCCGGGCGATCAGTTCACTCTGTTCGCTATCCGCAAATGCCGCGGTATAAGACGTCGCCGGAAATTGCTTGAGGATCTCCGGGATAATGACCCAACTGTCGGCGACTTCCGGATGTTTGTTGGGGTCGCTTTGCAGCAAAACCAGCAGAGTCGGATGCGCATTAATCAACGACGGGAGCGTTTGCGCATCGGTAACCAGAAAGCCTTTATCCGCCAGTGGACAAACAGGATTTTGGGGTGAGATAGTCATTTTTTTAAATGCTCCGGTAATTCAGGCGTGCGAGACAATAAATCGGCAAAACCGGTCAGCGGATCGCTTTGCGTGAGCATGGCCTGTTCCAGCGAGTCCAGCGCCGCCAGTACCTCAACGGCTTCCGCTTCGTCCATTTCTCGTCGTGCTGCGCCGCCAAATGTCAGCAGCCATGCGCCTGCTAAGGGGGGAGCCACAAGCCGAATATCAACGTCGATAAGCTCGCCGTGTCGGTCGCGGCATTTGGCGAACCACTGACCGGGTGAAATAACCTGCACAGGAACGCCGATACACATTATGATTTCTCTCTCTGTAGCACCCGAATATCGCCGACCCGGCAAGCGCTTTGCGCATCTGGCCGTTCATCTTCGTAGCGTTCCATACACAGGCTGTAATGATTGAGTCTCTCAGTGGGCAAGGCCGCTGAAGAGGCGGTGATACCCCATTGTGCCAGCACTTCCTGCGCGAGATAGACCGCAGGCATCAGTTGCGCCTTTACCTGCGGCGTAAGACTCCCGCCATAGTCATCCAGACATTCCGGCTGCACGCCAATCAGCACAATCTCCGATAACTGGCCGCCGGTTAATTGCAGCAATGCCAGCACTTCAGAAAAACTGGTCTGATGTAAACTGAGTTTTTTCGCCGTCAGATAGGCGGGAACCTGTTCATCACGAAACATCGCCAGCGAACCTGGCGCCATACCAAAATCGATAGCATCCATGATTAACAGTTTTTCGGTCTGTTGCAGCCAGGGCAGCAGCGCCAGCCCCTGCGTACCGCCATCAACAACGTCAACTTTCTCGTTATCGGCATACTGTTCAAACAGCTTTTCCGCCGCTCTGACGCCGAACCCTTCATCTGCCCAAAGCAGGTTGCCAAGCCCTAAGATTGTTACTTCTGCCATTGTTATCACCTGAACCAGCGCCAGCCGCTTATCATGACGGAAATCACGCTTTGTCGGCTCATAATGTCTTCACGGATAGCGGTATAAACATGCGCAATGACGAAGGCGATAATGAACCACATGCCCAGCCGGTGCCAGAAATGTAGCGCGAGGCTATCGTTGCCAGTCAGGCGAATCATCCAGCCAAACCATTGATACGCCCAACTGTCTGTTCCAAGTCCTTCGCCATAGAGCGCAAAGCCGCTACACACCATCAGTACGGACATCCAGAAATAGAACATTACCGCCAGTCCCGCTACCGGATTATGTCCATAGTAACGATGGGCCTCTTTTTCGAGGAAAAAATACCAGCGGATTTCGCTGATGACGCCTTTGCGCCAGGCGCGGCGCCAGAACGGAACCAGAAACATCTCCCTGGCGTACTCATTGCCGACACATGCCCAGTAAATACGAAACAGCAGCGCGACAGTAAAAATATACGCCGTGGTAAAATGGATCAGTCGTATCCAGCCCATCCAAAACATAAAGGTCGCTTCACCTTGAATCGATGGCAGGGGGCGGCCAATGAAATATCCTGTAACAGCCAGGACGACAATGGATAACGCCGTGATCCAGTGCCATAAACGGACCGGCGCTTCATAGATATAGTACCCCTGGCTGGTTATTTCTTTGAGATGCATTGAGACCTCCGAATCGTCGTCATCGTACCTGAACCCTGACCAGCTCCCCTCCATGATTATCAATAACATGGGTGGAGCAGGCCAGGCAGGGATCGAAGCTGTGCAGAGTACGTAAAATCTCCAATGGTTGATCGGGAACGGCGAGTTTAGTCCCCATTAACGCCGCTTCGTACGCGCCAATTTGACCTTTATCGTCACGTGGCCCGGCATTCCAGGTTGTCGGTACCACACACTGATAGCTGTCGATTTTCTGATTTTCAATTTTTATCCAGTGCCCCAGCGCGCCACGCGGCGCCTCGCTGAAACCAACGCCTTTTGCCGATGTAGGCCAGGTATCGGGTTCCCAGAGCGTGACGTTTGCCGTCGCCGTATCGCCGGACTTGAGGTTACGCATCAGACGATCGAAGAAATATTGCAGCGTATTGCCTGCCCATACGGATTCCAGCGCACGCGCGGCAGTACGTCCTAATGTAGAAAAGAGCGCTTCTTTAGGCAGCTTTAATACACTAAGCAGTTGATCCACAGGTTCTTTAAATTCCGGTTTATTTTGATGATATCCAATCAGATAACGCGCCAGCGGACCTACCTCCATCGCATGTCCCTTCCAGCGCGGCGATTTAATCCATGAATATTTAGCGGACTCATCCACCTGTTCGATAAAGGTTTTTGTGCCTTTATAGTGTTCGCCCATGACCAGTTGCGGTTCGGTCAGACCATCCCAAGGATGCAGGCCCTTATCGTTATTGCCGTTACCATAGGTATACCAGGAGTGAGTGACAAACTCCTGAATCTCATCGGGGGCGGTTAAATCGACAGGATGAATTTCGTCGAAACGACCGTTAATGATAGCCCCACGCGGAAGCAGAAGATTACTGGCGGAATAATCGTTAGGGTTATCCGGAAACTCGCCATAAGCCAGCAGGTTCATGCTCGATAACCCGCCGCCGATTTTTGCCCAGTCTTTGTAATAACTGGCAATCAGCAAGACGTCCGGAAGATAAACCTGTTCGCAGAACTGGCGAGCTTTTTGGATGATGGAACTGACAAGGTTCAGGCGTTCCATATTCACTGCGCCGACCGCGCCCGTTTCGTCAAGGTTGATGGCGCAAGGAACGCCGCCCACCAGCCAGTTAGGATGCGGGTTTTTACCACCGAAAACGGTGTGAATTTTTACGATCTCTTTTTGAAAATCGAGCGCTTCAAGATAGTGGGCGACCGCCAGCAAATTGGCTTCCGGCGGAAGTTTCATCGCCGGATGTCCCCAGTAGCCATTACGGAAAGGGCCAAGTTGACCGGACTCGATAAACCGCTTCAGTCGATTTTGCAAATCGCGGAAATATCCCGGCGAGGATAGCGGCCATGCGGAAAGGCTTTGCGCGATGGCGGAGGTCTGATGCGGGTCGGCTTTCAGAGCGGCAACTACATCAACCCAGTCCAGCGCGTGCAGATGATAAAAATGCACCAGGTGATCGTGAACGTGTAGCGTAGCCTGCATCATATTACGGATACAGTTTGCGTTGTCCGGAATCGCGATTCCCAGCGCATTTTCTACGGCACGGATTGAGGTCAGAGCGTGTGTACCGGTGCAGACGCCGCAAATGCGTTCAACGAATGCCCAAGCGTCTCGCGGATCGCGACCTTTCAGAATAACCTCCAGGCCGCGCCACATGGTGCCGGTCGACACGGCGTTAGTAATGACATTATTACTGTCGATATTCACTTCGCAGCGCATATGCCCTTCGATGCGAGTAACCGGATCGACCACAATTCGCCGTCCGCTATTGTCCAGCGTAAAACCCTGAGTCTGATAAGGATATGCCATAATTATTTTTTCTCTTCCGGAGCGTTTTCTGATGACGTGTTGTTTTTATTGCGGGCATGTTTTATGGCGCTCACCGTGGCGTGAGCGATGGCGGCAGCGCCCGCGACGCCGGCAACGCCCAGTCCGATTTTATCGGCGGTAGCCTCAATGCCGGTTTGCGGAATGCCCGTTGCCCGGCTGTAAAAAGAACCGTAATCCCAGAATCCATCTTCCGAACATCCGAGGCATCCATGACCCGACTGGATAGGAAAAGACACGCCATCATTCCAGCGAACGGTTGAACAGGCGTTATAGGTGGTCGGGCCTTTACAGCCCATCTTGTACAGGCAATAGCCTTTTCTGGCGCCTTCGTCATCCCACGCTTCCACAAACTGACCGGCATCGAAATGCGCGCGTCGGTAACATTTGTCATGAATTCGCTGGCCATAAAACATTTTTGGTCGTCCAAGACGATCAAGGGGAGGGATGCGATCAAATGCCAGCATATAGGTGATAACGGCGGACATCACTTCAGGTATAGGCGGGCAGCCAGGCACTTTAATAATGGGTTTATCGGTAATTAATTTGTGAACCGGCGTGGCTTTAGTTGGGTTGGGACGGGCTGCCTGCACGCAGCCCCATGATGCGCAGGACCCCCAGGCGATAATCGCTTTAGCATCCGCGCTGACGCGTTTTAACTTCTCCAGGAACGGCTCGCCAGCCAGTATGCAAAACATCCCATCTTCATTCAGCGGCGCGTTACCTTCCACAGCAACGATATAATTTCCTTTGTACTCACGCATCACATCCGCCAACGCCTGCTCAGCTTGTTGCCCTGCGGCGGCCATAATGGTGTCGTCATAATCCAGGGAAATGAGCGACAAAATGGCATCTTTTGCCAACGGGTGCGCAGAGCGAATGAAAGATTCGGTACAACAGGTACATTCAAGACCATGCAGCCATATCACTGGCGTACGCGGTTTATTCTCCAGGGCATAAGCTATCTGAGGAATCATCGAACTGCTCAGGCCTAAAGACGTTGCGGTAAGGCTGCAAAACTTGAGGAAGCTACGCCTTGTCACGCCGTGTCTACGCATAACTTGATAAAATGTATCTTGTGTTTGCATAACGTTTATCCCAAACCACTATAGTTAGTGTGGGCATCATATGTTGCATTTCTTGTCTTTCTCAACGTGTTTTAGTAGCAATTATGTTTCTAATTCGTAACAACCGATTACATGTGTGCTACTCACATTACTCAAAAACATAAATTAATTTAATGTTATTGGTGATGTGGAGTAAATATAGCGTTGTGATGGTATCTCTTAATGTTGATAAGAAACCGTGTTTTTTATTTATAACATGATGGGATTTTTTTAAATGGTCACACGGATAACGCGTTTCATATTAGTTCGCTGTGTTTAACTCTCCTTTAAACCCGTCAGTTAAATTTATTAGATTGTAAAATAAGATCACAATTAATTACGTGCTGCATAACCATTGATAGGTTTAATTTAATATATTCATCCAATCCATTTTACAAACAAGGAGAGCATGATGAAAAAAAGTAAAGCAATGTTATTTATCGCTCCGGCGCTGTTTTCATACGCCCTGGCTGCACAGGCCTGCACAACCCTTGCTATTCAGGATAAACAAGGCGATGTTTTTCATGGACGTACGCTGGAATATATGCAGGATTTACCCTCATGGTTAACGTATTATCCGGCGGGAACACAGTTTGATAAAAAAACGCCGGATGGCAGTCAGGGAGTGAGCTATCAGGCGAAATATCCGATACTGGCCATTACTTCCACCATCACTGATGGCGATAGCAGAGACATACTTGAAGGCATGAATAGCGCGGGATTGTCATTTAGTGAAAACATGATCATGAATGCGCAGTTGCCGCCATTGCCCGCGAGTGAATATAAACAGGCAATTCCTGTCACCTCGTTGGGAGAATGGGCGCTGGCCCGTTTTGCTACTGTCGGCGAGGTAAAACAGGCAATAAAAGAGGGTAAATTCTGGTCACCGGAACTGCATCGGTTTGGCGATCTGAAATCGCCATTTCATTATGCGTTTTACGACAAGAAAGGAGGAAGCATTGTCGTTGAAGTGGAAAATGGCAAATTCCATGTCTATGACAATCCCACTCGCGTGATGACAAATGGTCCCGCATTCCCCTGGCATCTGACAAATCTGAATAACTATACGCAATTAACCAATGTGGACCGCTCTTCAGGCACACTGGGCGGGATAAAAGTGATGCAGCCTGATAGCGGGATTGCTATTGCAGACTTGCCATCGTCCGATACGTCGGTTTCCCGTTTTATACGCGGCGTTTATTACACCACATATGCGCCGCAAGCGACATCCGCCCACGATGCAATGAATACGCTTGCGCATATTATGAGCCGTTTCGATCGTCCGAAAAATATTACGGTTGATTATATGGGGAGTGAAGGGGAAGGCAACGCCACCCGCAAACCGGTCTCAGAATATACGGTCTGGACAACGCTATCTGACTTAACGCACGGTGAGATGATGGTGCGCGGCTACAATGATATCAACTATAAAACCTGGTCTCTTTCTCAGTTTAAGAACGCGACTGCGCCCGTGTTCGAGAAAATCAACGTTAAAGGATAAATCGCTCGTCTCGGTTTAGGTTCCCCGGTAGTCTCAGCGAAGGTAATGGAGACTACCGGCGGTTGCTTCTCTTTATCATGCACGGTAATTAATTATCACGATCACCAGCGCCAGGATGGTATGCTAAATCCATTCAAAATCCCCTGGATATGGATTGGAGGGCGCATGGTTATACCTGAGGTCAGGCAGGAGAGGCTCTATCAGAAGATAGCCAACCTTATCATTAAGCTGATCAATGATAATATTTTTCCACCGGGAACTTTTTTACCGCCAGAACGCGAACTGGCAAAACAGCTTGGCGTGAGCCGCGCCTCCTTGCGAGAAGCCCTTATTGTACTGGAGATCTCCGGATGGATCGTGATTCAGTCCGGTAATGGGGTTATCGTTTCAGATAAAAAACACCTTGCCAGCGACTATACCATCGAAGAAATTCTCTCTACTCGCGAGCTGGTTGATAGCCATTGCGCGCGCTTAGCCGCACAAAACGATAACGTTGACGTCATCAACCAAATTGAGGCGATTTATCATCGTATGGATCAAGCCATTAACGATAATAACGTCCACGGCTTTTACTCGCTGGATAAAGAGTTTCACCTTGCGATCTCTGAGGCCAGCCGTAATCGGGTGTTGTTCGATATGTCCCGTATGTTATGGGAACAACGGATTAATATCCCTTATGCCGGGCTTGATGAGCAGTCTGGAGACAGAAATGTTTTACTTAATCTCAACAAACAACATAAAGCGATAGTGGATGCGATGCGCCAGTCTGATGCTGACAGCGCCTATGAGGGATCTCTGGAACATTTACGCTATGTGAGAAAGATTGTCGGCGGCTAAGTTTGTCGGTAAATAACACCGCATGGCGGTCATGCCATGCGGTAGAACTTGCCGTAAATCAATGGAAAACAGCATTAATCTTTAAGTAGCGCTCCGGATAGCGATCAAGTTCTTTAACTGCATCAGGGATCTCATCAAGATTGACGACCTTACTGACAACATCTTGCGGATTAATCTCCAGCGTTGACAGCATGCGTAATGCCTCATCAAATTCACCGGCACTGGTGCGGGAACCGCGTAAATCCAGTTCTTTGTAGGTGATCAGGTTCGTCGGCAGCGACGTTTCCTGTTTTGGCCATCCGGTAAACGAAATACGACCAGCAAACGATGCTAAATCAAGCGTATTTCGAATAGCGCTATTTGCGCCGGAAGCTTCTATCACGACCTGCGCCATGGTGCCGTGGGTGATATTTTTAATAGCGTCGATAACCTGATCGTCAGCGGCGTTCAGCACATAGGGAACGCCAAGCTTTTGCGCATAGCGTAGCCTTTCTTCCACAATATCGATCAGAATAGGCGTTGCCTTGTAATGTCGCGCGCTTAATGCCGCCATAAGACCAATGGCCCCCGCGCCGATGATGGCAACATATTCCCCGGCCTTAACGTTTGCCCGATGCAGCGCGTGCAGAGCGATGGTCAGCGGTTCTGCCAGCGGCGCCATTTCAGAAGGCACGTTATCTGGAATTTTATGAATTAAATGTGCGGGATGAGTAACCACCTCCTGCATTGCGCCATCGACATGCACGCCAATGACGTTTAAATTTTCACAACAGTTAGTTCTGCCGACAGAGCAAGGGTAGCAGTGACCACAATAAATATAAGGGTCAACAATCACGCGGTCGCCTTTTTTAATATTGTCCGGCATTCCGGCGCCTTCCTGAAGAACAATTCCGGTCACTTCATGCCCAATAATTCTTGGGTAAGTAACCAGTGGGTTCGTTCCACGAAAAGCCCCGATATCCGATCCGCAAATGCCTGCAGCATCAACCTTAATTAATACTTCATTTTCTTTCTTATGGGGATAATCCACCCAGCGGGTTTCAACTTCACCAGGCTTATTAATGAACACAGCTTTGACTTTCATTGGCTTTGAATCCTTTACTTTTTACAAACACGAAGACCAACAGGCTTGAAACGATAGCGATAGCACCAGCCAGATAGAACGCATAGTCATATTTACCGCTAAATTGAACGATAAAACCGGTGACAAGCGGACCGATAATGCCGGATATATTAGCCAGGCCATGCATGGCTCCGCCGACGCTCCCTACCTTATCTTTATGAACAACATCCTGAATAACCGCCCAATAAATTGGGCCCGTTAAATAGAGCAGGAAGAGTGAAACTGACATGAGCGTAATTGCGCTACCAATAGTGCTAACAGTACCGGAAACGGCAACACATACCGCCGCGCCTGCCAGACATACGCCCAGAATAAGTCGACGTGAGAGCAGAGCATTACCGGTAATCCGATAAATTACATCAGAACAGACGCCGCCGAGCACCATACCAATGGCACCGATGACCCAGGGAATTACCGTGGCGATACTAATTTCTTTAATATCGAGATGTAACGAATGGTTCAGGTAACTTGGGAACCAGGTCAGGAAGAAAAAAAGAATATAGTTGTAGCTGAAAAAAGCCAGAGTTGTCGCCCATACCATTGGTTGTTTCATGTAATAGCCGAGTGAAGGCGTAGCCCGGCCATCATCAGATAAAATAACGTCCTCATGATTTTCAAAATCAATGCGTTCTTCCGGCGCCAGGCGTTTACTCATTGTTGGCTTATCGCTAACGATAAAGTACCACAGTAGTACCCAGACCAGGCCAAATAAGAAAATAATGCCAAATGCGGGGCGCCAGCCTAAGGATAACGCCAGCAGGCCCACTATCGGCCCGGACACCGCGCCGCCGAGCGGGGAACCGGCGCTAAAAATTCCGATCGCCGTGGCAGACTCCTTTCGGGAAATCCAGTTATTGATGATTTTATTTCCGGCAGCGCTGACCGGTCCTTCAGCCATACCGAATAGAACGCGCACGATAAGCATTGTCCACAATCCGGTGACCAAACCAGTTAAGCCACAAAATACAGACCATAGTAACGCTGCGATGAGAAAAACCGTTTTTGGTCCAACTTTATCGCTGGCCCAGCCACCAATAAAATTAAACAGGGCGTATCCGATAAAAAATGCGCTGAAGATCATTCCCATCTCCGCGGCGTTAAATCCTAACTCCTTTTCGATCAAGGGGGCAGTTATCGACAATGCTGAACGATCCATATAGTTGAGCATGTAAACTATAAATAGAAGAAAAACGATAAGCCATCCCATTGTTTTTCTTTTCATGATTAATCCTCTTATTGTGGTCTAGCGGCCTGACCACAATATTTTAAGGTTATTTTCAAATCACCTCTCTTGTGGTTAGAACGTGATCAATATAACAAAAATTTATCGCAGAGGAATTTTATCCATCGCAAGTGTGATGGATAAAATTCTTTAAAATCAGTCAATTACTTGAAAATTCAATCGGGACTATCGTTTTCCCCTAATCCACGCCCCGGTAACGTTTGACATGCGGCGTTAACGGAAGGTGGTGCTGTCTGTGGGTATTTTTCATCGGGCGTAATATAAACCTGGCTCGTGGCGACATAGCCATCATTAAAAGTGGCTTCGATATAGGTAGCTTCCCAACCTGTCTTCGGTTCATTTAACGTAATACTGATCTTATTGTTGGCGGGAATATCTATTGTAAGCGGCTGATAGCGGATGCCACAGGCATAACGGAAATCACGCGCATTTGGATTGTTGGCTGTCCAGCGAACGACTTTTACCGGCGCTTCTGAGAAATAGACCGTAAGAAGATGGTGGTGAATAAGGCCGATCAACTGTGGTAATGTTTTTTTACTTTGAAACCTATTAATAAAAGGAACGAGGCTTTCTTCAGCGAACTGGTTAATTGAGTAGTGGTTCATATTAGGCACTATACGTAATGATTTTACGCCAGGAAGTTTGCTATAATAAAAGCGAGTATTGTCTGGTACGAAAAAATCATCGCCACTTGCATTAATAATATATTTCGGTATTGCAAGGCGGGGTTGATAAATAGTGTTGAGATATCTTAGCGGATCTATTATTTGCCTTAGCTGGGTAAATGTGGGGGATTTTATTTTCTCATCTATGCCTTGCTGGTAGTAGGGGTAGAATGTAATGGGCCAATTTCCACCGTATGATTGATAAATATGCTCAAGTGAAGCATCAATATCAAGTAGATCAATGGCGAAGGGAACAATTGCTTCAACATCAGGATCGGCAATAGCTGACAACCAGGTGGTCCACCCACGCTTTGAAATACCTGTAATGATAAAGGAATTTATATTCCATTGCGTTAACTCCTTTTTTGCTAATCTCATCGCTTGCGATATGGCAGTGACCATAGGAATATTTAAAGGCATTAACTCACGTTGCTCCGGCGCTTCCATAAATAATGCCCAGCTTCGGGAAACGCTCTCGTCCTCTTTCAATGGTTTTTTATCATCCTGAAAGGTTAAATATTGGTTAGGTATATCACTCACTGATATTACGATGGTATTCGTATCACGGGCGATGCTTGCCAGTGTTTCCTGGGGGAAATCACCGGGTTTACCAGTGATTTGTACACCTTTATCATAATTAATTCCGTTGTTTACAACCACCAAAGCATGGTGCTCTTTTGCCGTTTCAGGGATATAAATATCAACGTTATGTCGCCATTGCGCAGGGGTTACCATGTCATCTGGCGACCAGTGTTGCGATAATAATTCATAGTGTCTGACTACCACCTGTGCTAATGGAGCTGTATTAATCAAGGTATATTTTAGCGGTGTGCCTGAAATCTGCTCCCGGTAGTCGGGGAGAACATG
Source organism: Salmonella sp. A1325 (assembly GCF_056991255.1). Lineage (NCBI taxonomy): Bacteria > Pseudomonadati > Pseudomonadota > Gammaproteobacteria > Enterobacterales > Enterobacteriaceae > Salmonella > Salmonella sp. A1325. Next base: position 325,743 of record NZ_JAMLWO010000001.1, on the reverse strand, counting down.
AGACAAATCACACTCTGGGCTGTTTCGACAAAAGAAGATGTTGTTATGAAGTAGTGTATAAACTTTTGTAGAAATAAAAAACAGTATGATAACAACGAGATATATTTTTTTCATGCTTTCCCCGCGCTTTACAAGGGCAAATGCCAACCAGCATAATTTCCATAAATACCTCTTAAACATTCAATATAAGTACAATACTTTTGATAAATAAGGGAAGAAGGGAACAATAATGTTTGTGACGTTGTCACATTATTCTGTTTCTGGTTTCACTATTAGCACTGAACTTTTTGAAAGGTAAATCATTGTCGTCACCAGACCAATAATGGCGACAGAGATAGCTATACCGATCCAGACGCCATACAGGGCATAACCCAGGACCAATCCGCCCAATACGGGGGATATAAAATCAGCGATTGCGATTAATGCCTGTGCCGTTCCGATGACGATACCTTGTCGGGCAGGCGATACATGGACGGACAAGGCGGCAAGATAAGTGGGTTTGGCTAGCGCATCAGCGATGCTAATACAAACGATAGCAAAAATAAGCACTGGTATGGTCGTGGCGATACCCGCAGTGAGAAATCCAGTACAAAGAAGGGCGAAGATTAGGATAATTAGCTTTCGCTCCGAAAAATATTGGCTCACCCAACCTAACAGAAATAGCTGAACGAAAATATTAATAACCCCGTCCGCCATTAATAGATAGCTTAACGCTTTTGGCCCAAAGGGAAGCCCATTCCAGATGAAGGTATCAGAAAGAAAAACAGGTAATTGTGAAGAGTACATGCCATAGGCGAAGAAATGACAAAGCATTACGATGATTAAGACGCGAAGGACTGGCATCTTTAAAATAGCGCGGGCAGAGAACGCCGCTATTTTATCTGTGGTACGTGATGTTGAGGAAGGGTCTTTTAACCCCCAAATCGCGACCAGGGCAGAGCCAAGGACAAGTATAAAGGCGGCGTAGATCGGCGCGCTCAGACTGATACGCGATAGCCACCCGGAAACGCCTGCCCCGACAATACCCCCTAAACCAATGCAGCCTGTGAGGATACCGATTGCCTGGCGCCGATTTCTGACGTGCGTACAATCGGCAATATAGGCTGCGGCGGCTGACAAATTCCCGGCGCTAATGCCAAAAAGCGTGCGGGCGAGCAGGATAAACAGGATACATTGCGCGTTGGCGAGTAATAGTAAACTTATCGCCGCAATAGCCAGCGTGACAATCAGTATTCGCTTGCGGCCAACGCGATCGGAAAGGTGGCCAATCAGGGGCGCTGCACAAAATTGGCTAAAAGCCTCAGTGGCGATGATGATTCCAATGATAAGCGGCGAACCGCCCATCTCGCGGATATAAAAAGGCAGTACCGACATCACAGCCGCTGTACTGGCGGCGTAAAGGCCGACAAGCAGGAAAACAGGCAAAATACGCCGCTTGTTGAGCGGGGTGATAGTTTCGCTGTCGGTGCTCTCATAGACATTAGTATTCATCTTTAATCCCTATGGCAAAACGAGAGAGATAATTTTCAATATCGTTGCACTGTTTGCTGTGAAAGAACGCGCCGACATAGCCATCGGGTCGGATCAGTACACATTGACCCGGCGCCAGATGATAGGACTCCCGGAAGTGCCCCAGGGTATCGATGAGCTCGTCCTGCTCGCCAATGTGATGAATACGCAGACCTCGCCGCGCATCGATGACCTTACCGTGGGTTTCGTAGGCCAACAGATTCCAGTCCGGACCTTGTAGTAACTGAAATAATCGTAATGATTGGCCGCCGGCGCCCAAAAGAGGAGCATCCGGCGCTCTTTCTCCCGCTTGTAACCCATGCTGACGTTCGGGCAACGTGTGGGCTAAGGGGGAGTTGGTATACTGGATGTCAAGTTGTTGAACGTCGCGTTCTCGTTTGATGCCGCCCTGTTTTTGAGAGTCAAGTAATCGGGTGGAAAGGTGGAGCAGTGATTCGGCTACCGGGCGGCGTTCCTGTTCATAGCTATCGAGAAGCTCTTCTCCTGCGCCCCGCAGCGAGGCTGCCATTTTCCATCCCAGGTTATAGGCATCCTGGATGCTGGTATTTAACCCTTGCCCACCCGTCGGCGGATGCACATGAGCGGCATCACCGGCTAAAAATACCTTACCCACACGGTAATGTTCCGCTATGCGCGCATTCATCTGGTACTTCGATACCCAGGGAATCGAATGGATGCGAACATCCGTCCGCCCGATTCGCTCAGTAAGAAAAGCCGTGAGCGTGTCGGCTGAGAAATTCTGCGAGTCGTCCGGGGCCAACAACGCCTGGATTTGAAAGAGCTGCGTGCCGGCAAGAGGGCAAATCGTTATCATCCGCGCCATATCGCCATCGTTAAAATGGTGCCATACATCCCGGTTCAGACCGGAAAGTGAAGCGTCAGCCACAAGCGCATGGATTCCCAACGTATGGCCGGGGAAGCTGACGCCTAATTTCTTTCTGACAAAGCTTCCGCCGCCATCCGCGCCTATCAAATAATGAGCGATGATGACCTCTTCTCCAGCCGGCCCGGCAACATACGCGGTGACCGTGCGTGGGGTTTGCGCAAAATGTCGTAACTCGCAGCCGAACTCCACCCGATGTCCCCACGCTTTTAATTGCTCTCGCATAATCGTTTCTGTCACGTTCTGTGGAACCATCAATGGCAGATGGTAGGGTTCGGCGTGGGTCGGTTTTGTATGATGCGCAATATCTGAATCTACATAGCTTCCGTCGTGACGGTAGGTTCGTAATCGGGGATAGAGCCCGCCGGCGGCGACCACTTTATTGAGTATTCCAAGATCCTCGAAGATTTCTTGCGTTCGCGGCTGAATACCTTTACCGCGGGAGCCGGTAAAAGGCGTCGTTCTTTTCTCAATCAGGCGAAATGAGACCCCATGACGCGCCAGTTCGATGGCTAAAGTAAGCCCGGTTACGCCAGCGCCGCAGATCAGTACATCTGTAGTGGTGTATCTTGTCATCGTCTCTCCGATATGTGTATTATGCACATAAGAGGAGACATGCTATGTCAGAAAATAAAAATGTGCAAGATACACATATTTCCGAGCAAATGAAGGCGCTTCACGGTGCGTTGATTCGCGTGGTGAGCGCGCTTAACCGGCCTCGTAATGATGAGAAATTAATTGCAGAGGCGGGGATTCAACTCGATCGTGCGCTATTTTCGATCCTTATTAGTATCGAACGTTTAGGGCCGATTGGCGTTGTTGAGTTAGCCGAACGTGCCGGTCGTGATTATACGACGGTAAGCCGACAGGTCGCCAAACTGGAGAAGCTGGGGTTGATAATACGGCAGCATAATGCCATCGATCGTCGTATACGCGAGGCCGTTATCTCCCGGACAGGAAAGGCGATGACGGAGCGTATAGACGCTGCTCGAGAGCAAATGGGCAAAGTTGTTTTTAAAGACTGGCCTCAGGATGAACTTGATGTCTTTGTTCGGTTAATGCAAAAGTTTGCCGATGCAATGGATAGCGATGCTTCAATGCCGGAATAAGCAAAAGAAAAGGGCGGTCAAATCCGATCGTCCAGCTTAATATCGGTATCTGACATTGATTAAATAGCCAGCAAAGTAAATATAACAACAACATTTATCGAGTTAATTTTCACCCTTTGAAAGGCCAACGTATACTGCAGAATACGGCTATATAACAATCGCCGTATCAATGGTTTTTCAAAGGGTAAATATATGCTTACCGAAAAATATGATTTTCGCATTACCGATCAGATGACTATCCCACTCAGACCTCATTGGATAGCCAATGATTCATACAGGGAAAAGTGTAAAATGCTTGTCCTCAACCGGAGTAAAGGGGAAATTCATAAGGTAGACTTTAGTAAAGTAACAGATTATATCAAAGAAGGTGATGTAATCTGTTTTAACGACAGTACTATAATAAACCATATGTTTATCTGTAAAACAAGACAGAATAGGTTAATTAAAATTGTTTTAGAGGGATTTTTACCAAATAATAGAGTAATTATTTCCGGACTTTTAAAAGAAAGGCTTAACGCGAATGATGTTTTCTATTTGGTTGATAACCCTGAAATTTCCATTAAGATAGAGCAAAAGTTTAGCGAGGAGAGCCAGTACCGGGCCGTCGTGGAAAATCATGAGGCCTTAATTTGCTATTTAGCCAGTCATGGTGAGCGTCTTGATGAGTATGTGGATTCCAGCTTATTTTATAAATATCCAGATGCTTACCGTTCCGTTTTCTCTAAAAAGTATGGTTCTTTGGAAATACCTTCTGCCGGCATTCATTTTACCTGGGATCTTATCCAAAGAATCAAAGATAAAGGTGGGTTAATATCTTTTATTACTTTACATGTTGCATCAACAGAAATGTTGTCCAACAGAAAAATACAAACAAAATGTGTAGAGGAAGTGACTATCAACGAAGAATACTACGAGGTTGACTGCCTGCTAACGAACTTACATCAGCCAAAAACGACGCATATGGTGTTAACCGGTCAGTTTGCTGGGGTTGATCTACTCATGAAGGCCTATGCCTCAGAAGATATCCAGTCATGTAAGTTCGATATGTTTGGTGATTGCATGTTAATCATACAGGATGAAGGGCAGGGATGAATAAAATAAAACCGGTACAATGCTACCGGTTTTACCGAGAATAAGCATCAGGGGATTCGGGCAATAACCTTTATTTCGAAATCAAAGCCGGCCAGCCAGGTAACGCCAACAGCGGTCCAGTTAGGATAAGGGGGATGGGCAAATATCTCCTGTTTCACCGCCATCACGTCGTTAAGTTGTTGCTCTGGATCGGTATGGAATGTGGTGACATCCACTATGTCATCGAATGTGCATCCTGCTGCAGTCAGTGTTGCTTTCAGGTTTTCAAAAGCAAGCCTCACTACTATCCGCCAGAACCACCGCTAAAGCATTTGCTTAATCCGTTTCGCAAAAACGATATTCCTCAGGTGCCGGAGTTCACGATAGGTATGCTCATTGCGTCTGCCAGGGCTGGTCGCTGGTTGTATGAGACTGATTCACGCTTGGGGCTGCTTTTCGCCCTCTGCTATTTTAGTACGCATAATGTATATTATGTTAAATGCACCAGAACATTTAAAAGACATGTTAAAGCGGCTGGATTCGTGTATGTCAAAAAACTTCTGGCCCATAAGTTTGATCCCTTCCCTGCCGTGACGCTGCGCGAATTCTGTTGATTTGCCCCCGCTTATCCTGCACACGATTTCACGCAGCACACGCCACGCAGGCATAAAAAAACCGGCCACTGTGACCGGTTCGTCGCGCAGGTTTTTGGCTCAGTGGGTTTTACCCTGGTCCGCTGCTTTTTCTGACTGATGTTCTGCAGCTCTGACAACGGCTATAAACGCTTTGATACCCGGATCCACATCCGGCGACAACATGCGCATTGTTGATTTGGCATTCCTGCCGAACTTCGTCAAAAATCGCAGGATAAGCGAACGTGACTTTAATCAGCGTGCGCAGCATCCCTTTGGCGACTTCCATTTCACCCGCCAGAATTAATTCGTGTATCTCCTGGATAATCTGAACCCGCGGCCCGATGTCCTTTTCGATGTCATACGCGGCCATGTTTTTTACTCCTCAGATAATTTGCCGGCGTCCAGATCGTTATGATACTGACAATACACTGGAAAATCTGACGGTCGAAGCAGCTACCGGGGAAAAACAGTAGACCAGCTAGCACAGCGTTTGCGTGAACTGGTGGATAGTTCGGGGAATCAGCGGAACCCCCTATTCTCAACCATCTCCTCACAGGCTTTCCTGAACAATGTGATTGTTTGAGTAACTTTACGACAATTGCTTCAAAAACTATCAAATGCCAGACTTCCGCTACCAAACGGTATACACATTATGACTATTTCTTTTTATATGCCCCATACAAAAGCGATACGGGTGTTTTTTCTAATATCTGGATTTCATTTTTATGTGCTTTATGTTCACTAAAAATATCTGCCAGACTTTTACCTCCAAAGGCCAGGCCAATTCCCGTTGCTGCTGCTGAAAGTAATGTTAATTGCGGCATGGCAAGTGAAGCTATACCTAACGTGGCTGTTCCTGCAAAAATTAATCCAGATGAGATCTTTTTTTTCTTTGAATTCTTAATGGCTGATTCATGCGACTTTCCATACTCTTCGACCACATTGATTAAATGTTTTGAAAAATTATTTGCCGCATCTTGCATTTGATCTGGTGTTTTTCCTTGCAAGTCATGCCTTGAGATTCTTAGTTCATGCCTTAAGGATTCCAGTTGACCTCTTTCTCTAATCTTTTTTAATTCCAGATCGGAAAGCGCAGTAAGGAATTTTACTTCTGCGGCTGAAAGGCCCATTGTAATCGCTTGCTCTTCAGAAGAAAGAGGATTTAATTTACCATAATCCTTGACCAACTGCTCCGTAGTCCATTCATGTAAAAACATATGGTTACTATAAATAACCGGATCAATGCCCAATAGTGTTGCCGATAATTGAGTTGATCGCTGTGCATAAATTGCACCTTCAACCTTACCCAGTAAGGTTCCTATAGCTGACGGCAGATCGTAATCCAGAAGATCTACCTCTCTTGTTGTAAAACTCTTTAAATCTGTATCGTAAACCCAGACTTCTTTTTCGATGTTATTGAAATTATTAAGCAATGTTTTTAATAATTCTTTATTTATTAGGATTTTCTGGAATGTTTCTTCATTTCTCCCAAAGTGCTCAAGAAACGCTAAATAAGTAGCGTAATCCATTTTTCTATCTTTAAAAAAGAGCTGACTTAGAAAAGCGGCAGATTGTTCATGATTGCGTTCTTTATCAAAATCCAGTAATTCAGGAACGATTAGAAAAATTGGATAATCATCATCAATAGTCATAAATGGGATGGCGCGAAATAGATTGGAAACATGTTCAAGTAATACCAACCTGCGCATGCGGACATAACTATTATCTGGTGGCAATGACAAAAATGAATGCAGAGAGCTAAGAGAAGGAAAGTGTAATGGATCAACCATTATGATGCTATCAAAATAAATCCCCAGAGATCTAAGGTGATTAGATATGTTATAACCAAATCGTTGAATTGGCAGTAATAATCGATAGCTTTTAGACGCCCGCACTTCTGTTATAAGCGCCGCGGCGTGAGTATCCCAAAATTTATTTAGCAACACCATTAGGTTTGTAAGTTGATTATCTAACTCGGGAGAGCTAATTAGCTCTTTCAGGATGAATCTACGTAATTCTTTCAGTTCTAAATTTCTAAATGCATATTTATATTTTTCAGAAAAAGCGTTTTCCATCAATAAAACATATTCATTCTGTATGTTTTTTGTAATACTACTCATCATCTATCTCCGAACCACCACGCAACGATTTCCCAGTGTAGTGGTTCTTATCATGTGTATATTGTTAGCCATGTTATCGTAGAAAATTCAGTGGTCAATAACTCATTGAGGTAGCTACTAAAATTTGCAGTTACCAGGATTTAGGATGATTTTAAAAATGTTTATAAATTCAGGCTGCGCCGCAGTGATTGCACTGATTTCCACGTAACATGATAATCAATGGCTTTGATACCCTTTAAACGAACAAATATGAGCTTAACATGGCGACAATAAAGGATGTTGCATCCATGGCCGGTGTATCAACCGCGACTGTATCACGCGTCATTAACCAGACCGCGTGGGTTGAACCCGTCACGCGCGAACGTGTAGAGAAAGCCATGCGCGATCTCAATTATCGCCGGAATGCCGCCGCTATCGCGCTGGCGAAACGCAGCGGCGATATGCTCGGATTGTTAACCGGCAATCTGGCTGATCCTTTTTTTGCCCGCCTTGCTCGCGGCGTAGAAGATGTTTCTCGTAAGCAGCAGTATCGCTTGATGGTATGTAGCGGCGGCCACGACGAAGAAATGGAAAAAGCGGGACTGGATTTTCTGGTTAATCAAGGCTGTGAGGCTATTGTTGTACACGCCAGCCGATTACCGGATAAAGAGCTGCTGCGCTACGCAGCCCACTTTCCAGCGCTGGTTGTTGTTAATCGTTATATCGCCGGTATGGCCAACCGGTGTATCTGGTTGGAAAATCGCAGCGCCGCCAGGGAAGCGACCCGATATCTCCTGGCGAACGGGCATCGGCGCATTGCCTGTGTGACATCTGACTTGCCAATTATCGATCGTCAGGAACGCCTTGATGGTTACCGTGAGGCGCTGGAAGAATATGGTATTTCTCCAGACCCTCGCTGGGTGATTAGCGTTCCGTTTAACGAAGAAGGCGGCGAGCGGGCCGCGCATCAACTTATTAATAGCGGGCTTCCCCTTACGGCAGCGGTCACGTTTAACGATGTGATGGCCGCTGGCATTATGCGTATTCTTCATCAACGCGGCGTTCAGCTTCCGCAACAGCTCTCTATTGTCGGCTTTGATGATGTGGTGCTGGCCCGGTATCTTTATCCGGCGTTAACAACAATGCATTATCCGGTCGAACAAATGGCGCGCTGTGCCGCGCAACTGGCGATACAGTTATACCAGGGCATTACGCCGCCGCCCAGCAGCAATCATTTCAATGCCGAACTGGTGATCCGCGATTCTGTCGCGCCCTATTTTTCACGATGAATGCGTCGTCAACAGTAAAAACTGTGATGATTATCAAATTAACCCTTCTCATGTAATCGGTTACATGGACGAAAGTAATGGATCACAGTAGTGAGAAGCGTATCCCCCTACCCTTGAGCTACCTTACTGACCGGAGCTCCATTATGAGTGCATCACAAAACAAGAAGAAAACGCTGTCATTGGGTTTAGCGCTAATCCCAGTCATCTCCATGTTGTTATTGTTGATTATCGGTTACGGCATCATGGGGCTACGTATCGAACCGCTCCTTCTGTGCTCTGCGGCGGTAGCGGCAGGCATTGCATGGTGGCAAGGATACTGTTGGGAAGACATCATCAACTCAGTGGTGGATAAGCTGGCTAAAGCAATGCCGGTTATCATGATCCTGATCTGCGTGGGCGGTTTGATTGGCACCTGGATGTTTAGTGGCACCATTCCCTACATGGTGTACTGGGGGCTAAAACTCATAAGCCCGGAATATATTTTGATTGCTGCCTTCTTTTTAACCAGCGTGGTCTCCGTCTGTACCGGTACATCGTGGGGGTCCGCCGGGACGGTTGGCGTTGCGTTAATGGGGGTTGCCGCCGGGCTGGACGTGTCTCTTGCAGCAGCAGCTGGCGCCGTCGTTTCTGGCGCTTATTTCGGCGACAAAATCTCACCGTTGTCCGACTCGACTAACTTTGCCGCGATTGTCGCAGACACTACTCTGTTTGAGCATATTCAGCATTTACTTTGGACGACCCTGCCAAGTTTCCTGCTTGCCGCCGTGGTTTATCTTATCGCCGGACACAGTAATATGCTGGGCGAGGTGGCCACGCCGCAGCGCGTTACGGACATCATCCACTCGCTGGAGTCGCTATACCATTTTAATATTGTTCTTATTTTGCCGCCGGTGATCGTACTGTGGGGCGCAATTCGCAAGAAGCCTGTCATCCCATTAATGTTAAGCGCCTGCGTACTTGCCTTGTTCCTCGGCGTCATCATGCAGGGACTGAGCATCAAACAGGGACTGGACGCTTTCATTGATGGATTTGATATCGCCATGTTCCCACAAGGCGCAGAAGGTGTCGTGGCCGATGTTCCGCGCCTGCTAAACCGGGGCGGAATGTTCTCGATGATGGGAACAATACTGTTAGTTTTCTGCGCTTTTTCATTTGCCGGAGCGCTAACGTTAACCGGCGCGTTAACGATCATCATTAACCGACTGCTGACCATTATTCATAGCGTTGGTCAACTCATTGCCGCCACTATCGGCACCACAATTTTGGTCACAGGAGCGACCAGCGACGGTAAACTGGCATTGTTAGTTCCCGCCGAACTGTTTAAAGATGCCTATCGTCGTATGGGGCTGGATACTAAAAACCTTTCACGGACGATAGAAGATGCCGGTACCGTTATCGAACCTCTCCTGCCGTGGACCTCGGCTGGCGTCTACATGGCGACCACGCTGGGCGTTAGCACGCTTGATCTTCTGCCCTGGGCTATCCAGTGCTATGCGGCGATCTTCTTCGCATTAATTTATGGTTTTAGCGGAATTGGTATTGCCAGAACTGCCTCCGCTTCAGAAAAGTCGCCGCAAACGTCAGTGACGAAATAATAAGGAAACAAGATGGATTTTAACCAGATTATCAATCGCAACAATACTGGTTCGGTAAAGTGGGATTTTATTGAGCGTCACTTTGGCGATGGCGCAGGGAAATTGCTGCCGATGTGGGTTTCTGATTTCGATTTTGCCTGCCCGCCTGAGGTTCAGGCGGCATTGCATCAGCGAATCGAGCACGGCGTATTTGGCTATAGCGAACGCGATGAGGCCTATTTTAACGCCCTGCTTCACTGGTTTTCGTCACGCCACCAGCTCACGTTAAAACAGGAATGGGTATGCAGCGTGGAAGGCGTCGTACCAGGGTTGGCGCTCTTAGTGCAAATGTTGACGCATCCAGGCGACGGCGTAGTGGTACAGGGGCCATACTATGGCTCCTTCGCCAAAATAATCACGCTTAATGGTAGAAAACTGCTGGAGAATCCCCTTAGCGAGTCGCCGGACGAAGGCTACCAGATGGATTTTTGCCAACTGGAAAGGCTGTTTCGCCATGAGCGCCCTCCGCTGATGATTTTGTGTAATCCACATAATCCAACCGGGCGTTGCTGGTCGGCCAACGAACTGGAGAAACTGCTTTTATTATGTGAAGTTTATGATGTCACTCTCATCTCGGATGAAATATGGGCCGATCTATTGCTGCCCGGCGAAACCTTTACCTCGGTACTGCATTTAGGGGAGCGCTGGCATAAACGGGTCATTTCCGCCACTGCGGCCAGCAAAACGTTTGGCTTATCGTCGTTGCGAATTTCTAATTTTCTCATTCCCGATCCTACGCTTCGCCAGCGTTTCCTGTCTCGTCTGGACGCTCATGGGCTGGACGTCTTTAACGCCCTCTCCGTTCAGGCGGCGACTACCGCATGGAATGAAAGCAGACAGTGGCTGGATTCGCTACTGGATTACCTGGCGGAAAACCGTCGCTGGTTTGTTGAACAGGCGACAGAGCATCTCCCCTGGGCAAGAATTGTCCCGGCGCAGGGAACCTATTTATTATGGATGGATTGTAAAAAACTGGGACTGGATGACGAACAGCTAAAATGGGTAATGGCGGATGTCGCGGGTATTGCTCCTTCAATGGGCAGCAGCTTTGGCCCGGCGGGCAGCGGATTTATCCGTTTAAATCTGGGATGTCCACGTACCTACCTTGAAATGGCAATAGACGGCCTGAAGCGAATATCGGTGAAGACAATCAAAGGAATACCAACAGGCGGATGAATTTTTCGGGCGGTAAACTGACAACGGTGTTATTTCTGCGGCATGATATCGCCTGAGCGCCAGTAAAAAAAACCGGCCATCAAGGCCGGTTGGGTCCGGAGCGCGGTTTCACTATCAGGGGCGTCTGAATAACACGATGCTGCGCCCGGCCAGATCGAAATCCATTTCTTCGGTAATCCGCATTCCCTGCTGCGCGTTATCGGCAGTCGTCAGTTCAAGTACCCAGCCGCCTTCTCCCCACATCGGAATACGGAACGGTACGCTGCCTTCAAACGGATTGAAAAGCAGTAAGGCGTCATGCCAGATCCCCGCTTCCGGCTGTAGATCGGGTCGACTAATGCATACGCCTATCGTCGATCCCTCATCCCATTGTTCGGATTGCTGCGCCCCTCCGCCGGCGTTAAACCAGCGGATCTCCAGACCGTCACGCCAGCTCTCCCGGCGCAGCAACGGTTGCGTGGCGCGCAGTTGAATCAGATGACGGGTAAACTCTCGTAGCGCATTGGCGGTTTCCGGCAAATTATCCCAGTGGACCCACGATATTTCACTGTCCTGACAGTAGCCATTGTTATTGCCCATCTGACTGCGGCCAAACTCATCGCCCGCTAATAACATCGGCGTGCCGTGCGAGAAAAGCAAGGTGGTCAGGAAATTACGTTTCTGTTGCTCGCGTATCGCATTGATGCCTTCGTCGTCGGTTGGCCCTTCTGCGCCATAGTTACAGGAGCGGTTATCATTATGCCCGTCATTATTATCTTCGCCATTGGCTTCATTATGCTTGTCGTTATAAGACACCAGATCGTTCAGCGTGAAGCCGTCATGGGCAGTAATAAAGTTAACGCTTGACCAGGGGCGACGGCCACGCAAATCATAGAGATCGCCGGACCCCAGCAGGCGTGCAGCGAAATCATTTGTGACGTTGTCACCTTTCCAGTATTCGCGCACCGTATCGCGGTATTTATCATTCCATTCGCCCCACCCTGGTGGAAAACCGCCAACCTGATAGCCACCCGGTCCGATATCCCAGGGTTCGCCAATCAGTTTCAGTTTTGCCAGTACCGGGTCTTGCGTTACCGCATCAAAAAAGCCGCCTCTCTGATCAAAGCCTTCCGGCTCACGACCAAGAATGGTGCCCAAATCAAAACGAAAGCCGTCGACATGCATTGACTCCGCCCAATAGCGAAGCGAATCCATCACCATTTGCAGTACCCGTGGATGAGAGGTATTGACGGTATTACCTGTCCCTGTATCGTTAATGTAATAGCGATGCTGATCGGGCATGGTGCGATAGTAAGAGAAGTTATCGATACCTTTAAATGACAGCGTGGGACCAAGCTCATTCCCTTCTGCCGTATGGTTATAGACCACATCCAGTATCACTTCGATGCCGGCATCATGGAAAGCGCGCACCATATCGCGGAATCCCTGAATACCTTTTGGACCATAGTAGCGCGTCGCCGGTGCAAAAAAGCCCAGCGAGTTGTATCCCCAGAAATTTTTCAGTTCTTTATCGAGCAGATGCTGATCGTCCGGGAACCAGTGAACGGGTAAAAGCTCGACGGAGGTAATCCCCAGACTTTTAATGTAATCCACGCTGGCTTTATGCCCCATGCCCTCAAACGTACCGCGTATAGGCTCAGGGATCGCGGAATTAAGCTGGGTAAAGCCTTTTACATGCGTTTCATAAATAATGGCGTTCGACCACGGTATGGAAGGCCGTTGTCTATCCTCCCAATTCGCCTCAGCCGGATCAATCACCCGGCATTTAGGCGTAAATGGCGCGCTATCCTGGTCATCAAAGGTCAAATCTTTATCGTCATGAAGTAATTGATACGCGAAATGCGCATCGTTCCACTGAATATCGCCCACCAGCTCACGGGCATAAGGGTCAATAAGCAGCTTATTGGGGTTAAAACGATGACCATTTTCCGGGTCATAAGGACCGTAAACGCGGTACCCATACAGCGCGCCGGGCTGCAACTTCGGGACATAGCCGTGCCATATTTCGTCGGTATATTCCGGTAACTCCAGACGAGCGATTTCATGCTCCCCGCTCGGATCGTAAAGGCAAAGCTCGACGCGTTCCGCATGGGCGGAAAAAATAGCGAAATTCACGCCTTCGCCGTCATAATTTGCGCCAAGCGTATGGTTGTATCCTGATCTGATTTCAAAAGCCCTGTTTGTTGTCATTCTCTTTCTCCACCCACGGTAAACGTTGTCCTGTCACGGCACATCAACACATAAACTCAGTCGCTCATTAAAACCAGTACGCCGCCCTGATGTGAGGCCAACGACAGGTGTTCACCAGGCATTAACCTCTCCTGGGTAAGCACATTGCGATAACGATGCTGATTAAGCTGTCCGGGTATAATAATGTCGGTTCCTGCCCAGAAACCGCTATGCGATTGTGACAATAAGCCGTCACATTCGGCGAACACCAGTCGGGGCGCAACAACAATCAGCGCATCATCATGATTGACTCTGGCGTAAGCGATGACCTTGTCGGCACGCTGACCAACAGCCCGCAGCGGTATATAGTCGCCAAAACGGAAGAGCTCATGATTCTGCTGACGCAGACGCAGTAATGCGGCTGTGACATACTGATTCACCTGCCCGTTCAGCCAACTCTCTTCGCGCGAGAAAACTCCCGGCGTTAGCTGGTCTAACTGCTGCGCCAGCGTGGCGAAATCCGGCTCGCGGCGGTTGTCGGGATCGACAAGGCTAAAATTCAACGCCTCGCTCCCCTGATAGATATCAGGTACTCCCGGCGCGGTTAATTTGATAACGGTCTGCGTCAGGCTGTTAACCAGCCCTGCGCGGATGAAGGGTTGCAAGGAACGATAAAAATCCTGCAAAAATGTCTGATTATCCGGCGCCAGTAAATAACGGGCGTAATCAAGCATTGCCGTTTCGTAAGCCTCATTACTGTCCACCCAATCGGTACGTAGCTTCGCTTCGCGTAGCGCTTTCTCCACAAAAGCTTCAAAGCGTGTTTTCAGCGCGTTTAAACCTGTTTCGTCCTGTGGTTGTAGCATCGGGGGCCAGACGCCGGTCAGCGCCTGATATAACATCCACGTATCCGCCGATTTTGGCGCAGTGCCATCATTCAAAAATTTGACATGGGTCTGGTTCATCTGCCGCCAGCGGGCAAGGCATTCGCTCCACTGTTCCGGCGCTTCGGTAAGCGTATACAACCGTGCTCGCGCATCCTCGCCTCGCTTGGTATCGTGGGTCGACGTACCGGATAACGCATCAGGCTGTCGCGCCTGTCGAGTTTTCATCTCATGGTGAAAGCGCTCAATGGAGAAGTGATGCGTGACGGGCTCGGCGCCGACTTCATTTAACGCCAGTCCCATGTTTTGACGAAAGAAAAGCGTATCCTCTACCGATTTCGCCATCAGCGGACCGGTGAGTTGTTGGAACCGAACGCGAAACTGTGTCGCCTCCTCCTGGCTGGAGGCGGGAACATCGCCGGTAAGAAGGTGGCTCAGAAATGTAAGCGCTTCTGGCTGCGGAGGATTTTCAAGCGTCTTTACCCGTTCCACAATACGGTGTAACAGACAAATATCGGTCGGCGGTAGCCCTTCTGCTGTGCCGTAAGTGCGATATACGGGAAAGGCAATTAATAACTCGCGTAACGCCTGCCGAACGACGCTCTCTTCCTGTGCGATCTGTAGCTCGCTGGCAATCGACAGCGCAAGCGCGAGCAGCCGGGTAAATTCCCCCTCGAAATTGCGATCGACCATCAGCAATTTAGCTGCCCGTAATTCCGCCCGCATATCCACTGGCGCGCCTTTAACGGTCTCGTAAGCCTGGCGCAGATTGTCTATCTGCTCATCGTCAACCAGCACCTCCGCCAGCGAGGCGATGAATTCATAGCCTGTGGTGCCAGAAACCGGCCAGTCATCAGGAAGTTGCTCGCCTTTAGCGAGAATTTTTTCCACGGTGATATAGCACGCCGGCCCCACTTCCTGACGTAAACGCGTAAGATAGGCTTTCGGATCGGCAAGGCCGTCGATATGATCGATACGTAAACCGTCAACCGCCCCCGTTCTGACCAGCTCCAGAATCAGCCGATGTGTATCGTCGAAGACGGTTTTATCTTCCACCCGCATTCCTACCAGCCCTGTGACCTCAAAGAAACGCCGATATGAAAGCGAGCGAGCGGCATCGCGCCAGGACATTAATTTCCACGGCTGGCGCTCATGCAAATCAGCAATAGCGGCTTTATCGGTAAGCGCCAGTATTTCGGCCTCGCGCCCCTGCCACGTCGCCGGCGCAAGCGGATAATAGTTATCATAATAGGCGAACGTGGGTTTACCCGTAGCGGGATCGGGCTTGATCGCAATTTCTCCGTTTTCCAGCACGGCATCAAACGTGTCGCCTAAAAAAGGCAGCGTCAGTCGGCGCGACCAGTCAATATCGAAATGGCGCGCGTAACGGCTCTCCTTGCCATATTCAAGCACGTCGCGCCACCAGGCGTTTTCCAGCGAGCTGGCCATGTGATTAGGCACAATATCGATGATCAATCCCAGACCTTGCGCTTTAAGTTCAGCCACCAGTCTTTCAAATCCTTCACGCCCGCCAATAGAAGGCTCAATCTCATTCGCATCGGTGACATCATAACCATGCGTTGACGCTTTGGTGGCGGTAAAGATGGGTGAGGCATAAAGATGGCTGATACCCAGATTTTTAAGGTAAGGCACCAGCGCCGCAGCGCGATCGAAGGTCATGCCATTGCGAAACTGAAGGCGATACGTTGCAGTTGGGATCATGATGCAGACTCTCCCTGGGCTAAGCGGACAATAAGAGAATGTTGGGAAAGCGACCCGGTGGATTCATTCGGCCAGGCGAAGAGAGTCTTACCTGGTAAATCGGGCAGCAATACCGTCGTGGCGCTAATATTCAGCGCCAGTGACAGTGTTCCTCCCGGAAAACGCCAGCTAACGGCAATAAACCCGGGCGCGGTTTGCAATACCGTTCCTGAGCTCTCACGGGCAGCGGACAACAGCGGCACGATATGCTTCTGGCGCAAAAGCAGTAGTTCGCGGGTAAACGCCAGCCACGCTTTACCCTCTTCACTGTGCTGTTGCTTCCAGTTAAGTTTTGAGCGTTGAAAGGTCTCTGGCGCATTCGGGTCCGGAACATTTTCCCCTGCATGATCGGCAAACTCTTTTGCGCGACCTTCACGAACGGCGCGGGCTAAATCCCCATGGAAATCGGTAAAAAAAAGAAAAGGACGGCTTTCGCCATACTCTTCGCCCATAAAAAGCAGCGGAATATGCGGTGAAAGCAGCAACGTGGCGAGCAATACTTTTGTTCGTTCAGCGCCCGCCAGGGTTATCAGTCTGTCGCCCTGGGCGCGGTTACCGACCTGATCGTGGTTCTGAATAAAATCCACAAAGGTGACCGGGGGTTGTCCGGTACTTTTTACGCCGCGAGGTTCGCCGGTTTGTGGTGAAATTTCTCCCTGATAAGCGAATCCTTCGGCCAGCGCCCTTGCGAGGTGTTTTTCCGGGGCATCAGCAAAATCGTTGTAGTAGGCCTGGGTCTCTCCGGTCGCAAAAACGTGGACGGCATTATGAAAATCGTCATTCCATTCGGCGGTAAACAGCGGCGCATTGCCATCCTGATCTCGGGGATGCAGAGAAATAATATTGCGGCTATCTTCGGTGGTCAGATGAATGGGTCTGTCGGTAATGTCTTCCCGAATACGTTGTGCGATTTCAACCAGCACATGCCTGGCGCTACTGTCCTCAATCTGATCGATAGCGTCAAAGCGTAAGCCGTCGAGATGGTATTCTGTCAGCCAGTATAACGGCGCCTCGATGATATAGCGCCGCACGGCGTCGACATCATAGGCGATACCATTTCCCCACGGTGTCATGCGCTCTTTGTGGAAAAACGCCGGCGCCAATAGCGGTAAATAATTTCCCTCCGGGCCGAAATGGTTCAGCACAATATCCAGGACGACGGAAAGACCATACCCATGCGCGGCGTCAATAAACGCTTTGAAATCATCCGGCGTCCCATAGGCAGAATGCGGCGCGTAAAGCAGTACGCCGTCATAGCCCCAGCCGCGCTCGCCGCCAAATTGCGCAACGGGCATCACTTCAATAACGGTAACGCCGAGTTCAGCGAGATAAGGCAGCTTCGCTATTGCGGCGCGGAAGGTGCCTTCCGGAGTGAACGTGCCTGTATGCATCTCGTACACCACGGCCCGCTCCCAACGGCTACCTTTCCACCCGGTGTTGCGCCACGCGTAGCTGCCTGGATCAACCACATATGACGGGCCGTTGACGTCAGTTTTTTGGGCGCGGGAAGCCGGATCGGGGACCACCATGCCATCGCTGAGTACAAAGTTATACTCCGTACCTGGCCTCACCCCGGAGACGTCCAGCGTAAACCAGCCGTCACCGCTCGCCTGCATTTCCTGGTCTTTACCCGCAAGCCTGAGCATAACCTTTTGCTGACCGGTGGCCCAAAGACGAAAGCGGACAACATCAGCGGCGATATATTCAGCCCCCCAGCTTTTGCAAAAAATTTTTGAACTCATTTGTCGCTCCGTTTAACCCATAACCTCTACAGCATCCGAAGAACAAGCATAGACTATGGGGCTAATCTTTACGTGACACTGTCACTTAACAGGCATTCTTTTTCGTATCTGCGTGTAAAAGCGTGGAATTATTGTCGGGATTGCTCAGATGTACCGAAGTGCGCGGTATCGCCTCGCCCGTGTTCGCCAGCGCCCTGAACACGCTGTAGCTGGATAACCTCTCCCTGCTCCCAGGCGTTAGCCCCCTTGATAACGGGATGCTCAGGCAGATCCTGCCGCTCGCGTTTAATGGCTTGGGTATCAATTCCCAGACGGCGATCCCGATCGGCCAGCAGCGCGGGGTCAAGCTGCCCGTCGCCAGTAAAGCCCATCATCAGCGCAGGGATACCCATTGGCAGGGTTTTATCCCGATCGGTATGCCAGGTGTGCCAGGTCTTGCCATAAGTATTAACAATCTTACTCATCAACGCCTTATCAGCGACCTGCGGTAAGCCAGGCGCCACCAGGCTACCGGATTTCACCTCGTACTGGTGGCTGTGCCACAGTTTTTTCTCCTCGGGAGGAAGCGTTTTAAATAAACGTTCGCTGATAATGTACTCCACCCCCATCAGGCGCGCGTTTTTCGTATTGCCGTCGTAAATCACCGCCTGCATGACATCTTCGTTCAGGACGGTAACGTAATGGTGCGCTTCCATCTGTCCGTTTTTATCACCGCTATAAAAATGGAACCCATCAAGGTAGGTACTGATGGCATCGACAGGTGGTCTGGATTGAATAGCCGCCGCGCCTGTTTCCAGGGTACGTAATTTGGCAGAGGTTTTTTCCCCAGGAATAGGCGTTTGCGGCGGCGTATTATTGGCGCCACATCCGGCCAGAAAAGAAATGATAAAGAGTGCCAGCGGTAAAATTTTCATTAGGTCTCCATATAGTGAAAGGGCTCTAATGAAAATAGTGCAATACCACGTGATTGGTAGAAGAAATGGAAGATGTTATTTGTGACGGTGTCACAAATAGTAAAACCCGACACACAGGCCGGGTTTTGATATCAGTTTACTCTTATTTTGAGAGTTCTTTCTTGATTTCGTCTTTTATTTTGCTTAATTCACTCTGCGGGTTTTTCTTACAAAGCTCAACGGCTAGCGGCACTGCTGTCGTCTCAGTTTCCTGGAAATCAACGTAGTCCCCGCCTTTAAAATCTTCATCTTCATTCAGCACCCAGAAAGCGACTGGCGCCATCGTCTGCGGATTGAGGTCAACAAACTCCTGGCAGCTCATACCTTTAGGCGTAACGTTTGTTTTAGTAGTATCTGTTGCCGCATTCACGCTAACACTGGTTACCAGCGCTGCCACGATAATACCTGCTGTAGCAAGGGAGAATTTATTCATTGTTGTTACTCCAATAATTATATAAATAACCTCTACATCTGCGCGTTAACCCGTTAATGTAGAACGCAGAAAATAATACCCCTCCTCTCTCAGGAATAAAGATCACCCTCCGTGATTTGGCTATTATTGATATTTACGTTGACTGATTTTGATGTTTGATGAATAAAGCAACATGGCGAGCAGATTTTAAGGCGAAAAAGTAGACCACGACAATAGCCACTGATGTGGTATGCACTACGTTGAGCTGATGAAAGAGAACTTCGCTCTGACATGCCGTCGCGATCGCGCGCCAGCCAGACACAAACGGTGGGCAGAACAAACATCGTAAAACAGATTGCCTGTCAGCATTCCGGAGGCAACCACCAACCCTGGCCAAAACGGCTTGCGGCGTTTACGCCGCTGGCGAATCCTATCAGGACTAAACCAAACACTATTGCCCCGGTAGTCATCAACACCGGGCGCAATCGGATCTACAATGCAATTTCATAGCATTTACAGATAGTCGGACAATTTCAGGTTTCCGTAATCATAAAAATACCTTTCGTACACGAACTGTATACTTCCAGTAGATTTATTGTTATTTAGCACTATAACTGCAAGCAGTTGAATCCAAAGGGTAATAATTCAGGCATTATTGGAAGGGTAATTTACATTATTAAGATAAATAAATGCTTATCGGTGAAGTGAGCGACGTTTAAGTTTTGTTGCAACCACGGCTTTATACTTTTTACGAGTGCTATTTTTTTGGCTAATTAAAAAGGTAAAGTTAATGAAACTATCCGTAACATTGGCGTTTTTCGGTTACATGATGGTATCCAGTATGGCACAAGCTGGCGATATCAATATGTGGCGTGAACCCAAACCTGTTGTGAAAGAGGGTAAATATTACAGCTTAATCATGGATCGTGGCGAGTTGCAGAAAGCAGTAAAAAGCAGCAATAACAACTATCTCTTTTCCGAAAAAGGTGCAGGAGTGAAACCGCTGGTATTGATCGGCTCTCCGGTAGAGATTAGCGAATTTATGTTGCAAAATAAAACTCGCAGCATTGAAAACCACATTAAAGGTCTACCTGACATTTATATGGGAGTGACAAAATATAAACCCAAACAACGTTTTACCGGCTTATTTCCGCTACAGGATATATTGACTCAAACTGTTGATCAGGTATCGAAATTTGTGCCCGGTACCGATATCACCGATGCGGTGGGTATCCCCTCTGACCTAAAAGCATTACAGCAAGCCATTTTGGCTATGAAGCCAAAAGATAAAACCAGCAACAATATACTGTACGTTAAATTTAGCTACTTACCGGAAGATGGGATGGTGAAAGTAGGAAGCAAAACAGTTTCTTTTGGTCGTATTCTGGAGAAAATGCAGCAGAGTAATCGTACCCAGCGTAGATAAGCAGGAAGTTGGCAGTATTTCCAGCATTCTGGAATGCTAACTTAAGCTACAAAAGCTGTCTGGAGGTAATAGGTAGGAATAAGTTATAAAACAATAGCTTAATTGCAATTTATATATTTAAAGAGGCAAATGATTATGACTGGAATATTTGCAGAACAAACTGTAGAGGTAGTTAAAAGCGCGATCGAAACCGCAGATGGGGCATTAGATTTTTATAACAAATACCTCGACCAGGTCATCCCCTGGAAGACTTTTGATGAAACCATAAAAGAGTTAAGCCGTTTTAAACAGGAGTACTCGCAGGAAGCTTCTGTTTTAGTTGGTGATATTAAAGTTTTGCTTATGGACAGCCAGGACAAGTATTTTGAAGCGACACAAACTGTTTATGAATGGTGTGGTGTCGTGACGCAATTACTCTCAGCGTATATTTTACTATTTGATGAATATAATGAGAAAAAAGCATCAGCGCAGAAAGACATTCTCATCAGGATATTAGATGATGGCGTCAATAAACTGAATGAAGCGCAAAAATCTCTCCTGGGAAGTTCACAAAGTTTCAACAACGCTTCAGGAAAACTGCTGGCATTAGATAGCCAGTTAACTAATGATTTCTCGGAAAAAAGTAGTTATTTCCAGTCACAGGTGGATAGAATTCGTAAGGAAGCTTATGCCGGTGCTGCAGCAGGCATAGTCGCCGGTCCGTTTGGATTAATTATTTCCTATTCTATTGCTGCGGGCGTGATTGAAGGGAAATTGATTCCAGAATTGAATGACAGGCTAAAAGCAGTGCAAAATTTCTTTACTAGCTTATCAGCCACAGT
Organism: Salmonella sp. A1325; assembly: GCF_056991255.1. Lineage (NCBI taxonomy): Bacteria > Pseudomonadati > Pseudomonadota > Gammaproteobacteria > Enterobacterales > Enterobacteriaceae > Salmonella > Salmonella sp. A1325. Next base: position 304,149 of record NZ_JAMLWO010000001.1, on the reverse strand, counting down.
GAAACAAGCGAATAAAGATATCGATGCGGCAAAATTGAAATTAGCCACTGAAATAGCAGCAATTGGGGAGATAAAAACGGAAACCGAAACAACCAGATTCTACGTTGATTATGATGATTTAATGCTTTCTTTACTAAAAGGAGCTGCAAAGAAAATGATTAACACCTGTAATGAATACCAACAAAGGCACGGTAAGAAGACGCTTCTCGAGGTTCCTGACGTCTGATACATTTTCATTCGCTCTGTTTACTTTTAACGCCCGATAGCGTGAAGAAAATGAGAGACGGAGAAAAAGCGATATTCAACAGCCCGATAAACAAGAGTCGTTACCGGGCTGGCGAGGTTATCAGGCGTTAAGCTGGTAGTCGAGGGTGATTTCCGCATTCAGAACCTGCGATACCGGGCACCCGGCTTTTGCTTTCTGGATGATTTGATCGAAAGTTGAAGCATCAATATCTGCTACCGCAACTTTGCTTTGTAGCGCAATTTTGGTAATGGCGAAGCCCGCATCCACCTTATCAAGCGATACGTCAGCGGTTGTGTCAATGGATGTCGGCGTAAATCCAGCCTCTCCCAGCATGAGTGATAGCGCCATGGAGAAACAGGCCGCATGTGCGGCGCCAATTAACTCTTCCGGGTTGGTTCCCTGCGCGCCTTCGAACCGGGTATTGAATCCATACGGTTGTTGATTAAGCACGCCGCTTTCTGTTGATACAGTGCCTTTACCTCGTTTGATATCGCCTTCCCAGTGTGCCTGACCTTTCTTATGGATTGTCATTTTTGCTCTCCTGTTGGCTCAAAAAATAAAGTATAGACCATGCTGCTAATCTGCGTTGTCCATGCCGATGGAGGTAGCATGTTGTCGATTACCCGCACTTCAGATATAGAAAATAGTTGTATGCTTTTTCAGTGATGAATATTAAACCAACAGGCCTCCCTTTCTTTAAAGAATATATCCTTCTTTTTATCCTTACTTTTTCTTCCGGAGGAGTATTCCATTATGTATATTTTCATTCAAATTAAGATTTGTCTTATCTCGTTGTAATAAAGGATAAAAATCGCAATAAGTAGCCTTTTGAATGTATATTAATTGACCACTACTAGTATGAGGATATGTAATTGGCAAACGTAATATATTTTCTTCTGGGGTAAGCAATTAGAGCTCCGCCTTGCGTTAAAATAACTCCAGGACTAATCTTAACCACAGCCGCAAAATTATTTGCCATGCTGAATACGAATTAATTTTCTGCGAGCCGTACTAAATAAATACATGTTCACGGAGGCATTATATGTTTACTTATCACTCAGCAAATACCTCAGCAGCACAACCGGCCCTGGTCAACGCGATTGAGCAAGGATTACGCGCGGAGTTAGGCGTTGTCACCGAAGATGATATTTTAATGGAGCTGACCAAATGGGTTGAGGCTTCCGACAATGACATCCTCAGTGACATCTACCAGCAGACCATCAACTATGTGGTAAGCGGGCAGCACCCGACTCTGTAAAACCTGCTATGCTGTATCGGCAACCTTAGGGGTTACGTTTCTTTCGCGTAAGCGAATTTGTCCTTAAAACTAGCAACAGGATTGAGGAGTTAACATGAAATCGAACCGTCAGGCTCGTCATATACTTGGACTGGATTACAGAATTTCCAACCAGCGTAAGGTTGTTACTGAAGGCGACACCAGCAGCGTGGTGAATAACCCAACCGGCAGAAAGCGCCGCGCCGATAGCCAAAAGTAATCGTACAGTCCTGAAATGACGTTAAACACCATTGCAGATGCAATGGTGTTTTTGTTTATAGGAATGACCTTAACGTCTCACAATGCTTTATACTCAGGGTCGGTTCCCTGGTGGAAGGCAATATATGATGATAAACGACGATGCCAGGGACAGTTATTCGAAAAAGAGTGAGTAACATGGAAACTACAACCAAGAAAGCACGTTCCCTTTATATCCCTTACGCTGGCCCTGTATTGCTGGAATTCCCCCTGTTAAACAAAGGCAGCGCTTTTAGCGTAGAAGAGCGCCGCAACTTCAATTTGTCAGGGCTCCTGCCAGAGGTCGTCGAGTCGATTGAAGAACAGGCCGAACGCGCCTGGCTCCAGTATCAGGGGTTTAAAACAGAAATCGATAAGCATATTTACCTGCGTAACATCCAGGATACCAACGAAACGCTCTTTTATCGACTGGTGCAAAACCATCTTGAAGAGATGATGCCGGTTATCTATACCCCGACCGTGGGCGCGGCCTGTGAGCGCTTCTCTGAGATTTATCGCCGGGCGCGCGGCGTATTTATCTCTTATCCGAACCGTCACAATATGGACGACATTTTGCAGAATGTGCCTAACCACAACATTAAAGTTATTGTGGTGACGGATGGCGAGCGGATTCTGGGGCTTGGCGATCAGGGCATCGGCGGGATGGGGATCCCTATCGGTAAGCTGTCATTATACACCGCCTGCGGCGGCATTAGTCCGGCCTATACCCTTCCCGTTGTGCTGGATGTCGGCACCAACAATCAACAGTTACTCAACGATCCGCTTTACATGGGCTGGCGTCATCCGCGCATTACCGACGATGAGTATTATGCGTTTGTCGATGAGTTTATTCAGGCCGTTAAGCAGCGCTGGCCAGATATCCTGCTACAGTTTGAAGATTTCGCGCAGAAAAACGCAATGCCGCTGTTGACGCGCTATCGTGATGAGATTTGCTCCTTTAACGATGATATTCAGGGCACCGCAGCCGTGACCGTTGGTACGTTGATCGCCGCCAGCCGCGCTGCCGGCAGTCAGCTTAGCGAGCAGAAAATCGTTTTTCTCGGCGCGGGTTCCGCCGGATGTGGGATTGCTGAACAAATCATCGCGCAGACTCAGCGTGAAGGTTTAAGCGAAGACGCCGCTCGACAGAACGTTTTTATGGTCGATCGCTTCGGCCTGTTGACGGACCGGATGCCTAATTTATTGCCGTTCCAGGCAAAACTGGTGCAGAAATGCGACAATCTCCAGAACTGGGATACCGAAAATGACGTGCTGTCGCTGCTGGATGTGGTGCGTAACGTGAAGCCGGATATTCTGATCGGGGTTTCCGGCCAGACCGGGCTCTTTACTGAAGAGATCATCCGCGAGATGCATAAGCATTGCCCTCGCCCGATCGTCATGCCGCTCTCTAATCCCACCTCTCGCGTGGAGGCCACGCCACAGGACATTATCGCCTGGACGGAAGGCAACGCGCTGGTGGCAACCGGCAGTCCATTCTCGCCGGTCATCTGGAAAGATAAGGTTTATCCGATCGCACAATGTAATAACGCCTATATTTTCCCCGGCATCGGTCTGGGGGTTATCGCTTCCGGCGCATCGCGCATTACTGATGAAATGCTGATGTCAGCCAGTGAGACGCTGGCGAAACATTCTCCGCTGGTCAATAACGGCGAAGGATTAGTGTTGCCAGCGCTTAAAGACATCCAGGTCGTGTCGCGCGCTATCGCTTTTGCCGTAGGCAAAATGGCGCAGCAACAAGGCGTAGCGGTGAAAACCTCTGCGGAAGCGCTGCAGCAGGCGATTGACGATAACTTCTGGAAACCGGAATACCGCGACTACCGTCGGACTTCCATTTAATACGTACCCGGCGGTGAATGCCGCCGGATATCACTTTCTTCTTTAGTTTTGGCGAGTCTGTCGACACACCTGAATTCCTTTCCCTGCTTATTTGTCAAGCTACTAATATTAGCCACCTTTATGTATTGAACGGGGATTTATCAGGATAATCCTGGCTAAACTATTACATTGTATTTCTGCCGCCTTGCATAACTCATCAGAAATATTAATCCTAAAGAGGTAATAGCACCTTACCTGCTATTACCTGCTATGCAGTTCACTATTAATAAAAGGAGAAGGTTATGAAAGCTGCTGTTGTCACACAAGATCATCAGGTTGATGTTACTGAGAAAACGCTGCGTCCCCTTCGCCACGGTGAAGCTTTGCTGAAAATGGAGTGCTGCGGCGTATGCCATACCGATCTACACGTGAAAAACGGAGATTTCGGTGACAAAACCGGCGTCATTCTGGGACACGAAGGCATTGGCGTCGTGGCGGAAGTCGGTCCCGGTGTCACCTCGCTGAAACCCGGCGATCGCGCGAGTGTCGCGTGGTTTTATGAAGGATGCGGACACTGTGAGTATTGCAATACGGGCAATGAAACCTTATGCCGCAACGTGAAAAATGCCGGTTACACGGTAGATGGCGGCATGGCCGAAGAGTGTATTGTCGTCGCGGATTATGCGGTGAAAGTACCGGAAGGTCTGGACTCTGCGGCGGCAAGTAGTATTACCTGCGCGGGCGTTACCACGTATAAAGCGGTGAAGATTTCTCATATTAAACCTGGCCAGTGGATTGCCATCTACGGTCTGGGCGGTCTGGGTAATCTGGCCTTGCAGTACGCGAAAAACGTTTTCAATGCGAAAGTGATCGCCATTGATGTCAATGATGGACAGCTGAAACTGGCCGAGGAAATGGGCGCAGATCTGACCATTAATTCACGTACGGAAGATGCGGCTAAAATTGTGCAGGAAAAAACCGGTGGCGCGCACGCAGCGGTGGTTACCGCGGTCGCTAAGGCGGCGTTTAATTCCGCAGTAGATGCCGTTCGCGCCGGAGGTCGCGTGGTGGCAGTCGGGCTGCCGCCAGAAGCCATGAACCTTGATATCCCTCGCCTGGTGCTGGATGGCATTCAGGTTGTCGGTTCGTTGGTGGGGACACGCCAGGATCTGACCGAAGCCTTCCAGTTCGCGGCGGAAGGAAAAGTCGTGCCAAAAGTCGCTTTACGTCCGCTTGAAGATATCAACGTTATTTTTAAAGAGATGGAACAAGGGCAAATTCGTGGCCGTATGGTCATCGATTTCCGTCGTTAAACGATTTGCTGTGGTCGTCTGAGTATACAGACAGCAGATGAAAACAAGGCGCTACGAGGATAGCGCCTTGTTTATCAGATCGCGAAAGAATTACTGAATACCTTTTTCGCTCTCTTTTTTTGCTTCCGCCTTCTCGATTTCACGATACCAGCGTGGATGATGTTTCTTCGCCCAGCGACGGCTGACCTTCCCTTCGATCATGCCTTTAATCGAGCCTTTCACCCAAAACGCCATATACATATGGATGAGGATCGCGTGCATTAAAATAATGCCCGCCGCCGCATGAATTAACAGGCTATAACGCACCACCTGCATGGGGAAATACTGCGCGAAATACGGACGCCAGATAATCACGCCAGTCACCAGCAGCACAAAAATCATGCTCATAATGGACCAGAACATCATCTTCTGTCCGGCATTGTATTTGCCGACATCTGCCACCTTATGCTCATTGCCTTTCAATACTTCGACAATATTTTTCAGCCACGGAATGTCTTTTTTATCCGGGATGTTGTGGTGGACGAAACGCACGAACATAAACATCAGCGCGATGAAGATGGCAATACCGAAGAACGGGTGCAAAATACGTCCCATCTGCGGCGTGCCGAAAGTTTGCGTCAACCATTGTAGCGTCGGGAAGAAAAACGAAATCCCCGACAGCGCTACCAGGAAGAAGCAGATCACCACCGTCCAGTGACAGGCGCGGTCGACAAATTTCGTGCGCACAATCATTTTCGACTTACTCATGATGATCCTCCTCATCGTCGTCCGTTTCTTTATTCGGGCCAATACCGATGTAGTGGTAAATCAGACCGGCGAAAGTGGCGATAAAGCCCGCTGCGGCCAGCGGTTTTAGCGCCCCTTTCCACAGATTGATTGAGGTATCGATCTGCGGATCTTTCGGCAAGCCGTGGTACAACTCCGGCTGATTGGCATGGTGCAGCACATACATGACGTGCGTACCGCCAACGCCCTGCGGGTTGTAGATACCGGCATGTTCAAAGCCGCGCGCTTTTAACTTCTCCACGCGTTGCTCACCCAGTTCCAGCATCTCTTTTTTGGTGCCGAAATGAATAGCCCCGGTCGGACAAGTTTTGACGCAGGCCGGTTCCTGGCCCACGCTGACGCGATCGACGCAAAGCGTACATTTATAAACGCGGTTGTCCTCTTTGTTGAGGCGCGGAATATTAAATGGACACCCGGCGATACAGTAACCACAGCCGATACAGTGTTCAGATTGAAAATCAACAATCCCGTTAGCGTACTGGATGATAGCCCCGGCAGATGGACAGGCTTTAAGACAGCCTGGATCTTCACAGTGCATACAACCATCTTTACGAATCAGCCACTCCAGCTTGCCGTTCTGCTCGGTTTCGGTAAAGCGCATCACCGTCCAGGACTTGGCGCTGAGATCGGCAGGGTTATCGTACACCCCGACACAATGACCAACGTTATCGCGAATATCGTTCCATTCAGAACAGGCTACCTGGCAGGCTTTACAGCCGACACAGGAGGAGACGTCGATCAGTTTCGCGACTTCGGCTTTGTAATCACGCGCCTGCGGAGGCGGCGTGATGGCGTTTGTTGCGGACCGTTTAATAATGTCCTGCGTTTCCATAGACATATGTTCGCCTCCCTTACGCCTTCTCGATGTTAACTAAAAACGCTTTGTATTCCGGCGTTTGCGAGTTGGCATCACCGACATTTGGCGTCAGAGTATTGGCGATATAGCCTTTGCGCGCGACACCCTCAAAGCCCCAGTGAATCGGGATCCCCACCGTTTCAACCTGCTGACCGTTGACATGCAGGGTGCGAAGACGACGAGTTACCACCGCGACCGCGCGAATAAACCCGCGTTTACTGCTCACCTTCACATAGTCGCCGTTAGCAATACCTTTCGCTGCCGCCAGCGTCTCACTGATCTCCACAAACTGTTCCGGCTGAGCGATAGCGTTAAGTAGCGCATGTTTGGTCCAGGTATGGAAATGCTCTGTGAGGCGGTAAGTCGTGCCCACGTACGGAAACTGCTCCTTCTTACCCATGCGCAGCGCATCTTCTTCATACAGACGCGCCGCCGGGTTCGAGACCACATTCGGGTGCAGCGGGTTAGTGCCCAGCGGCGTTTCCATCGGCTCGTAGTGCTCAGGGAACGGTCCTTCTGCCATTTTATCAATAGCAAACAGACGTCCCAGCCCTTCCGGCTGCATGATAAACGGATTGGTCCCGCTCCCCGGCGCCGCGTTGTTAAAGTCCGGAATATCGTTCCCTGTCCACTTCGCGCCGTTCCACTGGATCAGCATCCGTTTTGGATCCCACGGTTTACCCTGCGGGTCCGCCGAAGCGCGGTTATACAATACGCGACGGTTTAGCGGCCACGCCCACGCCCAACCCAGTGTATTGCCAAGCCCTGACGGGTCGGCGTTATCACGTCTGGACATCTGGTTGCCCTGCTCCGTCCAGCTACCGGTATAAATCCAGCAGGAGGAGGATGTCGTACCGTCATCGCGCAGTAATGCAAAACTGCTCAACAACTGGCCTTTCCTGGCAAGCAGTGTACCGTTGGCGTCATAGAGATCTTCCAGCGCATAGCCGTTGTTCTCTTTCGCCACTTCTTCCGAATGCGGTTCATCCGGCTGCTTGTAGTTCCAGCTCATCTTCAATAGTGGTTCGGCGCCTTTACCGCCTTCTGCGCGATACATTTCACGCAGACGATGGTAAATACCGGCCAGAATCTCGCCGTCGTTACGCGCTTCGCCCGGCGCGTCCTGACCTTTCCAGTGCCACTGTAACCAGCGACCGGAGTTAGCGATAGAGCCATCCTCTTCCGCAAAACAGGTAGACGGCAGACGGAAGACTTCGGTCTGAATCGTTGTCGGATCGACATCATTAGATTCGCCGTGGTTCTGCCAGAACGTCGACGTTTCAGTCACCAGCGGATCGATAACGACCAGATACTTCAGTTTGCTTAAGCTTTGCACCACTTTGTTTTTGTCCGGGAAGGACGCCACCGGGTTAAAGCCCTGACAGAAATAGCCGGTGACTTTCCCGCTATCCATCATGTTGAAATATTTGATCACGTCATAGGACTGATCCCACTTAGGCAGCCAGGCAAAGCCCCAGTCATTCTCTTTCTGCGCCGCATCGCCATAGAAAGATTTCATCAGGCTGACGAAGAACTTAGGATAATTACCCCAGTAGTTGACCTGATCGGCCAGCGTCGCTTTGGGGGTATTCGCGGCCAGATAAGTTTGCAGATCGGCCTGTTTTTCCGATGGCAGCGTCAGATAACCCGGCAGGCTGGTGGAGAGCAGTCCTAAATCCGTTAAGCCTTGAATATTAGAGTGGCCGCGCAAAGCGTTCACACCGCCGCCAGCCATCCCCATATTGCCGAGCAGCAACTGGATCATCGCCATGGTACGGATGTTCTGCGCCCCGACGGTATGTTGCGTCCAGCCCAGCGCATACAGGAAGGTCGTAGTGCGATCCGGAACGCTGGTAGAGGCCAACACCTCACACACCTTCAGGAAGTCCGCTTTCGGCGTACCGCAGATGTTTTCCACGACGTCCGGCGTATAGCGCGAAACGTGCTGCTTCAGCAGATTCCACACACAGCGTGGGTGCGTCAACGTTTCATCACGTTTGGCATAGCCGTTTTCATCGAACTGGTAGTTCCAGGAGGATTTATCGTACTGACGCTTTTGGGCGTCATAGCCGCTGAAAAGACCGTCATCAAAGGCAAAATCATCCCGCACCAGCAGGCTGGCGTTGGTGTAATGCTTAACGTATTCAGCGTTGATTTTGTTATTTTCGATCAGGTACAGCAACACGCCGGACAGAAAGGTAATGTCTGTACCGGAACGTATTGGCGCATAGATATCCGCCACCGACGCCGTACGCGTAAAGCGTGGATCAACGACGATCAACGTCGCATCGTTGTTGTTTTTCGCTTCCATCGCCCAGCGGAAACCCACCGGATGCGCTTCTGCGGCATTGCCGCCCATCACCATCACGACGTTGGCGTTTTTAATATCCACCCAGTGGTTGGTCATCGCACCGCGACCAAATGTTGGAGCAAGACTTGCTACCGTTGGTCCGTGTCAGACGCGCGCCTGGTTATCTACCGCCAGCATACCGAGAGAACGCGCAAACTTCTGCGTCAGCATACCCGTTTCATTGCTGGCCGCCGAGGCGCACAGCATCCCGGTAGAGAGCCAGCGGTTAACCGTGACGCCCTGCTCATTCTTTTCAATAAAGTTGGCGTCACGATCGGCTTTCATTAATTTAGCAATACGAGTGAAAGCGTCATCCCAGCTAATGCGCTGCCACTTGTCGGAACCCGGCGCGCGGTATTCCGGATAGCGTAGGCGATCTTCACTGTGAACATAGTCCAGCAAACCGGCCCCTTTCGGGCACAGCGCGCCACGGCTTACCGGATGATCCGGGTCGCCTTCAATATGGTAAATCGCTTCTTTCGCGTTTTTTGCCCCATCTCCCAGGCTATACATTAATAGCCCGCAACCTACGGAACAGTATGTGCAGGAGTTACGGATCTCTTTTGCGCGCAACAGCTTATAGTTTCGCGCCTGAGCCAGGGCCATTTTAGGGGTAAAACCCAGTGCGGCCACCGTTGTTCCTGCCATACCGCCCGCGCAGATTTTAAAAAATTGTCTGCGGCTGACGTCCATTGCTTTCCTCTTTTTTCCACGGATGCACGCCTCCTTCGACCTGCAGCAAAACCTCAGTCCAGGATGCGTGTATAACTTCGCGAGGAAACTAACAGCAAAATCGATAACTTTTTTGCGTCAAATCAATATTGAAACGGTTCCGCTATTAAATAGCCCTATTTTTAAACTGCAATAACTCCAGGGAGGTACTAAAAAATGACACTGCATGGCATCGCCCCCGGAAAAAGTGCTATAAGTGGCAGTTTATTTTGCGCGGTATTCAGGACAGTCACAAAGCATGACATCACAAAAAGCAACGCTAATAGGGCTTGTTGCCATCGTTCTGTGGAGCACGATGGTTGGGTTAATTCGCGGCGTCAGCGAAGGTCTCGGACCGGTAGGCGGCGCAGCCATGATCTATTCATTAAGCGGCCTGCTGCTGATTTTTACCGTCGGATTACCTGATATCCGTCGTTTCCCGGGGCGATACCTCATCGCAGGCAGCGTACTGTTTGTCAGTTATGAAATATGCCTGGCGCTTTCTCTCGGTTATGCCGCCACTCGCCATCAGGCTATCGAAGTCGGCATGGTTAACTATTTATGGCCCAGCCTGACCATTTTGTTTGCCATTCTTTTTAACGGGCAAAAAACTAACTGGCTTATTGTTCCTGGATTGCTTATTGCACTTACTGGCGTTTGCTGGGTTCTGGGGGGCGAGAATGGTCTTAATCCGAGAGAAATTATCAGCAATGTCGCCACCAGTCCGCTAAGTTATTTACTGGCATTTCTTGGGGCGTTTATATGGGCGACGTACTGCACGGTCACCAATAAATATGCGCGTGGTTTTAACGGTATCACCGTCTTTGTGTTACTCACCGCCGTGGCGCTGTGGTTCCACTATTTTCTTACGCCGCAACCTGCCATGATATTTAGCCTACCGGTGATTGCTAAACTTTTTACCGCGGCATTAACGTTAGGGTTTGCCTACGCCGCATGGAATGTGGGCATACTTCATGGCAATGTGACTATCATGGCCGTAGGGTCTTATTTTACCCCCGTCATGTCCTCTGCTCTGGCTGCGCTGTTACTCAGCTCACCACTGTCATTCTCCTTCTGGCAAGGCGCAGTCATGGTCTGCGTAGGTTCGCTACTTTGTTGGCTGGCAACGCGGCGGCGCTAATAGCGACGGGCGGGCCGATGTTGATATAAAATCCGCCCGCTGCACCTTGACACCCTTCACAACACAACTACGCTTTTATCTATCGCCTGTGTGTATTTGACGATTTTCCATTTTCACGAGCACCCCCTGCGCCATATCAGGATGCGCTGGTAAAAATGGATTTTATAAAATCGTTAAATATGTTAATATTATGATATAATTATATTAATAAATATATAATTAACGTTGTCTCGCAACTGTATTAGTGCATATAATAATCAGTCGTTACTACCAAAAATAAAACCATAAACAGCCCAATAGTCCCCTCCGAAAATATATCTTATTAGACAGTCCCTATTTGAATTAATACTCTCAAATGTATTAAGGAGATCTCGATCACACAAATTAAAATAATTTGTAATCTTATGAAACTTATTATTGAACTTATGCCACTCCGTCATTTAAAAATAGTCTGCCATTGACAAACGCCTCGTTTAACAATGGTTGAGGAAACACGCTAAGAAAATTATAAGGATTATTAAAATGAAACTTAAGTTAGTGGCAGTGGCAGTGACTTCCCTGTTGGCAGCAGGCGTTGTAAATGCAGCCGAGGTATATAACAAAGACGGCAATAAACTGGATCTGTACGGTAAAGTTCACGCTCAGCATTATTTCTCTGATGATAACGGAAGTGATGGTGACAAAACTTACGCGCGTCTGGGCTTTAAAGGCGAAACGCAGATCAACGATCAGTTAACCGGTTTTGGCCAGTGGGAATATGAATTCAAAGGCAACCGTACTGAAAGCCAGGGCGCTGACAAAGACAAAACCCGTCTGGCGTTTGCTGGTCTGAAATTCGCTGACTACGGTTCTTTCGACTACGGTCGTAACTACGGCGTTGCTTACGACATCGGCGCATGGACCGACGTTCTGCCAGAGTTCGGTGGCGATACCTGGACTCAGACTGACGTCTTCATGACTGGCCGTACTACTGGTGTTGCCACCTACCGTAACACTGACTTCTTTGGCCTGGTTGAAGGTCTGAACTTTGCCGCGCAGTACCAGGGCAAAAACGACCGTGACGGCGCGTACGAGTCTAACGGCGACGGTTTCGGTCTGTCCGCAACGTATGAGTACGAAGGTTTTGGCGTAGGTGCGGCCTATGCGAAGTCTGACCGTACTAACAACCAGGTGAAAGCAGCGAGCAACCTGAATGCTGCGGGTAAAAACGCTGAAGTCTGGGCTGCTGGTCTGAAATATGATGCGAACAACATCTACCTGGCGACCACCTACTCCGAAACGCTGAACATGACCACCTTCGGTGAAGATGCAGCGGGTGATGCGTTTATCGCGAATAAAACCCAGAACTTCGAAGCGGTTGCTCAGTATCAGTTCGACTTCGGTCTGCGTCCGTCCATCGCTTACCTGAAATCCAAAGGTAAAAACCTGGGTACTTACGGCGACCAGGATCTGGTTGAGTACATCGATGTTGGCGCAACCTACTACTTCAACAAAAACATGTCCACCTTCGTTGATTACAAAATCAACCTGCTGGACGACAGCGACTTCACCAAAGCGGCTAAAGTGTCTACCGACAACATCGTTGCTGTTGGTCTGAACTACCAGTTCTAATTTTGTTGTAGTCTGAATACAAAGCCAGTCCTTTCAGGGCTGGCTTTTTCTCTTGATGTAGACTCGGTCATAAGGAGTATGCCGTGCAGACGTTCACTGGTCGTTGTCTTTGCGGACAGAGCCATTTTACCGTTGACGTCGAAATGCTGGATGTCTATGCCTGCCATTGTACGCTGTGTCAAAAATGGTCGGGTGGAATAGCCATGTATCTGGAAGCCTGCGGGCAACCACAGCTAGACCCCCTTTCCCCGGAACCGCCATACTTTTCATCCTCTTCACGCGGCGAACGCTACTTCTGTTCCGGCTGCGGGTGTCCGCTGTGGTTTCGGCTTACCGATACCGATCGCTATTTTATTCCCTGGACCTTACTGGAACTGAACGAAGTTGATCGCCGTCGGCTGATTCTGGCTGCGGAAATTTATACCGAAACCCAGCCTGCTTTCTGGCGACTGACGGGGCAATACGCACGCCTCAGCGGTAAAGAGGTTGAGGAAATGGACTCCCCCTGCCAGCTAGCGCATTAAGCGCTTATCTCATCAGGCGTTATGTTATCGGCGTTGGGCTTTTGCCAGGCTGAACCACATCCCTACCGCCAGCAAAAGAAGCATACTCCCGGCACTGCTTAACGCCACGCTATGCGACCAGATAAAGGCGTGTCTGGCGGCGTCCAGTATTGCCTGCCCCAGCGTGGGCGGCAGGCTATTCGCCAACTGCACGGCTTCCCCCATTGAAGATGACGCTCTGGCAATCTCTTGCGCCTCAAGCCCGGCAGGCAGACGGATAGACGCGGAGAAGCTACGGCTTAACAACAGACCGAAAATGGCGATGCCCAGTCCCGCGCCCAGTTCATAAGCCATCGTTTCGATCGCGCCGGCCGCCGCCGCTTTTTCTGCCGGCGCAGCGGCCATAATTGCCGACGTGGAAGCCAGCAATGCGCTGGCGGCGCTAAATCCCAGCAGCGCCATCAGCCCCCAGGCCTGCCATTGTTGGGTGCTGAAATCCGTCATCGCCAGGCCATAAAAACTCAGCGCGCTTAACGCCATGCCGCCCGTCGCGACCAGCCGTAGTCCCAGACGCGAGACCAGCGCGCCCGCAATCGGCCCGCTGAATCCACTGGCGACCATCACCGGCAGCATAAATACCCCGGCCTCATAAGGCGATAGCCCGTGAACAAACTGCAGCTCTTGCGCCATCAGCAGCTCAAAACCCACCAGAGTGATCATCGCGGTCATCGCCATCACGACGCCGCTCAGGATAATGCGATGGGTAAATAGTCGCATATCAATCATCGGACGCGATGTCGCAAGCTGTGTGCGGATAAAGAGTCCCAGGAGCAGCGCGCCGGTAAGCAGGGTAAACGAGATGACCCACAGCGACAGATGCCCTTTCAGCGCGGTTTTAGCGCTATAGACTAACAGCAAAATAGCAACAATCAGCATCACCGCATGGCCAAGATTGAGCGGTTGATCGCGACGGCCCGCCTGGCGAGGAACATAGCGGGCGGTTAAGCCCATGACGACCAGCACAATCGGCACGTTGATCAGGAAAACCGATCCCCAGTAAAAATGCTCTAATAATATGCCGCCGATGAGCGGCCCAAACGCCGCTCCGCCCGAACCTACCGCTGCCCAGACGCCCAGCGCCATGTTGCGATGCTTCTCTTCACAAAAGGTGGCGCGTATCCCGGCCAGCGTCGCCGGTACAATCATCGCCGCGCCAATAGCCAGTAATACCCTGGTGGCGATAAGCCAACTGGCGGTATGCGAAAACGCCGCCGCCAGTGACGCCAGGCCAAAGAGCGTCCCGCCCAGCATCAGCAGGCGTTTAAAACCGATACGATCGCCAAGCGCGCCCATCGGCAACACCATGCCAGCCATGACCAAAGAATAAATATCAATGATCCACAGCAGCTCGTTGCCGCTGGCCCCCAGTGTCATACTCAGTGTCGGAGCGGCGACATGCAAGACCGTGGCATCAATGGCGACAGGAATATAGACCAGCACAATAATGACTAACGTTAACCACTGACGAAACATAACTCTCCCTTCAAAAACTCAAATTTGGACGCTTGTCCAGTTTCAGGATCCTACGGTAAGTTGAACGAATGTCCAGCTTTTTGTTACACTGCGCGCATTGGCTAATGTGGGGAAAATATGAGTTACCTTAACCGGGATGAACGCCGCGAAGTGATCCTGCAAGCGGCGATGCGCGTGGCGCTGGCAGAGGGGTTTACCGCCATGACGGTGCGACGAATCGCATCAGAAGCCGATGTCGCCGCCGGCCAGGTGCATCACCACTTCAGCTCGGCGGGCGAGCTCAAAGCGCTGGCCTTTGTCCATTTGATCCGTACCCTGCTTGATGCCGGGCAAGTTCCGCCGCCCGCCACCTGGCGTGCACGGCTTCACGCTATGTTGGGTAGCGAAGACGGCGGCTTTGAGCCTTACATAAAATTGTGGCGAGAGGCGCAAATTCTGGCCGACCGGGATCCGCACATCAGAGATGCTTATCTCCTTACGATGCAGATGTGGCATGAGGAAACGGTCACAATTATTGAGCAGGGCAAACAGGCAGGAGAATTTACGTTTACTGCTAACGCCACGGATATCGCCTGGCGGCTTATCGCACTGGTGTGCGGGCTGGACGGTATGTATGTGCTGGGTATTCCGGAAATGGCCGATCCCGCGTTTAAATACCATCTGGATCGTATGATTACGCTTGAACTCTTTGCGTAAAGTTACAAATAATTTAATAAAAATCACTTTTAATTTACAAATAGTAACAATTAAGAAACATCATATCTCCTCTTCGCGCCGCGCTGGCCTGGTTTTTTATCTATTCTTTCACTCAATATTCTAAAAAAACTTCAATAAGTTCTCAAAAGAGCGCGTAACGCTCTGTCTCTTTTTTGTGTTTTTTTCAAATGATATGCGCATGTGAGGGGTAAAATGACACGACAAAACGAGAATTATAACCGTTATCTCTTGAGTGACTGGCGACCCGAAAATCCAGCCTTCTGGGAGAATAAAGGGAAAGGCATCGCCAGAAGAAACTTATGGATTTCAGTAAGTTGTTTGCTTCTGGCATTTTGCGTCTGGATGTTGTTTAGCGCTGTTGCCGTCAACCTCAATAAAATTGGATTTAATTTTACCACCGACCAACTCTTTTTATTAACCGCATTACCTTCTCTTTCCGGCGCAATATTACGCGTTCCCTACTCCTTTATGGTACCACTGTTTGGTGGCCGTAAATGGACCGTATTAAGTACCGTAATATTGATTATTCCCTGCGCCTGGCTGGGATTCGCCGTGCAAAATCCCGCCACCCCTTTCGGGGTATTTATGCTCATCGCTCTGTTGTGCGGTTTTGCGGGGGCAAACTTCGCGTCCAGTATGGGCAACATCAGTTTTTTCTTTCCAAAGGCCAGACAAGGTAGCGCGTTGGGTATTAACGGCGGACTGGGAAATCTTGGCGTCAGTGTGATGCAGTTGATTGCGCCGCTGGTTATTTTTCTGCCGATATTTACTTTTTTAGGCGTCCGGGGCGTGCCGCAACCTGATGGCTCCCTGCTCGCCCTCACTAACGCCGCCTGGATCTGGGTGCCGTTACTGGCTGTCGCGACGCTTGCCGCCTGGTTTGGTATGAACGATATCGGCAGTTCAAAAGCGTCTGTCGCCTCGCAATTGCCGGTGCTAAAACGACTGCACCTGTGGCTGCTTAGCCTGCTGTACCTGGCGACATTCGGGTCATTCATCGGCTTTTCCGCAGGTTTCGCCATGCTCGCCAAAACGCAATTTCCCGACGTAAACATTCTGCAACTGGCGTTCTTTGGCCCTTTTATCGGCGCGCTGGCGCGATCGGCAGGCGGCGTGATCTCCGATAAATTCGGCGGCGTTCGCGTAACGCTCATTAATTTTATCTTTATGGCGCTGTTTACCGCCCTGCTATTCCTCACGCTGCCAGGCTCCGGCGCAGGCAGCTTTAGCGCGTTCTATCTTGTTTTTATGGGCCTGTTTTTGACAGCGGGTCTCGGCAGCGGTTCTACCTTCCAGATGATTGCGGTGATCTTCCGGCAGATCACGCTCTACAACGTCAAACTGCGCGGCGGGAGCGATGAGCAGGCGCAGCGCGAAGCGGTGACGGATACCGCCGCCGCGCTCGGTTTTATCTCCGCTATTGGCGCTGTGGGCGGCTTCTTTATTCCAAAAGCGTTTGGCACCTCTTTGGCCTTGACCGGCTCGCCGGTGGGCGCCATGAAAATCTTTTTGCTGTTTTACATCGCTTGCGTCCTGCTGACCTGGCTGGTCTACGGGCGTCGTAAGCCTAAACAACAATAACAACATACACACCTGTAGGACGGCCATCCGGCAATGGTTTAACGCCAAATCGACAGGATGGCGGAAAATTTATCGAAGCAGGAGAAATGTCATGAGTAAACTGTTGGATCGCTTTCGTTACTTTAAACAAAAAGGCGATACCTTTGCCGACGGCCATGGTCAGGTGATGCATACCAACCGCGACTGGGAAGACAGTTATCGCCAGCGCTGGCAGTTTGATAAGATCGTGCGCTCAACCCACGGCGTCAACTGCACGGGCTCCTGTAGCTGGAAAATTTATGTCAAAAACGGTCTGGTGACGTGGGAAACCCAGCAAACCGACTACCCGCGCACGCGTCCCGATTTACCGAACCATGAACCGCGCGGCTGCCCGCGCGGCGCCAGCTACTCCTGGTATCTCTATAGCGCCAATCGTCTGAAATACCCTCTGGTGCGTAAGCGGCTGATAGAACTGTGGCGCGAGGCTCTTTCCCGGCACAGCGATCCGGTACTGGCATGGGAATCTATAATGAACGACCCGCAAAAATGCCAAAGTTACAAACAGGTGCGCGGACATGGCGGCTTTATTCGTTCGAACTGGAAAGAGCTGAATCAGCTCATTGCCGCCGCTAACGTCTGGACAATCAAAACCTATGGTCCGGATCGTGTGGCGGGGTTTTCACCTATTCCGGCGATGTCGATGGTTTCTTACGCCGCCGGAACACGTTATCTGTCATTGCTTGGCGGTACTTGCCTGAGCTTCTATGACTGGTATTGCGATCTTCCGCCCGCGTCGCCAATGACCTGGGGCGAGCAGACTGACGTGCCGGAGTCCGCCGACTGGTATAACTCAGCCTACATTATTGCCTGGGGCTCTAACGTGCCGCAGACGCGTACCCCGGACGCCCACTTCTTTACCGAAGTGCGCTACAAAGGCACCAAGACAATCGCCATCACCCCGGACTATTCCGAAGTCGCTAAACTGTGCGATCAGTGGCTGGCGCCAAAGCAAGGTACCGACAGCGCGCTGGCGATGGCCATGGGTCACGTCATTTTAAAAGAGTTTCATCTCGATAATCCCAGCGACTATTTTCTTAACTATTGCCGCCGTTATACCGATATGCCAATGCTGGTCCTGTTGGATGAGCGCGCAGACGGCAGTTATGTACCGGGGCGTATGATGCGCGCGTCGGATCTGGTGGATGGACTGGGAGAAGCCAATAATCCGGAATGGAAAACCGTCGCGCTCAACAGTACGGGCGAACTGGTCGCGCCCAACGGTTCTATCGGTTTTCGCTGGGGCGAAAAGGGAAAATGGAACCTGGAACCGGTGGCGGCGGGCGTCGAAACTGAACTGTCGCTCTCTTTACTTGGTCAGCATGATGACGTGGCGGGTGTCGCTTTCCCCTATTTTGGCGGCAACGAAAACCCACATTTTCGCAGCGTGCGGCAGGAACCGGTGCTGGTACGTCAGTTACCGGTGAAACGCCTGGCTCTGGCGGACGGTAGCGAGCGGATGGTCGTCAGCGTTTACGATCTGGTGCTGGCGAATTATGGGCTGGATCGTGGTCTGGATGACGGCCATAGCGCCAATAATTATAACGACGTAAAAGCCTACACGCCGGCCTGGGGCGAACAGATTACCGGCGTGCCGCGTCGACATATCGAAACTATTGCGCGTGAATTTGCCGAGACCGCCCATAAAACTCACGGTCGTTCGATGATCATCCTCGGCGCGGGAGTGAATCACTGGTATCACATGGATATGAATTACCGTGGGATGATTAACATGCTGGTGTTCTGCGGCTGTGTTGGACAAACCGGCGGCGGCTGGGCGCACTATGTCGGCCAGGAGAAGCTGCGGCCACAAACCGGCTGGCTGCCGCTGGCCTTCGCGCTGGACTGGAATCGCCCGCCGCGTCAGATGAACAGTACCTCGTTTTTCTACAACCATGCCAGCCAGTGGCGCTATGAAAAACTGACTGCGCAAGAGTTGCTGTCGCCGCTGGCCGATCCGGCTAAATTTTCCGGACACCTGATCGATTTCAACGTGCGCGCGGAACGTATGGGCTGGCTACCCTCGGCGCCGCAGCTTAATCTTAACCCGCTCAGTGTGAAAGCGAGCGCCGATAAAGCCGGGCTGTCTGCGGCGGATTATACCGTGCAAGCGTTGAAATCAGGCGCTATCCGTTTTGCCTGCGAACAGCCTGACAGTGGTCATAATCACCCGCGAAATTTATTTGTCTGGCGCTCTAACCTGCTCGGCTCCTCCGGGAAAGGTCATGAGTACATGCTCAAATATCTGCTGGGCACCGACAGCGGTATCCAGGGCGAAGCGCTGGGCTCCAGCGAAGGAATTAAGCCTGAAGAGGTGGAATGGCAGTCCGCCGCGATTGAGGGCAAGCTCGATCTGTTGGTCACGCTTGATTTCCGTATGTCCAGTACCTGTCTGTTTTCCGATATCGTTTTGCCGACTGCCACCTGGTATGAAAAAGACGATATGAATACCTCGGATATGCATCCGTTTATCCACCCCCTTTCCGCCGCGGTCGATCCTGCCTGGGAATCCAAAAGCGACTGGGAGATCTACAAAGGTATCGCCAGCGTCTTTTCTGAGATGTGTGTCGGACATCTCGGACAGGAAACCGATGTGGTGTTACACCCGCTCCAGCATGATTCCCCGGCGGAACTGGCGCAGCCATTTGATATTCTCGACTGGCGTAAAGACGAGTGCGAACTTATTCCGGGCAAAACCGCCCCCAATATCGTCGTGGTTGAACGCGATTATCCGGCCACCTATGAACGTTTTACCTCGCTGGGTCCCCTGCTGGATAAATTAGGCAACGGCGGTAAGGGGATTGCCTGGAATACGCAAGATGAAGTCGATTTCCTCGGTAAGCTCAATTACACCAAACACGATGGTCCGGCGAAAGGACGTCCGCGCATCGACACCGCGCTGGATGCTTCGGAAGTGATTCTTGCCTTAGCGCCGGAAACCAACGGCCAGGTGGCGGTGAAAGCCTGGCAGGCGTTGGGCGAGATGACCGGGCGCGAGCACACCCATCTGGCCATCAATAAAGAAGATGAGAAAATTCGCTTTCGTGATATCCAGGCGCAACCGCGCAAAATTATCTCCAGCCCGACCTGGTCAGGGCTGGAAAGCGAGCATGTCTCTTATAACGCCGGGTATACCAACGTACATGAACTGATCCCGTGGCGCACGTTGTCGGGGCGGCAACAACTCTATCAGGATCATGCGTGGATGCGCGCTTTTGGCGAAAGCCTGGTGGCATATCGTCCGCCGATTGATACCCGCAGCGTCAGCGAAATGCGAGAAATTCCGCCCAACGGTTTCCCGGAAAAAGCGCTTAACTTCCTGACGCCGCACCAGAAATGGGGAATTCACTCCACCTACAGCGAAAACCTGCTGATGCTGACCTTGTCGCGCGGCGGGCCGATTGTCTGGATCAGCGAAGCCGATGCCCGTGAATTGGGTATTGAAGATAACGACTGGATTGAAGCCTTCAACGCTAATGGCGCTCTTACCGCTCGTGCGGTGGTCAGCCAGCGCGTTCCGCCGGGTATGACCATGATGTACCACGCCCAGGAGCGGATTATGAACATTCCGGGCTCGGAAGTGACCGGGATGCGCGGCGGGATCCATAACTCCGTGACCCGGGTCTGTCCAAAACCGACGCATATGATCGGCGGCTATGCGCAACTGGCTTACGGCTTCAACTATTACGGAACCGTGGGTTCGAATCGTGATGAATTCATCATGATCAGGAAAATGAAAAACATTAGCTGGCTGGATGATGAGGGCCGGGATCAGGTACAGGAGTCGAAAAAATGAAAATACGCTCACAGGTTGGGATGGTACTGAATCTCGATAAATGTATTGGCTGTCACACCTGCTCCGTCACCTGTAAAAACGTCTGGACCGGACGTGAAGGGATGGAATACGCATGGTTCAATAACGTCGAAACTAAACCGGGCATCGGCTATCCCAAAAACTGGGAAGACCAGCAGGAGTGGCAAGGCGGTTGGGTTCGTGATGTTAATGGCAAGATAAGGCCCCGTCTGGGCGGCAAAATGGGGGTAATTAGCAAAATTTTCGCCAACCCGGTGATTCCGCAAATCGATGATTACTATGAACCCTTTACCTTCGATTATCAGCATTTACATAATGCGCCGGAGAGTAAGCATCAGCCCACCGCCCGTCCTCGTTCACTGATTGACGGAAAACGGATGGACAAGGTGATCTGGGGGCCAAACTGGGAAGAGCTGCTCGGCGGCGAGTTTGAAAAACGCGCCCGCGACCGTAACTTCGACAACATACAAAAGGAGATGTACGGTCAGTTCGAAAACACCTTCATGATGTACCTGCCGCGCCTGTGCGAACACTGCCTGAACCCCAGTTGTGTCGCCACCTGCCCAAGTGGCGCTATTTATAAGCGTGAAGAAGACGGCATCGTGCTAATCGACCAGGATAAATGCCGGGGCTGGCGTTTGTGTATCAGCGGCTGCCCGTACAAAAAAATCTACTTTAACTGGAAGAGCGGCAAGTCTGAGAAATGCATATTTTGCTATCCGCGTATTGAATCCGGCCAGCCGACCGTTTGCTCGGAAACCTGCGTCGGGCGCATCCGTTATCTTGGCGTTCTGCTCTACGACGCCGACAGGATTGAAGAAGCGGCCAGTACCGAACACGAGACAGATTTGTATGAACGTCAGTGCGATGTGTTTCTCAATCCGCACGATCCGGCGGTCATCGAAGAGGCGCTTAAACAGGGCATCCCGCAAAACGTCATCGACGCCGCCCAACGGTCGCCGGTGTACAAAATGGCGATGGACTGGAAGCTGGCGCTTCCGCTGCACCCGGAATACCGTACCCTACCGATGGTCTGGTACGTACCGCCGCTGTCGCCCATACAGTCATACGCTGACGCGGGCGGGTTGCCGCACAATGGCAATATTCTGCCGGCGGTGGAAACGCTGCGTATTCCGGTCCAGTACCTGGCCAATATGCTCAGCGCGGGCGATACCGGCCCGGTCATTCGGGCGCTAAAGCGGATGATGGCGATGCGCCACTACATGCGCTCGCAGACGGTTGAAGGCGTGACGGATACCCGCGCGATTGACGAAGTGGGTCTGAGCGTACAACAGGTTGAAGAGATGTATCGCTACCTGGCGATTGCCAATTATGAAGATCGTTTTGTCATTCCCACCAGCCACCGGGAAATGGCGCGCGACGCCTTTCCGGAGCGCAACGGCTGCGGCTTTACTTTTGGCGACGGTTGTCACGGCTCGGATACTAAATTCAACCTGTTCAACAGTAGCCGTATTGATGCCATCAATATCACCGAAGTGCGTGATAAAGCGGAGGGGGAATAATGCAAATCCTCAAAGCGATTGGCCTGTTGATGGAATATCCGGACGACGAGTTGTGGGAATGTCGGGATGAAGCGCTTGCCCTTATCCAACACGATGCGCCAATGCTGGCCGACTTCACTCGCGAGCTGCTTTATGCGCCGTTACTGGATAAACAAGCAGAATGGTGCGAAGTGTTTGACCGCGGGCGCGCCACTTCATTGCTGTTATTCGAGCATGTTCATGCGGAGTCCCGCGATCGCGGCCAGGCGATGGTCGATTTGTTAAGTCAGTATGAAACCGTGGGCCTGCAGCTCAACTGCCGCGAACTGCCGGATCACCTGCCGCTCTATCTGGAGTACTTAAGCGTGTTGCCGGAAGCGGAAGCGCGCGAGGGATTACAGAATATTGCCCCTATTCTGGCGCTGCTGGGCGGTCGTCTGAAACAGCGAGGAGCGCCGTGGTATCAACTGTTTGACGCCCTGCTGACGCTGGCGGGCAGTACGCTTACAAGTGACAGTGTCACCAAGCAAATTGTTCAGGAATCGCGGGATGATACCCGTCAGGCACTGGATGCCGTCTGGGAAGAAGAGCAGGTGAAGTTTATCGAAGATAACGCCACGACCTGTGACAGTTCACCGTTACACCATTATCAACGACGCTTTAGCCAGGACGCAGCGCCGCAGTACGTCGACGTCAGCGCGGGAGGCCCGAAATGATACAGTACCTGAACGTCTTTTTTTACGATATCTACCCCTATATTTGCGCCACGGTCTTCTTCCTCGGCAGTTGGCTGCGCTATGACTACGGACAATATACCTGGCGCGCGTCGTCCAGCCAGATGTTGGATAAGCGTGGGATGGTGATATGGTCGAATCTGTTCCATATTGGCATTCTGGGGATCTTTTTTGGCCATCTGTTCGGGATGCTGACGCCACACTGGATGTATGCCTGGTTCCTGCCGATTGCGGTAAAACAGCAGATGGCGATGATCCTCGGCGGCGTGTGCGGCGTATTAACGTTGATCGGCGGCGCGGGATTACTGTGGCGTCGTCTGACCAATCAGCGTGTGCGGGCGACATCCACTACACCTGATATTATCATCATGAGCATTTTGCTGATTCAGTGCCTGCTTGGCCTGAGCACCATTCCGTTTTCGGCGCAATATCCGGATGGCAGCGAAATGATGAAGTTGGTGGGCTGGGCGCAAAGTATTGTCACCTTCCGCGGCGGGTCTTCGGAAATGCTGAACGGTGTGGCGTTTGTTTTCCGCGTTCATCTGGTGCTGGGAATGACTATTTTCCTGCTCTTCCCGTTCACCCGTCTGGTTCATGTCTGGAGCGCGCCGTTTGAGTATTTCACCCGTCGCTACCAGATTGTTCGTACCCGCCGCTAATTCTCTTTGCCCGGGGCGTACGCTTACCGGGCAAAGAAAAACGCCTGGGCGTCGTCATTCGGCAACGCGCAGGCTATGATGATTCTTCAGCCAAAGGAGAACATCAATGAAACCGCAGATTTACCATGTTGACGCCTTCACCAGCGAACCCTTTCGCGGCAACTCTGCTGGCGTTGTCTTACATGCGGATACGCTAAGCGACGCGCAGATGCAGCTGATTGCCCGTGAACTTCGTCACTCGGAAACCGCCTTTTTGCTAAAAAGCGAAGAGAGTGATGTGCGCATACGCTATTTTACACCGACAGTAGAAGTCCCCATCTGTGGTCATGCCACCGTGGCCGCGCATTATGTTCGGGCAACGGTACTGGGATTGGGAAACACCACCGTCTGGCAAACCTCGTTAGCGGGCCGTCATCGCGTTGAAATTCATGCCGAACACAATGACTATCGCATCACGCTGGAACAAGGTCAGCCCTCTTTTGAACCACCGCTAGTCGGAGAGATTCGGGCTGCCATCATCACCGCGTTGAACCTGACTGAAGATGATATCGTGCCGGGAGCGCCAATTCAGGTGGCTTCAACAGGACATGCAAAAGTGATGATCCTGCTCAAACCAGACGTTGATATTGATGCCCTTTCTCCGAATCTGGAAGCCCTGACGGCAATCAGCCAGCAAATTGGCTGTAACGGCTTTTTTCCTTTCCAGATTCGTCCGGGAAAAAACGAAACCGATGGGCGAATGTTTTCCCCGGCGATAGGGATTGTGGAAGATCCGGTAACGGGAAACGCCAATGGCCCGATGGGAGCATGGCTCGTCCATCATGGCCTGATGGCGCATGACGGTAAAACGCTGCAGATTCAAGGCCATCAGGGGCGCGCTTTAGGCAAAGAGGGTACTGTTGATGTTACCGTCACCATTCGCGATAACCAGCCGGACAACGTCACCATCTCCGGCCAGGCGGTCATTCTGTTTCATGCCGAATGGGCCATTACTTTTTAATCTTTGTCAGGCCCGCAAATCCTCGCGGCAAAAAACTATTTTCCCGCCTCCGGATGGGTATCAAATGCAGCCATTACCGCGGCCAGCTCCGCCTCGGTAAAACCGTGCTTTACATCATTTACGCCGAGACCAAACTGCTGCTGAAGTAACTGATACAACGACGGTACATCCGGTACATTGACCTGTTCAACGGCATGTCCCTGGTGGTAACGCGTGAAGTGGAAATTCGTTAATGTCAGCTTGCCGCCATCAGGCAAATGGCGGCACATCAACAAATGATGACGAAAATGGGATTGCGGCCAGTGAGCCGACCAGAAATTGCCCATCACATGATCGCTCTGCTGCTGCACCCCCAGATCAAAACAGTACATCGACTGCCAGTGCTCATGGTGGCGGAATTGTAAAATCCATGTGCTCCCCTCCTGCATCAGGCGGTATTCGCCATGCGGCGTTTGCTGAGCAATTTCAGCCTGCAGACGAAGCGGCGCGGTTAGCGTTTGGCCGCCAAACCCCACGTCAGCGATCCACTGCTCGTCCTCAACATCAACCAGCAGCAAACGGTGCGTGCGCGGCGGTAAACTGGCGGGATGAGACAGAATGACCCGCCCCAATAAGCTTCGGACGTTAAAACCGATGTCGCGTAACGCACGTTCAAACAGGCCATTCAGTTCAAAACAGTATCCACCGCGTCGGGCATAAAGCAGTTTCTCCTCTAATGCCGTCTCATCGAGCTGTATTTCACGAGGCAGTAGCACATCCAGATTTTCAAAAGGAATCGCGCAGTTGTGCGCTAAGTGAAGCGTCCTGAGCGCTTCAACCGTAGGAACCCCCAACGGCTGACAATGTAATCGCGTAAAATAAGCATGTAAAAAAGAGGTCATCTGAGGCTTCCATTAACATTAATGCTTGCGTTCGGCACACAGGCTGAGGCGGATATCGCTGCGCAACAGGATACCCTATCCGTGGAATAGCGTTGGATACTTTTGAAAAAAATAAGACAGGCCGGCTACAGCGCCGGAGGTACGTGGGATTTTGGCCTACAAACGGAAGTCGGGTTCTGAGAATCTCTTTGCGACACGCCGCCAAAATAGCGGCGTGTTAAAATTTTTAACGCCAGCTCAGCGAATCTGATTTCTAACAAAACTGGCTAAACATAAACGCTTTTTAATACTTGTCCAAATAGTTATGGTAACGATCTTTTATGTCGGCCGCCCATTGCACTTTCGCCTCCTGCATGTCGCTGGCCCGAGCGATATAATGTTCTAAACTCGGAATGGCGCCTAATGCCTGAGGTAAGGCATTATATTCTGCTATTCGCTCTCTGACGGTTTTATATTTTTCATCAATATCATAATGATAGTACGCTGGCGCTTCAAAAAAGCCCTCTTCCAGTCTCATACAAATATCTTCAAAGGACCCCTTAACCTCTACGGTATGTTCGCCATCCGATATCCTGACGATTGGCTCACGTCCAGCCATCAGCGAGAGTTGTTCGAATGTTAACATCCGACCATCAGAAAGCTCGACATCTATAATAAATTGTTCATCACGTACAGCATCTGCAAGGTGATTATGGATAGTCCCTGCATTGGCACAGAACTCCGCAACTTTAGGCGTAACATTGCAATAATGTTCAATTACTCTTGTAAATCCGTAGGCTAATCCTGCTGTAAGCACATACAAGATGCCTTTCATGATTTTTGTTGATAATTTATTTTCGTAATCTCCTGCAGCAACATGAGGTAGCTTATTTCCTGATAAAGCTCTGGCATAGGTAGAAACTGATGTATGTGGCATATCCTGCTCCTTCAAATTTTGCTCAATAGCTTTATATGTCCTACTCCTCTCTCATTATGACGATATGTCAATCAACAAAATTGCTCAAAGGCATATATTTTCAGGAGAAAATGAGAATAACAGGCGCAACGGCCTTATCTTATGCTGCTGCAATATCGTCAGGTAGTTTACCGTTCGAGGTTATATCTATGACCATAAATCCCACAAGTGATTAGCGCTGGTTAATTATTGCGCAACGCAAGCACTGCGGATTTGTGCTGGCGTCTTATCTGGCTGAATCGTGACCACACCGCACCACATCTGACCACACAAATAAACTCGACATTCTCATTTTGTTCTTTCCGTATGTTTTGCGTCATTTAACAATTGCAGGTAGGATGCTCCGCCGGCGGTTTTATCCCTGTCACAGAATCAGGGAAAAGCGGCATTCGCCATTGCAGGCAATCGATTGGTGAGCGCCCGTCGCGGCATAAGGAATTTTTCTGTCAGGACAGGCTATAACAGGTAACGTAATGAAAACACAGACTACGCACGCCGCAGAACAACATGCGGCGAAACGACGCTGGCTGAACGCCCATGAAGAGGGGTATCACAAAGCGATGGGGAATCGTCAGGTTCAGATGATTGCTATCGGCGGCGCGATTGGCACCGGTTTATTTTTAGGTGCAGGCGCCCGATTGCAAATGGCCGGACCGGCACTGGCGCTGGTCTATCTGATATGCGGCATTTTTTCTTTTTTCATTTTACGCGCGCTGGGCGAACTGGTATTGCACCGTCCTTCCAGCGGGAGTTTCGTCTCCTACGCCCGTGAATTTTTGGGTGAAAAAGCGGCCTACGTCGCAGGCTGGATGTACTTTATTAACTGGGCGATGACCGGGATCGTCGATATCACCGCAGTGGCGTTATACATGCACTACTGGGGCGCATTTGGCGACGTTCCGCAATGGGTGTTCGCGCTCGGCGCGTTAACCATTGTCGGTACCATGAACATGATCGGCGTAAAATGGTTTGCCGAAATGGAGTTCTGGTTCGCGCTGATAAAAGTACTCGCCATTGTTATCTTCCTGGTGGTAGGCACGATTTTTCTCGGTACCGGTCAACCGCTTGAGGGTAATGCCACCGGTTTTCACCTGATTACAGATAATGGCGGCTTTTTCCCGCACGGCCTGTTGCCCGCGCTGGTACTGATTCAGGGCGTGGTGTTCGCTTTTGCTTCGATTGAACTGGTCGGTACCGCCGCTGGGGAGTGCAAAGATCCACAGACGATGGTGCCAAAAGCCATCAATAGCGTGATCTGGCGTATTGGTCTTTTCTATGTAGGATCGGTCGTATTGCTGGTTTTGCTGCTGCCGTGGAACGCCTACCAGGCGGGGCAAAGTCCGTTTGTCACCTTCTTTTCTAAACTTGGCGTGCCTTATATCGGCAGTATTATGAATATCGTGGTGTTAACCGCCGCGCTTTCCAGCCTGAACTCCGGGCTTTACTGTACGGGGAGAATTTTACGTTCAATGTCGATGGGGGGTTCCGCGCCGAAATTCATGGCGAAAATGAGCCGTCAGCATGTGCCCTATGCGGGTATTCTGGCGACTCTGGTGGTTTACGTGGTCGGCGTGTTCCTGAATTACCTGGTCCCCTCCCGCGTGTTTGAGATCGTTCTTAATTTTGCCTCGCTCGGCATTATCGCGTCGTGGGCGTTTATCATGGTGTGCCAGATGCGTTTACGCCAGGCGATAAAAGAAGGCAAAGCCGCAGACGTCAGTTTTAAACTGCCCGGCGCGCCTTTTACCTCCTGGCTAACGCTGCTGTTTTTACTAAGCGTGCTGGTACTCATGGCGTTTGACTACCCGAATGGAACTTACACTATCGCCTCGTTGCCGCTGATCGCCATTCTGCTGGTTGCCGGCTGGTTTGGCGTGCGACGTCGCGTGGCGGAGATCCATCGAACTGCGCCAGTGACGGCGGATTCGACAGAGAGTGTCGTATTGAAAGAAGAAGCAGCGACATAACACTCCCCTTCCCCGGCAGCCCCAGGCCTGCCGGGTTTAATGCGCGTTGCCGCCAACACCGTATCGCGCCCAATGCTTAGTCAGCCTTAATCAACTGCGCCACATCATTGCTGTTAATTTCCCGCTGGTTGCCTTCCTGATCGGTATAACTGGTCATCCCCGTCTCTTTATCTAACTGCGGCTTACCCTGAGTTACGATCGTTTGCCCATTCTTCGTCGTCATCACATAGTTGGTTGTGCAACCCGCAAGCATAAAAAACATCATGCCCAAACCTGAGCATATAAATAACTTTTTCATATTTTCCTCGTGAATATAATGAGTTAACTACAGCAAAAAGGCAGTGTAATTCTCACAGAATCATCAGGCTATCGGCGGGGTGTAACGAGGCGTATCGGTGCGTTTAAAGAGATGACTGGAGGGGTTTCCCCCTCCATACCCTATTTACAAAGCAATGCGAATAACATCATCCGGCTGCGTCGCTTCCTGCTCACGTGTCGATTTCTGCTTCACGCTGACGTAGAGCGTTTTACCGTCTGCCGATAGCGCCAGACTATTCGGGTACGTCGGCGTATCGAACGTTTTAACAACGTTATAGGTCTTCGCATCGATCACGCTGACCTGCCCTGCCTGACGATGTGTCACATACGCCTCGTTACGTGTCGGGTTAAACAGGACGGCCAAAGAAGCAGGCGCCGCGATTTTGGCAAGAATATTGCCATTACGGGTATCGACAACCAGAACCTCAGTCGCCTTCGAGTCGGTGATAAACGCGCGATGACCTGCGGTATCGAGACTCAGGTTAATAAAGAAGTGTTCTTTACCGTCATCCAGCAACTTCTTACGACTGAGAATTTTATTGCTGGCGGTATCGATGGTGATAAATTCGCCATCCGCATTGGTGGTGTACAGGCGTTGCGCTTTACTGTCGAGCGCCAGACCCGTACTCATTTTGCCGGTATTTTCGATCGTCGTTTTCAGTTTGATGGTTTCGCCATCCACTACCCAAATAGCACTCTCTTTACCAACACCGCTAATGTAGATCGTGTTGGTCGCCGCATCGGCAACCAGCTCACGGGGCTGTAACGGACGAACCTCTTCAGTACGTTTGCGCGCATCAAGTACCAGACGACCTTTTACATCACCCGTTTTGGCATCAATCGCGGTAACAGCGCTGTTAATGGTATTGCCAAACCACAGCGTTTGGGTCGCAGCATTGATGGTGGCGCCGAACGGCTTGAGATCGTTATGAATCGCTTGCGTGATTTCCAGCGTCACCGGGTCGAGACGATAAACTACGCCGCCTTTATCCAGTTTACGGCTTTGCGATGTAGCCAGCCAGAGAGCGTTTTCTTGCTGACTCCAGGCCATCTCATAAGCGCCTTTGCCTACCGCTTTACGCAGCATGTCTTCCGCCGCCAGCGTGCTAAATGAGGATGCGACGAGGAGCGAACCTAACAATAAAGAACCACGCAGGCGCGGCGAAAAAAGATGACGTAAGTGCATGACGACTCCCTTTGATCAAAACGTGTATAGCTGCTTCACACTACTTCACTGCGCGGGATCTTCGTTCCGCACTTATTATAAGTTGAGAATAATAATCATTATTTATCAGAAAGTGGAGCTTTTCCTCGCCTGCGAATGTCATGGCTCTTAAATACCGCACATTTTCTTAACTTAATGTGCGATTAAAATTTCAAAACTTTACATATTGACTACCCTTAATGTCACGTTTTCCGTTGATACGCTTACATTTATCCGGCATTTTCATGAAAATTATTTCCGTTAGACAGCGACTTTATCCCGCCCTCTTATTGCCTCTGACCTTCTCCCCGGTCCTTCAGGCCGCCAGCGCGCCCAATGAACAAACCATGATAGTCACCGCAACGCCGCAAACCGTATCCGAACTGGATACACCTGCCGCCGTTAGCGTCATTGAGGGAGAAGACATGCGTCTGGCGACGCCGCGCGTCAATTTATCTGAGTCTTTAACCAGCGTCCCGGGATTGCAGGTGCAGAACCGGCAGAACTACGCGCAGGATCTGCAAATCTCTATCCGCGGATTTGGCTCGCGTTCCGCCTTTGGCGTGCGCGGCATTCGTCTGTATGTTGATGGCATTCCCGCCACCATGCCGGATGGGCAAGGCCAGATTTCGAATATTGATATTAACAGCATACAAGACGTTGAAGTGTTACGCGGTCCTTTCTCAGCGCTATACGGCAATGCTTCCGGCGGCGTGATAAATGTCACCACCGAAACCGGCAGACAGCCGCCTACCCTTGAGGCCAGCAGCTACTACGGCAGTTATGGAAGCTGGCGCTATGCGCTAAAAGCCACGGGCGCGATGGGTGACGGCACACAGCCAGGCGACGTGGATTACACGGTATCGACTACCCGTTTCACCACCCACGGCTACCGCGATCACAGCGGCGCGCGAAAAAATCTGGCTAATGCCAAACTGGGCGTGCGCCTTGACGAGGCCAGTAAACTCTCGCTGATTTTTAATAGTGTGGACATTAAGGCGGACGATCCCGGCGGACTTACCGAATCTGAATGGAAAGCCGATCCGCAACAGGCGCCGCGCGCTGAACAGTACAATACGCGTAAAACCATCAAACAAACTCAGGCAGGATTGCGTTATGAACGTCAGCTCAGCGCGCAGGATGATATCAGCGTGATGGCCTACGCCGGAGAGCGGGAAACCACGCAATACCAGTCTATTCCCCTGGTGGCACAGCTAAAACCAGCCCAGGCTGGCGGCGTAATTACACTGCAACGCCACTATCAGGGCATTGATTCCCGCTGGACTCACCGGGGAGAATTAGGTGTGCCAGTCACCTTCACTGGCGGATTAAATTATGAAAATATGAGCGAAAACCGCAAGGGTTACAATAACTTCCGTCTCAACAACGGCACCCCTGAGTTCGGGCATAAAGGCGATTTACGCCGGAATGAGCGTAACCTGATGTGGAATGTCGATCCTTATCTGCAAACCCAGTGGCAGCTTACGCAAAAACTCTCGCTGGATGCTGGCGTGCGCTACAGTTCTGTGTGGTTCGATTCTAACGATCACTATATCGCGCCCGGCAATGGCGATGACAGCGGCGACGCCAGCTATCACCACTGGCTACCCGCCGGATCGCTAAAATATGCGTTAACTGACGCCTGGAATCTCTATCTTGCTGCCGGTCGCGGATTTGAAACTCCCACTATTAATGAGCTTTCTTATCGCGCTGACGGCCAAAGCGGGTTCAACTTTGACCTCAAACCGTCGACCAATGATACGGTGGAAGTCGGCAGTAAAACGCGGATTGGCAACGGCTTGTTGACCGCCGCGTTATTTCAAACCGATACCGATGATGAAATTGTTGTCGCCAGTAGTATGGGAGGACGCACTACCTACAAAAACGCGGGTAAAACACGCCGCCAGGGCGCAGAACTCGCGTTGGACCAGCGCTTCGCCGGCGACTGGCGGGTGAAAGCATCATGGACCTGGCTGGATGCGACCTATCGCAGTAACGTTTGTCAGGGGCAAAACTGTGATGGAAACCGAATGCCCGGCATCGCCCGTAATATGGGATTCGCCTCATTAGGTTTTATCCCGGATGAGGGGTGGTATGCCGGAACAGACGTTCGCTATATGGGCGATATCATGGCCAATGATGAAAATACCGCCAAAGCGCCTTCGTATACCGTTGTTGGACTAAATACAGGGTATAAATTTAATTACAGTCAGCTTACCGTCGATATTTTTGGGCGGGTAGATAATCTATTTGATAAAGAATATATCGGTTCGGTGATCGTTAATGAATCTAATGGCCGATATTATGAGCCAGCGCCAGGGCGTAACTATGGCGTGGGGATTAATCTGGCATGGCAATTTGAATAAATATCCGGCAATAGCGGGGAACCCCCGCTATTGATAAGTCATAGTTGCATGAAGGTTACATGAAGTACTGATTTTTAATCGTCGCTACGTTTTGTTGCAAAACGTTCTGTAGGCAGTGGCGACTGGCTTCTTTATCACCAGTCACTAACGCATTAAGCAATTTTCTGTACAGATTAACGCCGTTTTGATAATCATCAAGTTTAAAATTATCATATAAAAAATGCAGGCTTGGCCCCAGGCGTACCCATAATTGCTCGATCATGGCATACAGCGTTGGCATATCCGCGTAGTGGTAGATCTCAAAGCGGAATGCGCGGTTGGTCAAAAGAATTTTCTCCATAACGCCACTTTCCAGCGCCTGTTGAAATTCATCTAATAGCGCATTCAGCGTCTGCTCGCGATCCGGGGTAATCTTACCCGCAGCGGCGACCACCGCCATCTCCTCCAGGGCAGTACGAATCGTATTAATTTCCAGCAAACTTTCCAGCGAGATCTCCGGCACCATAAACGCCTGTGCTGGCGCCACCGCCAAAGCACTGGAAGAGACCAGCCTTAACAGGGCCTCACGCACCGGCGTAATACTGACGCCTAACTCTTGAGCGATATTTTTAGTGATAAGCCTTGCGCCTGGTTTTAATGCGCCAATAGACAATTGATGCTTTAACCGATTTTCAACCTGTGTGGTCAGGCTTATATGTTGTGTTTTTTCCGTACCCGGCATTTTCCTTCCTTCACCTCTTGGCAGAACAACATCGCAATCGAGTCCCGAAGAAGTTTCGGAACTTAATTGTAAAAAAGATAATCCTGGCCCGAACGGCCAAATAAATAAAAGTGATAATTTACTTGCGTGATATTCTCATCTTTTACAACAATACAGGTTTCTTTATGGCAACCGTTTTATCTCCGTCATTCCTTCATGTATCGAGATTTTTGATCGGTTCAGGCCGCTGAGGGAGATAAGCTGCCCCACCGCGATCTGAATGATGAATATAAGTAAAGCCGGAATTTTAAAATTTGCACATTTTTATGGCGACATAATGCCGCCATTTTTTCTTTACGCATCGTCCGCTAAACGTATCACGACTTTGCCAAAGTTCTTCCCCGCCAGCAGCCCCATAAACGCTTCTGGCGCATTTTCCAGCCCATCAGTAATCTGCTCCCGGTAATGTATTTTCCCTTCTTTGATCCAACGCCCCATTTCTTGCTGAAACTCATGTATCCGGTGACCATAGTCCTGGTTGATGATAAAACCTTGCAGGCGAATACGCTTTTTAAGTAATGTCGCCATCAGCAGTGGCAGTCTGTCTGGACCGTCCGGCAACGTTGTCGCATTGTAGCCGCTGACCAGACCGCAGAGCGGAATCCGCGCCGACGTATTCAGTAGCGGTAAGACGGCGTCAAAGACTTTACCACCGACATTCTCATAATAGATATCGATACCCTGCGGGCAGGCCTGCGCAAGCTGTTGTGGGAAATTATCAGCGTGATGATCAAGGCACAGATCAAATCCCAAAACGTCTGTCGCATGACGGCATTTTTCCGCGCCGCCGGCAATACCCACGACCCGGCAGCCCTTCAGCTTGCCAATTTGCCCAACCGTTGCGCCTACGGGGCCGGTGGCGGCGGCGACAACCAGCGTTTCGCCCTCTTTCGGCTGGCCGATATCCAGTAACCCCATATAGGCGGTAAATCCCGGCATTCCTAAAATACCCAGCGACCAGGAAGGATGTTGCGGATTATCACCCAGCTTTACCAACCCTTCGCCATCTGAAATGTCATAATCCTGCCAACCATTGTAACTCAACACCCATTCGTCTGGTCGGTAATCAGGATGGTTTGACGCAACAACGCGACTGACCGTACCGCCAACCATAACGCAGCCAGGTTCAACAGGCGGCGCATAAGAGGGTTCATCGCTCATGCGGCCACGCATATAAGGGTCGAGTGATAAAAAAACGGTACGCAATAGCACCTGCCCTTCACCGGGCGTCGCGACGTCATCTTCTTCGAGGCGGAAGTTATCCATCTGCGGCGCGCCGTGGGGACGCGAGGCCAAAACCCAACGACGATTTCGGTTGGTCTGTTGCTTCATTCTATTCTCCTCATGCCTGGCATAATCCATCAATAATAGTCGAACATTAGCTTTCTGAGGGAGTTAAACACTCTCAGATATCAGGCTGTGCGCTTTTTTGAACGACTTTCTCCCCCTCCTCGCTAAACATGAATTCTTGCGCTAATTCGTTGATTTATGCCGCCTTCAATAGTATTTCTAACACTATCGTAAACATTCCCTGGGGTTCCCTATGACGATTCGCTTTGCCGATAAAGCAGACTGCGCCGCGATTACCGAAATCTATAACCATGCGGTATTACATACTGCGGCCATCTGGAACGATCGGACGGTCGATACGGATAATCGCCTTGCCTGGTATGAGGCCCGTCAATTACTGGGCTATCCGGTGCTGGTAAGCGAAGAAAATGGCGTGGTGACTGGCTATGCATCATTTGGCGACTGGCGCAGTTTCGACGGTTTTCGTTATACCGTCGAGCACTCGGTTTATGTTCATCCAGCGCACCAGGGGAAAGGACTGGGGCGAAAACTGCTCAGCAGACTGATCGACGAAGCCCGACGCTGCGGCAAGCATGTGATGGTGGCCGGTATTGAGTCACAGAATGCCGCCTCAATACGCCTGCATCATTCGCTGGGGTTTACCGTCACCGCGCAAATGCCGCAGGTCGGCGTAAAATTTGGCCGTTGGTTAGATCTTACGTTTATGCAGCTCCAGCTTGATGAACACGCCGCGCCGGACGCCTGCTGATGAACCAGTCGCTGACGCTTATCTTTTTGATCGCCGCCGGCGTCGGGCTGGTGGTACAAAACAGTATTATGGTGCGTATTACGCAGACATCATCGACGATTCTGATCGCTATGCTGTTGAACTCGCTGGTAGGGATCGTTTTATTTGTGACGATATTGTGGTTTAAGCAAGGCGCTACGGGCTTCGGCGAGCTGGTCGCCAGCGTGCGCTGGTGGACATTGATCCCCGGTTTTCTGGGGTCATTTTTTGTATTTGCCAGCATTAGCGGGTATCAGAACGTTGGCGCCGCGACGACTATCGCGGTACTGGTCGCCAGCCAGTTAATCGGCGGACTGGCGCTGGATATCGCGCGTAGCCACGGCGTCACGTTACGCGCAATGGTCGGGCCGGCGTTTGGCGCGCTGTTGCTGGTCATTGGCGCATGGCTGATTGCGAAGCGCCAGTTTTAATGGGTTACAGGATCGTGCCGCCTTTGGTGAGCTGCTCGCGGCGCGCGTCCCGATCTTCTTGATATTGCCTGCCGTGATGCGCGATAGCCGTGCGTAAACGCTGCTGCTGCACATAACGATCTTCGCGACGTAATTCAGCGTCATCGCTCAAGGCAATCAGCAATTCATTCATATGGGCAATTACGCTCTCCGCGATGGCGGCATCCACGCGGGCGCTCACTTCCTCCAGGTGCGACATAAGCTCTCCTACTCTTTATTCTGTAACAGCATGATTCGCCTATTATACGCGTTATTGTCGCCCGATGCGGTAATTCGCCGCCGCCCTCCTGATTTAACTTACGTCAAGTGGAAACACGGGGCTTAATAGACCGAGAATTCGCGCCTTTTTGCCTTTCTTCCGCCGTTTGCTTGCGTATAGACCCCGTAAAGTAGACGCGTGAAGAAGTCTAAGGGATAACAACGTGGCAAAATCTCTCTTGCGCAGCGGCAATCTGGATGATTATCAGGCCGTGGGCGGCGGCGGTCAGGCCGTATTTGAATCAGCATTGCAAATTCGCGAAACGCTTCGTCTGCGTAAACAGCAGGCGATGGTTGACTGTCTGGCGATTCCGCAACTTAACGATAATGGCGATCGGGTTGACTGGTATTCGCCGATTGAAGGTCAGGCGATAGCGTGGAAAGCGGCTGACGAAGAGACACGCTCTCGGGCTTTACGTTATTTAGCCAGCACTTTTGAAAGCGCGGCTGCACTCAGTCGAAAAAGTCTGCAATCCGGTAAAACAGCGCTCCAGCTATTTGGTTCGCTACTTGAGAAAGCGACGCAATTTCCCGGCGAAAATCATGTTTTCCTGGTTAACGGCAAACCGGTTATCACCTTCTGGGGATTCGTTAATCTCAACGAAAATACACGCGATGATGTGCTGGACTGCCTGCGGGTAACCGAGGCAATCCCCGACATCCCTCTGGTCGAGCCGGAGCCGGAGCCCGAAGAAAAGCCGCTGGTAGAGGCGGCGTTTAGTCAGGCGGATGAACCTTTGTTAACGTCTGTCATCGAGCCGCCGAAAATGCCGGAGGAACCTGTTGCGCCGCCCGTTATCGTTAGCGAGCCGAAGCCAGCCACACCCATCCCGGTTGCTGAGGCGAAAAGAGCTCGCCGCCTACCGCTGTGGAGCTTACCTGTCGCTGCCGTGGTTATCGCCGCCGTCGCCACGCCTTTTTTCTGGCCATCTTCATCCGTTGACGGGTCCTCTCCTGTTCGCGCCGCGCCTGTCGCTACCGCGAAAACTGACGTTACCCCATTGCCTGAACTCACCGCGCATTTGCCGCTGCATCGCGCTGAGGTGACGCCCGCCCCCAAAGCGGCGCCGCTGCCGGAAGCGCCTGTTATCATTGCCGCTATCCCCAAAGACGCGCTGGTGATGGACAGTACGCAGATGAAGCTTGGAACCACGCGCTTTTTAAACGGTAGCTGGCGGGTCAGCGTGGATGTCAAAGATCCGATTACCGGCAAGCCGCCCTCTCTGCGTTATCAGATCCAAAATAACAAAGGTATCGCGCGCGTAGTACATGGCGATAACGTGGTTTGTCGGGCGGAAATTTTCTCTGGTCTGCATCAAACGGGCGAGCTGATGATTAAAAGTCGCGGCAATGCGCGCTGCACCGACGGTTCACGTTATCCGATGCCGGAAATTACCTGTAAAGCAGGCGTCAATGACGTCGCAACCTGTACCGCCCGTTATGGCGACCACGCGGCAATTCCGTTGACGTTTAAAAAGATAGGTGCCTGATTTTATGTTGGTCAATCTGTGTGATTACAAACAGAGCGTCACGCTCATTGCAAACAGCGGCGTCCAGTTTCTTGATTTTGGCTTAACGCCGCAAGAGTCGGCCCACTACGGACGTTTTGTGCGCAAAACGGCAAACGGCCCGCTACTGCGCCTCGATTTTGATCTGACCAGCGGGCGCTACACGTTGCCTGGACGTGC
This sequence comes from Salmonella sp. A1325, assembly GCF_056991255.1. NCBI lineage: Bacteria > Pseudomonadati > Pseudomonadota > Gammaproteobacteria > Enterobacterales > Enterobacteriaceae > Salmonella > Salmonella sp. A1325. Next base: position 266,762 of record NZ_JAMLWO010000001.1, on the reverse strand, counting down.
TGGCGGCCAACCCGAAGTCGTGAAACCAGAAAGCACTCAGACGCTGCACTATTCTCTGGATGTACTCGACGGAATCTGGCTCCCCCTGCCGTTCCTGCGTTTTAATCCGCCGCGTACCTTTATTGACGGGCCGGATAACTGGGCGCGCATTCAGGTACGTAAACTCAGCGAGCCAGATAGCGCCGGAAACACACACCGCATCACCCTCGCCTTCGACAGTCAACTGGCAAAAAATATGCCTGCGGTGTTGGCGCCTTGCGAAAACGATCTGCTCAATGGCACACGTTTTGCGCTCGCCTGGCGCGATGAAGAAGTTGCCGATTTTCTTGACCAGACATGGATTGACGGCTGGCTGCGCGAGTCGTTTCTTCAGTATGCCTCACAGGTGGAAAACCGTCCGGAACAGGCCATTCAACAAGCGCTGCGTAGCTTTGAGTATCAGGCGCACTGGTTGAATTTACTGACGCTGTTAGGCGAACAGCTTACGGTGCCGGAAGTAAAGTTTGTGACACATACGTTAAGCACGCCCGCAATCCCGGTCGATCTGATTCTGGATGTCGGCAATACGCATACCTGCGGCGTCTTGATCGAGGATCATGGCGATGCGAATGACGGGTTACGCCAGACGGCAGAGCTTCAGGTGCGTTCTTTAAGCGAGCCGCAGTATCTGAACGATCCTTTATTTACCAGCCGGGTAGAATTCTCAGAAGCGCGCTTTGGCAAGCAACACTTTTCTGTCGAAAGCGGACGAGACGACGCTTTTGTCTGGCCTTCGATTGTGCGTGTGGGCGACGAGGCTCGCGCCCTTGCTATGCAGCGTGTGGGCACCGAAGGCAGCAGCGGCATCTCCAGCCCACGCCGCTACCTGTGGGATGAAACCCCCGCCTTGCAGGACTGGCGCTTTAGCCAGATCCACGGTAAAACGCAGCGCGAACCGCTTGCCACCGCGTTTCCGCTGATGAATCTGATGAACGACGACGGACAGCCGTTATTCCGCCTGCCGCATGAAGAAAGGCTACCGGTTTTTTCGCCGCAATACAGCCGTAGCACCTTGATGACGCATATGTTGTGCGAAATTCTGGCTCAGGCGCTGGGGCAAATTAACAGCGTCGCCACCCGGCTGCGACTCGGCTTTCCCGCCTCGCCGCGCCAGCTACGCACCCTGATTTTAACGCTGCCTTCCGCTATGCCGAAACAGGAGCGAGAAATTTTCCGCCAGCGAATGTTTGAAGCGCTGGCGCTGGTCTGGAAAGCTATGGGCTGGCATCCGCAGGATGAGGATTTCACCACGCCTAAGCAGCGTGAAAAAAGCGTGGTGCCGGTACCAGAAATACAGATGGAATGGGACGAAGCAAGTTGCGGCCAACTGGTATGGCTTTATAACGAAGCCATTTCGCATTACGCCGGGCGTACCGAATCCTTTTTTAATGCGCTCGCCAGACCGGATCGCCAGCCTGAACCCGGCGTCGTCCCCGGACGCGCGTTGCGCGTGGCATCGATTGATATCGGCGGCGGCACGACGGATATGGCGATCGTTCACTATCAGTTAGATGACGGCGTGGGGGCCAATGTAAAAATTACGCCTCATCTCCTGTTTCGCGAAGGTTTTAAAGTCGCCGGGGACGATCTGCTATTGGATATCATTCAGCGTTGCGTACTCCCTTCCCTGCAAACGGCGTTGCAACGGGCAGGCGTTACGGATGCCGCCGCCCTGCTGGCGACCTTATTTGGCGATTCGGGACGAATTGATACTCAGGCCATTTTGCGCCAGCAAACGGCGCTGCAATTATTTATGCCGCTGGGCCATGCGGTACTTTCCGCCTGGGAGCAAAGCGACATTAACGATCCGTTTGCCGGTTTACATGCGACATTTGGCGATCTGCTGATCCGCCGCCCAACGAGCAACGTGATGAACTATATCCAGCAGGCGATCGATCATGCCTTACCGTCTGGTTCGCCGACATTTGATATATTCAATGTGCCGTTGCAAATCCAGTTTAGCCAGCTTCAGGAGGCTCTGCTGGCCGGTCAGTTTACGCTGACAACGCCGCTTCATGCGGTCTGCGAAGCGATCTCCCACTATCACTGCGATATCTTGCTGGTGACGGGGAGACCGACCTGTTTACCCGGCGTACAGGCGCTCATCCGGCACTTACAACCGGTGCCGGTTAATCGCATTGTGTGGATGGATAAGTATCAGGTACATGAATGGTATCCCTTCAGTCAGCAAGGGCGTATCGGCAATCCAAAATCCACTGCCGCGGTGGGCGCGATGTTATGCAGCCTGGCGCTGGACTTACGTCTGCCGCGTTTCAATTTTAAAGCGGCTGATATCGGCGCGTATTCGACTGTGCGTTATCTTGGCGTACTGGATAATACCGTTAATACGCTTCGCGATGAAAACATCTGGTATCACGAGATCGATTTGGATAAACCCGGCGCGACGCTGGACGCTCGCCTGCATTTTCCGCTACGCGGCAACGTGACGTTGGGCTTTCGTCAACTGGCGAACAGTCGCTGGCCTGCGACCCCACTCTATTGCCTGAGCATTAACTCCGCCGAACTGGCGAAAACCATCGCTGGCGACGGCGTACTGAATGTGCGACTGAAATTACGCGGCAGTAGCAAAGATAGCGCCCCGGAATCGTTCATATTAAGTGATGCCTGGCTCCAGGACGGGACGCCGGTCGCCGCCGATGCACTGACATTAAAATTGAATACGCTGGCTGACCGTCGCCACAGCGGCAGCCACTACTGGATAGATAGCGGGAGTGTATACCTGAAATGACAAAACCGTTAAACACCACCCAGGCTGTTATCGAGTGGGTTAACAACACGCGCCGTTACGCAACGCGGCTGGATGATGAAGCCGACGCTCTGCTGGCGCAACTTACGCTTGCCGCGGCGGATGAGTCAGCGCTCAACGCCGCCTGCGCATCACATGGCTGCGTTGGTCTGTACGGGTATGCGCAATCCGCAAAAGCGCATCTGTTAACGACGCTATGCGGTAACGAGAATGGCAAGCTGGAAATTATCACGCCGGACCGTGACTATGATTATTTCAGCCACATCAATCCGGGTCATGCGCCAGCGAATATGGCTATTCGCTTTACGCGCGACATTTTTTCAAACGAGAACGGCTGGCCGTTGCGCCTGCGCTTGATCAGTGAAGCTGAACTGGTGCAGATCTTTATTGCCTGGACCAGCTCGTCCCCCGTTTGTCGCCAGGTCGAAAAATCCATTATCACATCACGCCTGGAGAAATGGCAATCGCTTCGCCAACCGCAGCCCGTCCCCGGCGTTACCGCTGAAGAGGTTGCGACCATCGCGAGTTTCTGGCGCTCTTGTCTTCCGTCCGCCAGACAACATATTGATGATGCGACATGGCAACACTTTGCCTCGCTCTTGCCTGCGCTGGATCTCACGACACGGGCGCACGCCTGGGCATTACTGTGGGGAGAGCAACCGGAGATCACCCAGCAATGGCTGGCGCTGGCGCATATGTTGCAACAAACCGGTCATGCCGGGGAACTGGCGGCGCCGCTCAGCCTGCTGGTCGATCATTTTGGCTTACCGGCGGAAAACTTCCTGACGCAAATGGCGCTAACCGCCAGCGATACGCAAAGCGATGTGGTGGTGCATCCGGTTAAGGAAGGCCGACTGCTCAATGCGGTCAGCCTTTCGCTTGATTCTCTGGCGCTGCTTACCCGCGAACTGGTGCTAACCGTTGAAAACAGCGTACTGGATAACGTTGATTTACTGGATATTCCGGTCGCGCCAGACAGTCATCCTCATCCGTTATGGCGGGCGAAATTAGGCTGGATGCTGGCCCATTACCGTCAGCAGATACAGCCCGATGTTCTGGTGATTTGCAATGCTCTGGCATCTCGCTCGCAAACGTCCACTGCCGCCCGTCACTTACTGGAGTGGATTAACGCCACGCAGCCGCAGCACGAATCAGCGTTACCCGGCGTCGTCTGGGCTATTACTCCACAGGATGCCCGTTTTGCCACCCAGCAAAATCTGGATGAAGCCGTCCAGCAGTTGATGGGTAAACCTGGCGTGCACTGGGGAACGTTGCAGGCGCTGGATAAACACAGTATGCAGCGTTTGGTGGAGTGGTTATCGCAGGCGACATCGGCACCACAGCGACAGGCGCGCTTACAGGCGTTACGCGAACAACTGCGAGGCCGCGTGCGCGATCTGTTACCGATGTTTGATGACGCGCGGCTACCGGTTGAAACCGTGATCCGGCGTCTTCAGGCCCAGGCCGCCAGACATGGCGACCTGCTGGCCGGGCTGTTACCGCCGGTACAGAACTTCGACGCGTTGCTGCGCACCCGACAGTCACGAGAAGAACAGGTCAGCGGTTTATTTAATGACGCGATCGATCTCTTTGCCGACGAACCAACGCGCGCTTCAGCGTCAGAAGGTCATGAAACAGGCTACCAGGCGCACAAAATGTGGATCAATCATCTGCGCCAGTGGGCCCACTGCCGGGATAATGCGCAGCGTCTGGGGCTGGAACCGCAGATGCTCAACGCCGTGGCGGAGATTTTAATTACCGCCAGCTATCGCCTCGGTTTACCTCAGCAGTTACAGAAAACCATGCAGCGTGAGGAGGTTAGCGGCGCGCAGCTTCATGCCATCATTGGTAACTTCATCGCCTGGCTCGGCTACGCAAATATCGAGGAGGCCCAACGCCCGGCCAGCCGCGTTCAGAAAGGCGCAGCCATTTTCGCCGCAACACCGCGCTCGACAATGTTGCGTCTAACAAAGCTTGACGAACAGCCCGTTCACGCCGCCAGCCGCTATGTCTATGACTGGCTTGTTGCGCTGTATACCCTGGCCAATGAGAACGCAGGATATCGGCATCCGCAGGACGTTACCGACGTAGACAGAGCGCAATTAATTGCCCTGATAGCCTGACCTGGCGGAAAAACCATGCCCGGTAACTTGTATCGGGCTTGAGGTCAGAAAAGCGAAAACAGCAATGCGACGGGGAAACTTATCGGCCATGTCGCGCCAACCAAAAAAGCGCTCAGGAAACGAATTCGTTTTTTGTCATGAGTCAAAAACCAGGTGATCAGGAATGATATCACCGCCATGACGGCGTAAAAAATTAATATCTTTTGAAAGAGGGTCATATCAGGCATCCGCGCCAACCAGAGGAAAAAACGCGCGCAATATGCTCTTTTTATTTGACACACATCAAGGTTTATCAGCCTTGACAGCAAAACGTTCTCAATGCACGGCTCCGCTCACAGAATATCCTGTTTACGTATTATTGCGGATCTCGCCAACCCGTACTATACCCATAGGGGTTATGATGAAAGGTGGCGAAAATGAATGTTTCCAGTAAAACCGTCGTGCTGATTAATGTCTTTGCTGCTGCAGGACTTTTGGGTCTGATCTCGTTGAGATTCGGCTGGTTTGCTTGAGGTGTTCAACCTTTGAGTACTTGCTGCGCATGTTGGCGGGGAGGTCCCCCTCTCCGCCGACACCCGCCTATTTTTTCACGATTTTTCTGAACAGTAAATGATCCTTAATGCTTAACCATGATGTGGCGGACAAGGGTGTAGTCTTCCAGACCATACAATGACATATCTTTGCCGTATCCCGACTGTTTTTGCCCTCCATGCGGCATTTCGCTAACCAACATGAAATGGGTATTAATCCAGGTACAGCCATACTGCAATCTGGCGCTAAGCCGGTGCGCCCGCCCGACGTCCTGAGTCCAGACGGAGGATGCCAGACCATAGCGAGAATCGTTGGCCCACCTCAGAACCTGATCTTCATCATCAAAGACGGTTATACTGACCACCGGGCCGAAGACCTCGCGTTGCACGATGGCATCTTCCTGTTTTGCGTCTGCCAGCAACGTCGGAGCGAAATAGTAACCTTTACCTTCCGTTTGACTTCCACCAGTAATCACGCGGATATGGCTGAGGGCCTTCGCCTCCTCTACAGCCGCTGTGACGCGCTTCAGGTGCGCCAGCGAACTTAACGGCCCCAGCTCTGTCGACTCATCCTCCGGCGCGCCCATTTTCAGGCTGCTCACCGCGTTCCCTAGCTTTTCGACCAGCGCATCATAGATACCGCGCTGCGCGTATATACGGCACGCCGCAGTACAATCCTGTCCGGCATTATAGAAACCAAAAGTCCGGACGCCCTGCGCCACCGCATCCAGATCGGCGTCATCAAAAACAATCACCGGGGCTTTACCACCGAGTTCCATATGCGTACGTTTTATCGCTGGCGCAGTATGGCGCAGAATATGTTCCCCGGTCGCGATAGAACCGGTTAAAGAGACCATGCGTACTTTTTCATGACCGGTCAATACATCGCCAACAGTCTGCCCTCGTCCGAACAGGACATTGAGCACCCCCGGCGGAAAGATATCCTTCGCCAGCGCGGCAAGTTTAAGCGCCGTCAGCGGCGTGATTTCAGAAGGCTTAATCACCACGCAGTTACCTGCCGCCAGCGCTGGCGCCAGCTTCCAGGCCGCCATCATGAGCGGATAATTCCACGGCGCGATAGAGGCAACCACGCCAATCGGATCCCGGCGGATCATCGACGTATGCCCTTCCAGATATTCGCCCGCCGCCAGCCCACTCAAACAACGGGCCGCGCCGGCAAAAAAGCGAAAGACATCCACGATTGCCGGAATTTCATCATTAATTACGCAGTGCAAAGGCTTACCGCAGTTTTGCGATTCAAGCCGGGCGAACTCAAGGGCGTTTTGCTCGATGCTGTCCGCCAGTTTTAACAGACATTCCGCCCGTGCTTTGGGTGTGGTCTGCCCCCATTCGGCAAACGCGCTATCGGCGGCCAGCACTGCGGCGTCAACCTGCGCGGGCGACGCTTCCGCAATCTCAAGTATGACCTCGCCTGTCGCCGGGTTATAAACAGACTGCCTTTCTCCCTCGCCGTCCACCAGCACGCCATTAATCAGTAATTGATATTGCATAGCATTTTCCCATATCGTCATTAATCGATTTCCGGCGAACGGGCCGCCGCTTTCCTAAAAATAGACGGCGCGCCAGATGCTCACCCGGCACACTCGGGAAATTTAGTCAGGTTGTGAGCTGACACGCATTCCACCTCACACAAGGCTTTTAGCGCGCAGCATCTCGCGAATCAGGCTGCCAAGCTGTTTTACGGCCTGTTCTTCCCGTTCTCCCCAATGCCATGCGGTGTTAAAACGAAAGAAACGCGTCCAGGCGCCGGACGTTGAAAACATTTTCCCCGGCGCGATACTGATAAGGTGTTCAAGCGCTTTGGCGCTAAGTTCACCGGCATCAAGCTGCTCAGGTAGCTCCAGCCAAAGAAAATAACCGCTATCGTTATGGTGAATTTTTACTTCCGCCGGGAGATGGCGCAAAAGGGTTTGCCAGGCTTGCTGTTTACGTTCGGCAAGCTGCCTTCGCAATCGGCGCAGATGCGCGTCATATCGACGTGTCGAGAGATAATCCACTAACGCCAATTGCATGGGGGAACTGGTGGATAATGTGCTCATTAACTGCAAACGCTGAATTTGTCTGGCATGGCTTCCTCCCGCAACCCAGCCAATGCGAAAACCTGGAACCAGACATTTGGAAAAAGACGAACAATGCAACACGGTATCGTCGCGATCCCATGCTTTGGCGGGCAGAGGTTTCTCGCGGCCAAAGTAGAGTTCGCTATAAACATCGTCTTCAATTAGCGTCACGTTATGGTGCGTGAGTAACGCAACCAGCCGCGCTTTTTTCTCAGCACTCAGCGTGAACCCTAACGGATTCTGGCTGTTGGTCATTAACCAGCACGCTTTCACCGGATACTCCTGTAACGCCTGTTCCAGCGCCATAAGATCGATACCTTCTTTAACATCGGTGGGTATCGACAACGCTTTCAGGCGCAATCGCTCCAGGGCCTGTAGCGCACCGTAGAAACAGGGGTTCTCCACCACCACCCAGTCTCCCGGCGCTGTCACCGCCTGTAAACTAAGATTCAACGCTTCCAGCGCGCCGGCGGTAATGACAATCTCGTCAGGAGAAACGGTAATCCCCTGCTGCGCGTAACGGCGTGCTATCGCATAGCGCAATTCTGCATTACCTGGCGGCAAGTTTTCGATGACGCTCATTGCCGTCGCGGTTTTACTGACCTGCGCCAGAGAGCGGTTCAATTGCGGCAAGGGAAACAGACGCGGATCGGGAAACGCTGACGCAAAGGGCACCACTGAGGTATCACGGCTGGCCTGCAGCATCTCAAAAATATAGGTATTGATATCTACGGCTTCATCCTGAATAACGTGCGCTGCCGTCGCGACTGACCGACAAACCGGATGCGGCGCGACATAATAACCGGATTGCGGACGGGCGATAATCCGTCCCTGACTTTCCAGCAACTGGTACGCATGACCGACAGTCATAAAACTCATGCCGCTACTGGCGACCTGCTCCCTCAGCGAGGGTAATCGATCGCCGGGCTGCCAAACGCCAGAGGCGATTTGTTCTCTAATTTGCTCCGCCAGACGTTGATATTTTTTCATTATTCGTTCTCATTGAGCGCTGCTTGCAGGTGGCAACCGCAGTGTATATCAGTTGTTAAAATTAACAATGATTTGCTAACTGTTATGGTGCTTTCCAACAGGCGTAATGATTAGATTTCGCAACAAAACGCCGTTTCAGGGTCTCTGCTTAACGGGAAAGTCAAACCAGGTGTTCGGGTATGGTTCATGAATAAGGGAGAAGTGCCACCATTCGGTATCCAGTGGCGTAAAGCCCGCATCACGCATCAATGTTTGTAATAACAACCTATTTGCGCGTTGCTGAGCGGTAAGCATGACATTATCGGGATGGGATAACGGACTAAAACAGTCAAAGCCGGTACCAAAATCCAGACTATTATCTGGCGAGCGTTGCGCCGCTGACGCAGTACAATTCACCAGTGGTCGTCCGGGATGGTATATCGGTATTTTACTGTCGAGTGGAACAATCGTTAGATCAAGCGTACTTCCCCGACTGTGGCCGGATCTGGCGACAAGATAACCCTCCTCAAACAGACGATTTTTCTCTACCTGCGGATAAAATTCGTTTTTCATTTGGTTTTGAGAAGGATCTTTGGCCCACGCGATAAAGTCGTTCACTGCGCTTTGCGGACGGTAGCAATCATATATTTTTAAGGTAAGTCCGAAGGGGCGTAGACGATCGGCGACCTGCTTCACTGCGTTTGCGGCTGGTCGTGTTAACAGGCAAACAGGCGCGTTATAGCCTTTAATGGGGCGACCAATAAAGTTATGGGAAGTGAAGTATCGCATGTCCACCTGTACGTCGGGGGCGACCGTAGTAATATCGACAAAGTCTTTTGGCTGGTGGAGATCAATATGGCTTTCAGCTGATATTGCCTGAACGGACAACAGACTGAACAGGAGCAAAGAAGATACGCATTTTACCATATGTTACACCTCGCGAGAGTCACAGGGGTGATTATGTATTTGAGCAGGTAAAGATTAGCGGACAACGCTTAAACAGATGGTTAAAATAAACATCATTCCCCCCTGTAATCTGTGCCTTATTACAAACGGAGAGGTTATATTTTGCTTATATGACCATTACGCCGCCTGTTCTATACCCAAAATAATTCGAGTTGCTTAAAGGCGGCAAGGGAGTGAGTCCCAGGAGCACAGATAACGATGTGTTTTCACAAAGTCGAGTCTACCGGACCAGAAAGATTATTTGATAATCAGCAGGAAAGTTGTTGTCGCCTTCCATAACTAAATAAGATTGTTTCGCCAAAGATAAGACCACTATATAGTCAGGAAGGCAATTAGCGAGGAACGCTTCGATTGTCGGCGATAAGGCATCTTTAATTACGACTCACCGCGGTTGTTCAAACACATAGAATCCCCCCTCAAACCGAGATAATTCGGTCTGCTGGTCATAGCCATTATTCAGTAAGAACGCAGGTTGCAACGGCGGATCACGGGCGTGAAGAAAAATCCTGTGCCCCAAACTTTTTGGACAAGCGCTGAACCTGCCGTATACTTTTACTTAACGTACACTCCGCCATAAAAATAAACCCGGCGATGATACCGTAATGCCATAGGCATAACTTAAGGATATGCCATAAATCAAGAGAAGCATGATTTAACTTCTCGGTGATTGCGATAGTCTGTACAAATATTATAGGGTGAAATAATAAGACGCCTAACAAAAATAACCCTGCCACAATCATGGCGAGTAACTGAAAAAAAGCCCATCCGATAACGAAACGGTAAAGTAACAACAATAATAGCCGTCCACATTTTCTTAGCCATTCTGACTGCAGAATGCCCCAGGATGCTGTTTTTTCGTGAATTTCACCATCTGATTTTTTCATTTTGAGCCTCCTCGCAGGTTTTTATAATTTTATCGCCCAACTGGAAATAAACCTGTCAGCTAATCGTTACAACAAATATAATTAAGACAGAAATTAAAGAGTAAGATATTTATATCAAAGTACCATCAGCATTGGCCTTCTCTGCCCTACCGCTAAATATCTCATTGTTGTTAGCCTAATAATACTTTCAGTTTAACTTCTTATAAGACAATTTCTACACGGTTGAGCAACAATTTACTTTCTCTAAAAATAATATAGCGTGTAATTAAACATTACTTATGGTACATGATGATGTAAAAATTAAGAAAACCGTTTTAGTTTCATTCGTTTTACCTGACATATTTCATGTCCAGGAGGCATGGGCATGACTAAAGCTACGGGTCGATTTGAACGTTCAGGACAAAGCAAAAATCAGGTGTTTCACCGATAGGCAAACCGATGGGCAACATGGGATAATATTTTTAATACCACCTATTCCAGTAATGAAGTATTATATAATCACTTGTGGTCTAAATTATGCCAATTACTATCGGGAGAGGGTTTTTAAAGAGTGAGATGTTTTCTCAAAGTGCCATCTCTCAACGCTCCTTCTTTACGTTACTATGGGAAAAGATTAAAGATTTTTTCTGTAGCACGCGAAGATCCGCTGCCGATCAATATATAAAGGAATTATGTGATGTTGCCTCTCCGCCTGACGCGCAACGTTTATTTGATTTATTTTGCAAGTTATATGAATTATCATCACCATCATGCAGAGGAAATTTCCATTTTCAGCACTATAAAGATGCTGAGTATCAATATACAAATCTCTGCATTAAAAATGACGAAGATATTCCGTTATGCATTGTGATACGTCAGGATCACTACTATTATGAGATAATGAATAGAACAGTGCTCTGTGTTGATACTCAGTCTGCCCACCTGAAAAGATATTCTGATATTAATATAAAAGCTAGCACTTATGTTTGTGAACCACTATGTTGCTTGTTCCCTGAGCGGTTACTACTCTCGCTATCCGGCGGTATAACATTTTCCGTTGACCTAAAAAATATAAAAGAGACGCTTATCGACATGGCAGAAAAGGGTAATTTATGTGACTGGAAGGAACAGGAAAGAAAAGCCGCCATCTCCTCCAGGATTAATCTGGGCATCGCCCAGGCAGGTGTACTACCTATTGACGACGCTATTAAAAACAAAATAGCCGCAAAGGTTATTGAGAATACTAACTTAAAGAATGCAACATTTCATGCAAATCATACACAAAGCTCAGTTACTCAACTAGTTTATTCATGTTTGTTTAAGAATGAGATATTAATGAATATGCTTGAGGAAAATTCCTCTCATGACCTGCTATGTTTAAACGACCTTGTTGAATATGTAGCGTTACAAGTTCATAACAGCCTTTTTTCTGAAGATTTATCTTCACTCGTTGAAACAGCAAAAAATGAGGCTCATCACCAGCGTTGACCACACCATAAATATTATGGCTTACAATCCCCTGGCAATACCAAAACCATCTAATATAATACCTTTAAAATATACTTCCATGGAATAATGGATTTACTATGGAGCTAATTGGCTCGTTATTTTTATAATTGATATACTGAGTATAAGTATATTTTCTCATACAACTTATCGCACTTATTGACAAACCGTTTTCGCTAATTTGAAGTGTTGAATAATAACTCAAAGAAATTATTGGCATCATAGCCTCACGACGTAACTGGAAGGTGGCATGATGCTTACAAAAACGTTATCAGTAGTTTTACTGACCTGTGCGCTGTTTTCAGGCCAGTTACTGGCGAAACAGCAAGACCATGCGTTCGTATGGTTTGCGACGGGAGGGCACCAACTTAGACATGAAGCCGACAGCGATGAATTACGGGCGGCAGCGGAAGAATCAGCGGAAGGCTTGCGCGAGCACCACAACTGGCAGAAATCGCGCAAACCAGAAAGCTATTTTCGTTAATTAAACGCCCCTGCGCTTCGGCAGCGTTTTCATCAGCGCTTCAGGGCTCACTGAAGCGACAACGCTGCCGGGCTGGGGCATTTTTAAGATATGGTTTTTAATTTTGCCAATGACATGCATTTCGCAAGGGCGGCAGTCGAATTTTAGCGTCAGTACCTCATCGCCATGCACCAACTGCATCGGCGTGGCTTTCCAGCTCTTAATATTTCCTTTCGCCTGCTTAGGACAAAGGTTGAACGCAAAACGCAGGCAGTGTTTGGTGATCATGACCGGTACCTCGCCCTTCTCCTGATGCGCCTCATAGGCCGCATCAATCAATTGTACGCCGTAACGGTGATAAAATTCCCGCGCTTTGTGGTTGTAGACATTAGCGAGAAAGCTGAGATGCGTTTGCGGATAGACCGGCGCAGGCTGCGCCACGGGTTTCCGACGACCTCGTTGATAATGGGCCAGCCGCGCCGCGTCAAGCATATCAATCGCCTTCCGACGGAACTGATTGAGCAGGCTATTTGGCACGAACAACGCCGCCGGTAATGTCACCTGCATATCACGTGCGTAGTAAGGCGTCTGTCCCAGCTTCGCCAGTCCGGCTGTTAGGTTATTCAACGCTTTTTCAGAGTTATTGGCTTCCTCAAATACCCCGTCAAGCGTATGCGTGATGCAGACACCGTCTTCACTGGTCAGCGTCAGAATAAGCTGTTCCTGCCAGCCGCCCAGCATGATATCAACCGCCACACGGCGCTCACTGGAGGTTTTTGTCAGCGCTTGCTGCCAGTTATGATCCAGATTACGATTCAACGGATGATGCGGACGGACTTTATGCAGGTCGGCAGGCATATCATTTGGCCAAACGCGGTAGCGGTTATGACCGGTTTTCTCCACCGTATTGGCGCGAAAACCCACCACTTCACGCTTAATCAACACGTTCAGACCATCGCCATTCGCCAACGGCTCCGTAGCTTCTACATCGAGATAATCCTTCGCCACATTCAGCACCTCGCCTACCGGCAAGCCAATAAATTTTGGTGAATCAAATGCGCCAATATCGCCTTTCCGCGCGTTAACAAAATAGTCGGTGCTGCCGCGGTGGAAGGTTTTCTCCGTGGAGGGAACAAAAAAGTGCTCGGTCCGACCAACCGACGCACGCGCCAGATCGCCACGTTGCTCGATAATCGCGTCCAGCATCTGACGATAATGCGCGGTGATGTTTTTGACATAGCTCATGTCTTTGTAGCGCCCTTCAATCTTGAAGGAACGTACGCCTGCATCGATCAACGCGCCGAGGTTAGCCGTTTGGTCGTTATCTTTCATCGATAGCAAATGTTTTTCGTAAGAGACCACCCGCCCCTGATCGTCTTTTAACGTATACGGTAAGCGACAGGCTTGCGAACAGTCGCCCCGATTGGCGCTGCGACCGGTTTGCGCATGAGAGATATAACACTGCCCAGAATAAGCGACACACAGCGCGCCATGAATGAAGAACTCAATCGTGGCGTCAGTAGCCTGATGAATAGCCGCTATCTGACTCAAATTAAGCTCGCGCGCCAGTACAATCTGTGAAAAACCGACATCGGCAAGAAATTTCGCTTTTTCCACACTACGAATATCACACTGTGTACTGGCGTGAAGCTCAATCGACGGGATATCCAGCTCCAGAATGCCCATATCCTGCACAATCAGCGCATCCACCCCGGTGTTGTACAAATCGGTGATTAACCGCTGCGCGGGCTCCAGCTCATCATCATGCAGGATAGTATTCAGCGTGACAAAAACCCGGGCGCCGTAACGGTGAGCAAACGGGACCAGATCGGCGATATCGCGCAGACTGTTACTGGCGTTATGACGCGCGCCAAAACCGGGTCCACCGATGTAGACGGCATCTGCGCCATGCAAAATCGCTTCGCGAGCAATTGCGGCGTCACGGGCCGGACTTAACAATTCGAGATAGTGAGGTTGCTGGCGCATACAGTCTTTCTTATCCAATAGCAGCGAAATGGCGGCTATTGTAGTCAGAAGCGCAAACTAACGAAATAGTTTTCCCGCTTAATCACGCGGGTAATGGATCAGCGAGTGAAAATGAACCGTCTGGTCACTACTGTTGCGATAGGTATGCGCCATATCACCGGCAAAACGCAAACCTTTACCGGCGTCTATGGTTTGCCATACCCCACCAGTACACATGTCCAGCCGACCCTGAATCACCACCACATGTTCGATAACGCCGGTTTTATGCGGCGTTGATTCGCTGACCGCGCCTGGCGCCAGCAATAGGGAAAAATAGTCAAAACAGAGTTCAGGGTCCCACGGAAACAGCGGTGTGATTACCATCGCTTGCTGCTGGGGATCGAAGGTCGGAGGAAATTCGGCCTGCGGAGGCGAAATAAACATTGAGAATGGAACGTTCAGGCCCGTCGCAATTTTCCACAGCGTTGCGACTGTCGGGCTGGATTCATTACGCTCTATCTGCCCCAACATGGCTTTTGAGACGCCGGAGATCTCCGCCAGACGCGATAAACTCCAGCCTCGCTGATGGCGTAGCGTTCTTAACGTGGTCGCCAGATAGTGTGTCAGGTTATCCATTTTTCCCCCCTGTAAGGCCATAGCGTATCACTTGTACGCTATAACGCACAATGCTACATTGACTGACCGTTATAACGCACAAGAGGCGATCATGCGTCTGTTATCACTGCCGTTACCTACTGTATTATCTGGTCTGGTCGCCGTTCTGGTCGGCTATGCAAGTTCCGCCGCCATTATCTGGCAGGCGGCGCTCGCCGCTGGCGCAACACCCGCAGAGATCGCCGGCTGGATGACCGCCCTCGGTATAGCCATGGGCATAAGCACACTAACATTAACCTTGTGGTATCGTGCGCCGGTTTTAACCGCCTGGTCAACGCCTGGCGCCGCTCTGTTGGTAACAGGGCTTCAGGGATTATCGTTGCCAGACGCGGTGGGCATATTCATTGTCGCCAATGCCCTGATTGTGCTGTGCGGCGTCACGGGATTGTTTGCGCGTTTGATGCGGATAATCCCCCATTCTCTTGCCGCCGCAATGCTGGCGGGAATACTGCTACGCTTCGGCCTGCAGGCGTTCGGGACGCTCAACGGAGAGTTTGTCATGTGCGGCGGTATGCTATTGGCGTGGCTACTCTTTAAAGTATTCGCGCCCCGCTATGCCGTTATTGCTGCCATGGTGATGGGAATAACGGTGGCGCTCATCCAGGGTAAGGTGGCGATGAGCGGTATTCATTTCGCGCCGGTGTGGCCCACCTTCGTTCCCCCCCACTTTTCATTCGCGCAAAGCCTGAGCGTCGCGGTACCGCTCTTTCTGGTGACGATGGCATCGCAAAACGCCCCCGGCGTCGCCACAATGAAGGCGTCTGGCTATCAGCTTCCTGTCTCTCCGTTAATGATTTTTACCGGATTGCTGGCGCTGCTGCTTTCGCCATTTGGCGTTTATTCTATCTGCATTGCCGCCATTACAGCCGCCATTTGTCAAAGCCCGGACGCGCACCCCGATCCAACGCGTCGCTGGTTAGCGGCCGCCGCCGCAGGCGTTTTTTATTTACTTGCCGGGTGGTTTGGCGGTTCGATAACCGCGCTGATGGTCGCCCTGCCGGTTAGCTGGGTGCAAATGCTGGCTGGTCTGGCACTGTTAAGTACGATTAGCGGTAGCCTGTATCAGGCGCTTACTCACGAAAATGAGCGTGACGCGGCAGTTATCGCATTTCTCGTCACCGCCAGCGGGCTAACGCTGATGGGCATCGGATCGGCATTCTGGGGGTTGATCGCTGGCGGGATAGGCTACGCAGTATTAACGAGAACGCGCCGCCCATCGTTGTCTGGCTGATGGTGACCGCTAATCTGCCGGGGTTTGCGCCATCTTGCGATGGCGCCGCAGAATTATTTTTTGTTAACGTCAAACATAGAGGTATCCGTCGCCATATCATCCACGACCTGTTTCAACGTCTCAAACGCCATTGGCGTACTGGAATTACTCAGGTCTTGACCTTCACCCTGGCGTACTACCTTGACGACCGGCTTGTTGGTCGCGGCATCTATCAGCTCACCTTCAAAATAGAGGTGGGTATCCATGGTCCGGTGGCCCGTCGCCATTTGCGTGCCCGCCACAATCAGCGCTACAGGGATTACCTCATAGAATTGTAGCCCTTCTTTGCTGGTATCCACGCCCGTAATCGCCCCGCGGAAAATCAAACTGCGCGGCCCTGACGTCGTAACCAGCGGTTTGCGCTGTTCAATTGCTGATTTTACTTTACTGTTCGTATAAGCCAGCAGTTTATCAAGAACTTGCTGCCCGACCTGGGTCGTTGGCTTGGGGACGGGATAGTACGTTATCGGATTGTAAACAATATTGTCATAGTTAGAGTCATTGAAATGTGGATCTACCCAGCGCAACACCGGTTCTCCCGTGGCGGAGGTAGTTTCCTGCAGGTCCGAATAATTTTTTAAGAATCCAGAATACTTATCCGGCTGTGTGACTTTGGACGCACAGCCGGATAACGCCAGCAAGCCAGTAAGCACTGCAACTTTAAATAAAGTATGAGTACGCATGAAACGATCCCTTTAGTCTTCGCAATGATGCAAAGGAAATAATAGCAAAACGAAATCATTCTGGATGCACTAAAAATGGTAACGACAGCACAATTTGAACGCGGCGCCCGACAAAAAAATGCCGAACGCAGCGAGACTTACAGAACTTGCATCGGTCAGGCCGGTTTTCTCGCCAGCATCGTAGCAAAGCGCAGTTTGATACGGTTGCCGTTTTCGTCCGTGCGGTGAAGCTCGCCGACATCTTCGTTGTATTTCAGCATGTCCCATCCTTCGTAATAGAGGCGTAATTCGCCTTCTTTAAAAGCAAACGGGAATCCCACCGTACAGGGAAAATCCGGCGTATCCATTGCCGCAACAATCAAATTATACCCGCCGGGTTTTGTGCAGCGTTGCATATTGGCAATTAAACCGGGAATGGTTTGCGCCTCAAGAAACATCATAACCACCGTCGAGAGAATAAAATCGTACTCGCCGTCAAAGGTCAATGTATTCAGATCGACAATGTCGGTTTGCAGATTATCCAGCCCTTCTGCCGCTTTAATACGCTCAAGGTTAGCCATACTGGCCGGATTTTTATCCCACGCGGTAACGTCATAACCGTTCGCGGCCAGATACAGACTATTGCGGCCATTGCCACATCCCAAATCCAGCGTTCGGCCCGGCGCGACAACCTTTGCCGCCGCCAGCACATCCGAATGCGTGCGGGTTAATCCATATTTCTCAGTAAAGTAATTTTCGTCACGAACGGTCATTTTTTTCCTCCGTTTTCAACAGTGCAGCGCGCTCAGTGCGAATAAGCAACGTCCCCTGCACCAGCAATAGAAATGTACGAACCAGCAATAAGGCGATAATAGCGTTAGTGAAAATAAACAGCGGGACGGCCAGAATATGGAAAAGCCCTGATTCACTACCGTGACCAAGATGTAACCCCGTGGTCGCCAGCGCGGAAACGCCGAACGAAAAACTCCAGAAGGAAGCATTAAACGGTTGTGATAAATACCAGGGCATTAATCGCAGCATAAATAAAAGCTGTAACAGACCGTAGCCGAATAGCATTTTCGCCAGCGTGTCGCCCTCCCCGCCATTGACGCTCAGCCAGGCGCTACAGGCGACCAGCGCGGGCGCCAGTTGGATACCCAACGACGTACGCAGCACCGCCGGTAATTCGCCGCAGCTACGCAGTCGCTGCAAAATAACCGGTTCCAGACTTAACCACGAAAAGACGCCTGCGCCTAAAAACACCAGTCCGGCATCATTGTAGCCGAGCGCTCCACAGGCCATGGCGCTGATAAAATTATTCGCTACCGTGGGCAGATAAAGCCCCGGGGTTGTCGCTTCTTCCGGATGCGCTCCGCGCCAAAGTCCCGCCGTCTGCCATGCGGCATACGCCAGTTGTATGACGACCCCCACGCTGAATAGCGCAACGGCCAACGGGCGATACCAGGGAACGAAACCGATCGCGACCAGCATCGTGGTGGCGGGAAACAGGCTGACAAAACTGCTCATTACCGGATGTCGCACTTCAGCCATCACGCTATGGGGAAAGCGCACTAGACGGCTAAGGAACGCCAGGGTCAAGAGTGCCCAAATAATCATCGCCAGGATCACCATGATGTCGCCGGGCCAGTGGCTTATTGCCCATATCTGGCTGGCATAACGCCAGGCGAATCCCATACCGATAGTGCCAAGGACGATGCCAAAATAGCCCGCAGGCAGATTGAGCACGCGATCGCTCTGCTTGTGATTACGCATTTTGTTTAATTTATAAAGTATATTTGAAATGCATTTTATGGAATTTCTGGTTGTTTCGCCAGTACCTTTGCTACGGTTATCTTAATCGTTCACACGGAATTTCCCTATGACCAAATATCGACTGAGTGAAGAACCTCGTGCTTTTACTTATCAGGTAGACGGTGAGAAGAAAAGCGTCTTATTACGACAAGTTATTGCCGTAACGGATTTTAACGATGTTAAAGCCGGAACCTCCGGCGGCTGGGTTGATGCCGATAATGTGCTGTCACAACAGGGGGATTGCTGGATTTATGACGAAAACGCGATGGCCTTTGCGGGCACGGAAATTACGGGCAATGCGCGTATCACGCAGCCGTGCACGCTCTACAATAACGTGCGAATAGGCGATAACGTCTGGATTGATCGCGCTGATATCAGCGATGGCGCACGGATAAGTGACAACGTCACCATTCAGTCCTCTTCCGTGCGCGGAGAGTGTGCGATTTATGGCGATGCCCGCGTGTTAAACCAGTCAGAAATTCTCGCCGTTCAGGGACTAACGCATGAACATGCGCAGATTTTACAAATTTACGATCGCGCCACCGTGAACCATTCGCGGATTGTCCATCAGGTACAGCTTTATGGCGACGCCACTATCACACACGCTTTTATTGAGCACCGGGCGGAGGTTTTTGATTTCGCGCTCATCGAAGGCAACAAAGACAATAATGTCTGGATCTGTGACTGCGCCAAAGTCTATGGCCATGCGCGGGTTATCGCCGGCACAGAGGAAGATGCTATCCCTACCCTTCGCTACAGCTCGCAGGTAGCGGAACATGCGTTAATCGAAGGCAACTGTGTGTTAAAACATCATGTGCTGGTAGGCGGACATGCTGAGGTACGCGGAGGCCCGATTTTACTGGACGACCGCGTGCTGATTGAAGGCCATGCCTGTATACAGGGCGAAATTCTGATTGAGCACCAGGTCGAGATTAGCGGACGGGCGGCGGTGATAGCCTTTGACGGCAATACTATTCACCTGCGCGGCCCAAAAGTGATCAATGGCGAGGATCGTATTACGCGTACCCCCTTAGTCGGTTCCCTTTAATCCGCATCAATAATGCGGGCATACATATTAACGTCGTGATAGTCGCCGTTAAGATACTCCGCCTGCTTCATACAGCCCTCCAGCGTAAAATGGTTGCGCCGTGCGACCGCATTACTGGCCTGATTATCAACGCGGCATTTAATGACGAAGCGCCGAATATCGCCGCGCCGGGCATAATGTGTCATCAGCGCCTGTAATGATTGCGACATTATCCCTTGTCCCTGGAGGGACTCATCCAGCCAGTAACCGATATAGGCGGCTTTGTTTATCGGTTCGATGGCATTAAATGAGAGTACGCCCGCCATCTCATTCTGGCAGAAAATCAGGTACATTTTGGCGTAACCACGCTGGTGCAACAGTATATTACCCTGCACATGCTTACGCGTTTCCTCCTGCGACGTGACATATTGCGGCCAGTCGAGCGACTGTTGTAGCCACGCTTTGTTTTTGAGTACCAGTTGGTGCAGCGCCGGAACATGACTTTCATCTGCCGCTTGCAGTTCCAGCGTCGTGCTAACAGGAATAATTTCCACCATCGCGTTGCCCTTCTTCGTTGTTGGTCGTGATCACATAAATAGCCTGGTTTACCGATAACCCGCAGGTGATATGAGCGTTTTTATTGTATCGCCATCACATTATTTTTTATTGGCCATATTTAGCGTATTTCCGCGTGACACATTTCACACTTATCCAACCATTCTCCGCCTATAAAACGCTCAACGACTGATTGTTTTATCACCACGGAGACGCCAATGACCTTTTCTGTGCAGGAAACGCTTTTTTCTTTACTGCGGCTAAACGGGATTTCAGGACATGAAAGCAGTATTGCAAACGTTATGCAGCACGCGTTTGAACAGCAGGCCAAAGACGTCTGGCGGGATCGCTTAGGCAATGTTGTCGCCCGTTATGGCAGCGACAAATCCGACGCGCTTCGCCTGATGATTTTTGCGCATATGGATGAAGTGGGGTTTATGGTACGCAAGATCGAACCCTCGGGCTTTTTACGTTTTGAACGCGTGGGCGGCCCGGCGCAAATTACTATGCCCGGTTCGGTTGTGACGCTTGCCGGACGTTCAGGCGATATCATGGGCTGTATCGGTATTAAAGCATATCACTTCGCGAAGGGTGACGAGCGCACCCAGCCACCCGCGCTCGATAAACTCTGGATTGATATCGGCGCAAAAGATAAAGCGGATGCCGAACGAATGGGTATTCAGGTGGGGACGCCAGTAACCCTTTACAACCCGCCGCACTGTCTGGGCAACGACCTGGTATGCAGTAAGGCGCTGGATGACAGGCTGGGGTGTACGGCGCTACTGGGCGTCGCCGAGGCCCTCGCCTCCACACCGCTTGATATCGCGGTATTCCTGGTCGCGTCGGTACAGGAAGAGTTCAATATTCGCGGTATTATTCCCGTTTTACGACGCGTGCGCCCCGACCTGGCGATTGGTATTGATATCACCCCATCCTGCGACACGCCTGACCTGCAGGATTACTCAGATGTGCGGGTCAACCACGGCGTCGGCATCACCTGTCTGAACTATCACGGACGCGGTACGTTGGCGGGACTGATTACGCCGCCGCGTTTGCTGCGGATGCTGGAGACCACCGCGCACGAAAATAATATTCCCGTACAGCGAGAAGTCGCGCCAGGCGTCATCACCGAAACCGGCTACATTCAGGTTGAACTGGACGGTATTCCCTGCGCCAGTCTTTCTATTCCCTGCCGCTATACCCACTCGCCAGCCGAAGTCGCCAGCCTGCGCGACCTGACTGATTGTATCCGTTTACTGACTGCGCTGGCCAATATGTCGCCAGAACAGTTTCCCATTGAGCCTGAAACAGGCGCAACACAAGAGGCACGACCATGATGAAAAAGATCCTTGTGGCATGTGGTACCGGCATGTCGACATCAACCATGATTGCACAAAAACTGCAGGACTTTCTTGCGGAGCAAGGCATTGCGGCAACCACGGCGCAATGTTGTCTGAATGAGATCCCGTTGAACTGTAACGGTATGGATCTCATCGTAACGTCCATGCGTACGCACAGTGACTATGGCATCCCGACGCTCAACGGCGCCGCCCTGCTGACAGGCATCAACGACGACGCATTAAAACAAGAAATCAAGGCGCTGTTAACACAATAAAGGGGGCATTATGTTTGATTACATCCTGTCTCTCGGCGGCACCGTCTTTGTGCCCATCATTATGATTATCATCGGCTTAATCTTTCGTATTCCCTGGCTGCAGGCGGTGAAAGCCGGGGTGACGGTCGGCATCGGTTTTGTCGGCATGGGGTTGGTGATCGTCATGGCGATCGACAGTCTCAGTCCGCCGATTAAAGTGATGATTGAGCGTTTTGGCCTGACGCTGCATGTGTTTGACGTCGGCGCCGGGCCCGCGTCCGGCGTCGGCTATGCGACGGCCATCGGCGCGATGATCATTCCCGTTATCTTTCTGCTCAACGTCGGTATGTTGGTGACTCGTCTGACCAAAACCATGAACGTTGATATTTATAACTACTGGCACTACGCCATTACCGGAACGGTCGTCCAGTTGATGACCGGCAGTCTGATTTATGGCGTACTGGGCGCGATTTGTCACGCCGCCTTGTCGTTGAAAATGGCCGACTGGACGGCGAAACGAGTACAGAACATTGTGGGTCTGGAAGGGATTTCTATTCCGCAAGGGTATGGCTCCAGTTCCGTGCCGTTGTTCGTATTGCTGGATGCGATATACGAAAAAATACCGTTTATGAAAGGACGCAATATTGACGCTCAGGAGATCCAAAAACGGTATGGGATGGTCGGCGACCCGGTGATCATTGGCGTTGTTCTCGGGCTGATCTTCGGACTTGCCGCAGGCGAAGGCTTTAAAGGGTGCGCAACCTTAATGATTACCGTGGCGGCGATTATGGTGCTGTTTCCGCGCATGATTCGCCTTATCGTTGAGGGGTTAATGCCCATTTCCGACGGCGCGCGTAAGTTCTTCCAGAAACACTTTAAAGGGCGCGAAGTCTTTATCGGTCTGGATACCGCAGTGACGTTAGGCCACCCGACCACCATCGCGGTTGGGCTGCTGTTAATTCCCATCATGTTAATTCTGGCGAGCATACTGCCGGGCAATAAAGTCCTGCCGCTGGCTGATTTACCGGTTGCGCCGTTTTTTATCTGCATGGCCACGGTTATTCATCGCGGCGATCTGATTCGTACTCTGCTCAGCGGCATCATTGTCATGATTACCGTTTTGCTGATCGCCACCCAGTTCGCACCGTACTTTACCGATATGGCGCTCAAAGGCGGCTTTAGCTTCGCCGCTGAAAACGCGCAAATTACCGCGCTGTCGGTGGGAAATATGTTTGGCTGGTCAATATCTGAATTGATGTCGCTGGGCATGATTGGCGTGGTTATTGTGGTCGGCATTGTCGCCAGCATCATACTTGTCTTACGTAAACGTGAACTACCGGAATAAGGAGCAACCCAGAATGAGTTGGCTAAAAGAGGTAATAGGAACAGAAAAAGCCGTTATCGCCATGTGCCATTTACGGGCGTTGCCGGGCGATCCCGGGTTCGATACCAGGAAAGGCATGAACTGGGTAATTGACCGCGCCCATGACGATTTAATGGCGCTACAAAATGGCGGCGTGGATGCGGTGATGTTCTCCAACGAATTTAGTCTGCCTTATTTAACGAAAGTCAGACCGGAAACGACCACCGCGATGGCAAGAATCATCGGTCAGTTAATGAGTGAAATTCGCGTACCGTTTGGGGTAAACGTGTTGTGGGACCCTGTGGCCTCGTTTGATTTGGCGATGGCGACCGACGCAAAATTTATTCGCGAAATTTTCACCGGCGCTTACGCCAGCGATTTTGGCGTCTGGGATACGAATGTCGGCGAAACCATTCGCCATCAGCATCGCATCGGCGCAGGCCACGTGAAAACGCTGTTTAACATCGTGCCGGAAGCGGCGGTGTATCTGGGAAACCGGGATGTCTGTTCAATTGCGAAATCGACCGTATTTAACAATAACCCCGATGCCCTGTGCGTCTCGGGGCTGACGGCGGGCGCCCGCACGGATAGCGCCATACTGAAGCGGGTAAAAGAGACCGTTCCCGACACGGTCGTGCTGGCGAATACCGGGGTGTGTCTGGAAAACGTCGAGGAGCAGATCTGCATTGCCGACGGATGCGTAACGGCAACCACGTTTAAAAAAGACGGCGTCTTCGCCAACTTTGTCGACCAGGCGCGCGTGGCGAAGTTTATGGAGAAAGTACGCCATATCCGACAATAAAATGGGGATAAGCAAAACGCTTATCCCCTGCAGAGAGCGATAACTCTTCTGCCGATCTCCGTCGCCTTCGCCAAAAGACACGCCGGGGATCGGTTTCAGAGTAACCCGAACCGGCAAGGAGTCAACGATCGATGATTAATGATGTTAAGTGGGTTCAGGCGCAACGCCATGCCAGCGACTGGCGACACGCGCTGGATATCGCCGTTCGTCCGCTGATTACCTTCGGCGCGGCGGCCCCCTGCTACCTGGACGGTATTATTGAGAACACCCTTAAATGGGGGCCATATTATCTTATCGCGCCGGGGATTGCGCTGCCCCATGCCAGACCGGAGCAAGGCGCCAACCATAATCAAATCAGCGTCACTACGTTAGCAACGCCGGTCGCTTTCGGCAATGCGGATTGCGATCCCATCTGGCTGTTGCTTTGCGCCAGCGCCACGGATGCCGAAGCACATATTCGTACCATTCAACGCATCAGCCAGTGGCTCGACTCACCAGAAAGCGTCGCGATGCTGCAAGATGCGCCAAATGATGCCGCGCTTTTCGCGCAATTAACCGCATTGCGCTGATGGAGGTTTCGATGATCCTGCACCCTTCACTGGCCTCCGCCGATCCGCTGCGCTATGCCGAGGCGTTGACCGCTTTACACGATGCGCCCCTCGGCTCGCTGCATCTGGATATCGAAGATACCAGTTTCATCAACAATATTACCTTCGGTATGAAAACCATTCAGGCAGTCGCACAATACACTCGCCATCCGCTCTCATTGCACCTGATGGTCTCATCACCGCAACGCTGGTTACCCTGGCTTGCAGCTATTCGCCCCGGCTGGATTTTCATTCATGCCGAAAGCGTGCAAAACCCCTCGGAGATTCTGGCGGATATTCGCGCTATCGGGGCGAAAGCAGGACTGGCGCTTAACCCGGCAACGCCGCTATTGCCTTATCGTTATCTGGCATTGCAACTGGATGCGCTGATGATCATGACCAGCGAACCCGACGGACGCGGACAGCAATTTATCGCCGCGATGTGTGAAAAAGTGAGCCAGAGCAGAGAGCATTTCCCTGCTGCGGAATGCTGGGCGGACGGCGGTATTACACTTCGCGCCGCACGGCTGCTTGCCGCCGCAGGCGCACAGCATCTGGTGATCGGCCGGGCGTTATTCACGACGGCGAACTATGATGTGACGTTGTCACAATTCACCGCGCTATAAAGGAGTCATATGCTGATGAGCCAACAGCGCCCCGACCGTATCAAACAGATGTTGCATTACCTTTGGCAACACAGGCACCTCTCAACACAACAAGCTATTGAGCTTTTTGGCTATGCAGAGGCAACCGTGCGCCGGGATTTTCACTATATCGCCAGCCGTTATCCCGGTATGGTTCGCAGCCATGGTTGTATTGACTTCGACGACAGTACGGAAGATAAAGAATATGTTTTCGACGTTAAGCGAACGTTACAAAGCGAGGCGAAACGCGAAATCGCCGCCCTCGCCCGCACGTTCATCAAGGATGGAGACTGCTTTTTTCTCGACTCCGGCTCCACCTGTCTGGAACTGGCAAAATGTCTGGTCGACGCCAAAGTAAAAGTCATTTGCAATGACATCAAAATCGCTAATGAACTGGGTGGCTTCCCACACGTAGAGAGTTACATTATCGGCGGACTGATCCGCCCCGGTTACTTTTCGGTGGGCGAGAGTCTGGCGCTGGAGATGATTAACGCCTTTGCCGTTGAACGCGCCTTTATCTCCTGCGATGCGCTGTCGATTGAAACGGGCATCACCAACGCTACCATGTTTGAAGTGGGCGTTAAAACGCGCATTATTCAGCGCTCACGCGAGGTCATATTGATGGCCGATCATTCAAAGTTTGATACTGTAGAACCCCATGCGGTTGCGACGCTGTCCTGTATTACTACCATTCTTAGCGACAGTGCGCTCCCGTCTGCTATCGCGCGACGTTATCAGCAGGCGGGATGCCGTCTCATCATGTCAGACCCCTCATCAGGAGCGCGTTAATGGACATCAGGCAAATGAACAAAACCCATCTGGAGCACTGGCGCGGATTGCGAAAACAGCTCTGGCCCGGTCACCCGGATGACGCCCATCTGGCAGACGGCGAAGAAATCCTGCAAGCCGATCATTTGGCATCATTTATTGCGATGGCAGACGGGGTGGCGATTGGCTTTGCGGATGCCTCAATCCGCCACGATTATGTCAATGGCTGTGACAGTTCGCCCGTGGTTTTCCTTGAAGGTATTTTTGTTCTCCCCTCATTCCGTCAACGCGGCGTAGCGAAACAATTGATTGCAGCGGTGCAACGATGGGGAACGAATAAAGGGTGTCGGGAAATGGCCTCCGATACCTCGCCGGAAAATACAATTTCCCAGAAAGTTCACCAGGCGTTAGGATTTGAGGAAACAGAACGCGTCATTTTCTACCGGAAGCGTTGTTGAGGAAAATCATACAGGAAAAGGTCGGGTATAGTACCCGACCTTTATATTACTGGGGCAGCTCTTTTTCAGTTAACAAGCGTGTCGTTTTCACTTGTTCAATATTCCTGGCGCCACCCAACATCATGTTAATTGTCAGCTCTTTGTTTAGCTGTTCAATCACTGATGCCACACCCTGAGCGCCGCCAAGATTAAGACCGTATAATACAGGCCGGCCAACCGCCACAATATCCGCCCCGCTGGCTAACGCTTTGAATACGTGCGAACCACGGCGTACTCCACTGTCAAAAATAACAGGCACTCGCTTGTTGACGACTTTTGCAATCGCAGGAAGCATATCGAATGAGGACGGCCCGCTGTCTAATTGACGACCACCATGATTAGAAACCCATATTCCTGCGGCTCCGGCCTGGATAGCAATTTCAGCATCCTCCGGCGACTGAATGCCTTTTACGATAACCGGCAGACCGGAAACACGATGTACATAGGCAATATCCTCCGGCGTAAAGGCTTGTTTAGCCTGCGCGTAAATTTCACTTATCCCTGCCCCTTTGCCGGTTTTTGAACCATCGTCATTTTTTCTGGCGAACATTTCCAGGTTTGCAAAGCCCAACGGGAACTGGAAGTTATTTTTAATATCTTCTTCCCGATAACCACCGACAGGCGAATCTACGGTCAGAATAATCGCTTTAGCGCCATGCTTTACCGCTTGTGCAAGAATAAATTCGTTAAACTGATTATTCTTACTCATATAAAGCTGGAAGAAGAACGGATTTTTCCCGGAAACGTTAGCCACCTCTTCGATGGTCTTGTTGCCATAAGTGCTCAACGAGAAAATCGAACCGACCTGCGCCATGCCTTTCGCCGTCGCCAACTCTCCGGAGGCGTGGGCCAGGCCCTGCGCTGCCATCGGTGCCTGGATTATAGGCGTTTTAAGCGGAATACCCAGTAGCTGCGTTGATAAATCGATCTCTTTTAACTCAATGCCCTGTAATACGCGCGGCATAATATATTTTTTGTCAAAGCTTTCGGTGTTGCTGCGAAGGTTATTCTCATCTTCGGCTCCACCGCGAATATAACCAAATGCCCCTTTCTCCATTCTGGCCTGAACGCGCGCTTCCAGAGAGGCTACGTTCGTCATTTTTATTGCTTTTTCGTCCGTGCTGGCTTTGTACTCTTCAGCATAAGCCAGGCCTGACGTTGCCAACATCGCCAGCGAGGCCACTACCCGAATGAGGTGATGAGTTTTCATCATTATTCCTTTTATTGCTTAACCGCTTCTGCCTGGATTTTTATATCGACAACTTTCGTCATCCCCATATCGACCAGATAATCTACACCCCACTGGGTGCGATCTATTTGCGTGACAAAATCACCACCGCAAACCTGCGCCTTGAATATCGGGCTCATATAACAGCCAAACTTGGTGGTGGTTAAGGTAACGGGCTTAGTTACTCCCTTCATTGTTAGCAAACCGTCAATTGAAACTGGTTTATTATCTTCAAAATGCCATTTTGTCGATTTAAATACTATTTCTGGATATTTTTCCGCATCCAGAATATCACTACTGCGGATATGGTTATCAAACGCATCCACCCCGGTATTTAAGGCGCTCACAGGAATCGTCACACGCATCTCTGCGACTTGCTTTTCCGGCTGATATTTCAGTTCGCCGCTAATAGCATAAAACCCGCCATGATTGGTTGAGGTCTGGAAATGATCGATATTAAATACCGCATTGGTATGCGTATTATCAAATTTATATACATCTGCATGAGCAGCACTTAATAAACCCAGAGACAGGACAGCACCAAGAAAACTCTTTTTCATTATATTCACTTTATATCTTAAATAAGGTGAAGCTATCTTAATGTCCCCTGTCCGCAGGATCGAGAGGGATAAACAGGAAGGACTGTTGCAAAAATAGAACGATGGAAAGGCCGTGTCACAAAAACAGCGGCTCACGGATGAGTTTATGCCAGGGCAATTTCCGGAACCTGTACCGCCTTTGTGGCGGTACAGAAGGCAAACAGACTAACGCATGATACGATCGTCGACATAACGGCGCTTATCCGGCGCAGGCGGGAAATACTGATACAGCCAGGTTTCGCTGATAGCCTCCCCCTGACAGCGCAGGAACATACGCATATCCACCGGTGCCGTAGAATCCGAGGTCGGATACCAGTCAAACTGGATACGATAACCGTCGAAAGGCTCAACGTAGAGGATCTCAACCTGCTTCGCCTCGCCACTGGAGAGCGTAATTACCGGCTCAATGCCTTTTGGCGCGGCCGCTTTCAGATCGCCGCCGACAAAATCAATAGCAAAACGGCGCGCCCATTTATCCGGGTAATGTTCGCCCGGCGCCCAACCTTCGGGAAAGCCGCCCATCCCTGTACGGGTCGCCATGACCCGCGCAAGCGGCGATTGTACCGGCGGCTGCGCGCTCCAGTACAAACGATAATTGAACGCCAGCGCATCCCCGGCTTTGATCGCTTTTTCCGGCTGCCAGAAACAGACCACATTATCCAGAGTTTCACCAGTGGTTGGGATCTCCATCAGGCTAACCGCGCCTTTCCCCCACTTACTGCGAGGCTCCACCCACAGGCTCGGACGTTTGTTGTACCAGCCCATCACATCCTGATAATGCGAGAAATCGCGATCGAGTTGCAGCAGGCCGAACCCTTTCGGGTTATCGTCCATATATGCATTGAACTGCAATTTCTGCGGATTATTCAGCGGGCGGCAAATCCACTCGCCGTTACCCCGCCACATCGCCAGCCGATCGGAATCGTGAATTTGTGGATGAATGGTGTCGCATACCCGGCGTTCATTATTCCCACAGCTAAACATACTGGTCATCGGCGCAATGCCAAGTTGCTTAATATCTTTACGGGCGTAGAGATGGTTTTCTACATCCATGATCACCTGCGATTTTTCGCAATGAATCACAAATTTATACGCGCCCGTCACGCTGGCGCTGTCCAGCAAAGCATAAACGGTAAACGTAGTATCGCCCGGCTTCGCGGTGTCAAACCAGAATGCGGTGAAGTCAGGGAACTCTTCCTGACCGTCAGTATAGGTATCTATCGCCAGCCCGCGAGCCGACAGGCCATACTGATAAGTATCATCTACCGCCCGGAAATAACTGGCGCCCAGGAAGGAGACGACATCGCGCCGCGCCAGTTCCGGCGCTTTAAAGACACGGAAACCGGCGAAACCGAGATCGCTCTGCCCTTCCAGTTGCGTCGTATCGACGCCGGCATCGTTGTATTTAAACAGTTCCGGGCGAAAATGAATCTCGCGAGCAAGATGCGTCGTCGTATCAACGGAAAACATGCGTACGCGACGACGAAAGCCCATCCCTACGTGGAAAAACTGAATATCGAGCTGCCGGTTGGCAACACCGTTCCAGAGTGAATGCGCCGCGTCATACTGAATGCTGTTATAGGCCTGCGGCGTCAGATTGGCGAGCGTATCCGGCAAGGGTCCCGGCGCGCCGCCCCAGGGCTTTTTCGCTAACGCCTGGGCCATTGATTGCAGACCAGCAAAATCAAAACGGACAATTTTACCATCCGCAATATCGGATTCCGCGGCAAACGCGGCCTGAGAAAAGAGGGAAGCAATACCGCTGGAACCGCACACGGCGGCCATTGCCATTGAACCTTTAATAAATCGTCTACGATTCATACCTGAAAATGAGTCCTTCTGGTCTTGTGAATGGTCCCGCGCTGGTTTTTTCAGCAGCAAGAATGTGCCCGTTTCTGACCGCTCACTCTAGACAAAATTCATTAATAATCCAATTGTTGGTCGCCTGGAAACTGTGCAAAAGCGTAAATATTTTATGTCGATAAGAACCGACCTAATCGGATGTAAACCTCACGCAGCATTCTTCAGGTTATGAAAAGTTTATTCCAGACTAACGTGATGTTTCATGACTCGTTTAAACAGCGCCAGACGCGCACGCATAAAGCGGTTTTCCACTTTAAAACCGGCAAGTTTGTTCAGCCCAATCCGCAACAGACGATCTCGCCCCCGAATGCTGGCGGGCCAGCGAACCGGGCCGTGCAGCACGTCGCGCGTGCGGCTGGCATGACGAGCGAAATTCACCCAGTAATCCGCCACCTGCGAGGCAAAGGCCAGGTCATTCTCATTCACATAATGGCATGTGGGCTCAGCCCGCGTTAACGTATCGAATACATACGGTATTTCATTGCCATGACAGGCACCATTCGCGTAAGTGTTATGCTCCGCTTCGGCGACATAATCAAACCAGTAACGCCAGCACGGTTCGCCGATCCGCTGCTGCGCTTGCATGACGACATAACCCAACGTGGTAAATACCATATCCCGACAGACCTGCCGCCCTAGCGCTTCGTCGCCTTTCACTCCAGGATAAAGCAGCCGGATTAACCCCAGACCAACACGCCGCTCACGGCGCATTTTTTGAATTTGACCGGCAATATCGACGCCAAAAACTGCCAATACGCTGGCTTCATCGCTATTCGAGCCGATCATCACCGGTATCGGATGCTGTTTCGCCGCAAAGAAGGTTTCCAGCATCGGATGCGGCAGTACGACGTCGCCGGAAATCGGCGTCGGCGCAATTTTAAAAGGCGCGTCCAGCGGCCAAAACGTCTCTGCCGGTAAAGCGCGTAGCTGTTCGGCAGTGGCATGGGCTAAGCCAAGATGTTCCGCCAGCGCAACGCCTTTTTTTAGCGCCACCTCGCGGGGCGTATCCGGCAGCGTATAACCACTCTGAATAATCGCTTTATGAAAAAGCCCCTTCGCCAACGGCGAAGCCATCAACGACAGCACGCTGCGGGCGCCGGCGGATTCGCCAAATAACGTCACATTCTGCGTATCGCCGCCAAACGCGGCAATATTGTCCTGCACCCAACGCAGCGCAGCGATTTGATCGAGTAAAGCGAAATTATGAATACACTCCGCCCCTTCGCCTTCCAGCGCCGGATGCGCGAAAAAGCCCAGATGGCCAAGCCGATAATTGACCGTCACCACGATCGCGCCGCGCTTTGCCAGCGCTTGACCGTCATAGGGCGGCAAACTCCCCGCGCCAATGGTGTAACCGCCGCCGTGTAGCCAGACCATGACCGGCAACGGTTCATGACGCACGGCGGGAGCCCAGACGTTCAGATAGAGACAGTCTTCGGAAAAATTTCCCGGATCGCCACCGCCGAGTTCACGACACCAGGTAATATCCTGCCAACTGGCGCAGGAGAAACAATCCGCCTGGCGCACATCCTGCCAGGGCGTAACAGGCTGCGGCGCACGCCAGCGTAGCTCCCCTGTTGGCGGCGCGGCATAAGGTATACCGCGCCAGATATGGATCTCTTCCTGTACGACGCCCACGATTTTACCGTGACGCGTCGCCACCAGCGGGATGGAGGGATTCAACATAACGCCTTCCTTTTACAGTATCCTCACAGCCTGTGAAGCTTACCGCTTTTAAAGCAGACCGCAACGGCGTTTACTGCGTTCTTCCGCTTCCTGATATAACGAAAATTCATCCCGTACTGCACATCCCAGCGCCTGTTCAAAGGCGTCGCGGCTGGCATTACCGTGCCTTCTGGCCAGCGTTTCATTTCCCAAATTCGACTGAAAAATGCCGGCTGCGCTGACCGGAAGAAAATCTTCATAGGTAATCGGCTGCGCGATCACCCAACCGCGCTCAATAAGCGGCTGCGGATCGTCGCCAGGATGGATCGCCTGACGATGCGCCTCGCCGGAAGGCGTTAAGCGATAGCGGAACCAGGCAAGCCCCTGCTGGCGAAGCAGAAATTCGCTATCCGGAAAGGCGTTAAAGACCTCCTGCAAATGGAGTTGATGCGTGAAGTTATCCTTACCCGTTCCCGCCTTGTGCAATAGTTCATCATATAATCGACGACCTTTTGGCGTCAGCGCGACGCCACGTTGCTCAATTTCGCCGAAGCGCGCCGTGTGCGTACCCTGCTTTTCATCAACGAAGAGCACCTGCTCTTCCAGGGCTTTGAAACTGGTTTGCCGCAACAGAATAGGCACTTCGCGGCGAGGCGGACCTTCGATAAGAATTTTAGGCGTAATGCCGCACTCCGGCATCATGGCCTGTACCCGGTCGATATCCAGAGTACGCGGCGTCAGATGGTTAATGTGACATCCCGGAAAACAGACCACATCGGCAATTAAACGATGCTCACGATGCAGGCTGCGGTACGTTTCTTCATCAACGGTAGCCTGACGATGCCAGCGAAAAGTCTCCAGCGTTTCACGGACGAACTCTTCGACCTGAGCAGCACTAAAACCGCCCTGCTCGTCGTACTCATCCAGCAATTGTCGGCAGCGCGATGTAAAAATATCCCGCTGCGATAAGATTTCCGCCGCCCGCTGGCGTAATGCCGCGTTTTCAATGAGCTCCAGGCGTAATAGCGAAGTGAACATGCGAAAGGGATTACGCGAGAGCGAAGCCTCGTCAATGGGACGAAATGCCGTGGAGTGCACAGGCACGCCCGCCTGAGAGAGATCGTAATAACTTACTGGGTACATCCCCATGATGGCGAATATCCGACGCAAGGTAGAAAGTTCTTCTGCGGTTCCAACACGAATGGCACCATGTCGTTCCACGTTCAATCGCGCCAGTTCATCGGCATTAGCCAACTGCTCATGCAGTTTGGGATTATTTTCCAGCACCGCCAGATTCACGTCAGCCACAAGTTCCAGTAACGTACCGTACTGCGGAACTTCCTGCTGGTACATTGCTGACATTGCCTGCGAAAAGTGTTCCCGAATCTCATCTGCCGTGATGGTGTTCGCCATAATGTCATGCCTCCAGTGAATGTTACCTGGAGTGTAGAAAACCTCATCCATTCCGGGGAGAAGAATTTACAAACTGTGATCCGGCCTGAATTCATTGTGTAGGACGGATTGACATGAGCTGGCGTATCCCCGACCAGATCGCGGCTTAACACGCTTAACGGCAGTTGAATCATCAGTAAAATAAAACAGTTGTAACTTGAAATGGTAAAATGTTAATAATATTTTGCTATCAGGTTATCAAAAACAAACAACTTTACTTGTCACCCGCACGGATCTGTTTTTAACATCGCTTATGGAAAAAAATGGTCTGTTTAGTCAGCGCATTCGGTTGCGCCACCTTCATACATTTGTCGCCGTTGCGCAACAGGGAACTCTGGGGCGCGCGGCTGAAACCCTTAACCTGAGCCAGCCAGCGCTTTCTAAAACGCTGAACGAACTGGAACAACTCACCGGAACCCGGCTGTTTGAACGCGGGCGACTGGGCGCGCAATTAACGGTTCCTGGCGAACAATTTTTGACTCATGCGGTAAAAGTATTAGATGCATTAAATACCGCCGGGCAGGCGCTGAATCGCAAAGAGGACGCCAGCGCCGATGTGGTACGTATTGGCGCGCTCCCCACCGCTGCGCTGGGTATACTCCCGGCGGCTATTGGGCGGTTCCATCAACAGCAAAAATCGACCTCGTTACAGGTCGCGACCATGAACAATACGATGTTGCTTGCAGGTCTGAAATCAGGCGAGATCGATCTGGGTATTGGCCGTATGTCGGACCCGGAATTAATGGGCGGTTTAAATTACGAACTGCTGTTTTTAGAATCGCTTAAATTAGTGGTACGCCCCGGTCATCCCCTGTTACAGGAGACGATCACGCTCAGTCGGGTTATGGAGTGGCCGGTAGTCGTCTCGCCAAAAGGCACGGTACCGCGCCAGAATGCGGAAGCCCTGTTGCAAAGCCAGGGGTGTAAAATGCCTGCCGGATGTATCGAAACGCTATCCGCATCGTTATCACGACAACTGACCGTAGATTACGATTACGTCTGGTTCGTCCCCTCTGGCGCGGTTAAAGAAGATCTTCGCCAGGCGACGCTGGTCTCATTACCCGTGCCGACCCAGAGCGCAGGCGAACCGATAGGTATTCTTACGCGAGTTGATATCCCGCTCTCAACCGGGGCGCAAATGCTGATTGCGGCGATCCGTAAATCGATGCCGCTGTGATAGCGGCTGTCGGACATTAAGCGCGCCCGCGGCTAAAATAGCCCGCTGGCGCAACGCTTATTAAAGGAAGGATGATCGCATCGTCGCGCCAGTATTCTGTAAACGAAACGCATCAACGGCTTGCGTCAAGTGGGCGGCCTGTTCTTCAAGCGAAGCCGCCGCCGCGGACGCCTCTTCGACCAGCGACGCGTTTTGTTGCGTAACCTTGTCCATCTCAGAAATCGCCTGACTGACCTGAACAATACCGCGACTTTGCTCATCAGAGGCTGCCGCGATATCGAGCATAATATCGGTGACGCGTTTGACGGCATCCACAATCTCATTCATGGTGCTCCCCGCAGCGATAACCTCTTCAGATCCTTGTTCAATCAGGCTGACCGATGCGCCGATCAAGCCTTCAATCTCTTTTGCCGCCTGCGCGCTGCGACTGGCGAGGGTACGAACCTCACTGGCGACCACCGCAAAACCGCGTCCTTGTTCCCCGGCGCGTGCCGCCTCGACCGCCGCGTTCAGCGCCAGGATGTTGGTCTGGAAAGCGATACTGTTAATGACGGCGGTAATTTCCGAGATTTTTTTCGAGCTGGTGGAAATATTCCCCATCGTTTGTACGACCCCGGAAACCATCTGGCCTCCGCGGCTGGCTTTACCGGAAGCATCTTCCGCCAGTTTGCTGGCGTGATGCGCATTATCCGCATTCTGCTTAACGGTTGCCGTCAACTGTTCCATACTGGCTGCGGTCTGTTCAATGGCGGCAGCCTGCTGTTCAGTACGAGAAGATAAATCCGTATTACCAGCAGTAATTTCGCTGGTGCCTCGATAAATTTCCTCCGCCCCCTGACGCACCGCCCCTACCGTTTGTTGCAACGCATGCTGCATCTGCTGAAGATGATGACTCAGGCGACCAATTTCACTGCGTCCTGTGGGCTCGTCAGCCATGGTCAGATCGCCGGCCGCAATGCGTTCGATACGTGACGCAGACTGCTGCAAGGGTTGTATCACCGTGCGACGCAGCGCCATGAAGGTCATTAACGTCAATACCAGCGCCAGCGTAAATGCGCCAATCATAAACATCATACCGAGCCGGGTACGTTGGTAAGCCTGCTCGCTAAGTAGTCTCGCCCGCTCGGTGCGCAGTTCAATCGCTTTCAACAGGACATGGTTATATGCGGCATCCAGTTGTTTTGCCTGCTCGTTTTCATGATTAATGATCGCTTCGAACATGCCATTTTTGGCAAATTTCAGCATCGGTTGCAGGCCGTTGATATAGGCGGTGTAGCGGGCGTTTAACTCGTTATCCAATGCGTCATCGGCGGGTGTTTTCACCGCTCTGGACATATAAGCGTTAAAGCCGTCCTGAGACTGCTTGATCCGCGTTTCCGCAGCGGCAATATTGGCTTTCATTTCATCCATTTCAGCAATCCGGCTCGCCGCGCCAGCGTGGATCATATTGATACGTGCGGTACGTAAGTGGTTAGCGCTGTTGGATAATCCCATCCGTACCTGAATCTCGTCCGTGACATCACGCTGATCGCGATCGGCCTGTAACAGAAAATAGCCTGCCAGCCCGGCGCTCAAAGCAAAAAGAAGAAGGATGCCACCGAGAATGGAGGAAAACAGCGGAACCAGCCGAATATGATGCAGGAAGCCCAGTTTATGCGAGGCTTGCATCGAGAATGTGTTGCCCATGACCGTCGACTCTCTTGTAAGTTTTATGCGTAAAACACGCCCGTTAGATAGTCATCGGCACTTCG
This sequence comes from Salmonella sp. A1325, assembly GCF_056991255.1. Taxonomy (NCBI): domain Bacteria; kingdom Pseudomonadati; phylum Pseudomonadota; class Gammaproteobacteria; order Enterobacterales; family Enterobacteriaceae; genus Salmonella; species Salmonella sp. A1325. Next base: position 230,499 of record NZ_JAMLWO010000001.1, on the reverse strand, counting down.
TGACGTTTGCTTATCGCGAAAAGCATCGCCTTCGTCACATTTTCACAACATTCATTCCAGAAAATTCAGAAAAGCGCCAGCGGAAAATCCGCTGGCGGATGAATCAGTTATCGCCAAAATGGATAACAGTACGGATGGATTTACCCTGATGCATCAGTTCAAAGGCATCGTTAATCTGCTCCAGCGGCAGGCGGTGAGTAATAAAAGGATCTAAACGGATTTTACCGTTCATCGCATCTTCGACCATCCCTGGCAGCTGCGTGCGCCCTTTCACGCCGCCAAAGGCGGAGCCACGCCAGACGCGACCGGTCACTAGCTGGAAGGGACGGGTTTTGATTTCCTGCCCTGCTCCCGCTACGCCAATAATAATGCTTTCGCCCCAGCCTTTATGACAACATTCCAGCGCCGCTCGCATCACGTTAACGTTGCCGATACATTCAAAACTGAAATCTACGCCGCCATCAGTAAGCTCAACAATAACGTCCTGGATCGGTTTGTCGTAATCATTCGGATTAATAAAGTCCGTAGCCCCCATTTCGCCCGCCAGCGTAAATTTTTCCGGATTCGTGTCGACAGCTAAAATACGCCCGGCTTTAGCCTGAACCGCGCCCTGAATAACCGCCAGCCCAATACCGCCTAAACCAAAAACGGCAACGGTGTCGCCCGCTTTCACTTTAGCGGTGTTATGGACGGCGCCAATACCCGTCGTCACGCCGCAGCCCAACAGACACACTTTATCGAGCGGCGCCTGCGGGTTCACTTTCGCCAGAGAAATTTCCGCGCAAACGGTATATTCGCTGAACGTGCTGGTTCCCATATAGTGATAAACGGGTTCGCCGTTATAAGAAAAGCGGGTAGTGCCATCCGGCATCAGCCCTTTTCCCTGAGTGGCGCGTACGGCCTGGCAAAGGTTAGTTTTACCTGACTTACAGAACTTACACTCGCCGCATTCCGCCGTGTACAGTGGAATAACATGGTCGCCGGGTTTCAGGCTGGTGACCCCCTCGCCGACCTCGACTACCACGCCGCCGCCTTCGTGACCCAGGACTGCCGGGAATACGCCTTCCGGATCATCGCCGGAAAGGGTAAAAGCATCGGTATGGCAAACGCCGGTATGGGTGATTTTGACCAGAACTTCGCCTTTTTTCGGCGGCGCAACGTCAATCTCGACAATTTTTAGCGGCTGACCGGGACCAAAAGCAACTGCTGCACGTGATTTCATATATCTCTTCCTGTTACGGTGAGGGAAATTGTTATTTTAGATAAGCGCGAAGAAGATGGCCGATTTCCGCCATCCGAACCGCGCGCTGATCTGGCGTAGTTTCCCCGCTGACCAGCTCATCTTTCAGATGGATCTCAACCATTTCACTCATCAGGCCATTAGACGCGCCGCGCACGGCGGCAATCTGTTGCAGAATAGCCAGACAAGGTTCGCCAGACTCAAGCGCCCGCTCCAGCGCTTCGACCTGCCCGCGAATGCGACGAACGCGGGTAAGAAGACGTTTTTTATCTTCAGGTGAATGCGGCATTCGACCTCCATATACTATAGGGGGGTATACTATCAGAATTTTATATTTATGTAATTGTAAAATTACACACAATATAAAAATCAATAGCTTATAGATTTCCGGCATAGACCATCAAGAATCAGTTCACATTCAGCATATTCAGCTCACGAGAACTTTTTCAGGCTACAGACAATAAACGCCAAAGCTTCTTTTATATGCTGCAATGTTTTGCCCGACTGGAGTACAGAGGTAATGCCGGTGAATCCAGTCCCATTACCCAGAAGTAAATATTTGCTCAATAGTTTTTATTTACTCACCAGGTGGTAATGAATAAAGGTTATGATATGCAGATGTCAGTCTTGTAAGAACGTAACATCACAACTGCGATACACCGCCGACGGCTAGCGAAAATATCTCAACCCTGTGTCTTTCCTGGCTTAGTCAATGTGGACAAAAAATCAAATGAGCGTTATTTGAAAGATTTTTAATACCCAAAAGCGTCATCATTATTGTTAATTTGAAATCAATCTCAGGTAATAATCCATGCCTATTTCGATTTGTAAACATGGTGCTCCTTTTGTTGTTCAACATGAAAATGGGTACGGTTCCGGTGCAAGTCAGTCATCATCACTTTTCAAATCAATCCGCCATATTAGCAACTCTCATGAGGCAATAAACTTTATAAGTTGCTATAGTGCAAATGGAAGCTGTTTTTCCAATGCACAGATGCTAGCCAATGCCTCAGGGAGCCCTGTTATAGGTTACTATGGGAAAATAAATAAGTTAACAGCCAATCTGGATAATAGCGGTCGTATATTCCGCCCACAGCATAAGCTTGCGGCCAATATTTGTTATATAGGTAATCAGCTTCTGAGCGCTCCAATTCAGCTTGGGATTGGCCTGAAACATCTGCTAAACTGCCACTCAGATGGTAATGTCAGATAAAGTGTCATGCCATGCCCTTCCCGGCATTGCTATTCCACAGCCTACAGATATGGGCGCTCAGTTCTTTCTCTAATCCCTGCTATGGGAAGCTCTGGCGTCATTTCACGCTCTTGCCAACCAGTATTTTATTAAAGTCTGACTTTTACCAGGGTAATTTCATAAGAGTGTCCATCTTCTGGTCTAAAAATAATAAATCTATTGTTATTTTTAGTAAAGGATTTCGACAAAATAAAACTATCATGATACCTGGCCAGGACGTAGTACCAGCCTCCATCATACAATATCATTTCGTATTCTTTCTTTAATTGTGGCTTATAGATCCCAACAAAAAAAGAAAATATAAAAAAATATATAATAAAACCAATCATAACTATAGTGAAACAATGTCTTCGCACCCAACTGAGTTGCGTAAAACAAATCACTGGCATCAATTTACTATAAAAACGCATCCCCACCGATAAGCATAAAGCCACCAGTAAAATGATAAAAAAAAGCTCCCACAAAAACGACTTTGTTAAGAGAGAAAACTCAATAACAATTGGAATAAAGAACAAAACAGCTGCCAAAAAAAGACGTAAAAAGCTAAGGTCGTGGATACGTGCTTTTTGCTTTACTAAAAAAAATAATAAAATACCTACCCCCCACGCAATTATGAATATAACCATCAGGCTAATCGCATGGAATAGACTTCGGGCAATGTTGTCAGGGCCGACGCCTACATACCACCACGGGAAACCATAGTACGCGGAGACGCCCCAACCATAAAAATAGGCGCTTCCCCATCCCAAACCACCTAAATAGGCCAAAAGCATCGAAGAGTTTTTAATAATTGAATCATCACTCATTATAGTTAGCTCACTTAAAAAACATTTAATATGAAAATAGAAATCAAGACGTTACATAAAACACTAGCACTTTAGCAATATTAGTCGGATGATAAGTTTATCTGTTTTTCCTGAGTATCAAGCCAGCTCATACTCACGCCAGCACACTAAAAACAGGAATGCATACTGTTTGATAACTTTTCCTCAGCCAGGCGCACACTCAATAATGATAGTAGTCAGATAATATGTACCCGGTATTAACTTCACGTTGTTGATGATATATTTACATCCCTGAAAAATAATAAACGCTGTATATATTTCATTGACGGCGACAAACTGTTAAAGAAGCGTAGTTCAATATACACTATTTACCTGATTACTTTTCTTGCTAATATTTGCTAGTTAATACTTTGCTAAAGCGTTTAATATAGTAAGGAGGTCACTATGCCATTAAGTGTTGGACAGGGTTATTTCACATCATCTATCAGCTCTGAAAAATTTAATGCGATAAAAGAAAGCGCACGCCTTCCGGAATTAAGTTTATGGGAGAAAATCAAAGCGTACTTCTTCACCACCCACCATGCAGAGGCGCTCGAATGTATCTTTAAACTTTACCACTATCAGGAACTGAATCTAACACCGGTACAGGTTCGTGGAGCCTACATCAAACTTCGAGCCTTAGCGTCTCAGGGATGTAAAGAACAGTTTATTATAGAATCACAGGAACACGCCGACAAGTTGATTATTAAAGGTGATAATGGTGAAGATATTCTATCTATTGAGGTTGAATGTCATCCGGAAGCTTTTGGCCTTGCCAAAGAAATCAATAAGTTACATCCCAAGCCAGAAAATATTTCTTTGGGTGATATTACCAGACTGGTATTTTTTGGCGACAGTTTATCTGACTCCATGGGGCGTATGTTTGAAAAAACACATCATATCTTACCCTCCTATGGTCAATACTTTGGCGGAAGGTTTACTAATGGATTTACCTGGACTGAGTTTTTATCGTCCCCACACTTCTTAGGTAAAGAGATGCTTAATTTTGCTGAAGGGGGAAGTACATCGGCAAGCTATTCATGCTTTAATTGCCTCGGCGACTTTGTATCAAATACGGACAGACAAATCGCATCTTACACCCCTTCTCACCAGGACCTGGCGATATTTTTATTGGGGGCTAATGACTATATGACACTACACAAAGACAATGTAATGATGGTCGTTGAGAAACAAATTGATGATATTGAAAAAATAATTTCCGGTGGAGTTAATAATGTATTGGTCTTGGGAATTCCCGATTTGTCTTTAACACCCTATGGCAAACATTCTGATGAAAAAAGAAAACTTAAGGATGAAAGCATCGCTCACAATGCCCTGTTAAAAACTAATGTTGAAGAATTAAAAGAAAAATACCCCCAGCACAAAATATGCTATTACGAGACTGCCGATGCATTTAAGGTGATAATGGATGTGGCCAGTAATATTGGTTATGATACGGAAAACCCTTATACACATCACGGCTATGTACATGTTCCCGGGGCTAAAGACCCTCAGCTGGATATACGTCCACAATACGTCTTCAACGACCTGGTCCATCCAACCCAAGAAGTCCATCATTGTTTTGCCACAATGTTAGAAAGTTTTATAGCTCATCATTATTCCACTGAATAAAGTTCCATCGGCTGCGGTACGCCGTGAGTAAAACATCGTTCAATATCATAGTGCCAGTGGCATGAAAATATGAGGTTGTCTTTGCTGCCGGTTGGTCAATAAGTGATCCATACTCTATGTTCAGTAGGACAAAAATGGATAGAGTCGATAGATCGCCACCGTAACTACAATACTCACTATCACACTGACGATAAAGTATGTTTTGAATGGCTGCTTTTGCGTTTTATGACGGAAGAGTTGTTGACCAACAATCGCACCAGGCCACCCACCGACAACCCCAAACACCAATAAAGTGGATTCCGGCACTCTGCGCCAGGTTTTACGTGCCGCCGTTTTGTCTATACCGTAGATCGCCAGCGTTAGCACATTGGCAAGCAGGAACCACATCGCGACGGGATGCGATGTAAAAATGCTTCCGACCGCAGCGGAGATCAGGAGCAAATAACAAAAGCGGTTAAGATACATATTATTATGTCATAGCAAGGATTAGGGGCATCGAAGCCCATTATACGCGATACATGCGCCTATGTGATGTAGAATTTTCTTTTCACTCAGCCAACGAGTCATCAAGGATTCATTTTTAATTACCATGGTAATCATAAGGTAATTAACGTGTTGTGAACACGATTAAAATGGGTAAAGCCACCGAAAATGTTACCACCTTAACCGTTGCCAGGATAACTTAATGAAGAACCCTCTTTATTGCTGTTTGTTATCCGGTTGGCAGTCTTAGTTTTGGATTTATTTATCGTATTTATATTTATTACATAAGATGTACGATGTTAATTTGAGAATTTTATCTCGAAAACCGTATATATTAAGATATTTCTGAATTAAGATTATTATCGATTAAAACAAGTTAACGTTTTGATAAACATAACAACATCGTCAGAACTCCTGATTTGTTGTCGCTTGTTCATAAGACAAATAATTTATATGCTTGCAAATATAGATAGCACGCAAATCAACTTAGCTCAGAAAATGTATTTGACAAGCAAAGATAAGTCTTTATATTGGCCCTGGATAGAGTGGCAAGATGATACTTAGAGACATTAAAGGCACCGTCACTGAAGCATTTATCTGCTTATCATGTAAATATATATGCGTAAATGGAGCATAAACTATGTCCAGTATACTAATGTCTATGGTATCTTTACATTTTCACCTTTCATGGGGTCGCTGCACTCATATCCAGTTGATATCTCATGGTATATTCAATCCATTCCCTTTGATGATTCCTGTCAAACCTCCTGATTAAATTAGTTAACAGCGATGGAATACATAACGTTAAGCACTTTACGCCTGCAAATGTCAGGTTCACGCCCTAATGCTTAATTTATAATACGCATTACCTTACCACAGGAAATAGATAGCATGTTATCCAAAAAAATTGGCTTATCGATGATAGTGTTGGGAATAATGTCGTCTTCAGCTTTTGCTGATAGCTTCGTTGAAGGGAAAACACTCAATGTCGCAGTATCACCGGCCTCTCCCCCTATGTTATTTAAAAGTGCTGATGGCAAATTGCAGGGGATAGATCTGGAGCTTTTTTCGTCTTACTGTCAGTCACGGCATTGTAAGCTAAACATCACCGAATATGCCTGGGATGGAATGCTTGGCGCAGTGGCGAGTGGTCAGGCAGATGTCGCATTTTCGGGAATTTCAATCACAGATAAACGTAAGAAAGTTATTGATTTTTCTGAACCTTATTACATCAACTCTTTTTATCTGGTCAGTATGGCCAATCATAAAATAACGCTCAATAACCTCAATGAATTAAATCAATATTCTATTGGATACCCTCGAGGAATGGCTTACTCCGACCTTATCAAAAACGATCTGGAGCCCAAAGGATACTACTCGTTAAGTAAAGTAAAATTGTATCCAACATATAATGAGACGATGGCTGATCTAAAAAATGGTAATCTTGATCTGGCTTTTATAGAAGAGCCGGTTTATTTTACCTTCAAAAATAAGAAAAAGATGCCGATAGAAAGTCGTTATGTTTTCAAGAATGTTGATCAACTTGGCATTGCCTTTAAGAAAGGCTCCCCCGTGCGCGATGATTTTAACTTATGGCTTAAAGAGCAAGGGCCACAAAAAATATCTGGCATCGTCGATAGCTGGATGAAATAGTAAGCTATGTCATCAGGTAATATGCTGGCTATCTTTTATTTCCTATTGGAAGGGATTGGTAATACGCTGCTTGTAACCTTTACCTGTTTTCTCTCAGCGTTTTTGACCGGGCTTACAGTCGCCGTATTACGGCGACTATCCCCCCTTCCACTACAGAAGATACTCGACGTACTGGTCTTTATTCTTCGGGGAATTCCAATACTTATTGCTGTTTTTCTTATTTATTTTGGATTGCCATCGATTGGCATATATGTTTCACCTCTGGTGGCCATGAACCTCAGCGTCGGCTTAATCAGCGGAAGTTATCTTGCCGAGGTGTTCAGAGGGGCGCTTAAATTAGTTGAGCCATTCGAAATCACGGTAGCGAAAGTAGCAGGAATGCGTCAATTACAGATTATATTAAATATTGAGTTGCCACAGATGTTGCGATTTTCTGTGCCCGGTATTATCAATGAGTTTTCTTCTGTATTAAAAGCGACGCCCTTTGCTTATACTGTAGGTATCGCTGAAATAACGAAGCAGGCAATGTCACTGACAGCCATCACGCTGAACGGGTTACAGATCTATACTCTTGCCGGGGTATTATATTTCATTATTTATAAAGTTTTTACTCTTCTGGCCGGAGTGCTTGAGAAAAAATATCGCATCAGTTGAAGCATAAAAATAGAGGTGATACTCATGGCTTTACTGGAACTAAAAGAGATAAGTAAGGAATATTCAGGAAAAAAGGTTCTTGATACGGTTAGTCTGAAAATTCAATCGGGAGACATGAAAGTAGTCATGGGGCCATCCGGTAGTGGAAAAACGACGCTTTTACGCTGTCTGCTTCGATTAGAAGAGCCTGATTATGGTGATATTTATTTTCACGGGAGAAATATTTATGACAAGGAATTTACTCTTCTTGAGTTCAGAAAAAAAGTTGGTTGTGTCTTCCAGAATTACGCTTTGTATCGCCATCTTAACGTCATGGATAACATTACCCTTGCCCTATGTAAAGTGTTTGGCATGTCGGGACAACTAGCCCGGGAGAAAGCCTTACATGAGCTACAAAAACTTGATATGGTCTCGCATAGCGCGAAATACCCTTCGCAATTATCGGGCGGGCAGCAACAGCGCGTCGCCCTGGCCCGCACAATGGTCACCGACCCAGAACTCATTATTTTTGATGAGCCGACGTCTGCGCTTGATCCGCTCATGACTCGTGAAGTCGGAATGTTGATTAAGCAACTTCACGACAATGGCGTCACTATATTATGCGTCACTCATGATGTTCACCTCGCCAGATTACTAAGCGATAACGTAACGTTTCTTAATCATGGCAAGATTCGTGCAGAAGGTGCTTTTACCGATCTTGCTTTACGAGAAACGGATCCAGATATCCACTGTTTTTTTAGCGAGGCACAACGATGATCGCTGGCTGGTCTCTCTTCTTTAATGACCTGACTGAACAACTGCCACTTGTTGTGGACGGTATTAAAGAAACCTGTAAACTTGCGCTGATTGTTTCCATCACCGGTTTTTTGTGGGGAATTATCATTTTTTTTCTGAGCCTGAGCCATCGACCCGTGGTAAAAGCCTTAACTCGACTGTACATGGATTTCTTTATCGGTACGCCACTCATTCTTATTCTGTTTGTTATCTATTATGGTTTACCTCAATCTGGCATTCACCTGTCCTCTTTTACCGTGGCGGTTACAGGGTTTACCTTAAATGTCGGCGCATATAATGCCGCGTACATGACAACGGCCTATAACGCATTAAATAAGTATGAAACGGAGGCCGCAGTCGTTCAGGGGTTGAACAAACGGCAGGTCTTTTTGTGGATTATACTGCCTCAGGTATTGCTGTCTTCCATTCCAGCCTTAACGAATCAGGTGATTAATAATCTTAAAGACAGCACCATCGTTTTTCTTATCCAATATACTGAGTTTTTCGCGCGAATTCAGGAGGTTGCTGCAACTAGCTTTAAATTCTTCCATGCTTACCTTTTTGCCGCCATAGTGTATCTTATTGGCGTTACCTTTATTGTCGGCTTGACCCGGTTTTTAGAGCATAGACTGCTTCGCCATTACGGTCAGGATTACTGAGTTGCACTGCACTATTCTGATTAATTCACCGCTGACATTATCAAAGTTATTTTTATTTAGTGTTGGTTAAGATTTTAACCTTCATTATTGCGTCAGGTGTCCATTCTGGTCTAAATCTTACTCCATTGAGGATATTATGGCGCTACCACAACTATCAATATGGCAGCCCGGCGATGGGTTAAGAAAAATAAAATATAAATATCATGTTTGTCTCATTGTCATGTTCTCCGCCCTTATACGGTTGCTATTTTTAACTGACCGCTACCTTTGGTGTGACGAAGCGTCCAGCGTGCTGATTAGTCGCCATAACGTAAACAATCTGCTCTTCCATGCCGCTTTTGACGTGCATCCTCCACTTTATTATCTGTTACTGCATGACTGGATGATATTATGGGGTGATAGCATTGCAGCGGTACGCTCTCTCAGTCTACTCTTTGGGATCCTGACAGTTGTGCTGGTTATCGCGCTTACGCGATGGCTGGCAAATGAGCGTACAGCCTTATTGGCGGGATGGTTCGCCGCCCTGATGCCGATGGCAGTCCATTACAGTCAAGAAACGCGCATGTACGCGTTAATGGGAATGCTAACGCTCGCTGCCGCGTTAGCATTGATGATGTGGATAAAAACACCCACCCATAATCGCTATCTTGTCGCGTATGCTTTACTTATGACGTTCAGTTTTTACACCCATTATTTCACCCTATTTGCACTTATTGCCCACTGGATCGCAGTAACAATATTATCCTGCCAAAGCCATAAAACGGCCTGCTACCTTAAACTTCCTGGCTGGTGGTTTGCTAACCTGGCAATTGCTGTCGCTTATCTCCCCTGGTTACCCGTATTGTTTAATTTACTGACTCATCTGGCGCAGTTGAGAGCCGGTAATGATATCGGTTGGATTCCCCCCGTAACATGGCGTGATCTGCCTGCAATGTACTGGCATTTCTTTACCGGAAACAACGGACAGGGTTTTCCGTCGATCATTCTGTGGCTGGCTGTGGGAAGTTTTATCGGTACTGTGGGGCGAATATCTTTATGCAACGGAGAATATGAAAGATATCAGCTGATATTATTTTGTAATCTGGTCATCCCTGTAATGCTGGTCTTCATCATTTCCTGGTGGATGCCGTTATTTATCGATCGTTATTTCTTCTTCTCATCGCTGAGCATTCCTCCCCTGCTCGCGGTATTACTTACCCGCGCAAAAAAAGCGGTTTGTGGCTTCTGGTTTATCTTATTCACCTTATTATTCGGCTATGGTTCATATCATAATAACCCTGAGCACATAGACGAGTTTAAACCACTGGTAAACTATATTAATACCCGTCACCAGCCTAATGATGCCGTGGTAGTCAGTAAAATGTTCGATTATTTAAGTTATGTGTATTATAATAAGCGAGATTATCGTACGTTTCTTTATACACCGCCTAACGCACACGGAACATCAGGCAGACCGAATGCCTATGGCTTTGGATCACTGTTTTATGCGCAAGCCGATCAGACATATATTGATACTCTGACAACGCTTTCAAAAAGTTACCATCGTGTCTGGTTGATAAGCGGCGGTAACTTTAGTCAGGATTCCCCCTTGCCGTCAGAATGGCAAAATATCGCAAACTTCAGAAGTGGTAGATTTCAGGTACAATTATTTGTAATACCAACTCAACAGGCGCGTCAAATGCAATGATTACCGTTTTTTATCCAGTGCAGTGATAAACAGTACTGCCACTGCCAGACCGCCTAAAAGTAAGGTCCAGCCAAACGCTTCAAAAACCTCAATCATATCGCCTCCGGGTAGGTGATATTAAATCACGATGGCTATCTCATCGTAACATTTAAAATATCAATTAATGTGCAATAATCGCTTTATGTGTATGAATAAATATTGTTCCTCCTGCATTTAATTGCATGCTATTATCATAGGGCTTAATATGTGTATATTAACGATTATTAATTATCAGCTTATAATAATATAACTGTCCAATTCATTTGCCAGCTATTATTATCCTCTATCTTCTTTAAGATAACCGCTTAACTCATAATATCGCCTTTATTCGTCGCATTAAATTACTCACTCACCTGATTAATGCTTGCCTAACGATTGCTTCGTTGTTTTAATTCCAGCGCGAAATTATTTAGTGAGAGAACAATGAAGCATACACAACAATCAGGCGCAAAAGTCTATAACCCATTCACGCTTAGCTTATATGACTGGTGGGTACTCAATATCTCAAACAAATATGCCTGGAAGTGCCCTACTGATACGCGACTACTTCCTTTCTTCCTGCATCACATGGGCGAGACTCACCTGGATATTGGCGTAGGTACAGGTTATTACCTGAAGCATGCACCTGCGACTCATGCCATTTCGCTGATGGATTTAAATCCGGATAGCCTGAAAATAGCCGCCAGCCGAGTGGGTAATACAAAAATCTGCGCCACACTACAACACGATGTTTTCGACACGTTCCCGGCGGACTGGCACGGGCGCTTCGATTCCGTTTCGATGTACTATCTTCTGCACTGCTTACCTGGTGAGATGACAACAAAAGCGAAGGCAATTAAAAATGCCGGTATGGCGCTTAAACCCGGCGGCACACTTTTTGGTGCCACGATTCTGGGCAAAGAGGTTCCTCACAATGCTTTTGGCAAGAAATTGATGGCTGTTTATAACAAGAAAGGAATATTCAGTAATACCAATGATTCAGCCGATACGTTACGCAGCGTGTTGGACGAACATTTTGCTAAGGTGACTTTGGAGCAACATGGCGCCGTTGCGCTATTTTCCGCCACTACGCCACGTTCATCGTAAGTATAGGCACTCCCGAGCGGTCGGGCAGCGCGATCATGTGGGTTTAACCCGTTGATTAAACATTGGATTACGGAATAGCAATTGCTTATTTTATTTGTCATACAAATAAGTATAATACCCGCTTCCGATGTAGACCCGTCCTCCTTCGCCTGCGTCACGGGTCTTGGTTAGACGCAGGCGTTTTCTGTATGGAATACGCCATCCCCTCTGATAGATGCCTTGTTTGCCTAAAGCGGTTAACCCCGCCTGCGACAAACGTCATACAGGACGGTCAGTCACGCTTACGCGGCATCATCCGTAACAGCGTATTGTCTTTCCAGAAATAGTGATGCATCAAAGCAGCGATGGCATGAAGTCCAATAACAAAATAGCCCAGATTCGCCAGCGTGACGTGCCAGGATTTCAGCATATCTACGCGTTCAAAGTTAGCTTCGGCGGCATGGGGCATAGTAATGCCAAATGCGACCCAAGGATTGCCGCGGTTATACATCATGACCAGACCAATAACAGGCAGCACGATAAATAACAGGTAAATCACCAGATGTCCTAAATGCGCCATTCCGGTCATCATCGGTTTTGGACGAGGAACAATGGGCGGCGAGGGATATTTCAGCCGAATAAACAAGCGTGCCACCATTAAAAGCAAAATAGTGATACCACATGAAACGTGCGTCATATTAAACCAGGGCCGATAACTACGCGGCGCAAAACCGCGTAGCTCCATCGCGGCGTAAGCCACAATAACCAGAAAAAAGACTAACCAGTGAATACCAATTTGCAGGCCGGAATACTTATTGCCCATAGCGCGTCCTGAATGAAAACCGTAAAGCGACAACATAACCAGCTTTTATAAATAATTCATCAAATTTATGAGATGGTGGTCGCACTTGCCCGTTCACCCTCGCAAACGGGCGATTTTTACCGTAAAGCTCTCTGTTCTAACGCACTGCACAGCGTCGTATCTGCCTGCAATACCTGCCATGCGTTTTCAATATCGCGTGGGATATCAACATGAATGATAAAATCTTTACCACGCGGTCCATACCCTGTTTCATCGTCACGCAAACGTGGCAGCTCGCCGGCAATCAGAGACAGATAACGCTCCACCGTCCAGATGCCCTCTTCAACATTGGCAAAACGTGTACCGTCATTAAGGTGGCGCAGTACCGGAACAAAGCCAGGAAAACTCAGCCAGCGTGGCGCATCGGTGTCGTCGTTTGTCACGCGCCGAAACGCCGCGATAGTGCGCCGCTGCATGGTGGGGTCTTGCACAACGATAGCCGTGTTAATGTTTTCTTTCGCCTGACGGATCAGTGCGCAGGAGAAACGGGCATTTTCGCCGCAATTAGTTGACCGATCTTCCAGCCAAATTTTCTCAGCCGGAATATGCCAGAACTGGTTCGCGATATCCGCGAGGATAGCGGCTTCAGCGCGTCCGCTTGTGCGAATTGTGTGGTAGCGCGGATGCCGGGCAATCACGGCGTACAAAAACGGCGTTGAATGACCTATACCGCCGCTAATCAGTAAAGGAACGTCTTGCGCTTTGGCGATGCGACAGGCAGCGTCGATAGTGGGGATCACCGCATTGCCCGCCAGGACGACACAATCCGACGAATAAGGTTGTTCGCCGGAAAAATCATTTTGCGCCAGCCACTGTCCGACGGTATTCACCGCCAGCAATGTTTCCGCAGAGAGCACCGGAAATGGCGTTGTATTCATAATTCCTCCTTTTTGTTCCGAACTTGTACCGGATCTCTTTGAAAGACATCGTCGCCTGGCTTTTTAGGCCGTAATCTGATCCATGGCCTGTAAAATACGCTTATCGGAAATAGGATAAGGCGTACCGAGCTGTTGGGCGAAATAACTGACACGCAGTTCTTCAATCATCCAACGGATCTCTTTAACATCATCATCTTCGCGACGCGCTGGAGGCAATTTATTTATCCATTGTTGCCACGCCTGCTGGACGCTTTCGACTTTCAGCATTTGCGCCCGATCGCGGTGCGGATCGACAGCCAGTTTCTCCAGCCGCTTTTCAATTGCCTGCAGATAACGCAGCGTATCGCCGAGACGTTTAAAGCCGTTGCCAGTCACAAAACCACGGTATACCAGACCGCTCATCTGCGCCTTGATATCGGAAAGCCCCAACGCCATGCTCATATCCACCCGCCCTTTCAGACGCTTATTGATATTGAATACGGTCGTCAGGATCCGCTCAACCTGCTTCGCGATATCCACCACAGTATCATTCAGCTCGGCGCGTACCTTTTCGTGCAGCGCGGTGAAACCTGCTTCGCTCCACACCGGTCCGCCGTTGGCATCTATCAGTTTATCTACCCCGCAGGCAATACAGTCATCAATCAACTCCAGTACTTTGCCGTACGGGTTAAAGTACAGTCCCAGCTTGGCTTTATTCGGCAATTTCTCATGCAGATACTTAATCGGTGAAGGAATGTTGAGCAACAGCAGACGGCGTAAACCGCACCACATCGCCTGTTGTTGTTCCAGCGGATTATCAAACAATTTGATAGCGACGCTGTCACGCTCATCCACTAACGCCGGCCACGCCTTCACTTTATAATTACCGCGTTTCTGTTCGTAGCTTTCCGGCAGCTCGCCGAAACTCCAGATATGCAGCCCGCTCTGCTCGATGCCGTCATCCGCCACCGCCGAGAGCGTCTCCTGCACTTTGCCTTTCAGCGCATTTTTAAGCTCGGCGAGCGAACGCCCTTCCTGCAGTTTCTTGTTTTTGTCATTCACCACGCGAAACGTGATTTTCAGATGCTCGGGCACCTGATCCCAATGCCAGTCTTCCCGGTCGACCGTGACGCCGGTCATCCGGCGCAGTTCACGCTCCAGAGCGTCCAGCAGCGGCAGCTCCAGCGGCGTTACGCGACCTAAAAACGCTTCAGCATAGTTTGGCGCCGGAACAAAGTTGCGACGTACCGGTTTTGGCAACGATTTAATCAGCGCAATAACTAATTCACGGCGCAGTCCTGGGATCTGCCATTCAAAACCGCTCTCATCAACCTGGTTAAGTAGCGGCAACGGAATATGGACGGTCACGCCGTCAGCATCCGCGCCCGGTTCAAATTGATAGCTCAAACGCAGCTTGAGATTGCCCTGGTGCCAGAAATTCGGGTAATCCAGTTTGCTGATTTTTTCCGCGCCTTCTTTAATCAGCATACTTTTTTCAAAGTTGAGCAGATCCGGCGTCTCGCGGCTGATTTTTTTCCACCAACTATCAAAGTGGCGGGCGGAAATAACGTCATGGCTAATACGCTGGTCATAAAATTCAAACAGGGTATCGTCATCCACCAGGATATCGCGGCGGCGAGATTTGTGCTCAAGTTCCTCGACTTCCGCACGCAATTTTAGATTCTCACGGAAGAAGGCGTGACGGGTTTGCCAGTCCCCCTCCACCAGCGCATGGCGGATGAACAACTCGCGACACAACGCCGGGTCAATCTGGCTGTAATTCACCTTGCGCGCGGCGACAATCGGCAGACCGTAGACAGTAACCTTTTCCGTCGCCATCACCGCGCCTTGCGCCCGTTCCCAGTGCGGTTCGCTATATGAACGTTTAATCAGGTGCTGGGCTACCGGTTCCACCCATTCTGGCTCAATGCGGGCAGCGATGCGCCCCCACAAACGGCTGGTCTCCACCAGTTCTGCGACCATTGTCCATTTCGGCGGTTTTTTGAATAAACCGGAACCGGGGAAAATAGAGAATCTGGCGTTACGCGCGCCGGTGTACTCTTGTTTATCGGCATCTTTCATCCCGATATGCGACAACAGCCCCGTTAACAACGCAACGTGAATTTCCCGGTACTCTGCGGGTTCGCTGTTTACCGGAATCCCCAGTTCTTTTACCACCTGACGCAGTTGGGTATAGATATCCTGCCACTCACGCACGCGTAAATAGTTCAGATAGTCGGTGCGACACAGACGGCGGAATTGATTCGACGACAGGGCCTTTTGTTGCTCGCCGAGGTAATTCCACAGGTTAACAAACGCCAGAAAATCGGACTCCTTATCATGGAAGCGCCGGTGTTTCTCATCGGAAGCCTGCTGCTTGTCCACTGGGCGCTCGCGCGGATCCTGAATAGAGAGTGCGGAAGTAATGATCATCGCTTCGCGCACACAGCCATGCTTTTGCGCTTCCAGAACCATACGCGCCAGGCGCGGGTCGACCGGCAACTGGGATAATTGTCGGCCCAGCGGCGTCAGCTTATATGCCGTTTGCTGTTCGTCGGCGGTAATCGCCCCCAGCTCTTCCAACAAACGCACGCCATCCTGAATATTGCGCTTATCCGGCGCTTCGACAAACGGGAAGGCAGCGATGTCACCCAGCCCCAGGGCGGTCATCTGCAAAATAACCGACGCCAGGTTGGTACGTAGAATTTCCGGGTCGGTAAATTCCGGACGTGACAAAAAGTCATCTTCCGAATACAGACGAATGCAGATCCCTTCCGATACGCGTCCGCAACGCCCTTTACGCTGGTTGGCGGAAGCCTGTGAGATCGGTTCAATCGGCAGGCGCTGCACTTTAGTGCGGTAGCTGTAGCGGCTGATGCGCGCAGTGCCAGGATCGATCACATACTTGATACCCGGCACCGTTAGCGAGGTTTCCGCCACGTTAGTCGCCAGCACGATACGGCGTCCGCTGTGCGACTGGAAAACGCGGTTCTGTTCGCTGTTCGACAAGCGTGCATACAGCGGCAACACTTCGGTATGCCGTAAGTTCAGCTTGTTCAGGGCGTCGGCGGTATCGCGGATTTCCCGCTCTCCGCTCATAAAAATCAGAATATCGCCGGGACTTTCACGCCCCAGTTCATCAACAGCGTCGAAAATTGCCTGTAGCTGATCGCGTTCAGTGTCGTCAGCCTCTTCCACGATAGGGCGATAACGAACTTCTACGGGATACGTTCGGCCAGAGACTTCGATAATCGGCGCGTTATTAAAGTGGCGCGAGAAGCGTTCCGGGTCGATGGTCGCAGAGGTAATAATCACTTTCAGATCGGGGCGACGCGGCAGAAGCTCTTTCAGATAGCCGAGCAAGAAGTCAATATTCAGGCTTCGTTCATGCGCTTCATCAATAATGATGGTGTCGTACTGCATCAGCAGCCTGTCCTGCTGGATTTCCGCCAGCAGGATACCGTCCGTCATCAGTTTGACCATGGTGTTGCTACTGACATGATCGCTGAAACGAACTTTATAGCCGATGCAGCCGCCAGGCTCCGTTTGCAACTCTTCGGCAATGCGGTTAGCGACGGTGCGCGCCGCCAGGCGACGCGGCTGAGTATGTCCAATAAGTCCTTTAATTCCGCGTCCCAGCTCCATACAAATTTTCGGCAACTGGGTGGTTTTACCGGAACCGGTTTCCCCTGCCACGATCACTACCTGATGATCGCGGATCGCTTCCAGAATGTCCTGTTTTTTCTGGCTAACAGGTAAATTTTGCGGATAAGTGATTGAGGGGCGCGCCGCTTCGCGGAGAGCGACCTGCGCCGCAGCCTGTTCAATTTCTTTCGCCATCGTCTGGAAAATGGCCTGTTGCGCATCAGGATTTTTTACTTTCTTTACGCCATGCAGGCGGCGCGCAAAGCGCTGTTTGTCGCGCAGCATCAGTGCATCCAGCCGCTGCTGTAACACCTGAAGCGTCAACGTAGATTGTTCAGTCATAAAGCTCTTGGGCAGCATTCTGCCTGTTTAAAATCGTTTTAAATGATAGGTATAGAGTACCACATTGGGGCTTTTTTTGTGTTGTTCAATAATTTCGAACAAAGGGTTCGATATATTGCGCTATCCCTGCGACATATTTGTGAATAAAGTGTCAACAAGCAACGGGGCACGCCCCTTCAAACACATAAAAGGAAACACCCATGAGCAAGGTATTAGTTCTTAAATCCAGTATTCTGGCAGGGTACTCTCAGTCTGGTCAGTTGACTGACTATTTTATTGAACAATGGCGCGAAAAACACGTCGCAGATGAAATTACTGTCCGCGATCTGGCGGCCAACCCTGTTCCGGTGCTGGATGGCGAGCTGGTGGGCGCGATGCGTCCGGGCGATGCGCCTTTAACGCCACGTCAACAGGACGCTCTGGCGCTGTCTGATGAACTCATTGCTGAACTGAAAGCCCACGACGTCATCGTTATTGCGGCACCGATGTACAATTTCAATATTCCGACGCAGCTGAAAAACTACTTTGATCTGATTGCCCGAGCCGGTATCACTTTCCGCTATACCGAAAAAGGCCCGGAAGGTCTGGTAACCGGTAAACGCGCGGTGGTTCTCTCCAGTCGCGGCGGTATCCATAAAGACACCCCGACGGATTTGATTGCGCCTTACCTGAAAGTGTTCCTTGGTTTTATCGGTATTACCGACGTGAATTTTGTCTTTGCCGAAGGCATCGCCTACGGGCCGGAAGTGGCGGCTAAAGCTCAGGCCGATGCAAAAGCCGCGATTGACAGCGTAGTGGCCGCTTAAATATTTTTGCCTCCCGTTTCGACGGGAGGTGACTTCTTAGGTTCGTAGCGCAAATATCCTACCACGCCGCTACTGCCGCCATCGCTGGGATGCGTTACCCCATCATTGACTTCAACGCAGGCGAAATCAAAAGGCGACACATTTTCGATGCACGCCACATTGACCCCATATTGATCGGGATTGGATCGGCGCTGATGAAAAGTATATATCCCGCATACCGAACAGAAAAAATGCACCGCCTTGCCCGTATTGAAGCGATATTCGGTAAGCTTATCCTGCCCTTTTAGCACTTTAATACCCGATAGCGGCGCAGACACTGCCACTGCTCCGCGCATCCGGCAAAACGAACAGTTGCAGCGCCTGGCGGTATGAAAGCCATCGCTAAGTTGAACGGTAAACACGACGCTGCCACAATGGCAGGCAGCAGATAATTTTTCAGATGTCATACCTGGTTACTCTCGCGAATAGTGATACCAGTCAACAGTATAGAAATAGCCTTCCGGTTCGCCTAATGTAAATACGACCTTCATATTCAGAAATTACCCATATAAAAATGCATTTTGCGGTAAAAAAATTGTCGGGAAGCGGTTATTTACACATCCATTTGCCATTAATTCCCTGGACATATTCTCCCGGCCTGGCGCGCTCAACCAGTTTTTGCCCTGCCATCTTCGCCACCTCGTCCACGGGAAGATGATTGCTATCCGCTAACTGCTGATAACTGGCGCGGCGGGCATGATTGATATCAAGCACCAGCTTCTGGGTTTCGGCATCATTCTTTAAGGCCACCAGATAGCCATTCAGCGTTTCCCCAACCCGGCCCTGCGTGCGTGCTTCGTCCAGGGTTAAGGCCCACACAGAAGGTGTGAGCAAGCTCAGCGTCAGCACCCATAGCATTAAATACTTTTTCATTATGGCCTCAGAATAGATCGCTGCGTGATTTCAGGAGTTCTTCAACATCTTTATCGACTTTGATATGTATTTCATGCTCGATCTTTACATTCATGTTGATGGTAATCGGCTGTTCCGGCGCGGCGACTTCAATACGTGGCGTGCACCCCACCACGATAAATGACGCAAGCGCTGACAGCATGGCAATACTCATTTTCATTATTTATCCTCACAGTCCTTGTCTTTCCGACAAGGAGGTTGCGGCAACGCTGTATTTTGTTCAAGCCATGCCTGTAAATTGTCGCCAAAACGCAAACTGCGCCACAGCGTAAACACATTTTCTTCATGGGTATAGTTCAAGTTAACGATCGCGGTTTTACCATCTACCCGGCTTTTGCCGGTAATGGCCGCCTGCATCGTTAGCACGCCCAGGTTATCAACGTTAATTTTCGTCCACGAATGCGTAATCTCCATATAACGTAGCCAGTTAATCGCCGAGCCTGCCGTAACATTATCCTTCACCACCGCATCCGCAGTATCTTTATCGATACGCAACGTCATGGGCCCAGGATTCGTAAGCCAGCCATCTTTGATTATCCATTTTTCATTGTTCAGCCACAGCGGCAGCGCGCCGCTAACCGGACCAGACATGGCGAATTGCTTTGGATTTATGGCGCTAATCAATTTGCTGGATGAAATATTTTGCACCCGTAAAAGCGCCGGGTCGTGCTGCGGCATTCGCAACTGTTTCATAATGATTTGACCGCCCAGCACGTCTACGCTGACATCGCTTAGCAGTAATGGATTCGACTCGCTCCAGGGATAACCGCCCTGTAAATCAGCGGTGATATTTTTCGCCGTGACCTGGTTGACTATCCCGGCAATACGCAGCGAGACGGGCCCGCGCGTCCCCAATTGCCACGCGCCGTTGTGGAAGCGAAATGGCAGAATGAAATCGACGCCGTTGATTTTGTTATCCGGCATCCAGGCGCTACCGCCTTTTAACACGCCGTGTCCACCTGCTTCAAACCCCTGCCCCTGTGCGGCGGAAAAAGCCACCTGCGCATACAGTGAGCCTTCGCGCAGCGTCATTTTCCAGTTTGGTGGAAGCAACGGCTGGAAAACGATAAGCGACTGCTTCGGCCACCAGGCCTGTCCGCGAAGGCGTTCGCCATCCCAGCGCCCATTCAGCCGTACCGGCCCTATCGCCCCCGCCCGAAGGTCGCCTTTAAACTGAAACAGGGTTGGCTCGCGCCCTTCAACGCTAAAATTAATGGTAGAAGGCGGCAGCACGCTCCCGCTGGTAAATACAGTTTTTCCCGCCTCCAGAGACAGCGCGCCCTGTAGCGACGGCGTTGTGGCGTCGCGAACCCAGACAATAGGTTTATTAAGCACCAGTCTTGGCGATGTGACGGTCATTGCGCCATAGTGCAACTGATCAAAACCGGTGGACAAACTGGTCAACCTGATGGTGTTATCATGCCATTCGCCATGTCCGGCAATATCCCAGCGGGCGCGCATTGGCGTAAAGCTTCCTTGCCCCCAATAGCGCCACCGCCAGCGACCAGCATCAGGGAGAAAATCATTCGCCAGGCCATCAAGATGAAGAACGAAATCGCCCATCTCATTTTCATGCGCCCGTAAAATAGCCTGTAATCGACCATCAACGCCGCGCGGCGTCACCTTAACGCCCGCCAGCGGCCAACGAATTTCATCAATATCTAACGCATCAATCACCCGTCCGCGCGAGCGTAGCAATGCGCCAGGTGCAAAGGTGAGCTGCGGATCAGCCAGACTGCCGCGGAACATAGCGGGCAATACGGCATAAAAGATTAAATCCTTCTGTTTAGCCTCGCCGGTAAGCTGTAGAGGCATCTCACTGCTATCCATGCTGAGTTTTCCCGGGCCGATAGTCAGTACAGCGTTCGCTTTACCGGCATCGCCCTGGGTCAGAATATTCAGGCGTCCGCTGACTCGCGCATTATCCGGCCCGGCTTGCCAGTTATCGATATTAAAAGCCAGACGTCCGCTCAAGGGGAATCCCTGATATGGCCAGTTCCAGCGGCCATCGCTGATGGTAAGCCGCTGACGCGTTACCGCCCAGGGGAGATCGAGAATCGGGTCAGGATTACCTCGCGCCATCACGATGAGCTGTCCGGCGTTATCACGCCACTCCAGTTCCGCATCCACCAGCGACGGTTCCTGCGGCAGACGCAAGGTCGCTGCCGCATGACCGCTGACCGGCAGGCCATCCGGTACCAGCGGCAACATAAACTCCCCCGCCAGGCTAACGGGAGGCTGGTTGGCCAGCGCGGCGATCTCCAGTTGGCTCACCGTCAATGCCTGACCGCGTAGCTGCCCTTGAAATTTTACTTTTTCGCCCTGATAACGTATCTGCTGAATGACCGGCGTCATGGAGATCGCCAGCTTGCCCTGCCATTCCGGCCAGGGCGCGAGAATGACATTATCGATGTTAATCCAGGTATTGGGCAGCATTGACTGCCACTGCGCCAGCGTACGCGGCGCGGCGGGAGAAGCTTCCGTAGCGGGCAGTTTCGCCAGGCACGCGGCATCCAGTTTGAGGCTTTTAATATTCAGCAACCAACGGCTGGGATGCGTCAGTTCCGCCTGGGTAATATGCGCTAACGAACAATCATTGACCAGATAGCGAAGATCGGGAATCACTAACCCATGACGTGTCAGGCGTGGACTTTGTTCCAGAGCGATACGAGTACCGACGGGTAGCCAAATTCCCGCCAGAGTGGGAACCCACAGCCCGAGGGTCATCAGTAGCGTCAGAGGGACAAGAATCAGCAGTAACAGTAGCGCAAGGGCGGCTTTATATTTACCCTTCATGGGCCATTAATTTCCTGATTTAACGAAAAATTCAGTCGGCTATCTCTTTATTTTGGCATGATTGCCCGTACATAGCCTAATAGTTCATGTTGCAGGGGCGCCCTCCGGCTATTTGAGGCGTTGTGGAGAATGATAACCTAAAATTATTCATTATATGTATGACTATCAATTATTTTTGATTTTTTGTAAGATAATTTTAAGCATATTTGTGTGATTCTAACATCACTGGAGAAGGTCATATGAAACTCGCCGTCTATAGTACCAAACAGTATGACAAGAAATATCTACAGCAAGTGAACGAAGCGTTCGGTTTTGAACTGGAGTTTTTTGATTTTCTGCTGACCGAGAAAACAGCGAAAACCGCCAATGGATGTGAAGCAGTTTGTATCTTCGTGAATGACGACGGGAGCCGACCGGTACTGGAAGAGCTGAAAAAACACGGCGTGAAATACATCGCGCTGCGTTGCGCCGGATTTAATAATGTCGACCTGGATGCCGCTAAAGAGCTCGGTTTGCAGGTGGTCCGCGTGCCGGCTTATTCTCCGGAAGCCGTCGCTGAACATGCGATTGGCATGATGATGACATTGAACCGCCGTATTCACCGCGCTTATCAACGCACCCGCGACGCTAACTTTTCCCTTGAGGGACTGACCGGCTTTACCATGCACGGAAAAACCGCTGGCGTCATTGGTACCGGTAAAATCGGCGTCGCCGCGCTGCGTATCCTGAAAGGCTTTGGAATGCGTTTACTGGCGTTTGATCCCTATCCCAGCACCGCCGCGCTTGATCTCGGCGTCGAGTATGTGGATCTGCAAACGTTGTTTGCCGAATCGGATGTCATTTCCCTGCACTGCCCGCTCACGCCGGAAAACTACCATTTGCTGAACCATGCGGCATTCGATCAAATGAAAAATGGCGTTATGGTCATTAATACCAGTCGTGGCGCGCTGATTGATTCCCAGGCGGCTATCGAAGCTCTGAAGAATCAGAAAATCGGCTCGCTGGGGATGGATGTGTATGAAAACGAACGCGACCTGTTCTTTGAAGACAAGTCAAACGATGTTATCCAGGATGATGTTTTCCGCCGTCTGTCGGCCTGCCATAACGTACTGTTTACGGGGCATCAGGCATTCCTGACCGCAGAAGCGCTGATCAGCATCTCTGAAACCACGTTACAAAACTTAAGCCAGCTTGAGAATGGCGAAGCCTGCCCGAACGCGCTGTTCTAATCCTGTCGCTCCCCTGCGCTCAGGGGAGCATTTTCGGATAACCCCTGAAGATCTATCCGGTCATATCATTACTATAGTCAGTGTTAACTATCAGATTACAGAGAATATCAATGAAGAAAATCGTCACGCTGGTCGCCCTGAGCATCATAATGACGGGGTGTGTGAGCAGTGGAAAAGTGTCCGTCAAACGCGAGCAACTGGAGCACCACCGCTTTGTTCTGGAAAGCGTAAACGGTAAAACGGTCACCGGCCCGGAGCTCAGCTTTGGCGAGGACATGACGGTATCCGGCAAAATGTGCAATCAATTCACCGGCGAAGGAAAACTATCGGACGGCGAATTAAAAGTGAAAAATTTAGCGATGACCCGAATGATGTGCGCCGATCCGCAGCTTAATGCGCTGGACGGCACCCTCAGCGAGCTCTTCAGCAAAGGCGCGCAGGTCGATTTAACTGCGAACCAATTAACGCTGGCGACGGCAGAAACAACGCTAATGTATAAACTGGCGGATTTAGCGCACTAAGCCATTAAGTGAAAAGTTATACGCGTCAGGCGAAACGCCGCGCTTAGTAACTCCCGCAGCTTCCGGCGGCAAGCGACTGTTCGCTACAACGTTTGCCGTTGGGTAGCGCGCACATACCAATTACTGAACCATCAAGCTGCCGGGCCGCTGAAAGCGAACCGCCAATCATAGCGCAATTCGCTTCGCCGGCGCTGGACATCGCCGCTTTCATCCCTGGCGAAACATGCGCCGCGGTTGCCTGCTGAACAGGTTCGCTACTGCAAGCCGACAATAATAACGCGGCACATCCCACCCAAAACGCTGCGCGCATTTCTCTCCCCTCTGTTTATTCATCCAAACGACACCGCCCTAAATAATAGGCAGCAGAAACTAACGCGTCGAGAGGCAAAGCGCGCATTTATGCGCTTCATTAACATTTATTGGCAATTTTTTACGTCTTTTCGGCAAGAAATCGCCATTCTCCTCCCGCCAGGGACACAAAAGCGAAAATGGGGCTTGAAGGGCTTTGCTAAAATAAAAGGATAACTACAGGATGCGCTCACGATTATGCGTGTCCCTCTTTTTTGCGCAATGTAAGGGTGTCATATGCAAACAATTGACGGTAATGGCGCAGTAGCGTCGGTGGCGTTCCGTACCAGCGAGGTTATCGCCATTTACCCGATTACGCCCAGTTCAACAATGGCTGAACAAGCGGATGCCTGGGCCGGTAATGGGCTTAAAAATGTCTGGGGCGATACGCCGCGTGTGGTAGAGATGCAGTCGGAAGGCGGCGCGATCGCCGCCGTTCACGGTGCGTTACAAACCGGTTCGCTTTCTACGTCATTTACATCATCGCAGGGGCTGCTGCTGATGATTCCAACGCTGTATAAACTGGCGGGGCAGCTCACGCCGTTTGTACTGCACGTTGCCGCGCGCACCGTCGCCACACACGCGCTTTCTATTTTTGGCGACCATTCCGATGTGATGGCGGTCCGCCAGACAGGCTGCGCGATGTTATGCGCCGCCAGCGTTCAGGAAGCGCAGGATTTTGCGCTGATCGCACACAGGGCTACGCTGAAAAGCCGCGTTCCGTTTATTCATTTTTTTGATGGCTTCCGTACATCGCATGAAATCAACAAAATTATACCGCTAACGGATGAAACCATTCTGAACCTGATGCCGCAGGCGGAGATCGACGCTCACCGCGCCCGCGCGCTGAATCCGGAACATCCGGTGATTCGTGGAACTTCAGCGAATCCGGACACCTACTTCCAGTCTCGTGAAGCGACCAATCCGTGGTACAACGCCGTTTATGATCATGTTGAAGAGGCGATGAAGGCATTTGGCGACGCTACGGGCCGCCACTACCAGCCATTTGAATATTATGGTCATCCCCAGGCTGAACGCGTCATCATTATGATGGGCTCCGCCCTCGGCACCTGCGAAGAGGTCGTGGACGAGCTACTGATACGCGGAGAAAAGGTCGGCGTTCTGAAAGTCCGTCTGTTCCGCCCCTTCTCCGCCAAACACTTGTTACAGGCATTACCGGAAACCGTTCGCGCTATCGCCGTGCTCGATCGCACTAAAGAGCCAGGCGCGCAGGCCGAGCCACTTTATCTGGACGTGATGACCGCACTGGCGGAGGCCTTTAATAATGGCGAGCGCGAAACATTACCGCGCACCATTGGCGGCCGTTATGGGCTATCATCCAAAGAGTTCGGCCCGGCGTGCGTACTGGCGGTCTTTAATGAACTCAGCCGCGCGAAACCCAAACCACGGTTTACGGTGGGCATTTATGATGACGTCACTAATCTCTCGCTGCCATTACCGGAAAATACCCTGCCCGGCAGCGCTAAACTTGAAGCGTTATTTTACGGTCTGGGAAGCGACGGCAGCGTATCCGCCACGAAAAATAATATTAAAATTATCGGTAATTCTACGCCGTGGTATGCGCAAGGTTATTTCGTTTATGACTCTAAAAAAGCTGGCGGGCTCACGGTATCGCACCTGCGCGTCAGCGAAAAACCCATTCGTTCCGCTTACTTAATTGCTCAGGCGGATTTTGTCGGCTGCCATCAATTACAGTTTATCGATAAATATCAGATGGCGGAACGTCTGAAGCCAGGCGGTATCTTTCTGCTTAATACGCCGTACAGCGCCGACGAGGTCTGGCCGCGTCTGCCGCAAGAAGTTCAGGCGGTGTTGAATCAGAAAAAGGCGCGTTTTTACGTGGTTAACGCGGCGAAAATCGCCCGCGAATGTGGACTTGGTGCCCGCATCAATACCGTCATGCAAATGGCTTTCTTCCACCTGACGCATATTCTTCCGGGCGATAGCGCCCTGGTTGAGCTGCAGGGCGCGATTGCCAAAAGCTATAGCAGCAAAGGTCAGGATCTGGTTGAGCGTAACTGGCAGGCATTGGCTCTGGCGCAGGAATCGCTGGCGGAAGTGCCGTTGCAGGCGGTTAATCCGCACAGCGCGCATCGCCCGCCGGTTGTCTCCGACGCCGCGCCGGATTTCGTGAAAACCGTTACCGCCGCCATGTTGGCGGGCCTCGGCGACGCACTGCCTGTTTCCGCCCTGCCGCCGGACGGAACATGGCCGATGGGCACCACCCGCTGGGAAAAACGCAATATCGCCGAAGAGATTCCTGTCTGGAAAGAGGAGCTGTGTACACAATGTAATCACTGCGTCGCCGCCTGCCCTCACTCGGCGATTCGTGCGAAAGTCGTTTCCCCGCAGGCGATGGAGAACGCGCCAGCCAGTCTGCATTCGCTGGACGTGAAGTCCCGCGATATGCGCGGCCAGAAATATGTGCTGCAGGTCGCGCCGGAAGACTGTACTGGCTGTAATTTATGCGTAGAGGTCTGCCCGGCTAAAGATCGGCAAAATCCACAGATCAAGGCGATTAACATGATGTCGCGCCTTGAGCATGTGGAAGAAGAGAAAGTGAATTATGACTTTTTCCTCGACTTGCCGGAAATCGATCGCAGCAAACTGGAACGAATTGATATCCGCACGTCGCAGCTCATTACGCCGCTGTTTGAATATTCCGGCGCCTGTTCCGGCTGCGGTGAAACGCCGTATATTAAACTGCTGACTCAGTTATATGGCGACAGAATGTTAATCGCTAACGCCACGGGGTGTTCCTCTATTTACGGCGGTAACTTACCCTCTACGCCTTATACCACTGATGCCAACGGGCGCGGCCCGGCATGGGCGAATTCGTTATTTGAAGATAACGCGGAATTTGGCCTCGGTTTCCGTCTGAGCGTGGATCAGCACCGGGCGCGCGTCATGCGTTTACTGGCGCAATTCGCCGATCGCATTCCGGCGGAATTAAACGATGCTCTGCATACCGAAGCAACGCCTGACGTTCGGCGTGAACAGGTCGCCGCATTACGCCAACATCTGAAATCGGTTGCGGGCGCAGAGGAACTGTTAAAGGATGCTGATGCGCTGGTAGAAAAATCAATCTGGCTGATTGGCGGCGATGGTTGGGCATACGACATCGGCTTTGGCGGTTTAGACCATGTGTTAAGCCTGACGGAGAATGTCAATATTCTGGTTCTGGATACGCAGTGTTATTCCAATACTGGCGGCCAGGCGTCGAAGGCGACGCCGCTTGGCGCCGTCACTAAATTTGGCGAACATGGCAAGCGTAAAGCCCGTAAAGATCTTGGCGTCAGCATGATGATGTATGGTCATGTTTATGT
The DNA here is from genome assembly GCF_056991255.1 of Salmonella sp. A1325. Taxonomy (NCBI): domain Bacteria; kingdom Pseudomonadati; phylum Pseudomonadota; class Gammaproteobacteria; order Enterobacterales; family Enterobacteriaceae; genus Salmonella; species Salmonella sp. A1325. The sequence continues at coordinate 202,833 of NZ_JAMLWO010000001.1, read as the reverse complement.
CGCGCAAATTTCGCTGGGCGCGCAGTTAAACCAGACGGTGAAAGCCATCCAGGAGGCCGAAGCCTGGCCAGGGCCGTCGCTGATCATTGCCTATAGCCCCTGTGAGGAACATGGTTACGATCTGGCGCTAAGTCATGACCAGATGCGCCAGTTAACGGCGACTGGTTTCTGGCCGTTATACCGCTTTGATCCCCGCCGTGCGGATGAAGGCAAGCCGCCGCTGGCTCTGGACTCTCGGCCACCGTCTGATGCCCTGGCGGAAACGTTGCTTAATGAACAGCGTTTCCGTCGCCTGAATGCGCAACAGCCTGAAGTAGCTGAACAATTATGGCGGGATGCCGCATTGGATTTGCAAAAACGCTATGACTTTCTTGCCTTGCTGGCAGGAAAAGCGGAAAAACCCGGCGCAGATTAAAAAATATTCTAAGGATTAGCCTGGAAACAAAAAAAGCCCGAACATCCGTTCGGGCTTGTCAATTTATACGCTGGAAAGCAAAGGTTAACGCAATGGCCCAGCGACAAAATGAATATGTGACAATAAAGGCATATAACAGGCGTAGAATATCGTAACCGAATGATATTGTATAATTTTTATTTCATATAATACCCCCAAAAGCATTCGTATAAATTATATCTATTTCACTGCGAATTATTTCATTAATTATTGAATTAAACGGTAACATCTCTTTTTAGGTCTTTCCTGACAAGGCAGAAATAACGTTTTAACGTCAACTCGCTGATTATTTACGTGGAATACGCGTAATATTACGTCGCCCTCCCCTGTAGGCAGTCCCCGCAGAGTATCGTGGAGCAGCACCTAAAATGTGACGTATGTCATTGTACATAAAGTGCCTTTAGGGAGTAGAATTTCAGTGGATACTTAAACAGGAGGTTTTATGAACAGAACGATTCTTGTACCCATCGATATTTCAGATTCAGAATTAACTCAACGCGTGATTTCGCATGTTGAAGCCGAAGCAAAGATTGACGACGCTAAAGTGCACTTTTTGACTGTAATCCCGTCTTTGCCCTATTACGCTTCCCTGGGACTGGCTTATTCAGCAGAGCTTCCCGCAATGGACGATTTGAAAGCCGAAGCCAAATCTCAACTGGAAGCGATTATCAAGAAATTCAACCTTCCCGCGGACCGCGTGCAGGCGCACGTGGCAGAAGGCTCTCCTAAAGATAAGATTCTGGAAATGGCAAAAAAATTACCGGCCGATATGGTGATTATCGCCTCGCATCGTCCGGATATTACTACCTATCTGTTGGGTTCCAACGCCGCAGCCGTTGTGCGTCATGCGGAATGCTCCGTACTGGTAGTGCGCTAAATACCCGAGCCCGCATAAGAGAGTGCGGGCTCAAATCAACCATCATCATCGCCTAGTGACTGACGCTTTTTGAAAACAGATTGATTACGATTACGCCGCAGATGATAAGCAACATGCCAATAATAGCCGGCACATCCAGTTTTTGGCCAAGAAACAACCATCCTATCAATCCAATAAGAACAATCCCTACCCCAGACCAAATGGCATAAATGATACCCGCAGGGATGGTTCGCATAGGGATGGTAAGGCACCAGAACGCGATACAATATCCGATGATGGTAACGATGCTCGGTACCAGACGCGTAAAACTATCCGATAATTTTAATGAGATCGTGGCGATAACTTCTACCACGATGGCGATAAATAGAAAGATTACAGCTTCTTTAGTCATACATCTCTTCGTTCCGATATTTTTCTGGTCGTGGTGACATCTTAATTAATACGGATGACAGAATAAAGACGCTTTTGAACCATTGCGTATCTTGCAGTAACATACTTCAAGTTGCATGTGCTGCGGCTGCGTTCCCTTACCCCAGTCACTTACTTGAGTAAGCTCCTGGGGATTCGCTCGCTTCCCGCCTTCCTGCAACTCGAATTATTTAGAATATAAAAGCAATCTTTCATACACGAGGGATAACTACAATAAACCCGTTCAGGATTTATGATTACTTAGAAGCGTTTGCCTGCCCTATATTTTCTGCATTACCATATGTCCTGTCAATTATACCAACAGGGTCCACTGGTGTGTTTTTTGGCATAACCCAGCCGCTTTCACTGACGCTACCTCGTGTAAGATATTTGACTTTTGCCCTAACGATAATAAGATAATGTTCCCTGCTGAACCTGTCTGCAACACTAAGATCCGTGGTATATTCAGGTACGATTCTTCCACTTCGAACCTGCTCTTTGGCTATTTCAGCAGAGACAGGCAATACCTCTACATCGGTCCCCTCAATACCTCCTGCAGTTTTAAAGCTAACAATATTTTCAGCCTGCGGACCTATTGTACCTCGGCATAACACAACTTCGGTCTCCCCTGCTGCTGCATCCCCACTCTGGTATTTCTTATAAATACTTTGTACATTTTCTTCTGATGTAGGGTATAAATCTTCTGACAGGGAGGCCAGTATATCTTCCAGTAGGGGTGAATCATCCGAAATTTCCAGAAGTTCTTCATCATAACCCACGTCTCCTTCTCTTAACTCTGAATAAGGCTTATCAATATGGCGAATAAGCCCCCCACCTTTCAGCCCTGACGCCTGATAAAATCGTCCATCAGAAGATCGGTAAAATGTCATAGCTGAATTTTTTCCGCTATCCGAATAGGTTGCCTGATACGTTTGTGAATTTGGTTCTTTAGTTAAAACGAGCTCTCTATCGCCATATTTTATCGTATTAGGCGCTTCCGTTGACAGCGGTGGATATGAGGCTTGTTTTCTGTAAAAGCCTTCTCCTGACGGTTTGTAATAACCATACGTTTGTTTATCAAAACCGGTAGCGCGATGGAGCCCATCGTTTCCCGCTGGACCTAACTCAAGAACTTTCTGACTACTTTTTTGATAAATAAAATCTGTATTTTCTATTGACTCTATAATTTTATAATTACTCCCTTTTTGAATCGGCGCTCGTATTACACCTCTTTGTATTTTATTTTCAACAAATCGGAGACCCGTATACTTTGCATTTGCGGCTCTTTCTGTGAACTTCGCTCCTGCAACAGGAACAGCCTCCATACCGATACGAATAATATCCTGTACGTAACCGCATACATCCGCAGAGTTTTCCACAACAGCCCGGTTAAGAATACTGCTGGTACCAGCCAGTGCGTTAAAACCAGGGACAATACTCATTACAATATTCCAGACCGTTCCTAAGAGGTGAAGTCCTGCTCTTGCAGCCGGACTTAATGAGGAAGTTGTGCGATGATGTATAGTATCATCAAGATCAAAACTCAGCTCAATTAATCCTCCCAACCCCTCCTGAATAATCTTATTAAATCCATAAACGAATTGTTGACCGCCATTCATGGAGGAAACTTTCTCCTTGAACGATTCGAGAGACTGAGCCTGTTTCTCATGTTGTTCTTCTAATGTCAGCCAGCTGCTTTGCGCAATATCACTGATCTCATGAATAAGCCCAATAACGGCCTCTCGCACCATTTTGTTGGTGTCCATTAGTCCTAAAATATCACACTCCTGCATATGTTCCTTCATATGAGTCTCTGCTCGATAATATTTCTCCGCCCAGTTTAGCTGCTTATTGATCGCGGCTTTCATTAACGAAATTAAAGGATCGTTGCTTTTGGGAAGTATTGATTTAACACCGTTGGAAAATTTATTATTAACTACAATTTTTCTTGCTATTGTGTTTATTTTTTTATCATCAACCGGTACCTTTATCTTTGCACACCAAAAAATAATATGACGCATAATAATAAAATTATTTTTTATGCCTTTAGGGCTAAGCAATACTCTATCACCACCATTGCTGGATAAATGGTGTATCACTAATTGAACTAGCTTATAAAGATGACTCATCCTTTTTTTATTAAAAGCGCTCTTTCCTCTTTCTTGTCTATTGAAGGATACTATTTCTAACGCTGTAATAATAGCCTCCTTACCATAGAAAACCTCAAAACTTGAACCAGAAATGTCAGGAAACTTTTCATACAGGACTTTCGTATAATGGCTTTCCCTTGTCCATAAAGGCCTGTCTATCATGGGTGGTGCAGAATCAGTGCTGAAAGGCAAAGGATGAACCAGCATATCACGCGCCATTAGCTCATATATTTTATATTGGTGTTGAATGTTTTCTCTTACAAAAGATAAAAAAGAAACGAAACTTCCCTCACCGAGAACAATGAGACGATCACTTAAATGGACTAAAAGACCTTTAAACATATATTCAGCAGCAATAGCTCTTCCATCATGCGTCCACTGCCCAGTTTGAGAAAATGCAAGTAATTCATGATAGCCTCTTTTATAACTATTTGCCTCTTGTTCTTTTCCAAGTAGTTTGAGTATTGCGATAAGAGGTCCTCCTGCTACAGATGTCAAATGATCAAATATGCCATCTAACACCTTACCTAGCGGATGAGGCTCCGTATTTGGGGCAGTATGGTCCTCCGGGAGAGCCCTTTCATATCTCTGTAATTCTTTAACGGGTAAAAAATCATTCTCACCTTCTGAATTACCATTTTTTATCCTATAATCACCAGATGTTACTGCTAATCTTGATGATAATAACAAACCAGTTACTGCAATTTTTTTAATACTCCTGTCCATTTTATGAACAGTTACTGACTGAGCATGATTGCGGCTATGAGAAGATAAGAAAATTTGCCTTTGAATTTCCTTTCCCTCAGATATAATTTGCTCAGTACTTTTAGGTGGAACAGTTACGCTATCCACATTAAATAGCTCATGTTCACCACTCATCGTTACCTGAGAAAAACACGCCGATGTATGTGCAATTGCAGCGGGATCAATCTCTTTATAAATAACATTGGCGTAAATGTTTGTAACTTCACCGTTTGCATTTAAATGATCGTGCAAAATATATTTTAGAAATAGATCTAACAACAATTTTTCTGATGTGATTCCATTTACACAGTTGTGAAAGTCAGGGGAAATTGGATAACCGTTTTTATCAAATGGAAGCGATAAATATCCTCGCCCCTCATCAATATTTTCGTAACTATAATCTGGAGATATCTTTACCTCACATTTATTGGTGTCTACATCGTCATTTATGCTGCGCTCTACTTTATAATTAACCAACCTACGGAAGGTTGCACTATTTGAATAATAAAAATCCAATGTTGATTTAATATCTTCACATATAATTTCATGTATTGGCTCAAAGAAGAAGTCATAAATATTTAAGCTGTTCTTTTCTTCATCTTTGGCCATCTCATCCAGCTTAATATATTCTACTGGTAAATTAGACACTTGTTCATGAAAGATATCGTCCTGATAAAGTCCATCCAACATTGAAAGGTACGGTATGGTATCCCAACTTCTGATAGCTTGTATCTGTACCGTCTGCTGTGATTCTCTGGTTGATATATCACTTACTGTTATACGCATTACGTTCTCCAGTCAGAATTATGGTATACATCATAAGATGTAGATATCAGGTAGCAATTCTCATCGCAAATCATTTGTCTGAACTGTATATATGAAACAGGCTATTTTTAATTCAATACGACCATCAGAATAGGCAAGAAAATTTTAAATAGCATACGGTAAACTGATCTTACCCAACGATAATTAAACACTCTGCATTATCTTATTAGATAATAAAATACTGATACCGTATTTTATATCGCCAATAAAAGAGCAAAAAGGGTGTGCCGAATATCACTTTACACCTGTCCCGGTTCACCCCACGGAACCACTTGAAACGTACCATCATCAGGACGCAGCAGCGCCTGAATTTCAGTTGAGCCCGTCACTTCTTAACGGGCCTGTCTGCATGATGTATACAGTTGACAATATCCGAAGGTACTATCTCTATTAAAACGTGCTGGCATTCGTCGCCGTAATCCGTACCATACGCGACATACTTTTGCCTGCTGGCTGTTGACGGCAGGAGCGAACCGGCATTTATCGCCAGCCAAATGGGGCATGAAACTGCACAGATGGTGTATGAAATTTACGGTATGTAGATTGATGACATGAACGACGAACAAGTAGCGATGTTGAATGTGCGGTTATCGTAGTTGCAAAGTTTGCCCCCAATTTGCCCCATTTAGTACCAGAGAACTGAAATAATGCAAGAAATTCAAAAGAATACAAAGAAAGAACAATACAACCTGAACAAGTTGCAAAAGCGCCTGCGCCGTAACGTTGGCGAAGCGATTGCCGATTTTAATATGATTGAAGAAGGCGATCGCATTATGGTTTGCCTTTCTGGCGGCAAAGATAGCTATACGATGCTGGAAATTTTACGTAATTTGCAGCAAAGCGCCCCGATCAATTTTTCACTGGTCGCCGTCAATCTCGATCAAAAGCAGCCAGGTTTTCCGGAGCATATCCTGCCAGCCTACCTTGAGCAGCTGGGCGTAGAATATAAAATCGTCGAAGAAAACACCTACGGCATTGTGAAAGAGAAGATTCCGGAAGGAAAAACCACCTGCTCGCTGTGCTCGCGTTTGCGTCGGGGTATCCTGTATCGTACTGCGACTGAACTGGGCGCGACCAAAATCGCCCTGGGCCACCATCGCGACGATATTCTGCAAACCCTGTTTCTGAATATGTTCTATGGCGGAAAAATGAAAGGGATGCCGCCGAAGCTGATGAGCGATGACGGCAAACATATCGTGATCCGCCCGCTGGCTTACTGCCGCGAGAAAGATATTATCCGTTTTGCTGAGGCCAAAGCCTTTCCTATCATTCCTTGTAATCTGTGCGGTTCGCAACCCAACCTGCAACGCCAGGTGATTGCCGACATGCTACGCGACTGGGATAAGCGCTATCCTGGACGGATCGAGACGATGTTTAGCGCCATGCAGAATGTCGTGCCGTCTCACCTTTGTGACACTAACCTGTTCGATTTCAAAGGGATCACTCACGGTTCCGAGGTCGTCGACGGCGGCGATTTAGCGTTCGATCGTGAAGAGATTCCATTGCAGCCCGCTGGCTGGCAGCCGGAAGAAGATGACACCTCCTTAGAGGCGTTGCGGCTTGATGTTATCGAAGTGAAATAATCTGCAGGCGTCTCAGCACCCGCTGAGACGCCATGCTATCGATCATTTTAATAGCCGTACCCGGCATGACTTGCCTTTGATCTTCCCGTTTTGCAACTGCTTCCAGGCTTTTTGCGCTACTGCTTGACGTACGGCGACGTAAACGTGCATGGGATGCACGTTAATTTTGCCAATATCCGCCCCGTCTAATCCAATATCGCCGGTCAGCGCGCCCAAAATATCTCCCGGACGCATTTTCGCTTTTTTGCCGCCGTCAATGCATAGGGTAGCCATCTCTGCGGCCAGAGGGAGTAACGGCTGCCGGGCGGGCGCATTCAGCCAGTTCAGCTTGAGTTGCAGCATTTCTGAAAGAATATTCGCCCGCTGCGCCTCTTCCGGCGCGCAGAAACTGATCGCCAGGCCGCTACTTCCCGCGCGCGCCGTACGGCCAATACGGTGGACATGCACCTCTGGATCCCAGGCCAGTTCATAGTTAACCACCAGTTCGAGCGATTTAATGTCTAATCCTCGCGCGGCAACGTCGGTGGCAACCAGAATGCGCGCGCTACCATTTGCAAAACGCACCAACGTCTGGTCGCGGTCGCGTTGTTCCAGATCGCCGTGGAGCGCCAACGCGCTTTGTCCTACCGCATTAAGCGCATCACAAACGGCCTGACAATCTTTTTTGGTATTGCAAAACACCACGCAGGACGCTGGCTGATGCTGGCTAAGCAACGTTTGTAGCAGCGAAATCTTTTCATGCGCAGACGTTTCGAAGAACTGTTGTTCGATAGCCGGTAGCGCATCTACCGTATCGATTTCAATACGTATTGGCTGCTGCTGTACACGACCGCTAATCGCCGCAATGGCCTCAGGCCAGGTTGCTGAAAACAATAACGTCTGGCGCGTCGCAGGCGCAAAGCGGATCACCTCATCAATGGCGTCACTGAATCCCATGTCCAGCATTCGGTCTGCTTCATCCATTACCAGAATGTGCAGCGCATCCAGCGATACGGTTTCTTTTTGTAAATGATCCAGCAGGCGCCCCGGCGTCGCGACAATGATATGCGGAGCGTGCTGAAGCGAGTCGCGCTGTACACCAAAGGGCTGCCCGCCACACAAGGTCAGAATTTTGGTATTTGGCAGAAAACGGGCCAGGCGACGTAACTCTCCGGCAACCTGATCCGCCAGCTCCCGCGTCGGACACAGCACTAACGCCTGTGTCTGGAACAGACTGACGTCAATTCGATGCAAGAGCCCAAGACCAAACGCCGCCGTTTTGCCGCTACCGGTCCTGGCCTGCACACGCACATCATTTCCCGCCAGAATGACGGGTAATGCTGCGGCCTGAACAGGCGTCATCTCAAGATAGCCCAGCTCAGTAAGGTTATTGAGCTGGGCGGCGGGCAAAACATTCAGGGTTGAAAAAGCGGTCACAATTTACTCTCGCGGTAACGACTCATAGTCAGCAGGCGCGTATCCTCGCAGATCCGGGCGTTTGATGCGACATTTTAATCGGTTCTTCGTCCGGCGGCGGGTCGGGCATCGGCTGAGGACGGGGAAGCGGCTCAGGAATGGGAACAGGGTCAGTGGGAATCGGGTCCGACAAGGACGAGTGTAGATATAATAAGGTCAAAAGACAGCTCATATTACCCTCCAGAATGTCAATCAGACTCTTAAAGGGTAGACGCTGATATCCTACAGGCAAAAAAAAGCCGACTAATCTAAGTCGGCGTCGTACGAATCAATTGTGCTATGCAGTAATTCAAAAAAGGAAGTAAGACAATATGGAGCGCAACGCCCATCGCTTGACGTTGCATTCACCTGCGAGAGAGATATTGCCCCGAATAGGTAGATGGTTTATTGACTTCGCTCAAATTTCTCGGCGTTTTTTCATACGAAATGGCCTGAAAAGCGCTTTTGTTACAACCATTTACTGCGATGCAACCATAAAGTAACACCACCGATCAGGACAACTAACAGAATACAAAACAGAGAAAAGCCGAACCGCCATCCGCCGCCGGGAATACCGCCCAGGTTAACGCCAAATAACCCCGTTAAGAAGGTGCTGGGCAGAAAAACCATCGCCATAAGCGACATGGTATAAGTTCTGCGCGCCAGAGACTCCTGCATCACCTGGGCAATTTCATCCGCCATGATGCCAGTACGCGCGATACAAGCGTCAATTTCATCCAACCCCCTTCCCAGCCTGTCGGCGATATCCTGCATTCTGCGCCGGTGATCGTCGCTCATCCACGGCAGCCGTTCACTCGCAAGCCGGGCATAGACGTCGCGCTGCGGCGCCATATAACGGCGCATAACAATTAGCTGTTTACGTAGCAATGCGAGGAAACCGCGCGGTGGGATTTGCTGGTCGAGAAGATTATCTTCCAGATCGATAATTTTATCGTGTAGCTCTTCAATAAATTCACTGGCGTGATCGGTTAACGCATCGCACACATCCACTAACCAGCCGCCGCAATCTACAGGCCCGGTGCCCTCCTGCAAATCACTGACCACATCGTCGAGCGCCAGAACCTTTCGCTGACGGGTAGACACAATGAATCGTTCGTCCATATATAAACGCATTGCTACTAATTGATCCGGGCGTTCGTCAGTACTGCCATTAATACAGCGCAGCGTAATGAGCGTCCCTTCCCCCATACGACTTACGCGCGGGCGCGAGCTTTCACCAGCCAGCGCATCACGCACGTTATTGGGGAGTAAAGGCGTTGAAGCCAACCAGCGGGCGCTGTCCGGGTGGGTATAATTAAGATGTAGCCAACAGGGATGCTGACTATCGATCACATCATTATCTTCGAGCGGTTTTACTCCACCACGACCATCCAGTAGCCATGCGAAAACGGCATCCGGCACGTTCACATCCGATCCCTTAATGGCTTCCACAGCGCCTCCACGTTACAACTCTCATGCCGTTAGTCTAGCTTTCGGGAAAGGTTAAGCAATCTCTCATTTTCTCATTGCGCAAAAAGAATGACGGGAACGTGCGAAAAAAGTGCCTTAGCAACAGGCGCTTACCAAACATGTATTATCAGGCCTGGCCGCGCCTGGTGATGGTCGAAAGAGATGATACATGAGAGCGTGTCAGCGCATGTTCACTGTAACCCGGCTGGCTTAAACGAAATTTGTCGGTTTTAGTCTGTAACTCGATCACCTGCGCCTTTAAAACATCCGAAGAAGCAGATAGCGCTTCAACCATTAAGACATTGCTATGGGTTGCGCTTTCCAGATCGCTCAACGCCAGGGTTATCTGGTTAATGCCTTTTTCCTGCTCCCGCGTGGTGGTGGAAATTTCACTCATCAGCACGTTTAATTGCCCGGAGCCGCCAACAATCTCCTGCATATTTTTTTCAGCCTCTTGCACTATGGCGGCCCCCTGCCGCACATTGTCATGCGTAACGTCGATCAGCGCCTTGATACTTTTTGCCGCCTCGGCGCTACGATGCGCCAGATTACGCACTTCCCCGGCCACCACGGAGAAACCTTTTCCATGATCGCCCGCCCGCGCAGCCTCTACCGCCGCGTTAAGCGCCAGAATATTAGTCTGGAATGCGATACCGTCAATCAATGAAATAATCTCCGTCATCTGCGAGGCACAGTCGGTAATAGAACGCATATTTTCTGTAACCCGCCCCATTAATTCACCGCCTTTACGGGCGCATTGGGTTGCACAATCCGCCTGTATGCTCGCCATTCGGGTATTATCCGCATTGTTTTTGGTACTCGCCGCCATTTCATCCATACTGGCGGCAGTTTGAATTAACGAGGCCGACTGCTGTTCCGTCTTTACGGATAGCGACATACTGCGCGCCGCCAGTTGTTCGGAAAGGGTCATTGCCGTTTGCGAAGAGGATCTGATTTCGCGTACCAGCGCGGAAATATTATCCGACAGGCTATTAATCCCGGGGATGAGTCGCCCGGCGCAATTATTGCCAAATTCGGAGATATGAATAGACAAGTTTCCTGCTGCGACCTCTTCAATACTTTTCTTCACGGTATTAATTGGCACTACCAGATAGCAGGTCATATACCACCAAAGCAGTAATGCCGAGATCAGATAAATGATATTACACGTAATTAAAATAGGGAGATCGTGCAGAAAAGCTATTTGTAAAGTATCCACCAAAAGAAACGTACATACCATGAATAGAATAATGCATGTCCTGACGCTGATATTTCTCAACATTTTTGACGGCCTACAACCAGGATAGGAGACAGGTTTTATTTTTATAGCATTTCAGATACCTATTGCCATTCGTTTCTTTGACATTCTCCATATTCAATACCAGACCATCGCCATTTCCCTTAGTGCAACAGATAAAATCACCTATATTCGCTATGCCAGGATATTCATCCATCCATATTGACAAGTGATGTACTTATCACCATTTTCTGCTTAACAGTTAAGTCGAAAGCCAGTATATTTTAATAGACGCTTAAATAAGCGAATGACTGTTTCTCCGTATTATTACCGCGGACAGCGTTATCGCCCGTTCTCTTGCAGAATCCTGAACATTTGGATGAGGCGTTATATCAGGCATAAAATCGGGTTCGCGCGAGCTTGCGCTGGCGGTCCTGTCCGCCAGCGGCAACGATTTACCGACTACGCTTCGCATGGCGCTCCCAGTTATCCTGTTTAGCCTGCACCGTTTTACGTAACGCGACATAACATGCCCCGCCGCCGCCATGGTGCGGCAGCGCCGAACAATAAGCCTGTACATCCTCAAACTCTGTCAACCAGCGGGCCACATAGCTTCGGACGATATTGGCATGCGACTTCGCCTCTCGCCCTTTACCATGAATGATCAGGACATTACGCAACCCCTCTTTCTGCGCCTCCAGGATAAAACGAAACAGCATTTTTCGGCACGTTTCGACCGGCTGGCGTAACAAATTGAGGCTGGCCTGCTGAGGGTATTTCCCACTGCGTAACTTGTCGATGACACCCTGCTGCAATCCTTCCCGACGAAATTCCAGCGGTTCATTCAGCGGCAGAATATCCAGAAAGCCCGTCGTCAGGAAATTATCAAGCTGAAGCGTGTCGATACGCTGGGGCGTTTTAAGATTACGCGTTGGCTGCCAGTGTACATCAGTATGGCGTTTCAGCGGCTGGACATCCTCCATGGCGTCAAGAAACAGCGCTTTATCGTCAAGGTTCATGGTTCATCCTCCAGCGTTTTTGCGACTGCCGTTATCATAACCGTGCCCTGTTATAGCGACAACGGTTTACAGTTATTTCCAATAACAGCGACAATGTAAGGCAATTAACCGCCTCGCCCGGCTCTCTTTTTCTCCGCCAACGATATTACTGTCGCTAAATGTGTTATCCCTGACTATCTTTTAAGGAGTATGGTTGCGGGTATTCCTGGCATGATATCTTGTCTCTTACGTTAGATTAAGACGATGTGAGAGAACGGATGCTGAGATTACTTGAAGAGAAGATAGCCACGCCATTAGGACCGTTATGGGTGGTTTGCGATGAGCAGTTTCGACTGCGGGCCATTGAGTGGGAACAGTACCGCAATCGTATGGAGCAACTGCTAAATATCCACTACCGTCACGAAGGCTATGAACGCGTTTCTGCGACTAACCCCGGTGGACTCAGCGATAAGCTTGCAGATTATTTTGCAGGCAATCTCGCCGTAATTGATACCCTGGAAACCGCCACGGGGGGCACACCTTTTCAACGGGAAGTATGGCAGGCGTTGCGCGCTATCCCCTGCGGGCAGGTGATGCACTATGGTCAACTGGCGGCGCAACTGGGACGACCGGGCGCCGCACGCGCAGTCGGTGCTGCGAATGGCGCGAACCCCATCAGTATTGTTGTTCCCTGCCATCGCGTCATCGGGCGTAACGGCACTCTGACCGGATACGCCGGTGGCGTGCAGCGAAAAGAGTGGCTATTACGCCATGAAGGCTATCTTTTATTATGAATATACAGGCAAAAAGTGCCTTATCGGTCACACTTTTATGTAAAGCAACAACAAATAAATTTCGTATTTTCAAATAGATAAAAATATTCATCAAACTTATACTTGAATTATTCCTTCTCCGGGATAGCTCAGACTTACGCGCTCACCAAAAAGATGTTAAAATTGACAAATATCAATTACGGCTTGAGCAGACCTATGATCCCGGAAAAGCGAATTATACGGCGCATTCAGTCTGGCGGTTGTGCTATCCATTGCCAGGATTGCAGTATCAGCCAGCTTTGCATCCCGTTCACACTTAACGAGCATGAGCTTGATCAGCTTGATAATATCATCGAGCGCAAAAAGCCCATTCAGAAAGGGCAAACTCTGTTTAAAGCAGGTGATGAATTGAAATCGCTCTATGCTATCCGCTCCGGAACGATTAAAAGCTACACCATTACCGAGCAAGGCGATGAGCAGATTACTGGATTCCATTTAGCAGGCGACCTGGTGGGTTTTGACGCCATTGGCAGCGGTCATCATCCGAGCTTTGCGCAGGCGCTGGAAACCTCAATGGTATGTGAAATACCCTTTGAGACACTGGATGACCTGTCCGGCAAAATGCCTAACCTGCGTCAGCAAATGATGCGTCTGATGAGCGGTGAAATTAAAGGCGATCAGGATATGATCCTGTTATTGTCGAAGAAAAACGCCGAAGAACGTCTGGCTGCGTTTATTTACAACCTGTCCCGCCGCTTTGCGCAGCGTGGTTTTTCACCGCGTGAATTCCGCCTGACGATGACCCGTGGCGATATCGGCAACTATCTGGGCTTAACGGTCGAAACCATTAGCCGTCTGCTGGGGCGTTTCCAGAAAAGCGGTATGCTGGCGGTGAAAGGTAAGTATATTACTATTGAAAACAGCGATGCGCTGGCGGCCCTCGCCGGTCATACCCGCAACGTCGCTTAAACGTCAGCTAAACCATTGATGTTATCTTCTGCCATATCGTTAAATTTTTCTCATTTATTGATCTGGCAGAAGCGCTTCCTCTGTTTCATTCACCATATTTGAGTTACTCTTTAGTTACAAACTGCGATGACAGTTGTAAGGAGACCCTGTATGGCTATGTATCAAAATATGCTGGTGGTCATCGATCCCAATCAGGACGACCAACCCGCATTACGGCGAGCAGTTTATTTGCATCAACGGATTGGCGGCAAAATTAAAGCTTTCCTGCCTATTTACGATTTCTCGTATGAGATGACCACCCTGCTTTCTCCTGACGAACGCACCGCAATGCGTCAGGGCGTAATAAGTCAACGCACAGCCTGGATACGTGAGCAGGCGAAATATTATCTTGAAGCCGGTGTCCCCATTGAAATTAAAGTGGTCTGGCACAATCGTCCCTTTGAGGCCATCATCCAGGAGGTTATCGCCGGCAGTCACGATCTGGTGTTGAAAATGGCGCATCAGCACGATCGACTGGAAGCGGTCATTTTTACCCCTACCGACTGGCATTTGCTGCGTAAATGCCCAAGTCCCGTGTGGATGGTCAAAGATCAGCCGTGGCCAGAGGGCGGCAAAGCCCTGGTCGCCGTGAACCTGGCAAGCGAAGAGCCCTATCATAATGCTCTCAACGAAAAGCTGGTAAAAGAGACCTTACAATTGGCGGAGCAGGTTAATCATACCGAAGTGCACCTGGTCGGCGCCTACCCCGTTACGCCAATCAATATCGCCATTGAGCTGCCGGAATTTGATCCCAGCGTGTATAACGACGCCATCAGAGGCCAGCATTTACTGGCGATGAAAGCGCTGCGCCAGAAATTCAGCATCGATGAAAAAGTTACGCATGTAGAAAAAGGCTTGCCTGAAGAAGTTATCCCGGATCTTGCCGAACATCTCCAGGCGGGGATCGTTGTGCTTGGCACCGTTGGACGTACCGGACTCTCGGCCGCGTTTCTGGGGAACACGGCCGAACAGGTCATTGACCATCTGCGCTGCGACCTGTTAGTCATTAAGCCTGATGAATATCAAACACCGGTTGAACTGGACGACGAGGACGATTAATCCCTCTTGCGTCCTGCCGGATGGCGCTGCCATCCGGCCAATACCTCATTCCTGTTACTCATCTCCGCCGAGGAAATAGATCCCCAAAGGAATCGCCAGCAGAATAGTGAATACCAGACTGTAAACGAAAATCATTGCCGACTGAATGGCATACATAGAGCTTGTCCACTCGGACAGTGGAATATGATATTGCTCAATCACACCGCCGATAGTCGCGCGCGTTACCACCGATGCCGCAACGATAAACACTGCCAGCAGGCATAACAGAAATTTTTTCCCCTTCGCCGATTTCAGCTTCATCATGATCATAGTATTGTCCTTTACAGATGACTTTGTTACCTGATAGCAACAATACCATGACAATCACGCGATGTCTGCTCCATAAAATGTGACATTGTATTTACATAAAAAGTAAACCGCTGAGATTAAAGCTGATAGCACTATTTCTTCTTTTTACTTATCGATGATCTACGCGTTTATCCTGGGTAAAATACCTGTTAATCAGGTCATTCTGAGCTGTTATCGTAGGAAGGAGCGGAAAACAATAATGTTCACTGAATTTTTTCTCAAAAACGCATTTAATCTGGCGATACTTTTCAGTTGCGGTATGGCGTTGCTGGTCGTGAGATTTTGGCTCAGCCGTAACGTACAGTGGAAGAAAGGATTCACGTTCCATGCGGCACAGTTTTTTATTTATGCAATTATTATTGGGACCATCGGGAGCATCCTGAATAATGCTATCGAAGATTATAATTTGCGTTTTATCTCTTCCGGGGTCATTGATTTTATCTGCACCTCACTCATTGCGCTTATTCTGACGATAAAACTTTTCCTGATTATTAACCAATTTGAAAAAGCACAGGTCAATAAAGGTAGAGATGTGACCAGTACCCGTATTCTGGCACGGGTCATAAAAATAACCATTATTGTCGCGATTGTCTTACTGTATGGCGAACATTTTGGCATGAGTCTGTCCGGTCTGCTGACCTTTGGCGGTATCGGCGGTATCGCTGTTGGTATGGCGGGCAAAGATGTCCTGAGCAATTTTTTCTCCGGTATTATGCTCTATTTCGATCGCCCCTTCAGTATCGGAGACTGGATTCGTTCTCCTGACAGAAATATCGAAGGTACGGTCGCCGAAATCGGCTGGCGAATTACACGAATTAACACATTCGACCACCGCCCGTTGTACGTGCCTAATTCCGTCTTTTCATCCATTAGCGTTGAGAATCCGGGACGGATGACCAACCGTCGAATAAAAACGGTTATTGGATTACGTTACGAAGATGCCGACAAAATTGGCCTCATTGTTGACGCTATCAGAAACATGCTGCAGGCGCACAGAGATATCGATCAGAAACAGACGCTGTTGGTCTATTTTAATGAATTCGCCGACTCTTCGCTGAATATTATGGTGTATTGCTTTACCAAAACAACAGTATGGCAGGAATGGCTTGCCGTACAGCAGGATGTTTACCTGAAAATTATTGCGATTGTCCAGGAAAACGGCGCTGACTTCGCCTTCCCAAGCCAGACGCTCTATATCGATGACCCGGAGGCCGCGCCTGCGACAAAATAAAAGATAGCCGGTGCCCGATAAGCGTTATCGGGCACCGAGGCTTCCCTGTCCGGATGACGAGTTGTTAGCACCTTACGGTGATCAACGGCTCTTTTCATTCACCGTCATGGTAAATTCAAGCACCTCATTAGTGTCGTTAACGTAGGCATGAGGCATGTCGGTTCTGGCTACAGCGGAGCAGCCCTCCCGAATAATAAAGCGTCTACCATTGACTGTTAATGTCAGTGTTCCCTGATTAACAAACAGTAATTCACAGGTGTCTGCCGGATGCCCTGGCGATTCAAACTGTTCACCAGGATGCATTATCCATTGCCAGAGTTCCAGCATATCCGGCCCGCTGGTTCCCGCCATCAGTTTTGCGCTGCCGCCTTTCTCGCCGCGCCACAACACCGGAATAGCATCCCGGTCGATAAGATGGACCATCGGCTCGCTGGCGACGTTGACAACATCCGCCACGGACACTCCCATTGCCGCCGCGATCTTACATAACAGCGCAATGCTTGGATTGGCTTTACAGCCTTCAATTTCCACCAGCATTCCTTTACTGACGCCGGAACGCCGCGCAAGCTCATCCAGCGACATCTTTTTTTGGCTACGAAATTGTTTGATACGTTGGGAAACAGCTTCATTTATTGTGCTGACGTCGGCGCCCGCCGTGGTCGATAAGTTGACTTTTTTGGTCATTGGTCGATATCATAGAAGAAAATAGTCATTACAGGATTATGCGATGTCTTCTATGTTACCGTCAATCAGCCCGGAACTGGCCCGTATCGCTCCCGGCTTTCGTGCATTAAGTATTAATGTTATTGCCGCTCCGGTTCGCGATGCGCAGGTCGGAGAAATCGCGCTAAAAGAGGCCTGTCAGGCCGTAATTAACGGCCAACCGACGTGGGCACAGGCGCATATAGACGCCTGGAATGCGGTGTTTAAAGCATTCGGCGCAAAACCAAAGCGCACCCCCTGCTCGGCTGAAGCGCTACGAAAACGCGTGTTGAAGGATGGAACAATGGCGGCGCTGGACCCGGTCGTTGATCTTTATAACGCGGTGAGCCTGCGCTATGCCGTACCGGTAGGCGGCGAAAATAGCGCGGCTTATTGTGGATCGCCGCGGCTGGTTTTCGCAGACGGTAGTGAAACATTTGATACTCTGAAAGAAGGACAACCCGCCACCGAGTCGCCAGAACCGGGCGAAGTTATCTGGCGCGATGACAGAGGCGTCACCTGTCGGCGCTGGAACTGGCGTCAGGGAGTACGTACCCGACTAAGCGCTTCAGATAAAGCGATGTGGTTTATCCTTGAAAGCTTGCCGGAAATGCCGGTTGATGAATTGTACGCGGCAGGAAACATGCTGACTGACGGCCTTGAAAAAATGATGCCAGGTTTACGTTTTGAATCCACGTTGATGGGTGTTTGATTGATATTGCGTAACAGGAGAAATACCATGTCGCTGTTTCTGACAAGTTTTATTTTCGAAAAAAAAGAGTACGACGAAGAGTTTTATCAACTGGATGGCTGGATTGAGCGCTATACACAGTCTATTGATGGCTATATTGGGATGGAAAGCTATACCGATGCCGCCAGCGGAAGAATGGTTAATAATTATTACTGGCAGACCCGCGAATCAATGGAGCTATTGATAAATAATTTACAGCACCAGCAGGCCAAATCACAAAGTCATAAGTGGCTTTCCGGTTACCAGACGATTATTGCAGAAATTCAGGGGTGCCATAACGTTAACCTGCCCCATCCGCTGGCATCATTTTCAGTTCCTTATGCGTGATGCAATAGTATATGTATTAAATGTGGGGGCACACAAGAGAATGCCTGCGCCCCTGCATTGCCGGTTATTCGGTTCTCTGTGCAGGGGCGGTGCTGATATAAGTGATTAGTAAACAGGAAGATGAGTGATATCTCGTGGTACACTAACACGCGTAACCACATTGTTTTCATCGCACTCTATCAACGCTCTGGCAAAAATACTGAGCTCATTAATTTTCAGCCCGGAATTATCCAAAAACTGGCGGCAAGCGTAGTCAGAAAAAAAGGTTATGCCGGGATGAATATCATGTTCCCGAATAAAACGAGCCTGAGCAAATGGCGTATCCATACTCAGCACATATACCGCCCGGTTTGAGTGGCTACCCGCTGATTTAAGGCGGTCACTATAGTCTTTTACCTGCCATTCACAAACCGGCGTATCCAGTGACGGGACGACAATAATCCGCTTTTTTATCCCCGGGATACAGTAACCCGGTAATAAATTATGGCTCACCAGCCCCTTTGTGCAGGGTAATGGTTTGCCTTCAGCCAGTATACCGGGTTTGAGGGTCAGCTGCGTTTTGCCAAAGGTGACAGCGTGTTCCTGACCCAATGAGATATAATCTTGTGTTGTTGCTGGTGTCATAAAAAGTTCTCCTTTTAACGTTTGTATTATTTTAGCCATAATAATTATTTAGCAATCTACTAAAGAACCAAGTCAACATCCATAATAAGAGCAGTGAAATAAAAGCCAACCCATTATTCATTGCTGTTTTTACTCTACTTTTTTATTGTCCCGGAGATAGTAAATTTATCTTTAATCAATTCCCCAAAATATTTATATGTCAATTTCAACTCTCCATTTGAACCTCCATTATAAGTTACCGTCTGAAGATACTCTCCGGGATTACCCCCGGCTTTGATATCGCATCGACTATTCCAACTTCCTGTTGAAAAATGCCCACACTGGAGATTGAGATTAGATATGGGGTTATTATTTATATCTTTAACAATAATTTTCACAACAGCACTCTCTCCTGGCATCAGTAAAGATTTATCTGCACTAATGACAGATAAATCTTTACTCAATTTAACTATACGTTTTGTTTCAATAGAATGGAGTTCAGAAACCATCGGCACAGGCGTATATCCTGGTGCTGAGACCATATCTGTTTCGTTATAATGCTCAATTCTTATCTTCGAACCTACATTATCCTCGCTGATAACAATTTCATATTTACACGGCTTTTCACGTAGAAGCTCATGCTGTGAGTCATCTTTCTCAACGCGATAATACGTACATACTGTGGTAGCCGTTTCATTAGCTTGATATTTTTCAGAATCAAGATCACTGACTCTCCCAACCATTCTTGCTTTTAAAAGCATGCCTGGTATAGGTATATATGATTCAAAATATCCATAATACCCATTCAATTCCAACCCATAATCACTCAACGGCGAACTAGGCCTGTGCCCAACGCTCGGCGCCGTAGGAGGAGAAAACATCCCGACGGTTGCCGCGGACGTTGTCGACGAATCCGCCAAGACGCTTATCGGCGCAGCCGCCAGAAGCAGGCTATAGATAATAAGATTATGTTTCGACATACGCACTGTTGATCCTTTTTAAAACATTAATTCGCATCAGATGCTGCGGTAGAACTCTTAGCATTTTCTTTATCAGAAATAATTCTGACGCGAATATATTTATTCTGTAGCGATTCCCCGTTAAGGCTATAAGGGATAAGCCAGGTGGCTTTTGTCGCCCCCGGTACGGATTGCCAGGATTTCATTTCATCCGAGATTTCCCACTGATAATTAAACGCATCAGTACAGTCCGTGTTATTTATACAAAGCGTTCTGGCTCGCATTTCCGTTCCGACGACTGGCGCGGTAACGCTTCCGTTGGCTTCTTCAGTACCCGGCGTAAAAAGCACCTCCACAGAAGTGACCTTCTGCGCAATACTGTCTGACTGCGCTTGTAGTAGTACGGTACCCTTCACCGGATGTTTATCGTCTGGTCCGCTTGCTTCAATATGTAATTTGAGCGAGCGGGCATCATCGCCGATATGGGTCACCAGAACCCGTTCAACCCAATGGCCGTCACGCTCTCTACCACCGAGCGCTTTAAATGCCAGACCCGGCGTATCTGATTGATACTTAATATTACGTGGTTTGAGCGACGCCCACTCCTCTTCAGAGCGCTCGCGCACGTAGTGCCACTCAATAACCTTCCCCTCTTCTCCGGCGGGAAGCGGCGTACTGACAACAAAGTTGCCATCCTCAACCTGAACATCGTCATTGATAACATTTATCCAGGAACGGAAACTGGTCTCATCCTGTGTCACCCTTACCGGGATACGCTCGGAGGTCACGCGAGTACCCCGGCTGTCAGTCACCGTTAAATAAAGGCTATACTCCTGACCGTCGGTCGCCGTCAGCGGAAGTTGTGGAAGGATAAGGCCGCTGCCCAGACTCCCCTGAAGCTGGAGCCCGGCGAGAAGCTCCGCATCACCCGACCACTCAACCTTCTCAATCGGGTAACGGCTATCTACCGTCGCCATTAATGTCACCAGCCTCCCGGACAGGCCTGACACTGGCATTGCCGTAATGCGGATTTTACTGGCCTGCTCCCGATACGCCATGACGATATCGTAATTACGATCGACAAAGGCACGCCGATTAGTCGTATTTGACGGCGCCCCAACGTTGCGGTAATCAAGCTGTTCATGTAACGGCGTACCGAAGGAATAGTTGACTCTCAGACCGCCCTCAGCCTGCGATCCGCCGTTACCGGCGTCCCGATATCCTGCTCTGACCTCAAGCAAGGGGACAGGATTCCAGACCAGAGCCGCACCTGCGGCGCGGGGATTCCGGCTTAATGTACCGTTACCCAATAGATCAACTTTATCCCCGTAATACTGTTCATATGTCAGCTCGCCACTGAACCAGGGAAAATCGGGGAGCGTGCCTTTTGTTCGCAGATCAAAGCCATATGCCGGACGCTCATCATGTAATTCATGAACTGCTGACGTTTTCCAGCCGGTGAGAGGGAAATAATAGTTGCCGGAAAAGGCCAGACTGTCTTTATAGACTTCCCCGCCAATGCCGCCACGTAAGTGGGAATAACGGATGTCGGCATCCAGAAACGTATTGACGCCGAGCAGCCATCCATTGACCTCCTGGCGGTAACCCACACCAACGTTAGCATAGATGCGGCCATCGAAACTGCTGCTGTCGTGGTCGCGAAAGCCAAGCTGGCCAAAGAGTAAAGACGATGTCGTTTCCTGGACGGGAATAAACATATCGAACTCTGATGAACGATATTTCGCGCCATCTTCAAGATTGACGCCACCACGGAAAATAATCTCCGGAAAAGCGCTCTTCATCCCCTCGTTCACCAAATGATTAGCGGCTTGCCCTGGTAATGCCTTTATTTTTCCTTTGGCATAATCCTCCAGCGTCCCCTCCTGCAGATGCGGAGAAATAGACGATGCCGTCCCCGCAATCCACGACTGAATTTCATTATCGCTATCAGCAATGACCGGGAGTGGAATCTGACTGGTAACAATGGCCCAGGTTATATATTTAGTAATGGGTTTTTTAGAAAAAACCACTTTATTGTCTCCTGCTATATCCCCCTGCCTGGCAGAGGGAGTATTTAAATAAGAGGTTTATTTAGCGATAACCATCAGCGACGGATAGCGCGTTTATTCTCCGGCGTGGCTTTCGTCGTTTTAGGCGTAACGTGGACACGGAACAGTTTATTCTGCTCAGTTCCCTTAATAATATATTTATGCTTTTCAGCGTTGGTATTATTCAGATCGGTGAACTTATTTGGTGTCCCGGCATCCGCCATCTGCCAGGTAAAGTTATAATTACTGACCTCACACTCAGCCGCCGCTGTGGCGGCACATTCCAGTACCGCTTCAAGGGTGCCGCCCACCACTGGAGTGTTGGCGTCATTGGTACCGTTGAGTTCATCAGTTGGTTTACCACTTTCATTCACCACATTGATAGTGACAGAACGTAGCTTATTAGAAATTGTACCGTCTGCGGCGGAGTCGCCGCCCACCCCAGAAGATGCAGAAGTTAATAAGACAGTGGCAGGCAAGAATGCACTATCCGGCGTCCCCGTTGCCGTCTTAATCCGGTAAACGATTTTAATTTTTTTACCGCCTGCATCAGCAGGAATGGTAAAAGCCGTCCCGGTTGCCACCGGGGTTCCAGAAGGATCGGCGGCCTCATTATCCACCAGATACCATTTAATATCGTCGGCATTATTCATTTTATCCAGCGATAAGGGATCCCCATCCTCATCCCTAATAAAAACATCCGCTATCTGGAGGGTTGAACCGGTCGTCAGTTCCCCAGACACTTCTATCTTTTTTGCATTAGTAGTTGCCACAGGACGGTGACCAACAGAAGCAGGCGTAGCAGAAGAAGCCATATCATTGGCTCTGATATTCGCCACCGCCTCTACTGAGACCACGGATGCACAAATCGCTAAAGCTAATAAAGATTTTTTGAAGTACAAAACAATTCATCCCTTTTATTAAATCATTAGAAATAATTATGAGATTTATAATCTCACGGGCTAAAAATTCAGGATTATTCAATCATTTTAACCGCCTGTGAAATTATGCCCTTCGCCATGCCAATTACTTAGCTTTACTGGCAAAAGCCGATCTCCAAGTGTAAAGTTTATTCAGAAACGTCAAGCAATTTAAATCTTTCTTGTTTTGCCAGAAAAGCTAACAACCCCCACTGGTTTAATAACACAGTATGTCAAACACCTTAAATGTTTATATTTTCGGCTTCAATAAAGAGGAATGATGATGAAAAGAGCCATAATAGTCTCAGTATTAGAGCAAATAGAAAAAAATCTTGAAGAGAGGATTGATATTGAAAAGTTGGTTGTTATAACAGGTTATTCGCGAAGGAGTTTGCAGGATTTTTTTAAAGAAAAGTGTGGCGTCTCTATCGGAAAATATATCAGACAACGCAAGTTGAGCAGAAGCGCCACTCTGCTAAAGCTGACCTCTCAGTCGGTCACAGATATCGCGTTCAGAATGGGGTTTGATTCAGTGCAGTCCTATAGTCGAGAGTTCAAAAAAACATTTGGCGTCAATCCCAATAACTATCGCAAGGCTGATTTCTGGGATCTCAGAAACCTACGGCCTCCTTACTGGCTTGACTGTGATGAGCATTATCAGTTCGAAATTTGTCAGCTTACGTCAAAAGAAATTTTCGGATTTCAAACATCTCATCAGATCGCAACAAATGACCTTCCTAAAAAAGCGTCGCCTATAAAATGGAAAATCATTCATGAGACGCTCAGAACGTGGGGCGAAAATGTGTATTGTCTCTCGTCTTTTAAGCCGGATAATACCAAAGACCAGGTCATCGCCGTAAGCAGTTTTTTTGGTATGGAACATAATTCCGTCGATGGAGGCAAAATACCCATGTCGAGGGTAATAAAATGTGGTAAATATGCAAAATTCCATTTCGTTGGTCATAAGGAACAATATCAACAATTTTCCAATACAATATATATGTGTATATTGCCAAAACTGAATCTTATCAGGAGAGAAGGAGAAGATATTGAATACTTCCATTTGGCATCCGTCCAAAAGCAACAGAATAATGAATCCATTGTCGATCTTTATTATTACATCCCTGTACTGTAATGACGTTGTACCATCCACGTATTTCATCTGAAAAGCCTTCTCTTTTCAGAGCGGTAATAAAACTCTCAGTATTGATTCTGATAAAATAAGTGACTATTAAATAAATTAACGTTTTGAAAGGATTGAGAAAATAACTTGCGTGCACGCGACGCCGTGGACAGATTTCTGACAGTACTGTACGGTGTAGTGATCAGGTAATATTGGCTACAGTTTACGGTAAAAGCAAAGTCCATACTTTAACTATTAATGGGAGTATGCTGGCCGGGCGGCTTGCGGGGCCCTCATGCTCCCACATCTATAATGTTGATATGATTACATTCTCTCTATACTTTACTGTGCTAACCTTTTATCTCGTTGAGATAACGTTTAATTAAAATACTCTCTTTTTGATGTACATTATAAGAGGAGACATTATTCATATTTTCGAAATCAGGGCAGACGATATGTATACAACCATCAGAAACACAGCGCTAGCAATGGTAGCTTGTTTTTCGTATATCGCACATGCCAGTACCCACCCTCCTCTTATTATCACCAGGGGAGCCGGAGGAGACGCCTCCGGAGCCACAGTCATTCATGATAATTGGCGGCATGGCACTCCTGACCTGGTCAATCTTACCGATATCCCCATAGATAAAATCAGACCAGAAAAATACAGTTGCGTACTGATTATTGGGCAAGGAGCTATAAAAGAGATGCTTCATGCGAACAATGCCTCAGCAATACTTTCCGGAAAAACTGTTGGTCTTTATACTCATCTGATCGATCAGAACACGCTCAGATTACTTCGGAAATTGCAGAACAAAGTGAGATTCAATCTCTTTTTTACCCGCTCGCAGATAACTCTACTAAAACTAAGGAACATTTCAGAATATAATTTTTTGAGTTCTAAAGTAAATAATGTCTGGGGACAAGACTCACTAGCAATTGAAACAGTGGCACCTGACAGGGGTAATATACCGGAAAAAGCGCTTCCCCTCAAAACAACGGATTATGTGATCTGGCTGGGTGGAAACTATACTACCTCTTCTGGTACGCAGCGTATCTTCACAAACGATCAGATTGTTGTAGCCCTGAAACCACTACATAATGTTATTTCACCAAATGCATCGATTGCTATTATGCTTTCACCACGTTTTTTTGATAATAGCATGAGTAAAGAAGCAAAAGTTAAACGACTGAAGGCAGTGCTTAACACCTTTTCGCGAAACAGGGTCACATTTTATATGAGTAAGGAGATGCTTGCTAATCTGAAAGAATTTGATTTGCCTGTTCAACTATCCCCTTCTTACGCAGAGCTGATGCGAATGCCCTGGGCCAGCGCTACCCAGCATTTTGCTTCTGTGGATCAATATAACCTGTTTGCTGATCTCATACCTAAAGTCACGCCATTTCTTCTTGAACCGAATGATGCCGATCAAGCTCTCTATGCGACGGATTATCTTAATACCCGGCGTGTAAGTCTGACCCAAAATATTCTTAACCATGGTTGTGACTAAATAAAACGCGCAGAATCCGGGATAGTTAGCAATCCAAAACAGACCGTTATCCATGAGTACTGTTTATCTTCACTATACAGGGAACAACCAAATAACTGACGACACAAATCAAGCCGAGACCCTGTATTCGGCTATACAGGCGCTCTATTCAATTCAGGCACAGAAACAGTCCGGTACCCATACTGGACACGGCCTCCCAACTGCTTTAGCGCATTACCAGTCCAGCTTCGATGCGCCTTCTGTCGTCTGCACTATTTCACTGGTTTTAATGACGCGATGATAACCATAAGCATCAGCGTATTTCGTCATTCCGGTTGCGGTGTCAACCTCTGGCTTACCCTGCGTTTCAATAATCTCTCCCGTCCGGGTCGTCATGGTATAGGTCGTTGTACATCCGGCTAGCATCAACACTGATAAGCTAAGTACCGTAATAAGACTACATTTTTGCATCTCTCGTTTCCCTGACACCTCTATTTTTGATGTACTTTACCGAATACCGCAACGGCAAGATGGATGATTAGGGCTATTGCTCCCTGTTTGCCCGTATCTGATTGGCTCAGGTTTTTTGATGCGCTGCGTTAATCCGGCAGTAATCGCTCCAGCACATCTCCAACCAGAAGTACGCTCTCCTGAAGACGCTCCAGGCTATACCCCGCTCGCGCCTTGGCGGAAAGTCCCGCCATTAGCGTCCCCATAAAGTCCGTCATCCGGTCAGCCTCTTGCGGATACCGCATGGCGACATAAGTGCGAATCAGGTTTTCAGCAGCGATGTAAAACTCGCAGGCGGCCTCTCGTGCCGGTTTATCGTTACAATGAGCGCCCTCCAGAACCAGACATCCGGTGGCATCAGGATCGGCAGCGTAACGTCTTGCCGCTTCCATTAGCACATCGATAAGGCACTTCGCGGTCGGGCGATCGTGACGCAGAAGCGCCCCGAGCGGAATCGCGTCGGTCATCCTGTAACGTTTTAATACGCGAGTATACAGCCCCAGCTTGCTACCAAACGCCGCATAGAAACTGGGAGGATTGATCCCGAACGCTTTTGTCAGATCCGCTACGCTCACCGCGTCGTAGCCGCGCGAATGAAATAAGTGTTGAGCGGTTTCAATGGCTTGCTCCGGATCGAACTGGCGAGGGCGACCCGGCGTTCGGCTATGTTTTGTAGTCATTACTACATAACTCCTTGACGGCATGATTTCATTACGCATATTGTAGTGACTACTACAATATCATAAAGGACATCCTGATGACGCTATTTCGCAACAAATCTGTACTGGTTTTAGGGGGAAGTCGTGGTATCGGCGCGGCTATTGTACGACGCTTTAGCGCTGACGGCGCATCGGTCGTTTTCAGCTACGCCGGATCGCGTGAAGCCGCCGAAAAACTGGCAGCGGAAACTGGAAGCACCGCCATCCAGACGGATAGCGCCGATCGTGATGCCGTCATCAGCCTCGTGCGTGAGTACGGACCGCTGGATATTCTGGTCGTCAATGCGGGCGTCGCTCTCTTCGGCGATGCGCTGGAACAAGATAGCGATGCGATAGATCGTTTGTTCCGCATTAATATCCATGCGCCTTACCATGCGTCAGTCGAAGCAGCCCGCAACATGCCGGAAGGTGGACGCATTATTATTATCGGTTCCGTGAATGGCGATCGGATGCCCGTACCGGGAATGGCCGCGTACGCCGCCAGTAAATCAGCCCTGCAAGGGCTGGCGCGCGGCCTGGCCCGTGATTTTGGCCCCCGCGGGATTACGATAAATGTGGTGCAGCCAGGCCCCATTGATACCGACATCAATCCGGAAGATGGCCCCATGAAAGAGCTGATGCACAGTTTCATGGCGATCAAACGACACGGAAGACCTGAAGAAGTGGCTGGAATGGTGGCATGGCTTGCCGGTCCGGAAGCCTCTTTCGTCACCGGCGCGATGCACACCATCGATGGTGCCTTCGGCGCCTGACGGCCAGGCGAATATCATACGGTTGCCGTCTACGCTCCGGCAACCGTGTTAGAAGCTGTTCATGCGAGAAAACATCCGCAAGCGCCGGGATCAATCGTGGATTTTAACGCCAAGACAACCGCGAACAAATTCGGGATTAAAATGCTTCACCGCTTCGCCAACATAGCCTAAATCAAGTGTGTTGATTTGAGCCATTTCGTTATCCGTTAGTGAGAAATCCCAGATGGCAAAGTTCTCTTCAATACGTTCCTGTCGAGTGGATTTAGGAATAACCGTGACGCCACGCTGCACGTTCCAACGCAGGACAACCTGCGCGATGGTTTTTTGATGGGCATCGGCAATCCTTTGAAGCATTTCATTTTCATACGGTTTATGTCTCCCGCCGCCTAACGGCGCCCACGCTTCAGGCTGAACGTTATAATGCTTCATGGTTTCCAGCGCAGCGGGTTGTGCAAAGTATGGATGCAATTCGACCTGGTTTACCATTGGCGTAATTCTGACGGTTTCACAGAAGTTGGCTAACACATGCGCATAGAAGTTGGACACGCCAATGGCTTTTAGTTTACCGGCTTCATAAGCGTCTTCCAGCGCGCGCCACGCACTAAAATAATCGCCCATTGCCTGATGCAATAAATAGAGATCAAAATAATCTAACCCGGATTTTTTCAGCGACGCTTCAATACCTGCTTTGGCCAGATCGTAGTTAGCCATATCTTGCACCCACAGTTTAGAAGTAATAAATAACTCCTCACGGGTACACAGGCCTGTCGCGATGGCTTCACGAACAGCATCACCAACGGCATCTTCATTGCCGTATACCGCAGCGGTATCGATAAGACGATAACCGCTGCGAATAGCGCTTAACACTGACTGCTGACATTCTTCTTTGTCGGTTACCTTAAAAACGCCAAAACCCACCATAGGCATTTTAAGGTTGTTACTTAATATTGAATATTCCACGCTAAAGCACCCTTTCGTCGTAAAGACGCCATGATAAGAGCAAAAGACAGGTACAATGAGTATTGTTAAATCCGATTATATTTATACAAAAAGTTCATTAATAACAGTTGTACAGATTTTTTATTGCATCCAAACGTTCAGTGCTTGCTATATACTCGCCGTGTAGCCCCCTGTTTGATAATGCCTTTTACTTATGCGTCAAAAACCAGTACCGTCATTTTGACCGTCTGTGAAAAAGTTTTCTGAACAGGCAATGCGATATCCGGAATAATATTTTTTAGCGAAGAGGCTCCGGCTGGCTCAGCGCCGTTTTGCACCAGTCATAAAAAGCGCGTACCGCAGGCGGCAGAAACCTGTTTTGCGGATAGACCAGCGCAAGCGGCAAATCATAAGAATGGTTGTCCATGCAGGTCACCAGCGCCCCGCTGTGCAGATACGGCGCAACCAGATAGCTGGCGACGCGAATTAACCCCAGCCCCTGTATTCCGGCCTGAATATAAGCGTCCGTATCATCGACAACCAGCGTCTCCTGCATCCGCATCGCGTAATCCTCCCCCTCACGCGTAAAAAACCAGTCGGTGGTACGCCCGGTGCGGTGGTTCAGGTAGCCGACCGCATGGTGTTTTTGCAGATCATCTAAATTTTCAGGGCTACCGTAACGCTCAATGTAAGTGGGCGATGCTGCTATCACCCAGTTAAAACTGGCGAGCGGACGGGCAACCAGCGTGGTGGAATCATCGATCCTGCCGGCCCGAATTACGCAGTCATACCCTTGCAGGATAATATCCTCCACGCTATCGCTGGAACAAAGTATCAGCTCCAGCTCCGGATACTGGCGCAAAAAGGCCGGGAGCATGGGAATAATGCAATGCCGGGCGAGAGATTGCGGCATCCCCACTTTAAAACGCCCTTTGGGTTGTGCCGCCCGGCCGGGAAATGACGACTCCATGGCCGCGATATCTGCCAGCACTCTTTTGCACTCTTCGTAGTAACGCCGCCCCTCTGCGGTCACACTAAGTTTGCGAGTTGTACGTTGCAAAAGCTGAATCTTAAGCCAAGATTCCAGTTCTTTAACCACCCGCGATACCGTTGAGCGCGGCACGCCCAGCACTTCGGCGGCTCTGATAAAACTATGGGTATCCACTACGCAAACATAGACCTGCATCGCTTCCAGCTTGTCCATTTTCCCCCCGCCAATTATCCCATTTATCAGAACAGTCTAACCCGTCTTCGGCGTCTTATCGAACGCAGATCCCTGACGTAATCTCTATCTACAGGTGAATCAACACAGAGAGGGGCAAATGAAACAATCCAATAATCAGGTGGGTGAAAAAGTATTGGTGCTGGGCGCGGGACAACTGGGGGCGTCAGTGCTGGCGTCGTTGGTTCCGGCGGTCACACAGCGTAATGGTTCCGTTTGCGTTATTGTGTCAGGGCGATCCAGGGATAAACAGAGCAAACGACGTTCCAGCATTCATCAACAACTGGCAGATGCCGGTGCGCGGTTTATCCCGGTCGACATCGCGGGCAGTTCGGTTGCAGCGTTAAAAGATCAATTCCGCGTTTTTGATACGATCATCAATTGTATGGGGTTTGTCGCCGGTGCGGGTACCCAGATAAAAATCACCCGCGCGGTACTGGAGGCGGGCGTTAAGCGCTATTTCCCCTGGCAGTTTGGCGTGAATTACGATGTGGTCGGCAAAGGCAGCGGCCAGCCGGTGTGGGACGAACAGTATGACGTCAGGACGTTTTTGCGCGAGCAAAACGTCACAGAGTGGGTGATTGTTTCAACCGGTATATTTACCTCTTTTCTCTTCGAACCGGCCTTTGATGTGGTCAACTTAGCCCAAAAAACCATCAATGCCCTCGGCGGATGGGAAATGCAGGTCACCGTCACGTCGCCTGCGGATATTGGTCGCCTGACCACTGAAATTTATCTGCATCAGCCGCGTATCACTAACGAAGTCGTCTTTGTTGCGGGGGAAACGACCTCTTATGCAAAACTGGCGGAAACGGTCGAACGCGTGACGCAGCAAACTTTTACCCGAGGCGTATTGACGCTACCTGACTTACAGGAGCAGCTCCGTTTACATCCGCATGACCCAATGCTGCGCTATCGCGTCGCCTTCGCGCGTGGTGACGGTATGTGGTGGCCGATGAGTGACACCTGGAATGCACAACATCATCTGCCGACACAGGATATTGCCGCCTGGCTGAAAACACAGCAATGAGAACGGCGGCATCAGGCGGCGGGCGTGGTTACCTTTCATCAAAAGGCAACCAGTACGCATCAGTGCTTCACAATATACATCGTACGGCTATAGGCCACATCTTCCGGGTTAGTAATGGGGTATCCCTTTACCCACGGTTTAATTAACCGGCCATTGGTATACTGATAAATAGGCGCTATAGGCGCTTGTTCCGTTAAAATTTTCTCCGCTGCATTGTAATCCGCGTTACGCGCTTCGGCGGTATTTTCCATCGTCGCTTGCGTCAGGATTTTGTCATAAGTCGGATTAGTAAAGCGTGAAATATTCCCCGTATGCGTGGACGTTAATAAGGATAAGAAAGCCGACGGTTCGTTGTAATCCCCCACCCAGGAGGCGCGAATAACATCAAAATTACCGGTATTCCGGCTGTCGATATACGTTTTCCACTCCTGGTTTTGCAATTTCACATCCACCCCCAGATTTTTCTTCCACATTGACGCCACCGCAATCGCGATTTTCTGATGGTTTTCTGAGGTATTGTAAAGCAGGGTTAATTTAAGCGGCTTCTGCGATCCGTAGCCTGCTGCACGCAGCAATGTTTTCGCCTGGGCATTAAGTTCTTCCTGGCTCATTTGTTCAAACGGTGAAGGATCGGGCTTAAATCCTGCCGTGACATCCGGTGTAAAATGCCAGGCCGGTTTTTCACCGGTACCTAAGACTTTTTCCGCCATCAAACGGCGATCAATGGTCATACTTAGCGCCAGACGAACGCGGGAATCCGCCGTCGGCCCTTTCTGCGTATTAAACGCATAATAATAAGTCCCTAATTGCGGCGGCGTATAAACTTGCCCTGGAATATCCTTCAATAATTTCTGGTACATATTTTTAGGGAAAGATTCGGTGATATCAATATCACCGGCAAGGTAACGTTTCGTCGCAGCCGATTCCTGGTTAATGGGTAAAAATGTCACTTTTTGCAGTACCGTTTTCGCGTTATCCCAGTAATGCGTATTAGGCACGACCACCAGTTTTTCATTTACCACGCGCTCTTTAAGCACATACGCACCATTGCCGATCAGTTTTCCCGGCTTCATCCAGTCTTTACCGCTTTCAACATTCGCTTTTTGGACCGGATAAAAGGCAAAACTGGCGGTCAGACTGGCAAACCAAGGCAACGGCTTGTCAAGCTGAATACGCAAAGTGTGCGCGTCCACGGCACTGACGCCAAGCTGATCCGGCGTGGCTTTACCGTCGATAATGGCTTGCGCATTAGTGATGCCAGCCAGAGCGGCAAACCAGGCGAAGGGGGAAAGCGTTTTGGGATCAACGAGACGTTGCCAGCTATAGACAAAATCCTGGGCGGTCACCGGCGTTCCATCGGCCCATTGCGCATTATCCCGCAACGTAAACGTCCAGATACGATTATCATTGCTCTTCCACTGGCTGGCGACGCCAGGGATAATTTCACCCTTTTCGTTCTGGTTAACCAGCCCTTCAAATAGATCGCGGATCACCTGAATTTCAGGCAGCCCAACGGCTTTCGCTGGATCTAACGAAGCGGGCTCATCTTTGATATGACGCACCAGTTCTTGTTTCTCTGCCAGTACCGTTCCGCCGGGAACATCCGCAGCATATGCCAGTGAAAAGCTGCTAACCAACAGCGCACAACAGGTTACTGAAACAGAATGCCTCATAGAAGTTCCTCAAAGATGAGTTAAATGACAACGTAATTATTTGTTTCAGCAGAAAGAAATGCAATTATCTTCCGCCAGAAAGTTGATATCGCGCCATACAAGAGGGTAAATAGAAACCATTTGATAATCGGCGGGTTTTACACAACACTACGATGATTACCCTACTGGTCTCAGCTTCGGGAAACATGTATGACTGTCACCCGCCCCCGTGCCGAGCGCGGCGCATTTCCGCCAGGCACTGAACATTATGGACGTTCGCTACTAGGCGCACCGCTAATCTGGTTTCCGGCGCCTGCCGCCGATCGCGAAAGCGGCCTGATACTGGCTGGCACCCACGGGGATGAAACCTCATCCGTGGTGACGCTCTCCTGTGCGTTACGCACCTTAAATCCTTCCCTTCGCCGTCATCATGTCGTACTTGCCGTTAATCCTGATGGCTGTCAACTGGGGTTAAGGGCAAATGCGAATGGCATTGATCTAAACCGTAACTTTCCCGCCGCCAACTGGAAAGCGGGTGAGACAGTTTATCGCTGGAATAGCCGCGCGCAAGAGCGTGATGTCGTGCTGCTAACCGGCGACCATCCCGGCTCAGAACCGGAAACCCAGGCGCTTTGCCAGTTAATTCATCGACTCCAACCCTCCTGGGTCGTCTCTTTTCACGATCCGCTAGCCTGCATTGAAGATCCACGTCGCAGCGAGCTAGGCGAGTGGCTGGCCGATGCTTTTGCGTTGCCGCTGGTGACCAGCGTAGGTTACGAAACGCCCGGTTCGTTTGGCAGCTGGTGCGCCGATCTCAACCTGCACTGCATTACCGCCGAGTTTCCCCCTGTTTCCGCCGATGAAGCCAGCGAAAAATACTTGCAGGCGATGTCGAATCTGCTTCGCTGGCATCCTAAAGATGGAGTTGACCCGTCGTAAAGCGTAGCGCGGGCTCAACATCAACCGCCAGCCATGTTGGGCCATCAAGATCGGCGAAGCTCACCTGCGGCATAAGCGGCAGCGCGGCGCTAATCGCTCTTGATGTACAGAGCATACAGCCCAGCATCAGGCCGAATCCTTGCTCCCGCGCCTCCGTTGCCAGCGCCAGCGCCTCAGTCAGACCGCCGGTTTTATCCAGCTTAATGTTGATCATATCGTAGCGCCCCGTCAGGGCTTTCAGACTACTGCGAGTATGGCAGCTCTCATCTGCACAGATGGGCAACGGATGAATAAAATTTTCCAGGGCGGCGTCATCCTGCGCGGGCAGCGGTTGCTCCAGCATCGCGACATTCAGATCCGCCAGTAACTGGCAACGCGCCGCCAGCCCCTCCGGACGCCACGATTCATTGGCGTCCACAATGAGCGTCGCCTCCGGCACCGCCGAGCGGATCGCCACCATACGTTCGCTAATCAGACGAGCATCAAGTTTGATTTTCAGTAACGTCGCCCCTTTTTCCCATAGTGCCGCCGCACTGGCAGCCATCTGTTCCGGCGTGCCTATCACTACCGTTTGCGCGGTAGTAAAAACCGGGGACAGCGTCACGCCGAGCAGCCCGGCAAGGCTTTGCTGCTGCTGGCGGGCCTGCAAATCCCATAAGGCGCTATCCACCGCGTTGCGCGCCGCGCCTGCCGGCAACAGTTTCTGCAATGCTTCGCGAGTCAGCCCGTTTTCCAACTGAGGCACAATACTCATGATTTGCGCCATGACCGAGGCATCACTTTCACCATAACGTGGATATGGCGTACATTCCCCGATGCCTTTTACGCCCTCTTCTTCCAGTTCGACAACGACAACATGCGCTTCGCTTCGGCTACCACGCGCAATAACAAAAGGCGTATGTAACGGCCAGGTTTCCTCATATACCTTAACAGATCTCATCTCTTCCCCTCTGATAGCGCCGGACGCGGCTTGCTACAAATAGTATTTGCCGTGTTAATGAATAATGACTTAAACTGGATTTCGACGTTAACTATAAGTAAATAGGAACATAATTATGTCACAGACTGTACATTTCCAGGGTAACCCGGTCACCGTTGCCAACGTTATTCCGCAGGCTGGTAGCAAAGCACAGGCTTTTACTCTTGTCGCAAAAGATTTGTCTGACGTTTCCCTCAGCCAATATGCAGGCAAACGCAAAGTGCTGAATATTTTCCCAAGCATTGATACTGGCGTATGCGCCGCATCAGTTCGTAAGTTTAATCAACTGGCCACAGAAGTGGAGAATACCGTCGTATTGTGCGTTTCTGCTGACCTGCCTTTTGCACAGTCGCGTTTTTGCGGCGCGGAAGGCCTGAGCAACGTTATTACGCTTTCCACTCTGCGTAATAACGAGTTTCTGAAAAACTACGGCGTCGAAATCGTTGACGGCCCGCTGAAAGGTTTGGCGGCGCGCGCAGTCATCGTGCTTGACGAAAACGACAACGTTATTTTCAGCCAGTTGGTGGATGAAATCACCCACGAGCCGGATTACGACGCCGCGCTTAATGTCCTGAAGGCATAAGCCAGCGACTGCTGGCGCTACGTTTGTCAGTGCTACAGGCGGTGCTCTTTTGTCACAAGAAGGCCTCTATCCGGAGGCCTTCTTTTTCCTACTCTTCACCCTTCTTCTGGCTCAGACCATATTCACGCAGCTTATTGGCAATCGCGGTGTGCGATACCCCCAACCGTTTCGCCAGTTTACGCGTACTCGGATAGCTACGATAAAGCTGGGTCAGGACAGAACGTTCGAAACGACTGGTAATGTCATCCAGCGAACCTTCCATCGCATCCTCGCCGACTGCCACCGTCGCGGCATCGTAGTCAGGCAGCAGGATATCCTGCGGACGCAGCTCATACCCTTCCAGTTGCGTCAGCGCCCGGTAAATCGCATTTTTAAGCTGGCGAACGTTACCCGGCCAGCCGTAACGAGTGAGAACCGTACTCAGATCGGCAGACAGTTTCGGTCGCGGAACGCCCTGTTCGTCGGCAAAACGCGCCACGAACAGTTCGGTCAACGGCATAATATCCTGCGGACAATCGCGCAACGGCGGCAAATTAAGCGTCAGAACGTTAAGTCGATAATAGAGATCTTCGCGGAACAGTCCTTTTTGCACCAGCTCCACCAGATTTTTCTGCGTGGCGCAGATAACGCGGACATCAACATGAATTTCGTGATCTTCGCCGACGCGACGGAACGTACCATCATTGAGAAAACGTAGCAGCTTCGCCTGCATACGCGGCGACATTTCGCCAATTTCATCCAGCAGCACCGAGCCGCCATTCGCCTGTTCAAAAAAGCCTTTTTTACCTTCCGGCGCATGGCCAAATAGTTCGCTTTCTACCGCATCTTCCGGGATTGAAGCGCAGTTGAGCGCCAGATACGGTTTCGCTGAACGAGGGCTTGCCTGATGACAGGCATAGGCGAAAAGATCTTTGCCGGTTCCCGTATCGCCGGTAATCAGCAGCGGCGCGCTGAGCATCGCCAGTTTGCGCGCCTGCTCAACGACGTGCTTCATCTTTGCGCTCACGGCAATAATCTGACTAAACGCGCTCAGATCCTGCGTGGACAAATTCTGTAGCTGCTGCCCCATACGAATAGTGGAACGCAACATCACGACCGCCCCGGTCAACACGTATTCGTCATTTTCGTTTTGTAAATGTACCGGCGTAATCTCCATCAGGAAGTTTTGCCCGTTGATCACGACATGTTCGTTATGGGAGCTTTGCGGATTACCGTCCAGCCAGCGCTGAAAATTGAAGCCATTGATTAATTGTGCGGCTGTATGGTGCCGCATTCGCTCCTGGCTCTGGGCAAAAAGCTGACAACTCGCCGGGTTCGCCATCTCCACTTTACTCTTCATATCCAATGAGAGCACCGGCTCCGGCAACGCCTCAAGCAGCGCGCTCAGGGCCAGATGTTCACGTTCGGACGGCATCCAGGGAACGGTACGGACATCCGTTACGCCGGAAATACGGCGGATTTCGGCCATCAGGCTGCTAAAGTCGGTGAATTCCAGCTCAGCAAAATTAAGATAAATTCGCCCAATGGGATCAATCTCGATTCCGCGTAAATCAATGCTACGTAACACCAGTAAATCAAGTAATTCGCGGGTCAGACCAAGTCGGTCTTCACAAAAGACTTCCAGACGCATGGGAACCTTCACCTGAATAATGAACCATTAAATAGATGATAAGCCACTATTCGGCTGGCAGGAAGGATTCTGTCAACAAATATTGACAGCATGGCGGAAAAACGGGCGCTGCGGCGTAAAGCCAGGCAATCAGCGCCCTGTGGAAGGTCATTTCTCAGGCGACGACTTACTCTTTTGCAGCGTCTCTTTTAGCTGACCGATAAGCTGACGACGAAAATCACCGAGACGTGGTTTATCGTTATCGATCCACGGCAATGGTCGACATAGCTCCATCGCTTTTATTCCCAGTCGAGCGGTAAGGAGACCTGCGCCAATCCCCTGCGCCGCGCGCGTGGACAAGCGTGCGGCCAGATCCTGAGACATCCAGTCCATACCGACTTCACGCACCAGCTCACTGGCCCCCGCGAACGCGATATTCAGCAACACCAGACGGAACAGACGAAGGCGGCTGTAATAACCAAGTTCAATGCCATACAGCGTTGCGATACGGTTAATCAGGCGTAAATTACGCCAGGCAATAAACGCCATATCCACCAACGCTAACGGGCTGACGGCGATCATCAGAGTCGATTCCGCGGCGAAACGGCTAATCTCACGTCGCGCCTGCGCGTCAAGTACCGGCTGTACCAGATGCGCATACAAACCGACGATTTCCCTGTCGTTTTGCGTTTCGTGAATAGCGGCATACCAACGTTGTAATGCCGGATGTGATTGATCAATCCCCGCCTGCTGCGCCAGTTTTTCGCAAAATGCGCGACCTTTCCCGACGCTATGGCTATGTAACAGTTCACGCGCTTCATCGCGTTCATGCGCCCGCTGGCGCAAGCGCCATAACCGCCGCCACTCCGTGACCACCGATCCCACGCCAGCGCCAATGATCAGCGCGCCTGCGGCACAGCCGCCTAAAGCGACCCAGTCCTGAGTTTGCCAGGCATTCATTGTCCACTGTACGCCTTGCCCGACCACGCTCGCGCCAAACAGCGCCAGCCCTCCCATCACCATTTTACGCCACAGACTGCGTTTGGGGCGCAGCGCGGCATCGACCGCCGCTTCTGCCACGCCTTCGTCTTCCGGGCGCTCATCGATAGCTGCAGGCGCAAATGTACGCGACTCCGCTTCGCTGAAAGTTTGCTGCGCTTTGAAGGCCGACGTAGGTTCCTCCTTTAGCGGTTCTGCAAAATCAATACGCGGTTTTAACGGTTCGCTCATCGCAGCTTATCTCCTATTAAAAACTCCAGAGCAGCGTCCAGACGAATATGTGGTAACGGTTTATCAACATCCATCACCTGCGGACGAAAGGCTTCGAACTGAAAACCCTGACTATCCCAAAACGCTTGTCCCGGCAAACGCGAAGGCACTTCGCCGGGGTACACGGTTAACGGCGCGCCGTCACTCAAACGGTTTCCACGTAAAGCCGGGATTTTTTCACCGTTGACCTCAATCACGCCGCTGGTGGTCGCCTGTACCGACGCCAGCCCCAGGCAATCCATACTAATGCCTTCAAACGCGGCATTTTGCCAGGCATCCTGAATAAGCTGCTGGAGCAAGGCCACCATATTGGCATGTTGGTCGAGGGTGACATGGTCGGCTTTCGTCGCGGCGAACAGCAATTTATCAATCACCGGCGAAAACAAGCGGCGAAACAGAGTCCGCTGGCCATAGTGAAAACTTTGCATCAACTGCGTTAAGGCGAGATGCATATCATTAAACGCCTGCGGCCCGCTATTAAGCGGTTGCAGACAGTCGACCAGTACAATCTGGCGATCAAAGCGTAGAAAATGATTTTTATAGAACCCTTTGACCACTTTTTCGCAATAGTAGTTAAAGCGTTCGCGCAGCATTCCAGCGTTGGTCTGCTTATCCGCCTGCGCCAGTTTTGACTCGCCGAAGGCGTCCACATCCGGCCACGGGAAAAACTGCAACGCTGGCGCACCCGCCATATCGCCCGGCAAAACAAACCGTCCAGGCTGAATAAAATGCAATCCCTGCGATTTACACTGATGCAAATAATCCGTCCAGGCGGCGGCAATCTCCGCCAGCCGGTTTTCATCGGCGGGCGCCAGCGGATCGAGCCCGTCGCAAAGTTGCCGCCATTTTGCGGCCCACTCAGCGCGTTGTCCTTGTAACAAGCCGTTCATCTGACGGGACCAGCTTAAATAATCCTGAGCCAGCATGGGCAGATCGAGTAACCATTCCCCTGGATAGTCCACAATCTCCAGATACAATGTCGAGGTATCTTTAAAATGGCGCAGCAGCGAGTCGTTTGAGCGATAGCGCAACGCCAGCCGAATCTCACTGACGCCGCGCGTCGGTGTGGGCCAGGCGGGAGGATTGCCATAAAGCTGAAGTATCCCCTCGTCGTAGGTAAAACGGGGAATACCAAAATCACGTTGAGGCACGCGCTTTACGCCAAGCAGGCGTTCTTCGCGTACCGCGCTGAGCAACGGTAAGCGCGCGCCCGCGTGGACATTAAGCAACTGGTTAACCATCGCCGTGATAAACGCTGTTTTACCGCTGCGGCTCAACCCGGTTACGGCAAGACGCAAATGCCTGTCTACCCCACGATTGACCAGAGCGTTGAGTTCAGTTTTAAGTCGCTTCATTGACATCCTGTTGAGTCTGAAGAGAAGAAAAAATAATAACGAGCCTGCGTTATAGATATGTGCAAAAACGTTATTATCAACTACCCGGAGAGATCAACAACGGCGCATTAAGCGCCGCGGTTAGTATGAGTATTGAGCAATAGATTATCTATTTTTTTACTTTCGGCATATCAAGACGACTGATGCCGCCCATATTCATCGCGTGCGTATACCCCATATCAAGCAACATTTGTTTTGCCATGCCCGACTGTCGCCCGGAGTTGCAATATAACTTTACCGTATCGTTCCTGTCTGGAACTACCGTTTCGATATGAGATTTAATCTCCTTCAATGGGATATTAATCGCGCCCTGAATATGCTCACGCTGATATTGTTCCGGAATGCGGACATCTATCCAGTATTCTGCGGCATAAAGCGGCATGGCTATGAATAACGCTAACGCAAATATTCCTTTTTTCAACATACTTCCGTCCTGACACGTAATGTATTTCGCACACACTATACGCCAGAGCTTAACGAAATATTATGACCAGACTCGCTATTTGTAACGCTGCGAAATATTATGACCAGACTCGCTATTTGTAACGCTGCGAAATTTTATTCGCCGCCTTACGAAGTACTGGCTCCAGCGCAAACGCCAGCAACATTTTTAGCGGACGACGGGCGACGGATTTTACCGCCCATCCCGCCACGCCGGCAGGCCCGTAGCGTAACGCGGTCAACAGAACCAGCTTACCTGCTATTTTGAAGCCGGGCTTCACCTTCTGCCCGGCGCGTTGCCAGCGAGTATTCATCTTCACCTTCCCGATATATCACTTACAGTTGACGGAAACGACTACGCAATGTGAACGTATCTGACGTGACGTAGCGTTCCATTTCTCGCAAACGCTTTTCGCCTGCGGCAAGCTCTCTGTCTACGGTATCCAGCAGTTCGCCGCTGGTCGGCTGCGGTTTGCCTGCGGCCAGATTATCCGGCATAGGGTCCAGTACAAAAGACAGAACGATATAGGCCACTACGGTAAAAAACGCCAGCCCAAAGAAAATCGACAGCACGACCAGAATACGCACC
This sequence comes from Salmonella sp. A1325, assembly GCF_056991255.1. Lineage (NCBI taxonomy): Bacteria > Pseudomonadati > Pseudomonadota > Gammaproteobacteria > Enterobacterales > Enterobacteriaceae > Salmonella > Salmonella sp. A1325. The sequence continues at coordinate 162,684 of NZ_JAMLWO010000001.1, read as the reverse complement.
AGTTTTACCGGTACATCAAGGTAGTCGGCGATCCCGGCGCAAACGCCACGTACCATGCCCTTTTGCGGCATACGCCATAGTTTTTTATTCAGATTGATTCCACCCATTAGCGCTCTCTCCAGTTCGGATGCTCTGCATCAAGAATGTCTTCCAGCGCCTGAATGCGCTCGCGCATACGTTGCGCGTCGTCTGTGAGTTGCAGTAAGCGTTGCTGCTCGCTTTGCGACAGTTCTCCCCGACCGGCGCGGTTGCTGTAATGCAGCCACAGCCAAATCGGTAACACAAACAACACAAAAATGGTTAACGGGATGGCCAGAAATAGCGCGCTCATGCGTTCTCCTTACACCTAAAGCTGATGAGCGACGGCGCGTACCGGCGCCGCCATTGTCATTATTGATTATCTTGCTTCATTTTGGCTTTCAACTGCGCCAGCTGCTCGCTGATTTCATCATCGGCTTTCAGGTTGGCAAACTGTTGGTCCAGCGATTGCTGCTTACCAAAACGATGGCTTTCCGCTTCCGCTTCCATTTGATCGATACGACGTTCAAAGGATTCAAACCGCGCCATGGCTTCATCCAGTTTGCCGCTGTCAAGCTGACGACGGACATCGCGGGAAGAACTTGCCGCCTGATGGCGCAGCATCAGCGCCTGCTGGCGAGCGCGTGTTTCGCTGAGTTTGTTTTCCAGCTCGCCAATCTCTTTCTTCATGCGCGCCAGCGTGTCATCCACCAGCGTGACTTCCTGTTCAAGCGTAGCAATTAAATCGGTCAGCTTTTGTTTTTCAATCAATGCGGCGCGCGCCAGATCGTCTTTATCTTTGCGCAGAGCCAGTTCCGCTTTTTCCTGCCACTCGATCTGCTGAGCCGTAGCCTGTTCAATACGACGGGATAACTGTTTCTTTTCCGCTAAAGCACGCGCGGAGTTCGAGCGAACCTCCACCAGCGTATCTTCCATCTCCTGAATCATCAGGCGCACCAGCTTCTGCGGATCTTCCGCTTTTTCCAACAACGCATTGATATTGGCGTTCACGATGTCGGCAAAACGAGAAAAAATACCCATAATTCAATCCTCACATAATGTTCTGATAACGGGCGATGCCCTGCTACATGATTAATACAATTTGCGTGCCAACTTTTCATATCACTGATAATAAAGAAATTGTTTCGTTTTACCTCGCCAGCAAAAAAGGATAAAGTGGTGAAAAACACTAACAAGTGGCGATTTTCATCATGGCTGAATTTAAAGATAACCTGCTCGGCGAGGCAAACCGTTTTCTTGAAGTACTGGAACAAGTCTCCCGGCTCGCGCCGCTGGATAAGCTAGTGCTGATTATTGGCGAACGCGGGACGGGTAAAGAACTTATCGCCAATCGCCTGCACTATCTCTCTTCACGCTGGCAGGGGCCGCTTATCTCGCTTAACTGCGCGGCGCTTAACGAAAACCTGCTGGACTCCGAACTGTTTGGTCATGAAGCGGGTGCTTTTACCGGGGCGCAAAAACGCCATCCCGGTCGCTTTGAACGCGCCGATGGCGGCACGCTGTTTTTGGATGAACTGGCGACAGCGCCGATGCTGGTACAGGAAAAGCTGCTGCGGGTGATTGAATATGGCGAGCTAGAGCGCGTCGGCGGCAGCCAGCCGTTACAGGTTAATGTGCGATTAGTATGCGCCACTAATGCCGATTTACCCGCCATGGTGAAGGAAGGGACATTTCGTGCCGATCTGCTCGACAGGCTGGCTTTTGATGTTGTACAACTGCCGCCGCTGCGCGAACGCCAGAGCGATATCATGCTGATGGCCGAGCATTTTGCTATTCAGATGTGTCGTGAGCTACGTCTGCCCTTATTTCCCGGTTTTACCGATCGGGCAAAAGAAACGTTGTTGCATTACGCCTGGCCGGGTAATGTCCGCGAGCTGAAAAACGTAGTCGAACGTTCAGTGTATCGCCACGGCAGCAGTGAACATCCTTTGGATGAAATTGTTATCGATCCTTTTCAACGCCATCCCGCTGAACCGCCCGCGCCCGCCCTGCCAGCGGCATCCGTCACGCCTGACCTGCCGCTCAAATTACGTGAGTTTCAACTGCAACAGGAAAAAGCGCTGCTGCAACGTAGCTTACAGCAGGCGAAATTTAACCAGAAACGAGCCGCCGATTTGCTGGCGCTCACCTACCACCAGTTTCGCGCCTTGCTTAAAAAGCATCAGCTTTAGCTATTTCTCCGACTAATTGACGACATTTACGCCAGTTATCCACCGACATTTTTACGTGGCGGGCCGAAGTGCGATACACTTTGCAAATTGAACTTCAAAAACTTAACTATTATGCGCCTGGTTTTATCGTCTCTGATCGTGATAGCGGGTCTACTGAGTAGTCAGGCTACGGCTGCGGCTGCGCCCGAACAAACTGCGAGTGCAGATATTCGCGATAGCGGCTTTGTGTATTGTGTTAGCGGGCAGGTCAACACCTTTAATCCGCAAAAAGCGAGCAGCGGCCTCATCGTCGATACCCTGGCAGCCCAGTTATATGACCGCCTGTTGGATGTCGATCCCTATACTTATCGTTTAGTCCCAGAGCTGGCAGAAAGCTGGGAAGTGCTGGATAACGGGGCAACGTACCGTTTTCACCTGCGCCGCGACGTTTCCTTTCAAAAAACCGCCTGGTTTACGCCGACCCGAAAACTCAATGCTGATGATGTCGTCTTTACCTTTCAGCGGATTTTCGATCGTCGGCATCCGTGGCATAACATCAACGGCAGTAGCTTCCCCTACTTTGATAGCCTACAGTTCGCCGACAATGTAAAAAGCGTGCGTAAGCTGGACAATAACACCGTTGAGTTTCGCCTGACGCAGCCAGACGCCTCCTTTTTATGGCATCTGGCCACACACTACGCTTCCGTCATGTCCGCTGAGTACGCCGCGCAGCTTAGCCGAAAAGATCGTCAGGAACTGCTAGACCGCCAACCGGTCGGCACCGGGCCTTTCCAGCTTTCGGAGTACCGTGCCGGGCAGTTTATTCGTCTCCAGCGCCACGATGGGTTTTGGCGCGGCAAACCGCTGATGCCGCAAGTGGTGGTGGATTTAGGCTCCGGCGGTACCGGGCGTTTATCGAAATTACTGACCGGTGAATGCGATGTTCTGGCCTGGCCCGCCGCCAGCCAGCTAACTATTTTACGCGACGATCCGCGTTTGCGCCTGACGTTGCGCCCGGGGATGAATATCGCCTATCTGGCCTTTAACACCGATAAGCCGCCGTTGAATAATCCCGCAGTGCGCCATGCGCTGGCCTTATCGATCAACAACCAGCGTCTGATGCAATCGATTTATTACGGCACGGCGGAAACCGCAGCCTCCATTTTACCGAGAGCCTCATGGGCTTACGATAACGATGCCAAAATTACGGAGTACAATCCGGAAAAATCGCGCGAACAGCTAAAAGCGCTGGGCATTGAGAATCTTACGCTGCATCTCTGGGTGCCGACCAGTTCTCAGGCCTGGAACCCAAGTCCGCTAAAAACGGCGGAGCTTATTCAGGCGGATATGGCGCAGGTTGGCGTAAAAGTGGTCATTGTGCCGGTTGAAGGTCGTTTTCAGGAGGCGCGCCTGATGGATATGAATCACGATCTGACCTTATCCGGCTGGGCCACGGACAGCAACGATCCGGATAGCTTTTTCAGACCGCTGTTAAGCTGTGCAGCCATCAATTCGCAAACCAATTTCGCCCACTGGTGTAACCCTGAATTTGACAGCGTGCTGCGTAAGGCACTGTCGTCGCAGCAGTTGGCTTCGCGCATAGAAGCGTATGAGGAAGCGCAGAATATCCTGGAGAAAGAGCTGCCGATACTGCCGCTGGCATCATCACTACGCCTGCAGGCTTACCGCTACGATATTAAAGGGCTGGTGTTAAGCCCTTTCGGCAATGCGTCTTTTGCCGGCGTCTCCCGCGAAAAACACGAAGAGGTGAAAAAACCATGATTATCTTCACCCTGCGTCGGTTATTGCTGTTGCTGGTGACGCTATTCTTCCTGACCTTTATCGGCTTTAGCCTGAGCTATTTTACGCCGCACGCGCCGCTACAAGGCGCATCATTATGGAATGCCTGGGTTTTCTGGTTCAACGGTCTGCTGCACTGGGACTTTGGCGTGTCCAGCATTAACGGCCAACTGATCTCCGAACAGCTTAAAGAGGTGTTTCCCGCCACGATGGAGCTGTGCATTCTCGCCTTTGGTTTTGCGCTAATGGTCGGCATCCCGGTCGGGATGCTGGCTGGCGTGACGCGTAGCAAATGGCCGGATCGTTTTATCAGCGCGCTGGCGCTATTAGGTTTCTCAATTCCGGTTTTCTGGCTGGCCCTTCTGCTCACACTGTTCTTTTCGCTCACGCTGGGGTGGCTGCCGGTATCCGGGCGATTTGACCTGCTTTATGAAGTTAAACCGGTTACCGGTTTCGCCATCATTGATGCCTGGATTTCAGATTCGCCGTGGCGCGATGAAATGGTGATGAGCGCCATACGGCATATGGTTTTACCGGTGCTCACGCTTTCCGTCGCGCCGACCACAGAAGTGATCCGCCTGATGCGAATCAGCACTATTGAGGTCTACGATCAGAACTACGTTAAAGCGGCGGCCACGCGCGGCTTGTCGCGCTTTACGATTTTACGTCGCCACGTGTTGCATAATGCGCTGCCGCCGGTCATTCCCCGTCTTGGTCTGCAGTTTTCAACCATGTTAACGCTGGCGATGATTACCGAAATGGTTTTCAGCTGGCCAGGGCTGGGACGATGGTTAATTCACGCCATTCGTCAGCAGGACTATGCCGCTATTTCCGCTGGCGTGATGGTCATTGGGTCGCTGGTTATTGTGGTCAATGTGATTTCCGATATTTTGGGTGCTATGGCTAACCCTCTGAAACATAAGGAATGGTATGCCTTACGATAAGAAACAATAAAAAATATCATTAAATCAAAAAGTTATGCTTTTATTTTTGTGATAAGTTCGTTTTTTAGTACACAAATATATACATATTGTTTTCTATTTTCTCCGGCAGTCCATGCTTCGATGATGATTGCCGGAGATTTATCTTCTCTATCAGCGCCTCCGGGTTTCACTGCGTATCGCTACCTGCTGTCGCGGTACTCCTGCCCCAATCAAACGCCCGACCTGCGCCTATTGTTCCAATGTTAGTTTCGGTCGTCGGCCACCATTACACCCCCTCGCCCTTGTCGCTTCCAGTCCAGCGCGGGTTCTTTTCACAATCAATGCACGTTCCATTTCAGCGAGTGTGCCCATGACATGAAAGAAGAATCGCCCCATTGGCGTCGACGAGTCTATGCTGTCGGTCAGGCTGCGGAAATTAACGCTGCGTTCGCGCAATTCTTCTACCAGAACGACCAGATGACGCATACTGTGACCAAGGCGATCAAGCTTCCATACAACCAGTGTGTCCCCTTCTGATAACGTCCTGACTAAAAGGAGCAGGCTTCACGGGCTGGATTTATCCAACAAAGCGCGTAGTGAGTGTTTCCCGTGAGGCTGAATACGAAAAAGGCCACGTAAATGCGTAGCCTTTATGGTGAGAGTTCTAATCTTAAGAGGCACTCCATCAAACAAACCACCCACAATTGTCAGAAGCTTGAAGGAGTGCTTTGGGGTGACAGTATCTGCGGCATTGTTGCCACGAACAACGTTCCCGCAAATGCTCAAAATACAATCCCAAAATCCGCTCCAGTAAACAGTCTGAATATCGTTGCCCCACAGAGCGATACAGCCATACAGGAACCTGATAAAGGTTCAGACATAATCGTCTCACCAACAAGATTAAGCCTGTTCTTTAGAGCGTTTAATACCCAGCAACATTTAATTTGTCGACGCAGGCCCCATACAATAACTTGATGAGCTACAAGTAGTTATCGCAATTAATTCCCTGGAAGAGAATGCACTTTTGAAATCGGGGTCGCGCCAAACATTCTCTTTATAATATATCCTTACATCCCCCCCTGTTGTATAATAATACTTTGCTATATTTAGCATGTTATCAAACCCCTGTTTATGATTCCCGTACACATCCACTTTACACACGGCATTGACACTAATAGCTTCACTCCCGCGCTTCAGTCCGATACAAAAAAACTGAGTTTCCTTACCCCCTGACGTATACACACCATAAGACAGGTTGTTAATCTGAACATTACTCACATACGTATCATAATCAGCCATAACTGCATAACAAACACTGGATAATGACGCAAGAGCAAGAGTCAAAACCTTTAATTTCTTTTTCATAATCCACTCCAACAATATTTACCATACTTGTCTTTCTCTCGTAAACAAGCTCAGCTGCTTCATGGATATTTTCAATTGGGATAGAATTTACAGATACATACTCACTTTGTAACCGCATCATCACTCGCTCAAAATGACCAAACTGGATACCACATAACTCAATATAAGCAACAGACGGCGGAAGGCTGTAGAAACTATTGTCTGCACGGATTCTGTATCTGTACAACCTGCCGCTAAATGTTGCTCTGGAGTAATATAATCGTGCTATATTATAAGACTCATTAATATCTGAGATAGTCGCAATATAGTACTGTCTCGACTACCGGATGCACAGGAGTCATCTCTTATATGTTGCTGAAGATTCCTGTTATTACCGTGAGAAGCAAAACCATCCCGAAAAATCACATCTGAAGGTCTCGAGTCAACACGATATACAAAATCAACGGCACTTGCATAATCAGAAAAACACTAAAAATAATATTACTTTTTTATCATACCCTCTCCCACAGAAACTATCAGGCAAACCACCTAATGTGTTAAGCCGAGTGCTAACCATAGCTCAGTCATACTTTACGTCTCGCTGGATAAAATTAGAAAAACAAATCTCCCTGGTTTACGGGCACGAAAATCCCCGTAATCACACAATGCCTATCCTTAAACTGCGGCACTATAACGGCTTCCCCTACAGGGAGCCGTTTTGTTATGCCACTTCTCAATGACCTGCTCGATTTCAGCGACCATCCCCTTATGCCACCGCCTTCAGCGCAGATGTTTGCGGAACATCTTCCTGCTGAGTGTATACAACACTGCCTGACGCTCTCTAAGCATGCAACCGTTCGCCTGGCGTTCGGCTTTATCCGCCTGGTGTTTATCCCTGATACGCCTGGCACGCAGTTCCAGCGCGTAGATAGCGCCATGTTCAGGACAGCACCAGACAACGTTGCTGTAAGCAGGAGAAAACCATTCCCGGCAAACTTTGTATTTACGGCGCGGTAAGTTAGCCATGCTCACCTCAGACCCGGTTACGGATATAGCATCTAATAACGTTAGATTATGCATGTGTAATAATTCATAGCATATCTATATTAATGTAAATAAAATACAGTCAACAGATTTCTCCAATTTTATTATATATAAACAGAGGCTTACATTGAGTAATAACAAGATCATACAATCCCGCACCAGTAAAATTAATGTAAAAATAGGCGTAATCATGTATTAATATTGACTGGACAGCAGGTAAATGATAACAAATAAATATTAAAAAGTAAATATCACATAATAACCATTATCACTACATGAGAGGTGAATATGATGAAACATATTTCTGCCGCGATCCTCAATATTAGAGGGGCAGCCCCCGGCACTGCCACTATCGGAAATGGCGCAACTAACCTAGCCAAAGATATTATTAGTGTAGCTAATATTGCTTATGATATTTCACAGGTTGAGAAAAAAAGTGGTTTCTTGTTAGTAACGGGAGAGAAGGCTTCAACAAATCGGCTTGCCTGCATATGCTGGGACAACAAATATCCAGAGTTTTTTCTGGGAAGCACTTATATCCTGGTGTTTTTATAAGTAAAGACGCAGCGTCCGAATTTGAAAAAACAATCAGCACTCATTATAAAACTCTTTCGGGTCACATTGATCTGCAACAATACACTAATGATGTAAATTGCGGAGCAGCTGTAGGTATTGTTGCACGACAGCAAGAAAACCTCATACTAGATGAGATCACATTAAGTGCGTTTAAAAAGGTCTATATTACCGGTCATGGTGCAGCAGGCACTAATGTTCTAGCCAGTGGCGACTCTGTTTTTTCTGCAAAACAACTGGTTGATATTCTGGTTGCTAATAAAGTTTTAGAGGTTATAAAGAATATAAGGATTAGTAGTTGTTATTCCGCAGATAAAAGAGAACCTAATAGTTTTAGAAAGGAGGATATAGATAAAGCGAATAGAAATGCTGGTTTCTTTGAGCGAATGGTGTTTGGAGAACGTGATACTTTTATAGAGAGGGTTGCTAATGAGATCTGGAGTCGAGGCTACACAGATGTCAAAGTTTCTGGTTATCATGGTGCTGGTGTATTTTATGCTGGTGAAATCCCATTTACACATCTTAGAAGCACGACGATCCCGCCAACTATCACTATAAAAAGAAAGTCCGTAAGAGTAACGCTGGAAAGTCCTATAGATTAAATCATAAACTCAGCTCTATTACTTTTGGGTAGATCAAGGGGTTATCATCAAAATTATATTTTTGTTAAGGTTTTTACGATATTGTAAACTGACAGTTACTGCATAAATAATCGGTAACTGTCAGCTCACATCTGAGCTAATAAATATAATTCCCCCTGCTGACCCGCTGCAGCGGTTTAAGACGCAACACCTCATGCCGGAGTATTCCGATCTGTCTTATTGTGAACCTCCCAGAGACTAATGCCGCAACTGAACACAAACTCCGCCAGATACTTTAAGCCGGACTATTCCCCGGATGCCGCCGCGCGCCGCTTCTACAAATACCGCAACATCCTGATCGCGCCATACTCCAAACTGGCGCCAGCCGCCACTGTCGGTCTTAATGACCCTGGCCCAAATTCCGTACAGTGCTAAAACTTCTCCCAGGAGTCGTATGTTCTTTTACGGTTAACGCTTCTGTTTTTTTCTTCTTCTCCAGTACCATCTGGTGACGAGGATCGAGTCCCTCAGTTAACCATGATCTAAAGTACTGACGGCGTTCCCTGCATGAGATAGTGATATGGTTGGATAATCGCCAATCGTCAGTTGAGCAGCGTTCCCGTTCCATCTGTATCGGTAAAAGAATGTTATACTGCCGGATGTAGAGAGCCTGACATTGAGACCATGAGCGTCTGAGATGACCTTGATTTGGTCTCTTTTTTTGCCAGGAGCCTTTCTTAATTTTGTATCGGCAAGCAATGTGTACACTCCATGAGAGGATATATACATCTGTGTATACATTTTGCATAAATTGATAACCTTCACCTTAATGCAAAGTACACAAAATTGAGACGCTTACAATCTATAACAAATTGATAGTACTTGAAAATTTCAAAAGACATAAAGCATGGTAAACAAAAATAAAACGAGTAAATATGCCTTACGATAGCGTCTACAGCGAAAAGCGCCCGCCAGGCGCCCTGCGTACTGCCTGGCGCAAATTTTATAGCGACGCGCCTGCGATGGTGGGCCTGTATGGATGCGCCGGTCTGGCGTTGCTGTGTATTTTTGGCGGCTGGATCGCGCCCTATGGTATCGATCAGCAATTTTTGGGCTATCAGCTACTGCCGCCCTCCTGGTCACGCTATGGCGAAGTCTCCTTTTTTCTGGGGACTGACGATCTGGGGCGCGATGTGCTGAGCCGCCTGTTAAGCGGCGCGGCGCCCACAGTCGGCGGCGCGTTTATCGTAACGCTGGCGGCTACGCTATGTGGATTAGTCCTCGGCGTAGTGGCAGGCGCGACGCACGGTTTACGCTCTGCCGTACTGAACCATATTCTGGACACGCTGCTTTCCATCCCTTCGCTCTTGCTGGCGATTATCGTCGTGGCATTTGCCGGCCCACATCTGTCACACGCGATGTTTGCCGTCTGGCTGGCCCTGTTGCCGCGAATGGTACGTTCCGTCTATAGCATGGTGCATGATGAACTGGAAAAAGAGTACGTCATTGCCGCCCGTCTGGATGGCGCGACAACGCTGAATATTCTGTGGTTCGCCATTTTACCGAATATTACCGCCGGTCTGGTCACCGAAATTACCCGGGCGCTGTCGATGGCGATTCTGGACATCGCCGCGCTGGGATTTTTAGATCTTGGCGCGCAGCTTCCCTCTCCCGAATGGGGGGCCATGTTGGGGGATGCGCTGGAGCTAATCTATGTCGCGCCGTGGACCGTTATGCTACCCGGCGCGGCGATAACGCTCAGTGTTTTACTGGTAAACCTGCTCGGAGATGGGATTCGTCGTGCGATTATTGCGGGGGTGGAATAATGCCGTTACTGGATATCCGCAATCTCACCATTGAATTTAAAACCAGCGAAGGTTGGGTAAAAGCGGTCGATCGCGTCAGTATGACATTAAGCGAAGGAGAAATTCGCGGCCTGGTAGGTGAATCGGGTTCCGGAAAGAGCTTGATTGCTAAAGCTATTTGCGGCGTCGCGAAAGACAACTGGCGAGTCACTGCCGACCGTATGCGTTTTGATGATATCGATCTGCTGCGCCTCTCCTCTCGTGAACGGCGTAAGCTGGTCGGGCATAATGTGTCGATGATCTTCCAGGAGCCGCAGTCGTGCCTTGATCCTTCCGAACGCGTCGGCCGCCAGTTAATGCAAAATATTCCCGCCTGGACCTATAAAGGCCGCTGGTGGCAGCGTTTAGGCTGGCGTAAACGGCGTGCAATTGAATTACTGCACCGGGTGGGAATTAAAGATCATAAAGACGCGATGCGCAGTTTTCCCTATGAACTGACCGATGGCGAGTGTCAGAAAGTCATGATCGCTATCGCGCTGGCGAATCAACCGCGACTCCTGATCGCTGATGAACCCACCAACTCAATGGAACCGACGACGCAGGCGCAAATTTTTCGCCTGTTGACCCGACTGAATCAAAACAGTAATACCACCATTCTGTTGATTAGCCACGACCTGCAAATGCTGAGTCAGTGGGCTGACAAAATCAACGTCTTATACTGCGGCCAGACGGTAGAAACCGCGCCAAGTAAAGATCTGGTGACGACGCCACATCATCCTTATACGCAGGCGCTTATCCGCGCGATTCCGGATTTTGGCAGCGCGATGCCGCATAAAAGCCGTCTGAATACGCTGCCGGGTGCGATCCCGCTACTGGAACAGTTACCGATAGGTTGTCGTCTGGGGCCGCGCTGCCCTTACGCGCAACGAGAATGCATTATCACGCCACGCTTAACCGGCGCGAAAAATCATCTCTATGCCTGTCATTTTCCGCTGAATATGGAGAGAGAGTGATATGGTGGAAACTCTGCTTGAAGTGCGCAACCTGAGTAAAACCTTTCGCTACCGGACAGGATGGTTTCGCCGCCAGACCGTCGACGCCGTGAAACCATTAAGCTTTACGCTTCGTGAGCGTCAGACTCTGGCCATTATCGGCGAAAACGGTTCCGGCAAATCCACGCTGGCAAAGATGCTGGCCGGCATGATTGAACCCACCAGCGGCGAGCTTCTCATTGACGATCATCCCCTGCATTACGGCGACTATTCGTTTCGAAGCCAACGTATTCGAATGATTTTTCAGGACCCCTCAACGTCACTGAATCCACGTCAACGTATTTCGCAGATCCTTGACTTCCCCCTGCGCCTTAATACCGATCTGGAGCCGGAACAGCGGCGCAAACAGATTGTCGAGACGATGCGTATGGTGGGGCTATTGCCCGATCACGTGAGCTACTACCCGCATATGCTGGCGCCGGGGCAGAAACAGCGTCTGGGCCTGGCCCGCGCGCTGATTTTACGCCCTAAAGTCATTATCGCGGACGAAGCGCTGGCTTCGCTTGATATGTCCATGCGCTCGCAGCTCATCAATCTGATGCTTGAATTGCAGGAAAAGCAAGGCATCTCCTATATCTATGTCACGCAGCATATCGGCATGATGAAGCATATTAGCGATCAGGTATTAGTGATGCATCAGGGGGAAGTGGTTGAACGCGGCAGCACCGCCGATGTGCTCGCCTCTCCGCTACATGAGCTTACCCGCCGTTTAATCGCAGGCCATTTTGGCGAGGCGCTGACCGCTGACGCATGGCGAAAGGATCGCTAAGCGAAACAAATACCCTCAGTTCGATTCTCTGAGGGTGTTCATGCGACTGCCCAACAGCAATGTTTCAACCTCTTCTAACGCAACGGAAGGAAATAACGTGCCCTGGTTTGCCCAAATGCCTGCCGTTTTTAACGCCGACAAATGGCGTGCGTTTTCCTGGCCACCCACCACAATCTTGTCACAATAATGCCGGATATGTTTGACGAGCAGCGGAAACGTCATTTTTTCAATTTGTGAGACAAAAAAGCTGCGGTCAAGTTTTACGCCGCTAAAACACCCGCAAACTAATGGCGCAGCGGTTGCGTTCCCTACGCCCAGGTCGCCCAGCCATAATGGATTAGGTTGCTTATGAAGCGCGTGTATTAAAGGATCGATTAAGGCGTTATCTTGACATGAAAAATGTTCAGCGACCTGCAGCTCCACAAATAGCATGGCGTGTAGTAATGCGCGAATATCTTTGTCCTGAAGGACAAACTGCGCCATACCCCGATCGATATTTATGATACAGAACAGGCCGTGGCGTAGAAACCAGCCATGTTTGGCCGCGATTGTCCGCAACAGATCAAGCAGAAAACGGCGCTTCTGCGAATTGTCCCATGACGAGATAACAAACTCAGGGTGTAGCGGACGAGCGGGCGACGATGCAAAATGGGTAGTGATTTCGACACCCAGTAAATCCCCCTCCATTGCCCTTATCGGCTCTGCCATAAAAAAATAGCGCATGTGACCACTCCACTTGATCTTAACTCCCTGATAATGCGCTTTTAACGCAAATCAATCAATAAAAACGATCAATATATAAAAAATGATCGAAAAAAACAATATATGTTAACTTCATGATAACTTGCTAATTTTATGTTTTGAGAATGTTCTTCTATTGCTATAAGGAAATTTACATACTACGCCGAACAACGCTAATACGACGGCATGAGACCATCCGTAAAGCCAAGTTTTTCTTGTCAGGCAGAGGGGAAAAATCAAGGCGAGTTAATGGTGTTGCACCATTGCGAGGCATTTCACCCACTATGGCAGCGCGGCATCGCCAACCCTAATGGCGAGTTGCATCTCCGTTGCAGGCTGTCCAGATCCCCCGAACGACCTTTAAACGAATAGCAACTCTCAATAATTGATCGGTAAATCTGTAGCGAATGAGCCCCGGCGATTCGCAGAAAAGAACGAACTAAATGCTATTTTTTTAATTCATTCTTTAATACCTTAGCCACAAGAGTCCCTTCCTCAGGCGCGGCTAGTTTAAAACGTCTTCCTGGCGCAGGTGTCTGTTCTTCCTCTCCGATTAACGCATCAAGATCCGCAATAAGTGACTTATAATATTCAATATCTTCAGTATTTTCTTCGGTCTCGGCCCGCTTTAATTTTATCATGTGATGGGCCTTAATTTGCTCTTCCAGTTGCCTTGTTGCAAGAGAAACGCTTCGCTGTTGCCGGGATTCTTGTGACAGCACGATTTGATCGCCATCCACAAAGAAAAGAACCCCTCCTTTAACCAGAATATTACCTAAGATATTTATATCATGCATATAAACCCCTCGGGATTTAAGAAGCGCCTCCGCCATTCGATAGTTATCTTTATCTTCATCTTCAACATCTAACTCCTGACCTTGAATATATTTTGAAACTAAAACCGTAACGTCTTTACCATTAATATTCATGATGGCCGAACGAGAAAAATCCTTGTCGCCATTGGCCATGTTCAAATACTTACTGACACGATCAGGATGACAATTACGATGTTCCGGAGAGTTAACATCCACTTTTATTCCCCGCTCATTAATTGGAATCTTAACAACAAATTCTTCATTTAACAGATAGACTGTCCCATAACTTCCGCTACCTATTTTATTTTTTTCAATATCACGCATGCGAATATTTTTCTGAAACTCCGGCGAATTAATAAACGCCTCTATTGCCGCTGGTTGTGATGTATCCGTCTGATCAATAGCGCCGCTCTCATCACCAGACGCCGTGGCGGGCGTGGTCAGGAAGTCTATCAAACGTTGCTCAAAAGCCTCATAGATCCCATCACTACCTGCTTCGCTCGGCGGCTGGTTATCATTATCCAAAGCGGCAAGCGTAATTTCCCCGGTATTATAATTAAACATCGTTTCTTTTAAAAAATCGACGCAACGCTCAGAACACTCCGTCTCAGTCACTAATACTCCATCGTAAAACATCTGTAGTAGTAACATATTTTCTTGATGTGCTAATACTTCTACAGTGTATTTATCTCTTGTTTCAGGCCTGGAGGCATCAATAAGTTTAATATATCCAATAAGGGGGCGCCATCGTGTACAGTCTTCATCTCGCTTCGAAAATGGCCCTGGAGAGAAAGGCCCCTTAATATCGGGATGCTCTTTTTTTTGGCACAGTAGATTATATATCTCTCTATAATCGGAAATTAAACTTCGATTGGTGAATATATTCCTGAAAAAAATCTATGAATTTCTCACACGTTGAAAAAACATGCTCTCTTTTATTATCGATGATATCTCTTAAATACCTTTCTGATATCTGGCAACTATGATTTCCGATATGAAATGTAAACGGCATATATATCATCCTCTGAAATTTATTATAATACACATGCAAACATATAAAAACCTGATTTGTAACTACTGTAATCACCTGATTTCAAAAATTTTTCATATTCAGTATTACTCTGTATCAATAAATAGAGAAAACCTACAGCACCTAAAAAAAGAAATTATTTTTGTTAAGCATTTGCTGGTTAAAATTACATGTCCATAACATTGCTAATAGGTGAGGTAAACCATTCGGATGAATATTCAGGCTTCCTACAGAACCTTTATTTGTCTGGTGGAAGGCGCATCGCTATCGTACTTGCTATCCGTCCCGGTGTCTCTGGTTGGATGAGGCGAACCTTACACCAGCTGGTATACTGCACCGTAGGGCCTGTCCCATTAGACTCTTTGATTTGCCAGTTTGGCCCTGGGGAGTGCTCAAAATCCTCAGGGACTCCGCTACCGTGTGGTTTTAGAACGTCACCTGCCGGAGATAGCGGCGGAAAAATAGCGTGACACACGGGGTCAGGAGTGGGATATAATTTCAGACTAATTTCGAATAATGTTGAAAAGTTGCTGTTAACCATTGTTCGTAAAAGCAAAAAATAAGCAATGACTATAAGGATTAAAGCTATGGGTTTTCTTTCCGGTAAGCGCATTCTGGTCACTGGCGTGGCCAGTAAACTGTCCATCGCCTACGGTATCGCACAGGCGATGCACCGCGAAGGAGCTGAACTGGCGTTCACCTACCAGAACGACAAACTGAAAGGCCGCGTAGAAGAATTTGCTGCCCAGCTGGGTTCCAGCATCGTTTTACCGTGTGATGTCGCTGAAGATGCCAGCATTGACGCTATGTTTGCAGAGCTGGGTAACGTTTGGCCGAAATTTGACGGTTTCGTACACTCGATCGGTTTCGCGCCTGGCGATCAGCTGGACGGCGATTATGTTAATGCGGTTACCCGCGAAGGCTTTAAAATCGCTCACGATATTAGCTCTTACAGCTTTGTTGCCATGGCGAAAGCCTGCCGCACCATGCTGAATCCGGGTTCTGCGCTGTTGACCTTGTCTTATCTGGGAGCGGAGCGCGCCATCCCGAACTACAATGTCATGGGTCTGGCGAAAGCCTCTCTGGAAGCCAACGTGCGTTATATGGCAAACGCTATGGGACCGGAAGGGGTTCGCGTCAACGCCATCTCTGCGGGTCCAATCCGCACGCTGGCGGCGTCCGGTATTAAAGACTTCCGTAAAATGCTGGCGCATTGTGAAGCCGTTACGCCAATTCGTCGCACCGTGACCATTGAAGATGTGGGTAACTCAGCGGCGTTTCTGTGCTCCGATCTCTCGGCAGGCATTTCTGGCGAAGTCGTCCATGTTGACGGCGGGTTCAGCATTGCGGCAATGAATGAACTGGAACTGAAGTAAGCGCATTAAGTTTATTAGCGGGCGGCACGGCTGTGCTGCCCCATTCCCCTCACTCACCACTCATCTCGTTATATAGCGTTCTGATATTTGTTATCACCTAACAATCTTTCATCCCTTTCCCGCATACGCCAGGATAATCCAGCATAAACGATCCGACGCCGAATCATTATCGATCGCCATTTCATCCTCGGGAAACCCTATGGAACAATGCCGAAAAGCGGGTAAAAGCCACTGGTATCATGAAACACAATCTACTATGTCGTCACAAACCCCGCTTTCGCTGATGCCGGAAGCCGCGTATGTTAACGATCGTTTTTTACTGGATTTAGCGGTATCGGAAACCGCGTTGACGCCTTTTGAATCATGGTTAAAGCCCGCTCGCCAGTTGGCGGATGTCTTATTTCCCCACACGGTTCTCAACGACCGGCTTCATACGTTTAGCGCCTATGAACGTATGAGCACCGCGCTGACCGCCGCTCAGGTATTTGGGGTTCAGCGTTTGTGCCGCCATTATGCCGCGCGTCTGGCGCCGCTACCTGGCCCTGACGCCTCAAGAGAGAGCAATCAACGGCTGGCGCAAATTACGCAATACGCTCGTCAGCTTGCCGGCTCCCCCTCCGTTATCAATACGCGGGCCCGCGAACAGCTTGCAGAGGTGGGATTAACCGCCCGGGATACCGTACTCATCAATCAGATCATTGGGTTTATCGGTTTTCAGGCGCGGGTAGCGGCGATATTTCAGGCGTTTTGCCGTCTGCCCGTGCGCGAACTGCCCGGCCAGGAGATGCAGCGCTTTGCCAGGGCCGCGCGGTTTCAAAACCCCCAGACGATATGGCGGCCCGCCGCCAGTCTGGTAGAATATCCTCCAGCCCATACCAAAGTTCGGCGGCAATATTCGTCTTCACAATGCCAAATGATGGCGCCGGTACTCATGCGCGATCCGTCTTCATTCGCGTTACTCGAACGCATACTGACCAGCACATTACACACTGCATCGCCCCCTTCTTTACTTCCACTTATCACGCTCCTCACATCACGTATCAACGGCAGCGCCGCCTGCTTTAACGAACAGGCAACCCAACCTGGCGCGTGGCGTCGCGCTGTCATCACGTTACGCCAGGAAGACGACGATATCGCTCGTTGGGAGCTTGAGCCTGCGCTGACACAGGCGATACAATGGCTCACCAGAGCGCCCGATCGCTTTAGCGCCGCGCATTTTTTCCCGCTACTCACCAGGGGAGTTTCATCGGAGCAGGCCATTAATATGTTAGGCTGGTGCGGCGTGTGCGGATGGTTAAATCGTTTAAAAATCGCGTTGGGCGAAACCTATTAACTCATCCATTACTGAAAGAGCGCTTGCTGCGCCAGGCAGAATCGCGTAAAACTGTCAGCCGCTCTTTTGGCTACGAAAATAGACGAATATGTTTCAGGACAACCCGCTGCTAGCGCAGCTTAAACAGCAACTGCATTCCCAGACGCCGCGCGCTGAAGGGGTCGTAAAAGCCACGGAAAAAGGCTTTGGCTTCCTTGAAGTTGACGCGCAAAAAAGCTATTTCATTCCTCCGCCGCAGATGAAAAAAGTGATGCATGGCGATCGTATCGTCGCGGTCATCCACACGGAAAAAGAACGGGAGTCTGCCGAGCCGGAAGAACTGATCGAACCGTTCCTGACGCGTTTTGTGGGAAAAGTTCAGGGTAAAAATGACCGCCTGTCCATCGTGCCGGATCATCCGTTGCTGAAAGACGCGATTCCCTGCCGCGCCGCGCGCGGCGTTCAGCATGAGTTCAAAGAAGGTGACTGGGCGGTTGCCGAAATGCGCCGCCATCCGCTTAAAGGCGACCGTTCGTTTTACGCCGATTTAACGCAGTACATCACCTTTGCCGACGATCACTTTGTTCCCTGGTGGGTTACGCTTGCCCGCCATAACCTGGAAAAAGAAGCGCCGAACGGCGTAGCGACGGAGATGCTGGACGAAGGGCTGGAGCGCCAGGATCTTACCGCGCTGAATTTCGTCACTATCGATAGCGCCAGCACTGAAGATATGGATGACGCGCTTTATGCTGAGGAATTAGCGGACGGCAGACTCCAGCTTACGGTGGCTATCGCCGATCCTACCGCCTGGATTGCCGAAGGCAGTAAGCTGGATAACGCCGCGAAAATTCGCGCCTTCACCAACTACCTGCCGGGCTTCAATATTCCTATGCTGCCGCGTGAGCTGTCTGACGATCTGTGCTCACTGCGCGCCAACGAAGTGCGTCCGGCGCTCGCCTGTCGCATGATAATCGCCGCAGACGGCACCATTGACGATGATATCGCCTTTTTTGCGGCCACGATCGAATCGAAAGCCAAGCTGGCGTACGACAATGTCTCCGACTGGCTGGAAAATAATGGCACCTGGCAGCCGGATAACGAAGGCATTGCCCAGCAAATTCGTCTGTTGCACCGTATTTGTTTAAGCCGCAGTGAGTGGCGTCATCATCATGCGTTAGTCTTTAAAGACCGCCCGGATTACCGCTTTGTGCTTGGCGAAAAAGGCGAAGTACTGGATATTGTGGCGGAACCGCGCCGTATCGCTAACCGTATCGTAGAAGAGTCGATGATCGCCGCTAACCTTTGCGCCGCGCGCGTACTGCGCGATAAGCTCGGTTTCGGTATTTACAACGTACATACGGGCTTCGATCCCGCGAATGCCGACGCGCTTGCCGCGCTGCTGAAAACGCATGGTCTGCATGTCGATGCCGAAGAGGTGCTGACGCTGGAAGGCTTCTGTAAACTGCGTCGCGAACTGGATGCGCAGCCCTCCGGTTTCCTTGACAGCCGCATTCGTCGCTTCCAGTCTTTTGCGGAAATCAGCACCGAGCCGGGGCCGCATTTCGGTCTTGGTCTTGAGGCTTATGCCACCTGGACCTCTCCCATCCGTAAGTATGGCGATATGATTAACCATCGCCTGCTGAAAGCGGTCATCAAGGGGGAAGCTATTGCGCGTCCGCAGGAAGATATCACCCAGCAAATGGCGGAACGCCGTCGCCTGAACCGTATGGCGGAGCGTGATGTCGGCGACTGGTTATATGCACGCTTCCTTAACGATAAGGCGGGGACAAATACCCGTTTTGCGGCAGAAATTATTGACGTCAGCCGCGGTGGTATGCGTGTGCGACTGGTCGATAACGGCGCTATCGCCTTTATCCCTGCCCCGTTCCTGCACGCCGTTCGCGATGAACTGGTATGCAGCCAGGAAAACGGTACGGTACAGATTAAAGGTGAGACGGTTTATAAAGTGACGGATGTCATTGATGTCACTATTGCGGAAGTTCGCATGGAAACCCGCAGCATTATTGCCCGACCGGCAGCGTAACCACGCTTAGCTCGCTCAACGGCCTTTGCTGAGAAGGCAAAGGCCGTTTCTTTTCTTCTTCTCCCTTCCGTCATGCTCTGCGTTTAATCTTATTCAAACGCCCCATTTCTTGTTATTTTTAGCTGGCGACTATGCTTTTTCCAGAATCTGGATTACATATGAATATATAGATAAAACAATACGTTCAGCCATAATTACCCTTATTTATAACATGGCTAACCTTTCTTTTCGGGCACCTGGCGCTTAAATGGGATGGTACGCATGATGAAACAGATTCAGGAACAAACGGCGCTAAGTTCCCTTCACTCTCACTGGCGTCTGGCTGATGACCACAACGTGCTGTATCTCTCCCCGACAGGTGAAACGGATACAGAAAAAACGGTCGAGCTATCGCCGGAGCAAGCCGGGCGTATCCGGGAAATAACGGCGATTACGTCCAGTCTGCTGATAACGTTGTTGATAGAAAAACAGGTTACCGCTGTGCACCTGGTAGGCCGTAAGATTAATAACCGTGAATGGGCTGGCAGCCTGGCAACCTGGCCTGATACGCCTGCCGTCGCGCCAACGCAGGCGCAGGAACTCTCTTTTGCCGAGCAAATCGTATCAGAAGCCAACTCAGTCATTGCGATACTGGATAGTCGGGGAAAAATCTGTCGATTTAATCGGTTATGCGAAGAGTACACAGGCTTAAAAGAGCAAGATGTAATTGGTCAAAGCGTCTTTAAATTATTTATGAGTCGCCGGGAGGCGGTTGCCTCCCGGCACTACATTGAGAATTTTTTTCGCAATGGCAATGCCTATGAAATCGAACGCTGGATAAAGACCCGTAAAGGCCAACGCCTGTTCTTATTTCGTAATAAATTCATCCATAACGGTAGCGGAAAAAACGAAATTTTCCTGATCTGCGCAGGCACGGATATCACCGAAGAAAGGCGGGCTCAGGAGCGTTTACGCATACTGGCGAATACAGATACCGTCACCGGCCTGCCCAATCGCAATGCTATTCATGAATTTATTGATCATGCTATTGCCTCGGCTGGCGAGTCGCAGGTGGGTATCGTTTATCTCGATCTGGATAACTTCAAGAAAATTAATGACGCCTATGGGCATATGTTTGGCGATCAGCTCTTACAGGCCGTTTCGCTGGCGCTGTTGAGTTGTCTGGAGGAAGATCAATTGCTGGCCAGACTGGGGGGAGATGAATTCATTGTCCTCGCTGCCCATACGTCTCAGGCCGCGCTGGAAGCAGTAGCCTCACGAATCCTTACCCGTCTGCGGCAACCGTTTCGTATTGGACTCATTGAAGTTTACACGGGATGCGCCATTGGCATTTCGTTGGCCCCCCGGCACGGACAGGACAGCGAAAGTCTCATTCGCACTGCCGACACCGCAATGTATAACGCCAAAGAAGGCGGCCGCGGTCAGTTCTGCGTTTTTTCGCCGGAAATGAATCAGCGCGTATTTGACTATCACTGGCTGGATACAAACCTACGAAAAGCGCTGGAAAACGACCAGTTACTTATTCACTATCAGCCCAAAATTACCTGGCGCGGCGAAGTACGTAGCCTGGAAGCGCTGGTACGCTGGCAATCGCCGGAACGCGGATTAATTCCGCCGCTGGAGTTCATCTCATACGCCGAAGAGTCAGGACTCATCGTCCCGCTGGGCCGCTGGGTGATTCTGGATGTGGTTCGCCAGATTGCGAAATGGCGCGATAAAGGGATTAACTTGCGCGTAGCCGTTAACTTTTCGGCGCGACAACTGGCCGACCAGACGCTTTTTACTGCGCTTAAACAGGCTTTGTACGATCTGAATTTTGAGTATTGCCCGATCGATGTCGAGCTAACGGAAAGTTGCCTGATCGAAAACGACACGCTGGCGCTATCGGTTATCCAGCAATTTAGTCAGCTCGGCGCCCAGATTCATCTGGATGATTTTGGCACCGGGTATTCTTCGCTTTCTCAACTCGCCCGGTTCCCTATTGATGCCGTTAAACTGGATCAGGCTTTCGTCAGAGATATCCATAAGCAACCGCTGTCGCAATCTCTGGTTCGGGCGATTGTCGCGGTGGCTCAGGCGCTAAATTTACAAGTGATTGCCGAAGGCGTAGAAAATGCTAAAGAAGATGCCTTCCTGACAAAAAACGGCGTCAATGAACGACAGGGCTTTTTATTCGCCAAACCTATGCCCGCCGTTTCTTTTGAACGCTGGTACAAACGTTATCAGACGAAAAAAATGCGTTAATGGCGGCGATAATAGGGAGAACAGCCTGTGTAGACAGGCATAGCCCTATTTTTCCCTTCTCTTTTCAGATTAATTTCTGCATCATGAATTGAAACCTTTTCTGACATTAAGGATGACAAACATGTCTGATATCGAAGCACAACGAATTGCCGCACGCATTGATACCGTGCTGGATATCCTTGTTGCTGGCGATTACCACTCGGCCATCAATAACCTTGAAATATTGAGAGCAGAGCTGTTAGATCAGGTTAAAGACGGTATCTCGCCATCCCAGGCTCCCGGGTCGCCCTGGGAAATCTGATAGCGATTATTTGTCCGGGATGGCCGTTAGCCCTTCCCGGCTCTCTGACTGTCTGTTGACTCCTCTTAACGTATAAAATTAATACTATGAACTCCCGACAACAATCAATTTTGCAAATGGTGGTTGATAAAGGCCAGATGAGCGTTGCTGAACTGGCGAAAATTACCGGCGTATCTGAAGTCACGATTCGTCAGGATCTGAATACCCTGGAAAAGCAGAGCTATTTACGCCGTGCGCACGGTTTCGCCGTTTCGCTTGAGAGCGATGACGTAGAGACTCGCATGATGACGAACTACACGTTAAAACGCCGACTGGCGGAGTTCGCCGCCTCGCTGGTCAGTCCAGGGGAATCCGTTTTTATTGAAAATGGCAGCAGCAATGCGCTATTGGCCCGGACGCTGGCGGAACAAAAAGATGTCACGATCATCACCGTGAGCAGTTATATCGCGCACCTGCTCAAAGAGACCCCTTGCGAAGTCATTCTCCTCGGTGGAATCTATCAGAAAAAAAGTGAAAGCATGGTAGGGCCGTTGACGCGACAGTTTATCCATCAAGTGCATTTCAGCAAAGCATTTATCGGTATTGATGGCTGGCAGGCTGATACCGGCTTTACCGGACGCGATATGATGCGATCGGATGTGGTTAACGCTGTTCTGGAAAAAGGCTCAGAAGCGATTGTCCTCACCGACAGCTCCAAATTTGGCTGTGTGCATCCCTATCCCCTGGGCCCGCTCTCTCGCTTCCATCGTGTCATTACGGATTCCAGAATTTCCGCCAGCGATCAAATGCAGTTAGAACATGCAGGGCTGCTAGTCAATGTTATTGGCTCATCCGTTTAAAATATTTCCCGATGGTTTGCCCTATGGCAAATCATCCTCTCTCTAAGACTTTTCTGACATCCCAATTAAGACTATTTACCTGTTGTAACGAGCGTAACGTCGTAAAATTAATATTAGCGAAATAACAGGAAGTGACTATCACCTGCGTGATATACCCCTGCGCAATCAGGTTTTACGGAAAATCTCTTAACAGGTTTTATTTTAACTATAGTTATAGTGAGCTTAATTCCGTGAATCGTTAATTCAGGAGAGAGTATTATGTTTATGACGAGCAAAAAAATGGCCGCTGCTGTGCTGGCAATCACCGTAGCAATGTCTCTGAGCGCCTGCTCAAACTGGTCCAAGCGCGATCGCAACACGGCTATTGGCGCAGGTGCGGGGGCGTTAGGCGGCGCAGTGTTAACGGACGGCAGTACATTAGGCACCCTGGGCGGCGCGGCGGTCGGCGGCGTGATTGGTCACCAGGTTGGAAAATAATCCAGACGTTTAAATATTGAACGGCTCAAAATAATACGTTTATTCTTTTCAGGTCTGGATTACAAAAATAGACAAAGTTGACTTTTACGCCACGGTAATTTACAACCGTGGCGTTTTCATTAGCCGCCAGCTAATTTTACTTTCATTCCTTTAGCTTCCAGCAATGATTTTATCAAGTCGCGTTTATCACCCTGAATTTCAATAATCCCTTCTTTTACTGCCCCGCCACAGCCGCATTTTTCCTTCAGTTCAGCCGCCAGTTTGGTTAATTCCGCATCATTCATCTCGATACCGGTAATCAAACATACGCCTTTACCCTTACGGCCACTGGTTTGACGCTGAATGCGAACGATACCATCCCCTTTGGGACGAACTGGTGCCGTTTTAGGTTCTTCAATGCGCCCCGTCTGTGTTGAATAAACCAGACGACTATTGGAATCGCTCATTATGCCTCCCGTTTCAGTGACGCGTTAATATCCTTCAGCGTTTGCGCCGGATCTACCGATTGCGTAACCGGGCGGCCAATCACCATATAGTCGACGCCGGCGGATAATGCCTGTTCGGGCGTCATAATGCGTCGCTGGTCGCCTGCCTCGCTGCCTGCGGGCCGAATGCCCGGCGTCACCAGCTTAAATGCAGCGCCAAAGGCCTGTTTAAATCTGACCGCTTCCTGAGCGGAACAGACCACGCCATCCAGCCCGCATTGCTGCGTCAGGCGCGCCAGCCGCTCCGCATGTTCCGCCGGTGACAACGTCACGCCCAGATCGCGCAGATCGCTGGTTTCCATACTGGTCAACACGGTCACGGCAATGAGCAACGGCGCATCTTTACCGAATGGCACCAGCGCGTCGCGCGCTGCGGCCATCATTCTCGCCCCGCCAGACGCATGAACGTTTACCATCCAGACGCCCAGGTCTGCCGCTGCAGCGACTGCCCGGGCCGTGGTGTTGGGAATATCATGAAATTTTAGATCAAGAAAGACATCAAACCCACGTTGCTGGAGATCCCGAACGAGCTGTGGACCAAACAGCGTGAACATCTCTTTGCCCACTTTTAAGCGACAATCGCGAGGATCGATTTTATCGACAAACGCCAGGGCTTTATCGCGTTCATGGTAATCCAACGCCACAACGACAGGCGATTCAGTAATAGCGCAGGAAGAAGATGAAGCAGTAAACGTCATGACCAGACCTTCTTGATGATGGGCACCGGAAGTGGCGCAAATTGGATAAACGGCGTGCATTCTACCTGCGGCGCAGGGAAATTAACAGGTTCGATTGATAACCTGATAAGCCTTGCCTGCCGATGCCAGCGTCGTTTCTAGCTTTACGTCATTTAGCATGTTGTAACTAAAGTGAAGCTTTTTTTATATACTACTGCCCATCAAGTCCGCGAATAGGTTTAATGGTCGACCATGCCCGGCAGGACGGACAGTGCCAGTACAAGGTATAGGCGGTAAAACCGCATTTCTGACAACGATACCGCGGTTTACTGCGCACCTGCTCGCCAACCATATCACGCAGTACCATCAGGCTTTCTTTCGCTCGCCCTTCTTCCGCCTCGTTGAGATGGTAATCCATCAGCTTATGGAACACCCGCATGGTAGGATGTCGCTGTAGCTGACGCGTGATATAGACTTGAGCTGCGTCACTACCTTCACGCGCTTCCAGAATATCGGCAAGCATTAACTCAGCGCCAGCACCGGTATTCTCCTCAACGGCGCGACGTAAAAACTCCGCCCACTCGGCATTTTTACCGAGCTGTTGATAACAGGTTTGCAGCATCTCCAGCGTTTCGCTGACCAGCTCTTTATCCTGAACGATCACACGTTGCAGGCTTTCGACCGCTTTGGCGTAATCCCCTCTCGCCATATAAACGCGACCCATCATGATAGACACCCGGGCGCTATTTTTATCTGCGGCGGCACCTTTTTTCAGCAACGCCATCGCGCGATCCATATCGTCGTTGCCCATCTGCTGTAACGCTAACTCACAGTAAAAATGGGCGATTTCGATACGCTGTTTATCTTTGCCCAGTTTCACCAGCCGTTCTGCTACTTCGATCGCCTTTTGCCAGTCGCTGGTTAGCTGATAGATTTGCAAGAGCTGCTGTAACGCGCCTACGCGAAATTCCGTTTCGTCGGTAAGTTGGTTAAACATATCTTCCGCGCGGTCATATAAACCGGCGGCCATATAGTCGCGCCCCAGTTGCTGAACAGCCAGTAAACGCTGTTCATAGGTCAATGAAGCGCTTTCCATGAGCGTTTGATGAATACGAATGGCGCGATCGACTTCGCCGCGAGAGCGAAACAGATTACCGAGAGTGAGATGAGCCTCAACGGTGCCCGTATCCTCTTTAAGCATATCGAGGAACAGATCCACCGCTTTATCTTGTTGGTTACTCAGCAGGAAGTTAACCCCTGCGACATAATCGCGCGACAGGCGGTTAGCTTCATCCTGTTTTGTTTGTTGCGCACTTCTGCGACCCATATACCACCCATAGGCAGCGGCTACAGGCAACAGCAGAAATAACAACTCCAACATAAATGATTATTCCTTTACAACCGACGAATCGGCAGGGACCGCAACGTCGGTTGCTGGCGAGAGCTTGTTTTCCAGTCGTTTAATTTTACGCTCAGCGCGGGCAAGGGAAACGCGGACCCGCAGCCAGAACAGGCCGCAAATCAGCCAGCCAATCGCAAAACCGACGGCGAACAACACAGCAAGCAACGTGGAGATACGATACTCCCCTTGCGCCAGCAGGTAGTTAAACGTCACCTGTTGATCATTCTGCGCGCCCAGCGTCACCGAAATAACAAAAATCGCCAATACCAGTAAGAAAATGAGTAAATATTTCACATTACTTCCCGTTATGTGGTTTGCGCGAATAAATCGTGTCCAACTTACCGCATCCAGCCTTCTAAATTACCATTTTCCCGCCTCGCGCGAAATGGAAATGCGCCCGCCATCAGATGATTTAAGGGCAATAGTCAGAAAATCAACCGTTGTCAGCTTTCCTGCTCGCGTTCAGCAATTTCTTGCGCTTCTTCACGAGGCGGCATAAGCGGCCCGCAAATTCGCTGCGCCAGCCAGGTCGCCAGGGTAACTAATAGCCAGGAGATGAGCGTGGCGACCACTAAATCTCGCGGCCAGTGCATTCCCAGAAGCAAACGGCTGCCCATTACGCCGGTCGCCCAGACTAACAAAAACGCGATGGTGAAAGTCCGTCTGCGCGGCCATAACAGACCCACGGCCAAAAGCGCCCAGCTCGCTGCAAACATGGTGTGTCCGGAGGGAAACGCAAAGCCCGTCTCTTTTTGCCAGTGCTGACGCAGGAAAACGGGGATGTTCTGTTGCCCGGCCAACTGCTCTTTCACTAAATGTCCGCGTTCTGTACGCTTTAAAGTGTAGAACTCATCGACGGGAATATGGTGCGTTTTTTCAAGCCAGACCACAAATGGCCGCGGCTCCTGTACGCGCTCCTTTACCCATGACTTCACGCCCTGCCCGACGATAATCGCCCCACCGAGAATCGCAAACAGCATAATGGCGGCGCGCAGGCGAAATCGCAGGCACCATAAGAACCATCCACAAAGAATCACATGCGTGATAACGCCCCAGGGTTTGGTCACGGTTTCCGTTATCCAGAATAGCGTTTTTAGCCACCAGACCTGATGTCCTGGCTGCCACTGCCAGCCTGATACCCATACGGCAAGCGGCATGATAAGCAACAGGGCGGCTCCTGCCGCGGTGCGCTTCGCAATTGAAAGCATGGATGCTCCTTTTATAAGTAAGTATCACAATCATAACTGAAAATTCTCGCCGGACTGGAAAATTGACAAATTTGTGCCATTCCTGAGCAATTACGTGGTAGTGATTAGGTGATGTCCGCCGCCTTATGGCAAAATAGCGGGATACAAGCCAACAGGCGACGACACCGCAGGCGTCAGCATAATCTGGAGAAATACATGCAGCTTAAACGTGTGGCAGAAGCCAAACTGCCAACCCCATTGGGTGACTTTCTGATGGTGGGATTTGAAGAACTGGCAACCGGACACGACCATGCCGCGCTGGTTTTTGGCGATATTTCAGGTAAAACGCCGGTCTTGGCTCGCGTTCATTCCGAATGTCTTACCGGGGACGCGCTTTTTAGTCTGCGCTGTGATTGTGGTTTTCAACTGGAAGCCGCGCTGACGCATATTGCGGAAGAAGGACGCGGTATTCTGATTTACCACCGTCAGGAAGGCCGCAATATCGGCCTGCTTAATAAAATTCGCGCTTATGCGTTACAGGATCAAGGCTATGACACGGTGGAGGCCAATCATCAGCTCGGCTTTGCCGCCGATGAGCGTGATTTCACCCTGTGCGCGGATATGTTCAAATTACTGGGCGTGGATGAAGTTCGCCTGCTGACCAATAATCCGAAGAAAGTCGAAATACTGACCGAGGCGGGAATTAATATCGTGGAACGCGTTCCGCTCATTGTGGGTCGTAATCCAAATAATGAGCATTATCTCGATACTAAAGCGGCCAAAATGGGCCACCTGCTAAGCAAATAAGCCACCGGTATTAAAGCGCGGGCCTGCCTGTTTACGGCAGGCCCGATAAACGGCTTTAGTTCAGCATATTTCTAATGACATAGTGCAATATGCCGTCATTCTGGTAGTAAGTCAGCTCGGTGGCGGTATCAATGCGACAGCGACAAGGCACCGTTTCTTTGCTGCCGTCCGATCTCGTTAACGTCACCGGAATGGTCGCGCCAGGGCGCAGGTTTTGCAGATCCGCGATATCAATCACCTCTTCCCCGGTCAGTCCCAGCGTTTTACGCGTTACGCCCTGTGGAAACTCCAGCGGCAGGATCCCCATCCCAATCAGGTTTGAACGATGGATACGTTCGAACGACTCGGCGATCACCACGCGAATACCTAACAGCCGAGGACCTTTTGCCGCCCAGTCACGGCTCGATCCCGACCCATACTCTTTCCCGGCAATTACCGCCAGCGGCGTTTTTTCCTGCTGGTAGAGCATCGCGGCATCATAAATCGACATCGCTTCCGTACCCGGCAAATGCCGCGTCATCCCACCTTCGACGCCGGGCAGCATTTCGTTGCGAATACGAATATTGGCGAACGTACCACGCATCATCACTTCATGGTTGCCGCGCCGTGATCCATAGGAGTTAAAATCCTTCCGCTCAACGCCGTGGTTTTGCAGATAACGTCCGGCGGGACTGTCCGGCTTGATACTGCCGGCCGGAGAAATATGGTCGGTCGTTACCGAATCCCCCAGCATCGCCAGGATACGCGCGCCGTGGATATCTTTGACTGGCGCAGGCTGGGCCTGCATTTCATCAAAGAAAGGCGACAGGCGAATATAGGTTGAATCCGACTGCCAGCCGTAGGTATCGGACGATTCAACCTGAATCGATTTCCATTCTTCCGTGCCCTCAAACACTTCCGCATACTCTTTACGGAACATATCCGATGATACCAGTTCAACGGCGCGGGCAATTTCCTGCGCTGAAGGCCAGATATCCTTCAGGTATACCGGATCGCCTTTACGATCGTACCCCAGCGGGTCTGTCGCGAGGTTAATATTCATGTTTCCGGCCAGCGCATACGCGACCACCAGCGGCGGCGACGCCAGCCAGTTCGTTTTCACCAGCGGATGGATACGCCCTTCAAAATTTCGGTTACCGGAAAGCACGGCCCCTACCGTCAGATCGCCTTTTTTAATCGCGGTCTCAATAGGCTCCGGCAACGGACCGGAGTTCCCGATACAGGTCGTACAGCCATAACCGACCAGGTTAAAACCGAGCTCATCCAGATAAGGCGTAAGTTTGGCCTGCGCCAGATAGTCAGATACCACTTTTGACCCCGGCGCCAGAGAAGCCTTGACCCACGGTTGACGCTTCAACCCCAGCGTTACTGCTTTTTTCGCCAGTAATCCCGCCGCCATCAGCACGCTGGGATTCGAGGTATTCGTGCAGGAGGTGATGGCGGCAATGACGACAGCGCCATCCGGAAGCTGATATGGCTGTCCGTTCATCGTATAGTCAACCGGCTGGCGATCTCTTTGCGCGGTATTCAGCTCCAGCTCGGCGCTGGCGGCAAAGGCTTTCGGCACATCGCCTAACGCCACGCGATCCTGTGGGCGTTTCGGCCCGGCCAGGCTGGCCTCGACATCGCCCATATCCAGTTCCAGCGTACTGGTAAATACTGGTTCATCACCGGGATTGCGCCACATTCCCTGCGCCTTCGCGTAGGTTTCAACCAGCTCGACCAGATCGTCGCTACGTCCGCTTAATCGCATATATTCCAGGGTGATGGCGTCAATAGGGAAGAAACCACAGGTTGCGCCATATTCCGGCGACATATTAGCGATGGTCGCGCGATCCGCCAACGGCAGCGAATCCAGACCATCACCATAAAATTCAACAAATTTACCCACGACGCCATGCTTACGCAGCATTTGCGTGACGGTGAGCACCAGGTCAGTGGCGGTGATCCCCTCCCGAAGCTTACCGGTTAACTTAAAGCCGACGACATCCGGGATAAGCATCGACACGGGCTGACCAAGCATCGCCGCTTCCGCTTCGATACCGCCCACGCCCCACCCCAATACGCCCAGACCATTAATCATGGTCGTATGGGAGTCAGTCCCCACCAGCGAGTCCGGGTAAGCAATCCACTCCCCGTCCTGTAATTCGCTCCAGACGGCTTTACCCAGGTATTCCAGGTTAACCTGATGGCAAATGCCGGTTCCGGGCGGCACCACGCTGAAACGGCTGAATGCCTGCTTTCCCCATTTCAGGAACATATAACGCTCATGGTTACGTTCCATTTCCAGCCGCACGTTTTCTTCAAACGCATCGTCATCGCCGAAATGATCGACCGTCACAGAGTGGTCAATAACCAGATCAACCGGCGATAACGGGTTCACTTTCGACGTATCGCCGCCGAGGCGTTTAACGGCTTCACGCATCGCCGCCAGGTCGACAACGGCAGGCACGCCGGTAAAGTCCTGCATCAGGACACGGGCGGGCCGCCAGGCAATTTCACGATCGGCATGGGCATTTTTAAGCCAACCGGCCAGCGCCTGAATATCTTCATCAGTCACAGATTCGCCGTCCTGCCAGCGCAACAGGTTTTCCAGTAACACTTTAAGTGATTTGGGCAAACGGGCGATATCGCCCAGGGATTTGGCAGCCAGCGGCAGACTGTAGTAATGATACGTTTTATCTTTGGCCTGCAATGTATCCTTACTGGCTTCTCGTAGGGTTGACGACATAGCTCCTCCTTAAATGACAGGGTTGCGTTACCCTGATTCTCCACAGGGTTGTATTAAAGATAACACAAACAAAATGTAACGTTTTGATAACAACCCAAATTGCTAAAAGAGGAGAAACCTAACAGGCGAGGAGCGAAGATGAAAAAGCCCGATAAATAGCGCATTATCGGGCTTTGACGAGATTAGACGGCAATCCAGATTAACTCGGCCCAGAACAGTAGCGATAATATAAACGCGCCAGTCCATGACCAATACTTTATATTTGAAGTTAACATAGGCGACACCAACTGTGTTTAATCAATACTGAGAGGCGCTCAGCACACGGTTGCTGCGGTGTAATAAGACAGCGTTAATAAAACAATAACGCCAATAAAAAGACGGATATTATTTTTGTGACACCTCATCAGCAAAAGCATCAATAAATGCCCGCTGCTGCGGTGTGAGCGTCCAGTGTTGCGGAACAGACCGAAAAACGGTCGTATTCGGGGTGTTATCATCGTCACAAGATTGAATCGGGGGCGCGACCACGCGCTCGCGTTCCGACGTAATGCTCACTTAGCCCCACCAATGCCAGATAACAAGCGCTACCACTACCCAGAACAGCGCAGAACCCACAAAAACCGCCAGCCATGCTTTACGTTTGAGCTCAGGGTCGCGGCGCGGTTCCTGGTTTTCAGAAGGCATTACTAACCTCATGCTATCGGTATCACTTATCATTTCAGCACCAAACAATCGGTACAATTAATCATCAGATGAGACAAATCCTAAATAAACTTTAGTCAAAAATCCAGTCAATTTACGAATCGTTGCCAGTGAATAAATCAATCTTTTGACTCAAGATAACTATTTGGAAAAAGAAACTGGCGGGACGGGTAATTCAACACTATTTTGCTGATCATTACCCGTAATACTTTGAGGGATATTGCAAAAAGCGGCTTTGTCTGCCATGCCACTACGACGCAAACCGACGGTGCTATTACTTTTCAGGCAGCTTTATATCCTGAAACATCGCTTCAATTTCTTCATTAGAACGCAACGCCACCGCCGTATCCACCACATCACGCGTCAGATGCGGCGCAAAACGCTGGATAAAATCATACATATAACTGCGTAAAAAAGTACTACGGCGAAAACCAATTTTTGTGGTGCTGTGGCTAAAAATATCGTGCGCGTCAATCCGCACTAAATCAGGATCGGCAAGCGGATCTACCGCCATGCTGGCAATGACGCCAACGCCCAGCCCCAACCTGACATAGGTTTTAATCACATCCGCATCGGTTGCAGTAAAGACGATCCGCGGCGTTAATCCTGCGCGATTAAAAGCGGTATCCAGTTCGGAACGCCCGGTAAAGCCGAAGGTATACGTCACCAGCGGATACTGCGCCAGCGCTTCAATCGTTACGGAAGACGTTGCCGCCAATGGATGATCCGGCGTCACCACTATCGAACGGTTCCAGTGGTAGCATGGCAACATCACCAGATCGTCATATAAATGCAGCGCTTCCGTGGCAATCGCGAAATCGGCGTTCCCTTTCGATACCGCTTCCGCAATCTGCGTTGGCGCCCCCTGGTGCATATGCAGCGAAACGCGCGGATAACGCTCGATGAAGCCTTTAATCACGCCTGGCAATGCGTAACGCGCCTGAGTATGGGTAGTCGCAATATAGAGCGAGCCTTTATCCGGCCAGGTGTGCTCGCCGGCGACCGACTTAATGGCATCGACTTTGGAAAGCACCTCACGCGCAATACGAATAATCTCCTGTCCTGCAGGCGTCACCTGAGTCAGATGCTTACCGCTGCGGGCGAAAATCTGGATGCCAAGCTCATCTTCCAGCATCCTAACCTGCTTGCTGATCCCCGGCTGGGAAGTATACAACCCCTCAGCGGTAGAGGAGACGTTAAGGTTATGATTAACCACTTCAACAATGTAACGAAGCTGCTGCAATTTCATAATACATCATCCAGATTAGCGCCATCAGGCCATCGTTTATCTGCAGACTTAATCGGGCTGCTAATACGATTTAATAATAAAAAAGGTGTTAACTATAACCACTATATCATTTATATCTGAACTGTATAGCCGACGCGATAAAATAATAAGACCGCTCTACCCAAAATAATTCGAGTGCTTAAAGGCGGCAAGAGAGTGAGTCCCCAGGAGCATAAGGTGACTGAGATGAGCGACAAATCTGCCGGGAGCAGATTTGAACGTCGCGTGCGACGGCCCGTCAGGGCGAGGCCCATGGACGGGCCGAGTAATCCGTAGCCAACACATAAGCCACTTGAAGTATGAAGGGGATATAAAAAAAGGGCCGCTTACGCGGCCCGCTTGACTACAGTGGCGACAGGCAGGGGTTATTTCTTGCCTTCAACCCACTTGCCGTCGACGAAGAACGCTGACCATCCCGTCGCCTTCCCGTCTTTTTCCGCCGCAACGTACTGCTGTTTTGTTTTGCGGCTAAAGCGAACAACGGTTTTATTACCTTCCGGATCCTGCTGCGGCGCATCCGCCAGATAACGCAGTTTTTCCGGCAGGCGATCGCGGAACCGGTAAAGCTCCTCGACTAATGGCGCGCGCGTTTCGCGTGATTTCGGGAACGTATTGGCCGCCAGGAATATCCCTGCGGCGCCATCGCGCAGCACAAAGTACGCGTCCGATTTTTCACACGGCAGTTCCGGCAATGGAACAGGATCTTCCTTCGGCGGCGCAACTTCGCCATTACGCAAGATCTTACGGGTATTTTTACATTCGTCGTTAGTACAGGCCATGTACTTACCAAAACGCCCCATTTTCAGGTGCATTTCGGAACCACATTTCTCACACTCAACGATCGGGCCGTCATACCCTTTGATGCGGAACTCGCCTTCTTCAATCTCGTAGCCGTCACAGGTCGGGTTATTACCACATACATGCAATTTACGCTTCGGATCGATCAGATAGCTGTCCATCGCCGTACCGCACTTCTGACAGCGACGCTTGGCGCGCAGGGCGTTGGTTTCGGCATCGTCGCCTTCCAGCACGTTCAGAACTTCATTTTCCGGCACCAGGTTAATGGTCGTTTTACAACGCTCTTTCGGCGAAAGCGCATAACCTGAACATCCAAGGAAAACCCCCGTACTGGCAGTACGAATTCCCATTTTACGGCCACAGGTTGGACAGTCGATGCTGGTCAGCACCATCTGGTTAGGGCGCATCCCCCCTTCTTCCGGATCTTTCTCGGCTTTATCGAGCTGCTGAGTAAAATCGCTGAAGAAGTTATCCAGTACCGCTTTCCACTCGGCCTGGTGATTTGCAACCTGATCCAGACTATCTTCCATCTGCGCGGTAAAATCGTAGTTCATCAATTCGCGGAAGTTTTCTTCCAGCCGATCGGTGACGATTTCACCCATTTTTTCCGCATAGAAACGACGGTTTTCAACGCGAACATAGCCGCGATCCTGAATGGTCGAGATAATCGACGCATAGGTAGACGGACGACCAATACCGCGCTTCTCAAGCTCTTTAACCAGAGAAGCCTCGCTAAACCGGGCTGGCGGTTTAGTAAAGTGCTGAGCAGGCGTCAATTCAAGTAGCGTCAGCGCATCGCCCTTATTCACGGCAGGCAAGGTGCGATCTTCATCGCCTTTACGCAGCGCCGGCATCACTTTTGTCCAGCCGTCAAAGCGCAAAATACGCCCACGCGCTTTCAGGCGGAACTCGCCTGCGCCAACGGTAAGCGTAGTAGAGTCATATTGTGCTGGCGTCATCTGACAGGCGACAAACTGACGCCAAATTAGTTGATACAACTTCTGCGCGTCAGCCTCCATGTCTTTCAGCGACTCCGCCATGACAGCAACGTCAGAAGGACGGATCGCTTCGTGCGCTTCCTGAGAGTTTTCTTTGCTGGCGTACTGGTTCGGGTTATCCGGCAGGTATTTCTTGCCGAAATTATCGCCAATATAACCACGCACCATGTTGACCGCATCCTGACTCAGGTTGGTGGAGTCTGTACGCATATAGGTGATGTAGCCCGCCTCATACAGACGCTGCGCCATCATCATGGTTTTCTTCACGCCAAAGCCCAGCCGGGTGCTGGCCGCCTGTTGTAGCGTGGAGGTGATAAACGGCGCGCCAGGTTTGCTGCTGGTCGGTTTGTCTTCACGCTCCAGTACGCTATAGCGCGCTTTTTCCAACAAGCTGACGGCGGCAAGCGTCTGCTCACGATTTACCGGCCGGAATGGCTTGTCGTTCTGATGCGTGACCTGTAGCGGTAGCGCCTCGCCAGACGGCGTCGTCGTATTAGCGTCAATTTCCCAGAACTCTTCCGGAACAAACGCTTTAATCTCGCGCTCGCGTTCAACGACCAGACGGACCGCGACAGACTGAACGCGACCTGCCGACAAACCACGGGCGATCTTTTTCCACAGCAACGGCGAGACCATATAGCCTACCACGCGATCCATAAAGCGGCGCGCTTGCTGGGCGTTGACCCTGTTAATGTTCAGCTCGCCCGGCTGTTCAAACGCCTGGCGAATGGCATTTTTGGTTATTTCGTTAAAGACTACGCGACTGTAGCGCGCGTCATCGCCGCCGATCACTTCCCGCAGGTGCCATGCAATGGCTTCCCCTTCGCGGTCAAGGTCGGTTGCGAGATAGATGTGGTCGGCTTTTTCCGCCAACTGTTTCAGTTCAGAGACGACCTTCTCTTTACCGGGCAGCACTTCATAGTGCGCATCCCAGTTGTGCCACGGGTCAACCCCCATACGGTTGACGAGAGCGCCACGTTCATCCTTTTTGGGCTTTTTAGCCGTTTTGGTGGAGGTAGAGTCGGCGCTCTTTTTAGCTGCTGAGCCACTGGTCGGCAAATCACGGATATGACCCACGCTGGATTTCACCACGTAGTCATTACCCAGATACTTGTTGATCGTTTTGGCTTTTGCCGGGGACTCAACGATGACAAGAGCTTTACCCATATTCACCTTTACCTAAGTTGATTCTTCCAGGAATGCGTCGCACGTTGATTCACCTTCCACTGGCGACGAGACAACGATATATGGTCTCTGCGTCTGCGGATATCAACCCCTTGTACTGGCTTTGTGTACGAAATGTAACCCTCAGGTGACTGAGTTAACAGGCTTTTTTGCACACACGCGCTATAGCACGACGGAATTTTGGTCGAATGTCAAGCAATTCTGTTGCCAGATTGACGAAAGCGTCACACTGTACCTGATAAAATTCGATACGCAACTTTATTAGCATGCAAAAACAAATCTTGCCAGTGAACGCAACATGACAAATCCATCAATTTCCTGTGAGAATATTTGCCCATCAGAAGTGCTCAGCGTAGACTAATCTCCTTGTTTAAGGAGTAAAAAATGCATAAAGAGACGCAACCTATCGATCGCGAAACACTGTTGCTTGAAGCCAACAAAATTATTCGGGAACATGAAGACACGATGGCAGGTATTGTCGCCACCGGCGTAACGCAGAGAAATGGCGTGCTGGTTTTCAGCGGCGATTACTTTTTAGACGAGCAAGGGTTACCGACCCCTAAAAGCACCGCGGTGTTTAACATGTTTAAACACCTGGCGCATGTGCTGTCTGAGAAGTATCACCTGGTGGATTAATCCATGCCGGATGGCGCTGAATGCCATCCGGCAATAGCGGTTTACATCAATGGCTTTTGTCCACGCTGCCACCAGCGCAGCAGTAGCCGATCCGCGCTTTCCGCCGCGCTGCCGGTAACACGATCGATCAGTTTTTTACGCTGCATATAGCGCACATTCAGCACCTCACGCCCTTCCATTAGGCCGAGGATAACCTCATCGCTGGTGTTAATCTCATCAACCAGTCCTTTCTCCAGCGCCTGCTGACCGTACCAGTGTTCGCCCGTGGCGACCTGTTCAATGTCCAGAGCCGGACGCATCCGCTGCACAAACTCTTTGAACAGATGGTGCGTTTCGTTGAGATCTTCACGAAACTTCTGCCGCCCTTCTTCCGTATTCTCGCCTAACAATGTCAGGGTACGTTTGTACTGCCCTGCGGTATGCAGTTCAATATCAATGTCTTTACTTTTGAGAAAGCGGTTAAAGTTCGGGATTTGCGCGACAACACCAATTGACCCCACAATAGCGAACGGCGCCGCGATAATTTTTTCCGCCACGCAGGCCATCATGTAGCCTCCGCTTGCCGCGACTTTATCCACCGTCACGGTCAGCGGAATATTTTTATCGCGCAGGCGCTGCAATTGCGATGCCGCCAGGCCATAGCCATGCACAACGCCACCGGGGCTTTCCAGACGCACAACCGCCCGATCGCCGGGTTTCGCCACTGCCAGCACCGCCGTGACCTCTTCGCGTAACGCATTAACTTCGTGAGCATCCATACTGCCTTTGAAATCTATCACCCATACACGCGGTTTGTCCGATGTCGCAATGTCCCCCAGCTTCGCTTTCGCTTTGGCGGCTTTCGCCTCCTGCTTATGCTTTTTTTTCTGCGCTTTATGCCACAGTTTTTGCTGATGGCCATCCATCAACGCCGCAGCAAGGTCATCCTTCATCTCCTGATACTGCTCGCTCAAATTGGTCACGCGCAGCTCGCCGCGCTGACGTTTGCGTTGCGTAGCATTCACGATCAGCAGCACAATGACGGCAATGGCCACCACAACGGTGACGATTTTTGCCAAAAATAAGCCATATTCAGACAACAATTCCACGACTCCCACCTTGATTAAATAACGCGACTTGCGCTCAGTGTACAACAGGCATCGAAGTCAGTCTCTCTTCATCCGTATGCCTGTTGAGGAAGAAAAAGTATGACAAGACGTTCATTTTACGGCGTTATCGCCCCTGTCTGATTGAAAAAAAAGGCGCTTTCAGGCATAAACCCGAAAAGTTAACGCGAAGATAAGACAACCTGGCAGGACGGTGCACCACGCCGTTGAGGAGTAGCCATGCATTACCAACCGAAACAAGATCTATTGCAAAACCGCATTATTCTGGTCACTGGCGCCAGCGATGGCATTGGGCGGGAAGCCGCGCTCACGTATGCGCGTTACGGCGCAACGGTGATTCTGCTGGGACGCAACGAAGAGAAACTGCGTCGGGTCGCGCAGCACATTGCTGACGAGCAACATGTTCAACCACAGTGGTTTACGCTTGATCTACTGACCTGCACCGCTGAAGAGTGCCGGCAAGTGGCCGATCGCATCGCCGCGCACTATCCCCGCCTGGATGGCGTCCTGCACAATGCCGGGTTACTGGGGGAAATCGGTCCAATGAGCGAACAAGATCCGCAGATCTGGCAGGATGTCATGCAGGTAAACGTTAACGCCACCTTTATGCTCACCCAGGCGCTGTTACCGTTATTATTGAAGTCCGATGCCGGCTCGCTGGTCTTTACGTCATCAAGCGTTGGCCGTCAGGGGCGCGCCAACTGGGGCGCCTATGCCACCTCGAAGTTTGCTACTGAAGGAATGATGCAGGTGCTGGCGGACGAATACCAGAACCGTTCTCTGCGTGTTAACTGCATTAACCCGGGCGGCACGCGCACCGGTATGCGCGCCAGCGCCTTTCCGACGGAAGATCCACAGAAATTAAAAACGCCTGCCGATATTATGCCGCTTTACCTGTGGCTTATGGGCGACGACAGTCGCCGTAAAACCGGTATGACCTTTGACGCCCAACCGGGCCGTAAACCAGGAATCGCCCAATGAGTGATGAACGTTATCAGCAGCGCCAGCAGAAGGTAAAAGATCGGGTTGACGCCCGTGTCGCCCAGGCACAGGAAGAGCGCGGTATTATTATCGTGTTTACTGGCAATGGTAAGGGCAAAACCACGGCGGCTTTCGGGACTGCCGCCCGCGCCGTAGGACACGGTAAAAACGTAGGCGTGGTGCAATTTATTAAGGGCACCTGGCCCAACGGCGAGCGTAATCTGCTGGAACCGCATGGCGTCGAATTTCAGGTGATGGCAACGGGATTTACCTGGGAGACGCAAAATCGCGAGGCAGACACCGCAGCATGTATGGCCGTTTGGCAGCATGGGAAACGGATGCTGGCCGATCCGCGGCTTGATATGGTGGTACTGGATGAGCTGACCTATATGGTGGCGTATGACTATTTGCCGCTGGAAGAGGTCATAAGCGCGCTAAACGCGCGCCCTGGTCACCAGACGGTGATTATTACAGGTCGCGGCTGTCACCGGGATATTCTTGATCTTGCGGATACCGTCAGCGAACTGCGTCCGGTTAAACATGCTTTCGACGCGGGCGTAAAAGCCCAGATGGGAATTGATTATTAACCGTAGGCCGGATTAAGGCGTTTGCGCCGCCATCCGGCACAAACCCTCTTGTCTGATGATTCTCGGCCTATAAACCGCGGTAGAGATTACCCGTTGTTATTACGCCCACCGGAGCGGCGTCCGCCAGCTATCTGGCTGTGGCGTTTTACCGCCCGACGGATCTGGTTCGCTTTCATACGACGACGGTCTTTTTCGACGGCAACCTTCGACGAGGTTTCCGGCGGGAGCTCTACCAGACCACGCAGATAGTTCGTTTGCGCGAGGTCGAGCTCAGTCCAGCCGCCGCGCGGCAGGCCTTTCGGCAGCGGGATATCGCCGTAACGAACGCGGATCAGACGGCTGACCTGAACGCCTACCGCTTCCCACAGTCGGCGAACTTCGCGGTTGCGCCCTTCCGTCAGCGTCACGTTATACCACTGGTTAATGCCTTCGCCGCCGCTGAATTTAATGGTCTTAAATGCCGCCGGGCCATCTTCCAACTGTACGCCACGGCTTAAATCACGCAGTTTCGATTCATCCACCTGACCGAACACGCGCACGGCATATTCACGTTCAACTTCACGGCTAGGATGCATCAGGCGGTTCGCCAGTTCACCGTCGGTGGTAAACAACAATAGCCCGCAGGTGTTGACATCCAGACGTCCTACCGCAATCCACCGCGCGCCGCGCAGTTTCGGTAAGCGATCAAAAACGGTTGGCCGCCCTTCAGGGTCATTGCGGGTACACAGTTCACCTTCTGGTTTGTAATAGGCCAGAACGCGGCAAATTTGTTCCGCCGACTCTTTCACCGAAATCAGGTGACCGTCGATACGGATTTTCAAACCGGGAGTGACTTCAACACGATCGCCAAGCGTGGCGATTTTACCGTCAACGCTGACACGTCCCGCTTCAATAATGGATTCGATTTCACGGCGAGAGCCGTGGCCAGCGCGCGCCAGCACTTTTTGTAACTTTTCGCTCATAGAGCTTCCTTCAGGTGTCGCCTTCACAGGCGTCGAACAGGAGAATGAACGGCGCGTTGCCGCGCCATTTTAAGGCCGCGTAGTATACAGGCTTACACCCTTATAAGAAAGGTGTAACGTCGCCGACGCCTTCGCGCAGCACCACCGGGGAGTCATTGGTCAAATCGATTACCGTGGTAGGCTGTTGACCGAGGTAACCGCCGTGGATGATCAGATCCACCTGCTTCTCCAGCCGATCTTTAATCTCCTCCGGGTCCGACTCGGTAAAATCGCTGCCAGGCAGCATCAACGACGTCGAGAGCATTGGTTCGCCCAGCGTATCCAATAACGCCAGCGCAATCGGGTTTGACGGTACGCGCAGGCCGATAGTTTTACGCTTTTCCTGCAACAGACGGCGCGGCACCTCTTTTGTTCCCTTCAGGATAAAGGTGTAGTTACCCGGCGTATTGTTTTTCATCAGACGAAACGCCACGTTGTCGACGTAGGAGTAGGTCGACAACTCGGACAAATCGCGGCACATCAGCGTGAAGTTGTGGCCGTCCGGCAGATGACGGATGCGGCAAATGCGCTCCATTGCGCCTTTGTCTTCAATTTTACAACCAAGGGCATAGCCGGAATCGGTTGGATAAACAATAACACCGCCTTTACGCACAATGTCGACGGCCTGATTAATCAGCCGTTGCTGTGGGTTATCCGGATGGATATAAAAAAACTGGCTCATACTTCCCTCACTGTGATATTTGCGGCTGTTCCCATGTCTGCCATACGCCTTCAACGCCAGCGGGCAGCCAGAGTTTACGCCCCAACTCAATCCACGGGCAGGGCTGATGGAAATCAGATCCAAGCGATGCCCATAAATGATGCTGACGCGCAAGCGTTGCCAGTTGGGTGCGTTCATTGGGCGATTGTTGGCACTGCGCCACTTCCATCGCGTCGCCGTGATGGTCGGCAAAATGCGCCACTAATCTTTTCAGCCACTTAGCGCTAAGGTCGTAGCGTCCCGGATGGGCCAACACCGCCTTACCGCCAGAATGATGAATGACATCAATAGCTTGTTCTATTGTACACCACTGCGGCGGAACGTAACCGGTTTTCCCACGCGCGAGATATTTTTTAAAAACATCCGCCATGGTCGCGGCTTTGCCGCACTCCACCAGAAAGCGGGCGAAGTGGCCGCGCGTCACCGCGCCGCCATTGGCCAGTCTCAATGCCCCTTCCCACGCGCCGGGAATATGGGCTTTTTCCAGACGCTCCGCAATGAGCCGACCACGCGCCTGACGCCGCTGTGTCTGCTGCGCCAGAAAATCGCGCATTGCCGGGTGCGCAATATCAATATTCAGACCCACAATGTGAATCTCATGATTCTCCCAGACCGTTGAAATCTCCACGCCGGGAATAAGATTCAGGGCCAGCCCGGAACGTGAAATTTCTTCTCTTGCCGCAGGAATCGCGGCTGTGGTGTCATGATCGGTAATCGCCAGCGTGCCGACTCGCATCTCTACCGCACGGTGTACTAATGTTTCTGGCGTCAACAGTCCATCGGACGCCGTGGTATGACTGTGCAGATCGTAAATCACTGCGTAATTCGTGTCGCTCAAGGCGGCTCCCATAGAGATAAAGGTATGTCATGTACATCATAACGGTTCCGGCAAATATACTGAAATAGGTGTTGACATTATTCCATCGAACTAGTTAACTAGTACGAAAGTTCACATGAAGAGGGTATCTAAAATGGCAGCGACATTTGCATTACACGGTTGGTGGCGCACTTCCTGATAGCGGGCG
This sequence comes from Salmonella sp. A1325, assembly GCF_056991255.1. Taxonomy (NCBI): domain Bacteria; kingdom Pseudomonadati; phylum Pseudomonadota; class Gammaproteobacteria; order Enterobacterales; family Enterobacteriaceae; genus Salmonella; species Salmonella sp. A1325. The sequence continues at coordinate 121,108 of NZ_JAMLWO010000001.1, read as the reverse complement.
GTGTATGAACAGCTGTAATCAGCCAAACGATACCCGGCCCGCCTGTTAAGCGGGCTTTTTTTTGAACAAAATAATGAGAATAACCATGCAAACACCAAAACCCACGCTCGAACTGTTGACCTGCGATGCCGCCTATCGGGAAAACCCAACGGCGCTTTTTCACCAGGTCTGCGGCGATCGCCCGGCAACGCTGCTGCTGGAATCCGCGGATATCGACAGTAAAGACGATTTAAAAAGCCTGCTGCTGGTAGATAGCGCGCTGCGCATTACCGCTTTAGGTGACACTGTCACCATTCAGGCGTTATCTGATAATGGCGCCTCGTTATTGCCGCTACTGGATACCGCCCTGCCCGCTGGCGTGGAGAACGAAGTCCTGCCTGCCGGTCGCGTTCTACGCTTCCCGCCCGTCAGCCCATTATTAGATGAAGACGCCCGTTTATGCTCTCTGTCGGTATTTGATGCGTTCCGTCTGTTACAGGGAGTGGTGAACATACCGACGCAAGAGCGGGAGGCTATGTTTTTCGGCGGTCTGTTTGCCTACGACCTGGTCGCTGGCTTTGAAGCGCTGCCACACCTTGAGGCTGGCAATAACTGCCCGGACTACTGCTTTTATTTAGCGGAAACGCTGATGGTGATAGATCATCAGAAAAAAAGCACCCGTATTCAGGCCAGTCTGTTCACCGCCAGCGACAGGGAAAAACAGCGTCTGAACGCCCGCCTGGCGTACCTTAGCCAACAGTTAACCCAGCCTGCGCCGCCGTTGCCGGTGACGCCGGTGCCGGACATGCGCTGTGAATGCAATCAGAGCGATGACGCGTTCGGCGCGGTGGTACGCCAGTTGCAAAAAGCCATCCGCGCGGGCGAGATATTTCAGGTGGTGCCGTCACGCCGCTTTTCACTGCCCTGCCCGTCGCCGTTGGCTGCCTACTACGTGCTGAAAAAGAGCAACCCCAGCCCGTATATGTTCTTTATGCAGGATAAAGATTTCACGCTTTTCGGCGCGTCACCGGAAAGCTCGCTGAAATATGACGCCACCAGCCGTCAGATTGAGATTTACCCCATCGCGGGTACCCGTCCACGCGGTCGCCGCGCTGATGGTACGCTGGACAGAGATCTCGACAGCCGTATTGAGCTGGACATGCGTACCGACCATAAAGAGCTTTCCGAACATCTGATGCTGGTCGATCTGGCGCGCAATGACCTGGCGCGCATCTGTACGCCGGGCAGTCGCTACGTTGCCGATCTGACAAAAGTTGACCGCTATTCGTACGTGATGCATCTGGTTTCCCGGGTAGTGGGCGAACTGCGTCACGATCTCGACGCGCTGCACGCCTATCGCGCCTGCATGAACATGGGCACCCTGAGCGGCGCGCCGAAAGTACGCGCCATGCAGTTGATTGCCGATGCGGAAGGACAGCGCCGCGGCAGCTATGGCGGCGCGGTCGGCTACTTCACCGCCCACGGCGATCTGGACACCTGTATTGTTATCCGCTCCGCGCTGGTGGAGAACGGTATCGCCACCGTACAAGCGGGCGCCGGAATTGTGCTGGACTCTGTTCCGCAGTCTGAAGCCGATGAAACCCGTAATAAAGCGCGCGCCGTATTGCGTGCTATCGCCACCGCGCATCATGCACAGGAGACCTTCTGATGGCTGATATTCTGCTGCTCGATAACATCGACTCGTTTACCTGGAACCTGGCAGATCAGCTACGGACCAACGGTCATAACGTGGTGATTTACCGTAACCATATTCCGGCGCAGACGCTTATCGATCGCCTGGCGACAATGAAAAACCCGGTGCTAATGCTCTCCCCCGGTCCGGGCGTTCCCAGCGAGGCAGGCTGTATGCCGGAGCTGCTGACCCGACTACGCGGCAAGTTACCAATCATCGGCATTTGTCTGGGACATCAGGCGATTGTCGAAGCTTACGGCGGTTATGTCGGTCAGGCGGGAGAAATCCTGCATGGCAAAGCCTCCAGCATTGAGCATGACGGTCAGGCGATGTTCGCCGGGCTGGCGAATCCGCTACCGGTCGCGCGTTATCATTCGCTGGTCGGCAGTAATGTTCCTGCCGGGCTAACCATTAACGCCCATTTCAACGGCATGGTGATGGCGGTACGTCATGATGCGGATCGCGTTTGCGGTTTTCAATTTCATCCTGAGTCCATCCTGACGACGCAGGGCGCGCGCCTGCTGGAGCAAACATTAGCCTGGGCGCAGCAAAAGCTGGAACAGACAAACACCCTACAGCCGATTCTGGAGAAACTCTATCAGGCGCAAACACTGACGCAACAAGAGAGCCATCAGTTGTTTTCGGCGGTCGTCCGCGGCGAACTTAAGCCTGAACAGCTCGCCGCCGCGCTGGTGAGCATGAAAATTCGCGGCGAGCATCCCAATGAAATTGCCGGCGCCGCCACTGCGTTGCTGGAAAATGCCGCCCCGTTCCCGCGCCCGGACTATCTGTTTGCGGATATCGTTGGTACCGGCGGCGATGGCAGTAACAGTATCAATATCTCTACCATCAGCGCCTTTGTCGCGGCGGCCTGTGGACTGAAAGTGGCGAAACACGGCAACCGTAGCGTGTCCAGCAAATCGGGGTCATCCGATCTGCTGGCGGCGTTCGGCATTAATCTGGATATGAACGCCGATAAATCACGCCAGGCGTTAGATGAACTGGGCGTCTGTTTCCTGTTTGCGCCGAAATATCACACCGGATTCCGTCACGCGATGCCGGTTCGCCAACAGTTAAAAACGCGAACCCTGTTCAACGTACTCGGCCCGCTGATCAACCCGGCGCATCCGCCGCTGGCGTTGATTGGCGTCTATAGCCCGGAATTGGTGCTGCCGATTGCGGAAACCTTAAAGGTACTGGGCTATCAGCGTGCGGCGGTGGTACATAGCGGCGGCATGGATGAGGTTTCACTCCATGCGCCGACGATTGTCGCGGAGCTGCATGATGGCGAAATTAAAAGCTATCAACTTACGGCGGAGGATTTTGGCCTGACGCCTTACCATCAGGATCAGTTGGCTGGCGGCTCGCCGGAAGAAAACCGTGACATTCTGACGCGGTTACTACAAGGTAAAGGCGATGCCGCGCATGAGGCCGCCGTCGCCGCGAACGTGGCGATGCTGATGCGTCTGCATGGTCAGGAAGATCTCAAGGCCAACGCGCAAACCGTGCTTGATGTTCTGCGCAACGGCACCGCATATGACAGAGTCACCGCACTGGCGGCAAGAGGGTAAATAATGCAAACCGTTTTAGCGAAAATCGTCGCAGACAAGGCGATTTGGGTAGAAGCCCGCAAACAGCAACAGCCGCTGGCCAGTTTTCAAAATGAGATCCAGCCAAGTACACGCCATTTTTATGATGCGCTCCAGGGCGCGCGTACCGCCTTTATTCTGGAGTGTAAGAAAGCATCGCCATCAAAAGGCGTGATTCGCGATGATTTCGATCCGGCGCGTATTGCCAGTATTTATCAACATTACGCCTCGGCAATCTCGGTGCTCACCGACGAAAAATATTTTCAGGGGAGCTTCGATTTTCTGCCGGTCGTTAGCCAAAGCGCGCCGCAGCCGATTCTGTGTAAGGATTTTATTATCGATCCCTATCAGATCTACCTTGCCCGTTACTATCAGGCCGATGCCTGTTTACTGATGCTCTCGGTTCTGGATGACGAACAGTATCGCCAACTCTCCGCCGTCGCGCACAGTCTGAAAATGGGCGTGCTCACGGAGGTCAGTAATGACGAAGAACGGGAGCGCGCGATAGCGTTAGGCGCAAAAGTGGTAGGTATCAACAATCGCGATCTGCGCGATCTGTCGATTGATTTGAATCGCACCCGCCAGCTGGCGCCAAAACTGGGCCACGGCGTGACTGTCATCAGCGAGTCCGGGATTAACACCTATGGTCAGGTACGCGAACTGAGCCACTTCGCCAACGGTTTTTTAATTGGTTCCGCGTTAATGGCGCATGACGATCTTAACGCCGCCGTCCGTCGCGTGCTGCTTGGCGAGAATAAAGTCTGCGGCCTGACCCGCGCCCAGGACGCTAAAGCGGCCTGTGACGCTGGCGCAATATATGGCGGGTTGATTTTTGTGCCCTCATCTCCGCGCGCGGTTAGCGTTGAGCAGGCGCGAGAAGTGATAAGCGGCGCGCCATTGCAGTATGTCGGCGTTTTCAAGAACGCTGATATCGCCGATGTTTGCCAGAAAGCCGCCGTCCTGTCGCTTTCTGCCGTACAGCTACATGGCAGCGAAGACCAGGCGTATGTCAACGCGCTGCGCGAGGCGTTGCCGCGCAATGTGCAAATCTGGAAGGCGCTGAGCGTTAGCGATGCCCTTCCCGCACGCGATTATCACCATGTCGATAAATACATTTTCGACAATGGGCAAGGCGGCAGCGGGCAGCGCTTCGACTGGTCACTGCTACAGGGGCAACCGCTGGATAATGTATTACTGGCGGGCGGGCTGGCGGCCGATAACTGCGTCCAGGCGGCGCAAGTCGGCTGTGCCGGTCTCGATTTTAATTCAGGTGTGGAGTCACAGCCGGGCATCAAAGATGCTCGTCTTCTGGCCTCAGTTTTTCAGACACTGCGCGCATATTAAGGAAAAAACATGACAACACTTCTCAATCCCTACTTTGGTGAATTCGGCGGCATGTATGTGCCGCAGATCCTGATGCCTGCGCTGAACCAGCTTGAAGAGGCCTTCGTCAGCGCGCAAAAAGATCCTGAATTTCAGGCGCAATTCGCCGATCTGCTAAAAAACTACGCGGGACGCCCCACCGCGCTGACGAAATGCCAGAACATTACCGCCGGTACGCGTACCACGTTGTATTTAAAGCGCGAAGATTTACTGCACGGCGGCGCGCACAAAACCAATCAGGTACTGGGTCAGGCGCTGCTGGCCAAACGGATGGGGAAAAGCGAGATTATCGCTGAAACCGGCGCCGGTCAGCACGGCGTCGCCTCTGCGCTCGCCAGCGCCCTGCTGGGTCTGAAATGCCGTATTTATATGGGCGCCAAAGACGTTGAGCGCCAGTCGCCGAACGTCTTCCGTATGCGTCTGATGGGCGCTGAGGTCATCCCGGTTCATAGCGGCTCCGCTACGCTAAAAGATGCCTGTAACGAGGCGCTGCGCGACTGGTCCGGTAGTTACGAAACCGCGCACTATATGCTCGGCACGGCGGCAGGACCGCATCCCTATCCCACCATCGTTCGCGAGTTCCAGCGCATGATTGGCGAAGAGACGAAAGCGCAAATCCTCGACAAAGAGGGCCGTCTGCCAGATGCCGTTATCGCTTGCGTCGGTGGCGGCTCAAACGCTATCGGGATGTTTGCGGATTTTATTAATGATACCAGCGTCGGGCTAATAGGCGTTGAACCTGGCGGTCACGGTATTGAAACCGGCGAGCATGGCGCGCCGCTTAAACATGGTCGCGTTGGCATCTATTTCGGGATGAAAGCGCCGATGATGCAAACAGCGGACGGGCAAATTGAAGAGTCCTATTCCATTTCCGCCGGGCTCGATTTCCCATCCGTTGGGCCGCAACATGCGTACCTGAACAGCATCGGACGCGCGGATTATGTCTCCATTACCGATGATGAGGCGCTGGAAGCCTTCAAAACGTTGTGCCGCCATGAGGGAATTATCCCGGCGCTGGAATCCTCCCACGCGTTGGCGCACGCTCTGAAAATGATGCGCGAGCAGCCGGAAAAAGAGCAACTGCTGGTGGTCAATCTCTCTGGCCGCGGAGATAAAGACATTTTTACCGTACACGATATCCTGAAAGCGCGAGGGGAAATCTGATGGAACGCTACGAAAATTTATTTGCCCAACTCAACGATCGCCGGGAAGGCGCTTTTGTCCCCTTCGTCACCCTGGGCGACCCTGGCATTGAACAGTCACTGAAAATTATCGACACACTGATTGACGCTGGCGCCGACGCTCTGGAACTGGGGGTTCCCTTCTCCGATCCGCTGGCCGATGGCCCTACCATCCAGAATGCGAACTTACGCGCCTTCGCCGCTGGCGTCACGCCGGCTCAGTGTTTTGAAATGCTGGCGCTGATTCGTGAAAAACACCCGACCATTCCGATTGGCCTGCTAATGTACGCGAATCTGGTGTTCAATAACGGCATAGATGCGTTCTATGCCCGTTGTGAACAGGTTGGCGTAGATTCCGTGCTGGTCGCAGATGTCCCGGTTGAAGAATCGGCCCCCTTCCGCCAGGCGGCGTTACGGCATAATATCGCGCCGATCTTCATCTGCCCGCCAAATGCGGATGACGATCTTCTGCGCCAGGTCGCATCTTACGGCCGCGGTTACACCTACCTGCTTTCGCGTTCGGGCGTCACCGGCGCGGAAAACCGTGGCGCATTGCCGTTGCATCATCTCATTGAGAAGCTTAAAGAGTACCATGCCGCGCCTGCGTTACAGGGCTTCGGTATCTCCTCGCCGGAACAGGTGTCTGCGGCCGTGCGTGCCGGGGCGGCTGGCGCTATCTCCGGCTCAGCCATTGTCAACATTATCGAGAAAAACCACGCGTCTCCCGAACAGATGTTGGCGGAGCTCAGGTCCTTTGTCTCAGCGATGAAAGCCGCCAGCCGCGCATAACGGGTTAAGCCGTCAGCATAACGCTGGCGGCTTAATGAGAGGTTGGCGCCGAACCAGAATCACGATTCAGACGTAGATCATCAATCTTTTTGGTGTTATTCCCTGTCCAGCTTTCAAAAAGTCTGAAGTCAATTTTTGCTAAGAAAACTCTTAATCACGCCGAAAAATTTAGCGTTTTCACGTCAATTTCCCCCGCCTTTATGTAAAGAAATGTCAACAAACAATGCATTAACGTTTTTGTGGCCGCAGATAGTGACGCTTGTTATTAATAACAATGCAAAGCATTTTCTGTTAAATCGCTTATTCTAAAAGAAAATATAGAATATATTATCTCTAAACCATTTTTTGTGCGTTATTTACGCGGTAAATCACAACTATTTCCGTCAATTTGACTAATCGGTTTAACCAACTAATTTTAATAGGGTGTCGACACGGTTAAAACCGATTTTTTCAGCAAGCAACGAGACAGGAGAAATAATATGGCCGAACATCGTGGTGGTTCAGGAAATTTCGCCGAGAATCGTGAAAAAGCATCTGAAGCGGGCCGCAAAGGCGGTCAGCATAGCGGTGGGAATTTCAAAAACGATCCGCAACGAGCTTCTGAAGCCGGTAAAAAAGGTGGTCAGAATAGTCACGGCGGACGTAAATCCGATAATTCCTGATTTACTGTAATGTAAATATAACACAGGCTTTTATCAAGCAATCTGCGAGTCTTCTGGCTCGCAGTATTTTGCCCAGGAGAATTAGATTTATGAATATTAAAACCGTTGAAGACCTTTTTATCCATCTACTTTCAGATACCTATAGTGCAGAAAAACAATTAACCAAGGCTCTTTCTAAACTAGCCAGAGCCACGTCCAATGAAAAATTAAGCCAGGCCTTTCAATCTCATCTTGAAGAAACCCAGGGTCAGATTGAACGTATTGATCAGATCGTCGAATCTGAATCTGGCATTAAACTGAAAAGAATGAAATGCGTCGCTATGGAAGGGCTGATTGAAGAAGCCAATGAAGTCATCGAAAGTACGGAGAAAAACGAAGTACGCGATGCAGCGCTTATCGCCGCGGCGCAAAAAGTCGAGCATTACGAAATCGCCAGCTACGGCACGCTAGCCACCCTGGCCGAGCAGCTCGGCTATAGCAAGGCATTAAAACTGCTCAAAGAAACCCTCGACGAGGAAAAACAAACTGATTTAAAACTTACCGATTTAGCAGTCAGCAATGTTAATAAAAGTGCTGAACGCAAATCGAAATAATATTTTTAATTATCAGCTTGCATGATTCCGATTTTATTATCGGAGCAGATTATCACGCATTGAGGAATGTAAAATGAATTATACTGAACATTATCATGACTGGCTTCGTGACGCCCATGCCATGGAAAAACAGGCAGAATCGATGCTTGAATCTATGGCCAGCCGTATTGAAAATTATCCTGATATAAAAGCCAGAATTGAACAACATATTAGTGAAACCAAACATCAAATTACCATGCTCGAAGAAGTGTTGGACCGTAATGGCATTTCCCGTTCGGTGTTGAAAGACTCCATGAGTAAAATGGCAGCAATGGGGCAATCTATCGGTGGCATGTTCCCTTCCGATGAAATTGTCAAAGGTTCAATTAGCGGTTATGTTTTCGAGCAGTTCGAAATTGCTTGTTATACCTCCCTGCTGGCGGCGGCAAAAAAAGCTGGCGACACTGCCTCAATCCCGACGATTGAAGCCATTCTGAAAGAAGAAATGCAAATGGCTGACTGGCTGATCAAACATATTCCGCAGACAACCGAACAATTTTTACTGCGATCTGAAGCAGATGGCGTTGAAGCCAAAAAATAAATAATAAGCAGGAGGCAATATGTTTCGACACGTAAAACAACTTCAATATACTGTGCGAGTGAGCGAACCTAATCCTGGATTAGCGAACCTGCTGCTGGAACAGTTTGGCGGCCCGCAGGGCGAACTGGCGGCCGCCTGCCGCTACTTCACGCAAGGTTTAAGCGATGATGATGCCGGTCGTAAAGAGATGTTAATGGACATCGCCACCGAGGAGCTGAGTCATCTGGAAATTATCGGCTCACTGGTAGGAATGCTTAATAAAGGCGCTAAAGGCGAGCTAGCGGAAGGCACCGAAAACGAAGCAGAACTTTATCGCTCGCTGACGCAGAATGGTAATGACAGCCATATCACCTCTCTGCTGTATGGCGGCGGCCCTGCGTTGACGAACTCCGGCGGCGTACCGTGGACCGCGGCTTATATTGATACTATCGGCGAAGTCACAGCCGATCTACGCTCAAACATCGCGGCAGAGGCGCGAGCGAAGATCATTTATGAACGCCTGATTAATCTGACCGACGATCCTGGCGTAAAAGACACGCTCAGTTTCTTAATGACCCGTGAAGTCGCGCACCAGCTCTCTTTTGAAAAGGCGCTGTATTCGATTCGTAACAACTTCCCGCCGGGTAAATTACCGCCGGTAGAACAGTATACCGACGTGTACTACAACATGTCGCAAGGCGACGATCCGCGAGGTAGCTGGAATAGCGATGAGAACTTCAACTATGTCGCAGAACCGATGCCTGCTGTTGATGGCGGCGATGGCCTGGCGACAGTGAAATTGCCGCGCGAGCAGCTGGCGCTGCTCAAAGCGATGGCAGAAAGAACGAAATCGGACCCCACCGTTGATCCTCTCACTGGCGCAGAACTAGGCTGCGGCGAACCGAAAGAAGACAAGTGAGTTCCGACAAGTAAAATCCGTGTGTCATGTCCTTTTTTGACCCCGCCTGGCGGGGTCTTTTTTCGTCACAACATCACGCGATTAGAAACGATAGCCTGCCGAGAACATAAATACCCATGGGTCCAGACGCACGCTGTCATGATGCTGAACGCCACCCATTTTATAATTGGCGGTAGTATCAATATCCATGTACCAGACAGAGGCGCCAATTAACCAGTCGCGGTTAATCAGGTAATCTACCCCAACTTGTCCTGCCGCGCCCCAGGAATCCTTAAAGCTCAGATCGGACAGCCCGGCATTTTTACCATTATCGTTAAAGCCGTTATCGAAGAAGGTGGTGTAGTTCACCCCTACGCCGACATAAGGACGCACTTTGCTGCTGGAATCGCCGAAGTACCACTGCGCCATTAATGTTGGCGGTAACAGGTGGACCGTGGCGATATCGCCCGTCGCGCCCGTACCCACCTTATGGCGGAACGGCGTGGCCGCCAGCAATTCAACCCCGATATTGTCCGTCGCCATGTAAGTGAATGTCAGGCCGAGTTGCGTGTTATTACTCACATCAAACCCGTTTAAATGCCCCAGCGTACCACCCGCCCCTTCTGTAGGTCTGACGGTTGCCGGACCTGCACGCATAAAGAATTCTCCGGCTTCGTGCGCGAACGCGCTGCCTGAGAGAAGAGTTGTTAACGCCAGTGCCGCCACTGTAAATTTTTTCATACCCGCTCCATCGTTATGGTTATAAAAGCGTGATGAATATACCCACAATGAAGTAATAAGTGATCTAACACAGATCACATTTGTTCTTATAATTTAACATTTATTGATCCAGATTAATTTAGAACTTGTATTGAAAATCCTGGTTATAGGAATTCAGATCAATTTTGACATATTCACGTTATGCAAATATTTGTCTGCTCTGTTGCCCTGGCGATAAAGGCTGGCTAAGGTAATCAATGTCCCGCAATGGCGCGTGGCGTTAAGATTCGCGAACACTGCGGGACAGATTAATTTCCGTTGTAATCTATTGATACGTGAGTTTTTGCAGGTGAATCATGAGCGTTCTTAACCCATGCATGACATGCGGTGCCTGTTGTGCCTATTTTCGTGTCTCCTTTTATTGGGCTGAAGGCGACGATGCCAGCGGACGCGTTCCGGCGTCATTAACCGAGCCCGTTACCCCTTTTTTACGTTGTATGGCCGGTACCAACCAAAAACAGCCGCACTGTAAAGCGCTAATTGGCACGCCGGGTGAAAACGTCAGTTGCGCTATTTATGAAAACCGCCCTTCAACCTGTCGCGAATTTTCGATATCGGGCGAAGGAGGCGAAGTGAATGAGGCGTGTAATCGCGCCCGCGCGCGATACGGATTACCGCCGCTTTACAAAGATATGCTTTTCCATACAACTGCTGATGCTGCCACTGTAGAGTTATCCAGGGTACAATTGCCCGCAAATTAACACCTGCAAAACTCAAGGAGAGTGCATGTCTATCACGGCGAAGTCCGTTTACCGTGACGCCGGAAATTTTTTCCGAAATCAATTTATTACTATCTTGCTGGTTTCGTTGCTGTGCGCATTTATCACGGTGGTCTTAGGTCATGCCTTTTCACCCAGCGATGCGCAAATCGCGCAACTCAGTGAAGGAGAACATCTGGCAGGCAGCGCTGGCCTGTTTGAGCTGGTACAAAATATGACGCCGGAGCAGCAGCAGATCCTGTTGCGCGCCTCTGCCGCCTCGACGTTTTCCGGGCTTATCGGCAACGCTATTCTGGCCGGCGGTATCATCCTGATGATTCAGTTAGTTTCAGCGGGACATCGGGTTAGCGCGCTGCGCGCTATTGGCGCCAGCGCCCCTGCATTGCCTAAACTGTTTATTCTCATTTTTCTGACTACCCTGTTAGTGCAAATCGGTATAATGCTGATTGTCGTTCCGGGGATTATTATGGCCATTGTGCTGGCGCTTGCGCCAGTGATGTTGGTTGAAGAGAAAATGGGCGTGTTTGCCGCAATGCGCAGCAGTATGCGTTTAGCCTGGGCTAACATGAGACTGGTCGCGCCTGCGGTGATAGGCTGGTTACTGGCTAAAACATTGCTATTGCTGTTCGCGCCCAGCTTCGCTGTACTGACCCCAAATGTAGGCGCTGTACTGGCGAATACGTTGAGCAATCTGATTTCCGCAGTATTGCTTATCTACTTATTCCGCCTGTATATGTTGATTCGCCAATAATCCGCAATGCGCCGTTACGCGGCGCATTCGACGCTCGTTGATGATGGAATCGAAGAATGAAGCAGTTTCTGGATTTTTTACCGCTGGTTGTCTTTTTTGCGTTTTATAAACTTTATGACATCTATGCGGCGACCTCCGCACTGATTGTCGCGACGGCAATCGTGCTGATTTATAGCTGGGTGCGCTATCGGAAAATAGAGAAGATGGCGCTGATTACCTTTGTTCTGGTTGCCGTCTTCGGCGGTCTGACGCTCTTCTTCCATAACGATGAATTTATTAAATGGAAGGTGACGGTTATTTATGCGCTGTTCGCCGGCGCGCTGTTAATAAGCCAGTGGGTGATGAAAAAACCGTTAATCCAACGTATGTTAGGTAAAGAACTGGCGTTGCCGCAGCAGGTCTGGTCAAAGCTGAACCTGGCGTGGGCGCTGTTTTTTATTGCGTGCGGTCTGGCTAACATTTATATCGCCTTCTGGTTGCCGCAAAATATCTGGGTCAACTTTAAGGTCTTTGGACTCACGGCGCTGACGCTCATTTTTACCCTGCTGAGCGGCGTCTATATCTACCGGCATCTGCCACAGGAAGATAAATCATAACCCTCCCGTGACTTATCATCGCCAGACTGCGAACGCCTGGCGATATTTTCTCCGCCTTTACGCCCTGCGCTTTCCCGTCAGTACCTTTATTCCCACTATTCTCCACACAAAATTCATAGTAGCATCGCGGCTGTAATTTTTTCTGATAGTCGGTTTTACAATGACAACAATGGATAATACTCCTCAGGGCGAGCTGGTTTTACGTACATTGGCCATGCCTGCCGATACCAATGCGAACGGCGATATTTTTGGCGGCTGGCTGATGTCGCAAATGGATATTGGCGGCGCGATACTGGCCAAAGAGATCGCGCACGGTCGGGTTGTAACCGTACGCGTGGAAGGAATGACATTTCTGCGCCCCGTCGCGGTTGGCGATGTCGTATGCTGCTACGCGCGCTGCGTTAAACGCGGCACGACGTCTATTAGCATCAATATTGAAGTCTGGGTGAAAAAAGTCGCGTCAGAACCGATTGGACAGCGCTACAAGGCCACCGAGGCGCTGTTTATTTATGTTGCCGTCGATCCGGACGGTAAACCTCGCCCGCTCCCGGTTCAGGGTTAAGTATACCCGCTTACGCCGCCAGCAGGTGATGGTATATTCCTGGCTGGCGGCGCCAGAGATTACTCAATCTGCGCCGTACCGTTCAGACGGAAGATAATATTGACAACCAGCCCGGAACCCGGCTTGCCTGCTTCATAGCGCCATTTGCGCATCGCATTCTTAACTTCACGCTCAAACATATTGGCTGGCTGCGCGGATAGAATCTGTACATTTTCCACTCGCCCAGCAGAGGTCACGTCAAACTTCACCTTTACGCGGCCTTCAATACGTAACGCCTGTGCTCGCGCCGGATACTGCGGCTGGTTACGGCTCAGAGCGCGAGGTCCAGTGGGCACGCTCACCGCGGGCTTGCTGGTCGCCGATGCGGTGCTGCTTGTTGGCCGCACCGGGGCGCTATTTTCAAACGGTGAGGCAGGACGCGGCGCGGCTGGTTTGACTTCGCGCTTCGGCTGCTCTTCAACCTTTTTCACCGGTTTCGGCTTCGGCTTGGGTTTTGGCTTAGGTTTGGGTTTCTCAATCACCACGGGCGCTTCTTTAGGCGGTTCAGGGATCGGCTCTGGCTCCGGTTCGGGTTCAACCACCGGCTCCGGCGGCGGCTGAACCGCCTGGGGCGGCTCCAGGTCAGCGGGTGAAACCATTGTCACCGTGATAGGCTGCGCTGGCGCAGGCAATTCAATAACCTGATGTACCGAGGTATAGAGCAAACCTGCCACTACAGCACCATGAATGCCTACGGAAAGGAGTGTCGGCCAGGGAAAGCGACGAGGTAAATCAAGGGTCATTGAAGTCATAATCGTTTCAGTTGAAAAACCAGAGCTGAATTTTAAATGCAAATAGCAATCATATTCAATAAGGCATTGCCGATAGCGGCATTTAAAAGATGATATCGCGCAAAAACACCACACAAAATGTGCATGTTTAACAAAGTCGGTATCTTTACATTGCAGTTAAATGCCCTTTCCAATAACGTAATCAGCAACTTTTACCGATTAAGGAGCTCTACCCGTGCTGTATGTTATTTACGCTCAGGATAATGCCAACTCGCTTGAAAAACGCCTCTCGGTACGGCCCGCGCATCTGGCGCGCCTGCAACTTCTGCATGATGAAGGGCGATTATTAACTGCCGGGCCGATGCCCGCAGTGGACAGTAACGATCCTGGAGTAGCCGGATTTACCGGGTCAACGGTGATTGCTGAATTTGAATCTTTAGAAGCGGCGCAATCCTGGGCTGATGCGGACCCCTACGTCGCAGCGGGCGTCTATGCGCAGGTTTCGGTCAAACCATATAAGAAGATCTTTTGAAAAGGATGGCCTGTTGGGCACCGCATACGGTGCCCTTTCTGGCTCACACACCGTGAATCGCAAAGAGTAATGAATTACGCTGACGATTAAAGATGCATTTCCTGATGGTATGGATACGCATATTACGGCGTGATTGCCCTTCAAGCCAACGCGCTTTACGGCGGCTCGCCTGACGTAGCATTCGCCAGCGCCCCACTTCCGTTCTACTACGCTTCATGTTTACGACTCTCACTGTAACAGAAGCGCCATTATACCCCCTCGCCGGATGCAGACCAGCGCTTTTCCCGTGTTTTTATTTGCCATGTGAATCCTGACGCGTAAACTCTTAACAACACGCTTTCTAAAGGATTTTTAAAGTTATGACAACCTTCTACACCGTGGTGAGTTGGCTGGTCATTTTGGGATACTGGGTTCTCATTGCCGGCGTCACATTACGTATTCTAATGAAACGGCGCGCAGTTCCCTCCGCAATGGCCTGGTTATTAATCATCTATATCCTTCCGCTGGTCGGGATCATCGCCTATTTGTCCGTGGGCGAATTGCATTTAGGCAAACGTCGCGCCGAGCGTGCCCGCGCCATGTGGCCGTCTACCGCCAAATGGTTGAATGACCTCAAAGCCTGCAAACACATTTTCGCGCAAGAAAACAGTAGCGTCGCATCGTCCTTGTTTAAGCTGTGCGAACGACGTCAGGGGATTGCGGGCGTCAAAGGCAACCAGTTGCAATTACTTACCGACTCCGATGATGTCATGCAGGCGCTTATTCGCGATATCCAACTGGCGCGGCATAATATCGAAATGGTGTTTTACATCTGGCAGCCAGGCGGCATGGCGGATCAGGTCGCTGAATCGCTAATGGCCGCCGCCCGCCGCGGCATCCACTGCCGGCTTATGCTGGATTCCGCGGGTAGCGTCGCTTTCTTCCGCAGCCCCTGGGCGGCCATGATGCGTAACGCTGGCATTGAAGTCGTAGAGGCGCTGAAGGTGAATCTGATGCGCGTCTTTTTACGCCGTATGGATCTTCGCCAGCACCGTAAAATGGTGATGATTGACAATTACATCGCCTATACCGGCAGTATGAATATGGTGGATCCGCGTTTTTTCAAACAGGATGCCGGCGTTGGACAATGGGTCGATTTGATGGCGCGTATGGAAGGCCCCGTGGCGACAGCAATGGGGATTGTTTACTCCTGCGATTGGGAAATCGAGACGGGTAAACGCATTCTGCCTCCCCCGCCGGATGTGAATATTATGCCGTTTGAGCAGGCCAGCGGGCATACCATTCATACCATTGCTTCCGGTCCTGGTTTTCCGGAAGATCTCATTCACCAGGCACTATTAACCGCCACCTATGCTGCGCGCGAATATTTAATTATGACCACGCCATATTTCGTCCCCAGCGACGATCTGCTGCACGCCATTTGTACCGCTGCGCAGCGCGGCGTGGATGTCAGTATTATCCTGCCCCGTAAAAATGATTCACTGCTCGTCGGCTGGGCCAGTCGCGCCTTTTTCAGCGAGTTACTGGCGGCGGGCGTGAAAATCTATCAGTTCGAAGGCGGGCTGTTGCATACCAAAAGCGTGCTGGTCGATGGCGAACTGAGCCTGGTCGGTACCGTGAATCTCGACATGCGTAGCCTGTGGCTTAATTTCGAGATTACGCTGGTCATTGATGATACGGGTTTCGGCGCCGATCTGGCTGCGGTACAGGACGATTATATTTCGCGCTCCCGCCTGTTAGATGCGCGTTTGTGGGTAAAACGTCCGTTATGGCAGCGTATTACCGAGCGATTGTTTTACTTCTTTAGTCCATTGCTGTAAAACGTGACCAACATGAGTAAACAGGTAGTCACTATGGAAATGGATCTGAACAATCGCCTGACTGAAGACGAAACGCTTGAGCAGGCTTACGATATTTTTCTTGAGCTGGCGGCAGATAATCTTGATCCGGCTGATATCATTCTGTTCAATTTGCAATTCGAGGAGCGCGGCGGTGCGGAGTTGTTTGATCCCGCTGAAGACTGGCAAGAGCACGTTGATTTTGACCTGAATCCAGACTTTTTTGCCGAGGTGGTGATTGGCCTGGCGGATACCGAAGACGGCGAAATTAACGACATTTTCGCCCGCGTTCTGCTATGCCGGGAAAAGGACCACAAGCTGTGCCATATTCTCTGGCGCGAATAAGCGGTTCAGGCCGGATGGCGTTTGATTGCGCCCTCCGGCAAGCCTGTTTAATCCGGTAGCTTACTGCCGCATCGGTTACAATATTGCGCGCTATGTTCATGCTGGCTTTGCTGGCACTGCGGACATTTTCGCTGCCAGTGACGTTTTTGAAACGCGCTGCTCATGTGCGTGGTAATCAGTCCTGTAGGAATCGCAATCACCGAATAACCAATCAAAATAAGCACCGACGCGACAATACGTCCCAGCGGCGTATGCGGCGTAATATCACCGTACCCCACGGTTGTAACTGTCACTATCGCCCAATACACCGAGGCATTAAGCGTCGTGAAGCCATATTTCGGTCCTTCAATAAGATACATCAGGGCACCGAAAATAATCATCACGATCGCAATAAATGAATAGAACAGAATAAGCTGATGACGCGCGCTAATAATGGCGCTCCAGAATACCCGCAGGGATGGCATAAAGCGTAGCAGTTTAAGAATACGCAGCACGCGAATCGCTCGCATAGCGCGCCAGGCAAACATATAGTTCAGGCTAATTTCCGGCCACAGCCACATGACGTACAGCGGCAAAATCGTCACCAGATCAATAAATCCCCAAAAACTAAAAACGTATTTTGTCGGGTCGGGCCAGCTAAACAGTCTGAGCAAGTATTCACCGGTAAATATCAGGGTAACGCAGAGCTCCAGCCAGACAAAAATATGCCATTCATCAAATGTCAGGTGATATTCCGTTCCTACGCCTGATTCAACAAAAATGACCAGTACGCTAAGCAGCGCAAACAGCGCGCATAACCCTTCAAAACGGCGACCTGAGCGCGTAGTCAAATCGAACAGATTATGATAAAGACGACGGCGAACCGACGACAAAGAAAGTGACACGGTAACCTCACCTAAAAGAAGGGCTGACGAATTGTCAGCCCTTGCGATTATAACGGGTCTACTTTAAGGCAAGAAACGGCATGGCGAAAACTCCCTTCCAGCACCGGTCGCGTTAGCGCGCATTCTGGCCCGGCTAGCGGACAGCGTGTACGGAACACGCAGCCGGAAGGCGGGTTAATGGGCGAAGGTAATTCGCCCTCCAGCAATTGTATCTTCTTATTTCGCTCCAGATCGGGATCGGGAATCGGTACCGCCGACATCAGCGCTTTGGTATAAGGATGCAGTGGATTATGGTACACCTCATCATAGGTGCCCAATTCTACCGCATGACCGAGATACATCACCAGGACACGATCGGATATGTGCTTTACGACCGCCAGATCGTGCGCAATAAAAATCAACGACAGCCCCATCTCTCGCTGTAACTGCTGGAGCAAATTCACCACCTGCGCCTGAATAGAAACGTCCAGCGCCGACACCGGTTCATCGCAAATAATGAGCTTAGGTTCCAGGATCAACGCCCGGGCGATACCGATGCGCTGGCACTGCCCCCCGGAAAATTCATGGGGATAACGGTTGATGAGGTTCGGCAGCAGCCCCACTTTCAGCATCATGGCTTTCACGCGGTCACGCACGTCCTGGCGCGAAAGCTTAGGATGATAAGTACGCAGCGGTTCAGCGATAATTTCGCCAATCGTCATTCGCGGGTTGAGTGACGCCAGCGGGTCCTGAAAAATCATCTGGATATCGCTGCGCACCTCGCGCCACTCATCCGCTTTCATGCCCAGCAGATCTTTTCCCAGCCAGGCGACTTTACCGTCTGTCGCCTTCACCAGACCAATAATGGCGCGCGCAAACGTCGACTTGCCGCAGCCGGATTCCCCCACCACGCCCAGCGTTTCGCCTTCATACAGGCGTAGCGTAACGCCGTCCACCGCTTTCAGGGTTTTCGGCGGTTGCCAGAACCACTGCTTCCCTTCTTTGATATCAAAATGTACTTTCAGATCGGCGATTTCGAGGAGAACTTTACGTTGTTCAATCACAGCATTCATAGCAGTTCCTCCACCGGTTTAAAGCAGGCGCGCAATCGACCAGGACTGAACGCTTCAAGTGGCGGCGCATTATTGCAGATCTCCATCGCATGAGGACAACGCGGCTGGAACGGACAACCTTTAGGCAAACGCAATAAATTGGGAGGATTGCCCGGAATCGTCAGCATTTCCGCCCCCTCGCTATCCAGACGCGGCACCGCATTAAGCAGGCCTATCGAATACGGATGAACGGGCTGATAAAAGACATCGCGCGCCTTACCGTATTCCATGGTACGCCCGGCATACATTACCAGGACCTTATCGCAAATACCCGCGACCACGCCCAGATCGTGGGTAATCATGATAATGGCGGTATTAAATTCGCGCTTTAGCTCATTAAGCAAGGTCATAATCTGCGCCTGCACGGTAACATCAAGCGCGGTGGTAGGCTCATCGGCAATAAGCAGTTTCGGCCTGCACAACAGCGCCATCGCAATCATCACACGTTGACGCATTCCGCCGGAAAATTCGTGCGGGTACATTTTCATCCGTTTGCGCGCTTCCGGCATTTTTACGGCATCCAGCATTCTGACGGACTCTTCAAAAGCTTCCGCTTTGCTCATCCCTTTATGCAGCATCAGGACTTCCATTAACTGCTCCCCAACGCGCATATAAGGATTTAGCGAGGTCATCGGGTCCTGAAAAATCATCGAAATCTGTTCTGCGCGCAGCGTATTCAGTTCGCGCTCAGGTAGATTAAGAATTTCACGTCCGTTGAAGGTCGCAGAACCGCCGATTCGGCCATTCGTCGCCAGCAATCCCATTAATGCGAACGCCGTTTGCGATTTCCCCGATCCAGACTCGCCAACAATACCTAACGTTTCTCCCGCGCGAAGCGTAAAGTTCAGATCGTTGACCGCCGTCACATCGCCATCAGGCGTAGCGAACGTAACACGAAGATCGTTTACCTCCAGCAGTACATTCGCCGGTTGCGGCGCCTGAGTTGCGGTTTCTGATAAGCTCATGGCTGTACTCCTTAACGATCTTTCGGGTCGAGGGCATCACGCAGGCCATCGCCAATAAAGTTAAAACAGAATAACGTCACCACGAGAAAGCCAGCCGGAAACAGCAGCAGCCACGGTGAGACTTCCATTGAATTTGCGCCATCGCTCAACAACGCTCCCCAACTGCTTAACGGTTCCTGCGTCCCAAGCCCCAGGAAACTGAGGAAAGACTCAAACAGAATCATGCTGGGCACCAGCAACGATGCATACACTACTACTACGCCCAGGACGTTAGGCACAATATGGCGGATCACAATGCTGGCGGTCGACACACCACCCACCTGCGCGGCTTCGATGAACTCTTTACGTTTAAGACTTAGGGTTTGACCACGCACAATACGCGCCATATCAAGCCAGGAGACCATGCCGATGGCGACGAAAATCAACAGAATGTTCTGCCCAAAAAACGTCACCAGCAAAATCACAAAGAACATAAACGGGAACGAGTTGAGGATCTCCAACAACCGCATCATCACAGAATCAATTTTGCCGCCCAGATACCCGGACAGCGAGCCATACAGCGTTCCGACAATGACCGCCACCAGTGCGGCGGCAATCCCGACCATCAACGAGATACGCCCGCCGATGGCAACGCGCACCAACAGATCGCGCCCGGAAGAGTCAGTGCCGAAATAGTGGCCGGACGCCATATCCGGCGCGCTGGACATCATGCCCCAGTCGGTATCGAAATAGGTAAATTGCGACAGCATAGGCGCCACTGTCACGAACAGGGCTATCAGAAACAGGACAATAAGACTGGCCACCGCCGCACGGTTATGCATAAAGCGCCGACGGGCATCTTGCCAAAGGCTGCGACCTTCCACCTCTAGCTTTTCACTGAAATTTTCCAGCGTCTCGCTGTTTTTCTTACTTAACATCATCGAGAGCTCCAGTATCAATAGCGAATTTTCGGGTCGATAACGGCATAGAGCACATCGACAATGGCGTTAAACAATATGGTCAGCGCCCCGACTAAAATGGTCAAACTTAACACCAGCGAGTAATCGCGGTTGAGCGCGCCATTAACGAAAAGCTGCCCAATGCCCGGTAAGCCATAAATCGTTTCAATCACCATTGAGCCGGTAATAATGCCGACAAAGGCTGGCCCCATATAGGATAAAACCGGCAGCAGCGCAGGTTTTAACGCATGGCGGAAGATGATTCTGCGCATCGGTAATCCTTTTGCCCGCGCGGTACGAATAAAGTTCGAATGCAGAACTTCAATCATTGAGCCGCGCGTAATACGAGCGATGCTGGCAATATAGGCCAGTGAAAGCGCGACCATCGGCAGGATCATAAATTTTAACGCCCCGCCGTTCCAGCCGCCGCCAGGCAGCCATTGCAAGGTTATCGCAAAGACCATCACCAGTAGCGGCGCTACCACAAAACTGGGGATAACGACGCCGGTCATGGCAAATCCCATCACCGTATAATCCCATCGCGTATTTTGCTTTAGCGCGGCAATCACGCCAGCGCTGACACCAATAATGACCGCCAGTAAAAAAGCGGCGGCGCCAAGTTTCGCCGAAACGGGGAAGCTGGCGGCAACCAGATCGTTGACCGTGTAATCTTTGTATTTAAACGATGGTCCAAAATCGCCATGCGCCAGCTGCTTCAGGTAGCTGAAGTACTGCGTCATGATGGGATCGTTCAGATGATATTTTGCTTCAATATTGGCCAGCACTTCCGGCGGCAATGCGCGCTCGCCGGTAAAAGGGCTACCCGGCGCGAGGCGCATCATAAAGAAAGAGATGGTAATAAGAATAAACAGCGTCGGAATCGCTTCCAGACAGCGGCGTAAAATAAATTTCAACATTGCCCGTACCTTCTGGCCTGTGCCTTTACTTCCCGGACGTGACAAACAGATCCGCCAGGGAACGTTATAGTGCGATGAAAAAAGACACCATGGGACAACCGCAGTTGTCCCATGTCTTGCCATTAATGTTTGATAATATATAAGTTTTTCACATAAATATTATCCAGCGGGTCTTTACCGGTATACCCGCCCACCCAGGGTTTCACCAGGCGCGCGTTAACGTAGTAATACACCGGCACAATAGCCGAGTCTTTATCTAACTGCTGCTCCGCTTTAGCGTAGAGTTCGCTGCGCTGCGTATCGTCCGCTACTTTCAGCGTGTCGGCAATCAGCTTATCAAACGCCGGGCTCTTATAATGCGCGGTATTATTTGAACTGTCGGACAACATGGTATTCAGGAACGAGGTCGGTTCATTATAATCTGCGCACCACCCGGCTCTGGCGACATCAAAGGTGCCCTGATGACGGGTGTCCAGGAAGGTTTTCCATTCCTGATTCTCCAGATTCACATTGACACCCAGATTTTTCTTCCAGATAGACGCCACGGCAATGGCCAGTTTTTTATGCAGATCGGAGGTGTTATACAGCAGGTCGAATGTTAAGGGCTTATCCGCCGTAAAGCCGGCTTCAGCCAACAATTTCTTCGCTTCTTCATTACGCTTTTGCTGGGACCATTTGAACCACTCAGGCTCTACCAGTTTTGCGCCATCGGTATACGGCGGCGTGTAGCTATAAGCGGGTAAATCGCCCTGATTTTTAACCTTATTAACAATAATGTCGCGATCTAACGCCAGTTTCAGCGCGGTACGCACGCGGACATCGTTAAACGGCGCTTTTTGATTATTAATTTCGTAATAATAGGTACACAAATAAGGGTCTACGCGGACTTCATTCGGGATCTCTTTTTTCAGTTTCTGGAATAATTCGATCGGCATATTGTTATAAGTCATATCGATCTCGCCGCTGCGGTAGCGGTTGACATCCGTCACCTCCGAAGAGATCGGCAAATAAGTTACCTGATTGATGACGGTTTTGGCGTTATCCCAGTATTGCGGGTTACGCTCCAGCACGATACGTTCGTTCACCACCCAGTTTTTTAACTTATAAGCGCCGTTAGTGACAATATTGGCTGGTTGCGTCCATTTATCGCCAAATTTTTCGACCGCTGATTTCGGTACAGGAGACACTGAAGGGTGGACCAACAATTTGTAGAAATAAGGCACCGGCTCACTTAAGGTCACTTCAAAGGTGTGATCATCAAGCGCTTTTACCCCCAGATCGGTGGCGGGTTTTTTACCGGCGATAATGTCATCGATATTAACGATATGACCGTATTGCAGATAGCTGGCGTACGGCGATGCCGTATTAGGATCGGCCAGGCGTTGCCAGCTATAAACGAAATCATGGGCGGTGACGGGCGTACCATCTGACCATTTCGCATTTTCACGTAGATGGAATGTCCAGACTTTAAAATCTTTATTTTCCCATTTCTCCGCGACGCCCGGTGAAGGATGCCCCTCGACATCACTAATTAATAAGCCTTCAAAGAGATCACGGCTGACGTTCGATTCCGGCACGCCTTCAATTTTATGCGGGTCGAGAGACTGCACTTCTGATCCATTATTACGTACCAACGTTTGCTTGTCGGCTAACTGAACACCGGCGGGCACGTCTGCCGCAGTCGCGGCGCTGGCGGCGATGAGCGCAGTGAGTATTCCCACTGCAATTAAACTTTTTTTCGTGATGTTAGACATTGTGTTTGTACTCCACTCATTATAATTACTGGTTTTTACCAGCCTGTTTAATCCCGTCAGGGCTCCTGTACAGCACTGGTGGTGTACTGCCAGGTCTGTCACTGCTTTTGCTATCACCGACTTTATTTATTCTGACGATTCGTTCGATCGCCTTTCGTCGATTCGGTATACGACGTACCTGCCCACGTCGCATGTTATTTCTGACAACCATCTAAATGAAAATAGTTATCAACAATGTGAAATCTTCTGCAAAATGTTTGGCCGAAAAGTATCAAATGCGTTTCTGAACCGCCAATTCATTTTACAATTTTGTTAACCAATTCTCTTTTATGGAAAATTTCCTGCCCAGAAAAACAGTTAAAGAATGTTAAAAAGCTTTAATTTATTCTTTATAATCAATAACTTGAAAGAAAGTCGTCTCGCTGTCACATCGTAGGATATACCTGCGCCAGAAAACACACACAAATTTAACAAATGCTCATTATTTAGCACATTCATCTACGATGGAGCTGAAACAACTAATAACATTTCAATAATCCTTCATCAAGCCCCAGAGTATGGTGTGAATAAAATAACAGACCTGCCGCTTCTCACGGACTCAGTAATGTTGATAATAGTTTGATTAATAAAAATAAATATCGTTAGATTATATTAGTATTTTTTATCATTAAAACGCTGAATGCTTATCAAATTAAGAAGTGTTACGTGGGAATGTCACTGGAAATGTCACAAGGCGGCCCTCTTAGGGCGCCGCCTGTAAATCAACAGGTGGGAGTTTAGTTGAGCAAGCCGGGGAAAATGCCTTTTATTCCTGTGACAATAAATTCGATGCCGAGCGCCATTAACAACAACCCCATGATTCGGGTAATAACGTTGATACCGGTTTGCCCCAGCAAACGAACCAGCCACGGCGCCATACGGAACACGCCCCAGCAGCAAAGCGCAAAAAGCGCAATGGCAACTGAAAAACCAAGCAAATGCGCGATGCTGTGATAACGCGTTCCCCAGACGATAGTGGAGCTAATCGCCCCTGGCCCCGCCATTAACGGCAGCGCTAACGGCACAACGCCAATGCTCTCGCGTATGGCCGTCTCTGACTTTTCTTGCTTGTTTTGTTTATCTTCCCCCAGCTTCCCGCTGATCATCGACATTGCAATGGTGACAACCAGGATACCGCCCGCAATTCTGAACGAATCAATAGAAATACCAAACAGCTGCAGGATGCCATCGCCGAGGAATAAGGAACTCCACAAGATAATCGCGACCGACAGATTCGCGGTGAGGTTAGTTTTATTACGCGCCGTGGCCGTCTGGTAGCTGGTCATGCTGATGAAAACGGGAATAATCCCCACCGGGTTAACCAGCGCAAAGAGCCCGATAAAGAACTTAAAGTAAACAGGAAAATCAAAAAGCGGTTGAATCACGGTTAGCTCCGAAGCGTTAGCCGGATGAAGTCAATGTTCGTTAATGATCAAAACGCGCAGAAGATACGCCTTTTATTCGCATAGTTCACCTCTTATCTACACCTAATTTCATCCATTCATCGCTGTTATTTATATGTACTCGTTATGCTAATCCACTTACTCTTCATGACAACGATTTCTTAACAATTTACATAAAAGGCTAAAATGGCCTGCTGAAAGGTGTCAGCTTTGCGTAATCTTGATTTAGATCACACAATCGCTACTCAGAAGTGAGTAATCTTGCTTACGCCACCTGGACGTAACGCGTTAGAGTTAAATGATACTAACGCAGAAGCTCTTTTAGTAAATCAGAGCGAAACGGACGTTAAGTAACCACCTGAATTTCAGGCATTTATACAAAGTATCGTCGATCTGTCTATACTCACGTATCGCGCAGATGATTTACTAAAAAAGTTTAACATTATCAGGAGAGCATTATGGCTGTTACTAATGTCGCTGAACTTAACGCACTCGTAGAGCGTGTAAAAAAAGCCCAGCGTGAATATGCCAGTTTCACTCAAGAACAGGTCGACAAAATCTTCCGCGCCGCCGCTCTGGCAGCCGCTGATGCCCGCATTCCGCTGGCCAAAATGGCCGTCGCCGAATCCGGTATGGGTATCGTGGAAGACAAAGTGATTAAAAACCACTTCGCTTCTGAATACATTTACAACGCTTATAAAGATGAAAAAACCTGCGGCGTGCTGTCTGAAGACGACACCTTCGGGACCATCACCATTGCTGAACCTATCGGCATTATTTGCGGTATCGTTCCAACCACTAACCCAACCTCTACCGCGATCTTCAAATCACTGATTAGCCTGAAGACCCGTAACGCCATCATCTTTTCTCCGCATCCGCGCGCTAAAGAAGCAACCAACAAAGCGGCAGACATCGTTCTGCAAGCGGCTATCGCTGCCGGCGCGCCGAAAGATCTGATTGGCTGGATCGATCAACCTTCCGTAGAACTGTCTAATGCGCTGATGCACCACCCGGATATTAACCTGATCCTCGCCACTGGCGGTCCAGGCATGGTTAAAGCTGCATACAGCTCCGGTAAACCGGCTATCGGCGTAGGCGCAGGCAACACCCCGGTAGTGATTGATGAAACCGCGGATATCAAACGCGCTGTGGCGTCTGTTCTGATGTCTAAAACCTTCGATAACGGCGTAATCTGTGCTTCTGAACAGTCTGTTGTCGTTGTTGATTCCGTCTATGATGCCGTTCGCGAACGTTTCGCCAGCCACGGCGGCTACATGCTGCAGGGCCAGGAGCTGAAAGCGGTTCAAAACGTTATCCTGAAAAATGGCGCTCTGAACGCCGCTATCGTCGGTCAGCCAGCCTACAAAATTGCTGAACTGGCAGGCTTCTCCGTACCAGAAACCACCAAGATTCTGATCGGTGAAGTTACGGTCGTTGACGAAAGCGAACCGTTCGCACACGAAAAACTGTCTCCGACTCTGGCGATGTATCGTGCGAAAGATTTCGAAGAAGCGGTAGAAAAAGCAGAAAAATTGGTCGCTATGGGCGGTATCGGTCACACCTCCTGCCTGTACACTGACCAGGATAACCAGCCAGAACGCGTTGCTTACTTCGGCCAGATGATGAAAACCGCGCGTATCCTGATCAACACCCCGGCCTCTCAGGGTGGTATCGGTGACCTGTACAACTTCAAACTCGCACCTTCCCTGACGTTGGGTTGTGGTTCCTGGGGTGGTAACTCCATCTCTGAAAACGTTGGTCCGAAACACCTGATCAACAAGAAAACCGTTGCTAAGCGAGCTGAAAACATGTTGTGGCACAAACTTCCGAAATCTATCTACTTCCGCCGTGGCTCTCTGCCCATCGCGCTGGATGAAGTGATTACTGATGGCCACAAACGTGCGCTCATCGTGACTGACCGCTTCCTGTTCAACAACGGCTATGCAGACCAGATCACCTCTGTGCTGAAAGCGGCTGGCGTTGAAACCGAAGTCTTCTTCGAAGTTGAAGCCGACCCGACGCTTTCCGTTGTTCGCAAAGGCGCTGAGCTGGCGAACTCCTTCAAACCGGACGTAATCATCGCGCTGGGCGGCGGTTCCCCGATGGACGCCGCGAAAATCATGTGGGTCATGTACGAACACCCGGAAACTCACTTCGAAGAACTGGCGCTGCGCTTTATGGACATCCGTAAACGTATCTACAAGTTCCCGAAAATGGGCGTGAAAGCGAAAATGATCGCCGTCACCACCACTTCCGGTACCGGTTCTGAAGTCACACCGTTTGCGGTTGTGACCGACGATGCAACCGGTCAGAAATATCCGCTGGCTGACTACGCCCTGACCCCGGATATGGCGATTGTCGACGCCAACCTGGTGATGGATATGCCGAAGTCCCTGTGTGCGTTCGGTGGTCTGGATGCGGTAACTCACGCCCTGGAAGCTTATGTTTCCGTACTGGCTTCTGAGTTCTCTGACGGTCAGGCTCTGCAGGCCCTGAAACTGCTGAAAGAAAACCTGCCGGCGTCTTACCACGAAGGGTCTAAAAACCCGGTTGCGCGTGAACGTGTTCACAGTGCAGCGACTATCGCCGGTATCGCGTTTGCCAACGCCTTCCTCGGTGTATGTCACTCCATGGCGCACAAACTGGGCTCTCAGTTCCACATTCCGCACGGTCTGGCGAACGCCCTGCTGATTTGTAACGTTATCCGCTACAACGCGAATGACAACCCGACCAAGCAGACCGCTTTCAGCCAGTACGATCGTCCGCAGGCACGCCGTCGTTACGCTGAAATTGCTGACCACCTGGGCCTGAGCGCGCCGGGCGACCGTACCGCCGCTAAGATTGAAAAACTGCTGGCATGGCTGGAAAGCATTAAAGCTGAGCTGGGCATTCCTAAGTCTATCCGTGAAGCAGGCGTGCAGGAAGCTGACTTCCTGGCACACGTTGACAAACTGTCTGAAGATGCCTTCGATGACCAGTGCACCGGCGCTAAC
This sequence comes from Salmonella sp. A1325, assembly GCF_056991255.1. Classification (NCBI taxonomy): domain Bacteria; kingdom Pseudomonadati; phylum Pseudomonadota; class Gammaproteobacteria; order Enterobacterales; family Enterobacteriaceae; genus Salmonella; species Salmonella sp. A1325. The sequence continues at coordinate 93,905 of NZ_JAMLWO010000001.1, read as the reverse complement.
CCGCGTTATCCGCTGATCTCCGAACTGAAACAGATTCTGCTGGATACCTACTACGGTCGTGATTTCACCGAAGGTGAAGTTGCAGCGAAGAAAGACGTCGTTGCCGCACCGAAAGCAGAGAAAAAAGCGAAAAAATCCGCTTAATTCGTTATCTGCTTTAGCATGACAATAACGGCTTCAATTGAGGCCGTTTTTTTTTGTTTTACCGGTTTATCTGATGCCTGAAGGCGCTATGCTTATCACCTGGCCTACGCGCTCACGGCACGCCCTTCGTCAGGAGGCCTGAATAATGACGTCCAAAGCGCTACAGGGCGTTTTATAAGCCGATCGTTACCTCGGGTATCATATGTGCCGATGACGCTCCTGAATCGCCGTCAGTGAGCCCTCCTCCAGCGCGTCCTTATAATGCTTACGGCAAACTGAAACGTAGCGTTCATTCCCGCCAATAACCACCTGTTCGCCTTCGTTATAAGGCCTGCCGTCCTGATCAAGGCGCAGAACCATACTGGCTTTACGACCGCAGAAACAGATAGTTTTTAATTCCACCAGCTTATCTGACCATGCCAGCAAGTATTGGCTGCCGACAAAGAGCTCCCCACGAAAGTCTGTTCGTAGCCCATAGCAAAGTACTGGAATATCTAATTTGTCGACAACCTCGGATAATTGATAAACCTGCTGGCGAGTCAAAAACTGGCTTTCGTCGACTAACACGCAATGTATTGTCTGCCGCGCGCTCTCGGCACGAATCTCTTCAAACAAGGATGTATTTTGGTTAAACAATTTTGCCGGCGACGACAAACCGATACGAGAGCTGACTTTGCCTGCGCCGAAACGATCGTCGATTTCCGCCGTATATACGACGGTACGCATCCCGCGTTCCTGATAATTGTATGAAGATTGCAGCAGTGCAGTCGACTTACCCGCATTCATTGCCGAATAGTAGAAATATAGCTGTGCCATTGGTCGCAGGACCTCACCTGAGTGAAATAAAGATTGGCGGGATTGTACCATAATTTACCGACGCGACGGCGCGGCTCACGCTCCGGTGAGTATTAAGAATTGTACAAACATCGCTCACTATACCCAAAATAATTCGAGTTGCTTAAAGGCGGCAAGGGAGTGAGTCCCCAGGAGCATAGATAACTATGTGACTGGGGTGAACGAGCGTAGCCAACACATAAGCAACTTGAAGTATGAAGGGTATATACACATTCCTTCACAAATTATGCCGTTAAAATTCATCAACAATGCTTATCATCACCCGCCAATATGAAAACCTTGTACTTATTGTTACCGTTACTCATACCCGGTGCAAAGTAATAGGGTTTTCTTGTAAGGAAAGCTAATACAAGAGATTGATATCTCTGCAATGAGATCGTATTTCATCATGATAAAATGTGACCTAACTCCTAAATTTTTAGCGACAGACGATGAGTATCCCCCCTGCCAATAAGCTCTTTTTTGTGCGGCGCCTCAAGGAAAATTTAAGTTGAGATAATTAAAACGTGTGCTTAATAAAGCGTAATTTTGAATTCCTTACATTCCTGGCTATTGCACAACTGAATTTATCGCTCTATTATTAGCTCAACAAACCACCCCAATATAAGTTTGAGATTACTACAATGAGCGAAGCACTTAAAATTCTGAACAACATCCGTACTCTTCGTGCGCAGGCAAGAGAATGTACTCTGGAAACGCTTGAAGAAATGCTGGAAAAATTAGAAGTTGTCGTTAATGAGCGTCGTGAAGAAGAAAGCGCTGCTGCTGCTGAAGTGGAAGAACGCACTCGTAAACTGCAACAGTATCGTGAAATGTTAATTGCCGACGGCATTGACCCGAATGAACTGCTGAATAGCATGGCTGCCGCTAAATCCGGCACCAAAGCTAAACGCGCAGCTCGTCCGGCTAAATATAGCTATGTTGACGAAAACGGTGAAACTAAAACCTGGACTGGCCAGGGTCGTACACCGGCTGTAATCAAAAAAGCAATGGAAGAACAAGGTAAGCAACTGGAAGATTTCCTGATCAAGGAATAATTTACTTCCTGGATGCTTAAAATCCCGCCGCTGGCGGGATTTTTTTTGCCTGAGTTCTCCGTTGACGACCCCAGGCATAAAAAAAGCGCCGGATTTACCAGCGCTTCTGTTAAAAAATTTATAACGTATCGTTACTTCTTAATACCCATTTCTTCTTCAAGCCAGGCTTTAAATTCAGCACCCAGCGAATTATGACGGATGCCATATTCAACGAATGCCTGCATATATCCTAACTTATTACCACAGTCATGGCTTTTACCCTTCATGTGGTAGGCTTCAACCGTTTCTTTTTCGATCAGCATATCGATAGCATCGGTCAACTGAATTTCATCCCCGGCGCCCGGAGGGGTTTTCGCCAGCAACGCCCAGATATCCGCGCTCAACACATAACGCCCGACAATCGCAAGGTTAGACGGCGCGACATCCGCTTTTGGTTTTTCAACCACGCCAACCATCGGCACACTTTCGCCCGGCGCCAGCTCAACGCCTTTGCAATCGACCACGCCGTATGCAGTCACATCTTCTACTGGCTCAACCATAATCTGGCTATTGCCGGTTTCGTCGAAACGGCGGATCATTTCAGCCAGGTTATCCTGAGACAGGTCGGACTCATATTCGTCAAGAATAACGTCTGGCAGAATAACAGCGACAGGTTCGTTTCCGACAACGGGATGCGCGCACAATACGGCATGGCCCAGGCCTTTTGCCAGCCCTTGACGTACCTGCATAATAGTGACATGCGGAGGGCAAATAGACTGAACCTCCTCCAGAAGCTGACGCTTAACGCGTTTTTCCAGCATCGCTTCCAGCTCAAAACTGGTATCAAAGTGGTTTTCAATAGAGTTTTTAGACGAGTGCGTAACAAGCACGATTTCAGTAATGCCAGCAGCGATACATTCGTTCACGACGTACTGAATTAATGGCTTATCAACCAGCGGCAGCATCTCTTTCGGGATAGCTTTGGTCGCTGGCAGCATCCTGGTTCCCAATCCCGCGACCGGGATAACGGCTTTTTTGACTTTCGAATTAAGGGCAGCCATTTAAAATTCTCCTGGACTGTTCATGTATTGAACGTGTTCATTAATCTGTATCGTGTTCCAGTATATCAGTACCAGAACAAGCCTCAGGTCCAAAAAGGACTTATATTGGTATAATTAAGACAAATACTTATAAATCTGCCGCAGATAGTAACACTCGTCGGGAAAGGCCGGTAAAGCAATTTCCGCTCACTCTTCCGTTTGGTCATTCCGCAGACAACATCAATCGCAGACGCCCTCCTGCGCCCCATATTTGACACTGCCATGAGTCGCAACGCTGGCTTAATTGGTTAAGGTAGGCGTTACCCAATGTTCCTAGCGGCACGCCGCTGCTAATTTGAACCTGATGAGCGCCCGTATTTAAAGTGGCGTTCAATCCGGCGGAGACGAGAATCAAATTTTTGAGCTCACTGTGATAGTAGCCGACAAATAGCGGGAATTGCCCAGGTAAATTGGCTTGTCTGAGCAGATGATTTACCTGTTTTAATAGCGCGCCTAACTCCGGTAAACGGTGCTTTTGTTGGCCGAGCTGATCCTGCAATAAGCCGTTAAATAGCGCCCGCAGCAACAATGCGGCTAACACGCCGTTATCGCCCGCCCGGGTGACATCCAGGCAATAAAATGCCAGTTCGTTATCAGATAGCGGCGCAATATCCAGCACCAGTCCAGGCTGATCGGCGGAGACGAGCTGCCGGTAATTAATGCGGCAATGAGAAATCACCTGCTGTACCGGGGGCTGCAATTCCTGCAACAATTGCGCTGCGGCGGTCGGATTACTCACCATTGCATCCCAGTCACGAAACAGGCGTTCTTCTTCTTCAACCCGCGAGTTAAACATATTAGGGTATAAGCAAGCGAATACGGTTTCCCGCAAGCGGTTGAGATCTTTTACCGGCTTCAGCAAGACATCTTCAACCCCAAGGCGTAACGCTTTGGCGATATCCGCCATATTTTCTGTTGCGGAAATAACCAGAATAGGCGTCTGGTCTCCGCGATTACGTAAGTTTTCTACCAGTTTGAGACCGTTCATTCTCGGCATAGCGATATCACATATCATGAGATCAGGGGTAAAACGCCCCATCAACTCCAGGGCATCCACCCCGTCGCCTGCCAATGCCGTTGTCGCTCCCAAAGAGGAAAACCACGAATCCAGAAGCGAGCGAAATACAGGCTCGTCTTCAACAATAAGAATCTGTTTTCCGACCAATGGCTGCGTCATGTTCTCTCCCCTGACTGGCTTTAATCAATAGTGGCATGGTATTGCCGCTTGCGCCTGTCAGAATTTGCTTAAGTGATCGTAAAAGGTACATTAAACGTCGGTACGCACCAAGGGTATAAGTTCGTCCATCTTTTTCTCTACGGCTAACTGACCCGCCGCAATAGCGGCATGGGCGCGATGAAAATCCAGCGTAGAGATTTGCGGACAGAATGGTTGAATGAGAATATCAGGCGGATCGCCAGCCATACGGTTACGTTTAAGACGATTTTCCAACACCTGAATGGAGGTTGTCATGATTTCCATTGCCCCAGGCGAACTCACGCCACGGCGTGAAGTCAGGCCACTGAAACGTTCTTTTAAACGCTTATGCCAGGGCAGCGCATCATCGCTCTCTTCATTGATATTCCCGACATTTACAGAGAGCAAATCTTGCTGCATGAGGTGGGCATCATGTTGCAGGTCTACCGCAATAACGATATCAGCTCCCAGCGCCCTGGTTAACGAAACAGGTACCGGATTAACGACCGCGCCATCTACCAGCCAGTAACCGTTATGTTCAACCGGAGACATCAGCCCTGGCATACTGCACGACGCGCGTACAGCAAGGTGTAGATCGCCTTCAGTAAACCATAGCTCTCGTCCCGTGCTAAGATTCGTCGCGACCGCGCCAAAACGTCTTGAACAGTGGTCAAAATCCGTGACGGGCATAATATCCCGATAGTGATTAAATACGCGTTCGCCGCGAAGCAACCCTCCTCTGCCCCAGGATACATCCATCAGGCGTAAAACATCCCAGTAGCGGAATGAACATACCCACTGTTCAAGCGCCGATAATTTATTACAGGCATACGCGGCGCCGACCAGTGAACCTATTGAGCATCCCGCAACGATATCAATATCAATGCCTGTTTGCTTGAGGGCTTTGATGACCCCAATATGAGACCATCCTCTTGCTGCGCCAGATCCCAGCGCCAGCCCTATTTTCATTTTTCTCATCGTACTTAACGACTTCCCCTGGCTTCAAGACGTAGCAACATCGCCACTGCTCAGTTAACATAATGCCACCCTGGCGTTCAACGCCGTTTTTTATATTCAGGGAGATTATTGTGTCTCAGCCTTGTCCCTGTGGTAGCGCTGACGAGTATAGCCTATGTTGTGGTCGTATTGTGTCCGGAGAACGAGTAGCACCCGATCCGTCACATCTCATGCGCTCTCGTTACTGCGCTTTTGTGATGAAAGACGCAGATTACTTAATTAAGAGCTGGCATCCAACCTGCAATGCGGCCGCGTTTCGTGATGATATCATCGCCGGATTTGCCAATACCAGGTGGCTCGGCCTGACTATTTTTGAACATACCTGGTCAGAAGCAGAAAATACAGGGTATGTTAGTTTTATCGCGCGCTTTTCCGAACAAGGGAAAACCGGGGCGATTATCGAACGCTCTCGTTTTATCAAAGAAAACGGTCAGTGGTATTATATTGACGGTACCCGCCCGCAGTTGGGTCGAAATGATCCCTGCCCGTGCGGTTCAGGCAAAAAATTTAAAAAGTGCTGCGGCCAGTGATGCCTGACAGTATCGATACAACAAACACTCTCAACAGGATTTTTCCGGCAATGCAATCACTACAACGTAAAGTTCTGCGTACTATTTGTCCCGATCAAAAAGGCCTTATCGCGCGGATTACCAACATTTGCTATAAGCACGAGCTTAATATTGTGCAAAACAATGAATTTGTGGACCATCGCACCGGACGCTTTTTTATGCGGACCGAGCTGGAAGGCATCTTCAATGATTCCACTCTTCTGGCCGATCTGGACAGCGCCTTACCGGAAGGCTCTGTTCGTGAACTCAATCCCGCCGGACGCCGTCGGGTAGTGATTCTGGTTACCAAAGAGGCGCATTGTCTGGGCGACCTGCTGATGAAAGCCAACTATGGCGGGCTGGATGTTGAAATCGCTGCGGTCATTGGCAACCATGAAACGTTACGCTCGCTGGTTGAACGTTTTGAGATTCCTTTCGAACTGGTCAGCCATGAGGGATTAACGCGTGAAGAGCATGACACGAAGATGGCGGACGCCATTGATGCTCATCAACCGGACTATGTGGTGCTGGCCAAGTATATGCGTGTTTTGACGCCAGGTTTTGTGGCGCGCTTTCCGAACAAAATTATCAATATCCACCACTCATTCCTGCCGGCATTTATCGGCGCGCGCCCTTATCATCAGGCCTATGAGCGCGGCGTGAAAATCATCGGCGCTACCGCGCACTATGTGAATGATAATCTGGATGAAGGTCCGATCATTATGCAAGATGTGATTCACGTCGATCACACCTACACAGCAGAAGATATGATGCGTGCCGGGCGCGACGTTGAGAAAAACGTATTAAGCCGCGCGCTGTATCAGGTTCTGGCGCAGCGGGTCTTTGTTTACGGCAATCGGACGATTATTCTTTAATCGTCAGTAATATGAATTGATTAGCTTTAATCCGTTACGGATGAAAAGTACGCAAACAGTTCATTTCAGGCAAAGGAATGCTTTACAGCGGCGTGTCATTTGATATGATGCGCCCCGCTTTCCGAAAGGAAGCGGGCCAGTATTAAGCATTACCCCGTGGTGGGGTTCCCGAGCGGCCAAAGGGAGCAGACTGTAAATCTGCCGTCATCGACTTCGAAGGTTCGAATCCTTCCCCCACCACCATTATTCACTACAGCGATGTAGTTAACTCGATGAGCAATGCAGAAGTTTGCACTTGTCGGGGAAGGGTGAGAACCTTCGATTAAGGTTCGACTCGAGCGAAAGCGAGAGAACGTTGCCAACGGCAACGGCCCGTAGGGTGAGGAGCGAAGCGACGAATAATCCTTCCCCCACCACCATCTTCAAGCTTTACCTACAATTTGAATTACCCCTGGTGGGGTTCCCGAGCGGCCAAAGGGAGCAGACTGTAAATCTGCCGTCATCGACTTCGAAGGTTCGAATCCTTCCCCCACCACCATCACTCTCGTCGCGTATATTATCCCCGTTAAGCACAGTGTCTCATATCTCTCTGTACGGGGAAGGATGAGAAGCTTCGACTAAGGTTCGATTCGAGCGAAAGCGAGAAAGCGTTGCCAACGGCAACGACCCGAAGGGCGAAGCGCGCAGCGCTGAGTCATCCTTCCCCCACCACCATCACTCCCGTCGCGTATCTTATCCCCGTTAAGCACAGTGTCTCATATCTCTCTGTACGGGGAAGGATGAGAAGCTTCGACTAAGGTTCGATTCGA
>NZ_JAMLWO010000001.1:0-86246 GCF_056991255.1 Salmonella sp. A1325 | reverse complement strand
GAGAAAGCGTTGCCAACGGCAACGACCCGAAGGGCGAAGCGCGCAGCGCTGAGTCATCCTTCCCCCACCACCATCACCTCCCAGTCGCACTTCAGCAAGATCAAACCTTAATGTCCTATATTCTGCCCTCGATACTTGCCCGCAATATGCCTGATGCACTGCGCTTATCAGGCCTACAGGAGAGTTGACGCCTGCGTAGGCCGGATAAGGCATTTATGCCGCACTCCGGCAAACAGCCATAAAAAAACTCCGCCGAAGCGGAGTTTAGGGCATCGAGAGAAAATCAGTGACGTGCACGAACAATCTGGTATTTGCGGGTCAGGTACTCGACCGGCACGCTCCAGATATGCACCAGGCGCGAGAATGGGAATAACAGGAACAGCGTCATCCCCAGTACCAGGTGCATACGGAAGATAAAGGCTACACCGTCCAGATGTGCGGATGCGCCACCGTGGAAGGTCACAACTGACTGCGCCCACCCGACCAGCTTCATCATTTCACTCCCGTCCATATGCTGGGCGGAGAACGGAATGGTCAGCAGACCCAGCGCGCACTGAATCACCAGCAATGAGAGAATCAAAATATCTGCGCCGGTAGTGGTGGCGCGGACACGTGGGCTAAACAGGCGACGCTTGAGCAGTAAAATACCGCCAACCAGTGTCAGCACGCCGCAGGCGCCGCCGGCAATCATCGCCATCTTCTGTTTCACGTCGACCGGCAGAAAAGCTTCATACATCCAGTGCGGCGTTAACATGCCCAGGAAGTGACCGACGAAAATACCCAGAATCCCAATATGGAACAGGTTTGACGCCAGGTTCATTCCTTTGCGATCCAGCATCTGGCTGGAAGCCGCCCGCCAGGTGTACTGGCCGTAGTCGTAACGTAACCAGCTACCGATCAGAAATACCGATCCGGCAATGTACGGGTAGATATCAAAGAAGAACATATTCAGGAAGTGCATTAGTGCTGTCCTCCGGTGGTGATATTCAGATATTGCGGCGCCACGGCCCCGGCAAAACGACGCTGGTGAGCGGAGATTTCCGACTCGCCACACCCCTGATCGGCGAAGAATTTCACCTGTTCTTCTTCCCAGACCGCATCCAACGCCTGTGGGGTATCATCACGTGCTTCATTCACAATTTTTTCAGCCACTTTATCGCTGTCGATAACGGTATTCGCCAGTTTTAACAGCAGATCGAACAGCACCGCATAACGGCTGTCACGCTGTTGCAAACGTGCGCTGAGCAGCGCCAGAATCGGCGCGATATCCTGTACCCCCCCTAACGCTTCGCTTTTCGGCAACTGCGCAAGGTATTCCAGATACAGCGGCAGATGATCGGGAAGTTCGCGGCTGTCGAGCTGCAAACCGTGCTGCTCATACTGTGCCATCAGGTCAACCATCGCCTGACCGCGATCGCGGGACTCCCCGTGAACATGTTCAAACAGCAGCAGTGATGTGGCGCGACCACGGTCAAACAGTTCGCTATAAGCGGCCTGTACATCCAGCATGTCCTGCGCGGTTAAATCACGCAGGAAAACGCCCAGAGTCTGGGCATCCTCTTTATCCAGGTTCTCAGATGACGCGAGCGCATCGAACAACTCCTGCTGATGCTGCCACAGGGCAGCATCCGGGTACTCGAGCAGACGCGAAACAATGACGAGTTCAATCATGCGTGCGGCTCCGTTTTGCTGGTCACATCAACAGCGTCGATGCGGCGGCTGTTGAACAGATTGAATTTGGTATCAGACCCGTGGCAACCATCGCCGAAGGTAAAGCCACAACCGTTTTTCTCCGGGAATGCGTCACGCGCCAGTTCACGATGGCTGCTCGGTACCACAAAGCGATCTTCATAGTTGGCAATCGCCAGATAACGATACATTTCCTGCGCCTGGGCTTCGCTTAAACCCACCTCTTCCAGAGCGCGGGTATCCACTTTACCGTCTACGGTTTCCGCACGTTTGTAGTGACGCATCGCCAGCATCCGTTTCAGCGCCAACAGTACCGGCTGAGTGTCGCCAGCGGTCAACAGGTTCGCCAGGTACTGCACCGGGATACGCAGACTGTCTACATCCGGCAGAATACCGTTGCTGCCCAGTTCACCCGCGTCGGCGGCAGACTGAATCGGTGACAAAGGCGGCACGTACCAGACCATCGGCAGCGTGCGGTATTCCGGATGCAGCGGCAGCGCCAGCTTCCAGTCCATCGCCATTTTGTACACTGGCGATTGCTGCGCCGCATCGATCACACTCTGCGGCACGCCGTCCTTCAGCGCCTGTTCAATGACAGCCGGATCGTTCGGATCGAGGAACACGTCCAGTTGACGCTGATACAGATCTTTTTCGTTTTCCGTACTGGCGGCGCTTTCAATGGCATCGGCGTCATACAGCAGTACGCCAAGATAACGGATACGGCCCACGCAGGTTTCCGAGCAAACAGTCGGCTGACCGGCTTCGATACGCGGGTAGCAGAAGATGCACTTCTCGGACTTGCCGCTCTTCCAGTTGAAGTAAATCTTCTTGTACGGGCAGCCGGTGATACACATCCGCCAGCCGCGGCACTTGTCCTGGTCGATCAGCACGATGCCATCTTCTTCACGCTTGTAGATAGCACCGCTCGGGCAGGTCGCCACGCACGCCGGGTTGAGACAGTGCTCGCACAGGCGCGGCAGATACATCATGAAGGTGTTTTCGAACTGGCCGTACATCGCCTTCTGCATGTTTTCGAAGTTCTGGTCTTTGGCGCGTTTTTCGAACTCGCCGCCCAGAATCTCTTCCCAGTTTGGCCCGCTGGTAATTTTGTCCATCCGCTGGCCGGTAATCAGCGAGCGCGGACGCGCGATTGGCTGATGTTTGCTTTCCGGCGCGGTATGCAGGTTCTGGTAGTCGTAATCAAACGGCTCGTAGTAGTCGTCAATGCCCGGCAGATGCGGGTTAGCGAAGATTTTACCCAGCAGCAGCGCCCGGTTGCCCATGCGCGGCTGTAGTTTGCCGTTGATTTTGCGGATCCAGCCGCCTTTCCATTTTTCCTGATTTTCCCAGTCATTCGGAAAACCAACGCCAGGCTTACTTTCTACGTTGTTGAACCAGGCGTATTCCATACCTTCGCGACTAGTCCAGACGTTTTTACAGGTGACTGAACAGGTATGACAGCCGATGCACTTATCGAGATTCAGCACCATGCCGACTTGTGAACGAATTTTCATTTTACGCTCTCCTGTACCTGGTCATTGCCTTCGCCATCCAACCAGTTAATGTTCTTCATCTTACGTACCACCACAAACTCATCGCGGTTGGAGCCGACGGTACCGTAGTAGTTAAAGCCGTAGGCTAACTGCGCATAGCCGCCGATCATATGGGTCGGTTTCGGCGTAATGCGCGTCACCGAGTTATGAATACCGCCGCGCTGCTGGGTAATTTCCGACCCCGGCAGGTTTACGATACGTTCCTGCGCGTGGTACATCATGGTCATGCCCGCCGGTACACGCTGGCTGACCACTGCGCGTGCGGTCAATGCGCCGTTGCTGTTGAAGACTTCGATCCAGTCGTTATCTTCAATGCCCAGATCTTTGGCGTCGGTTTCGCTCATCCACACAATCGGGCCGCCACGCGACAAGGTCAACATCAACAGGTTATCGCTGTAGGTCGAGTGGATGCCCCATTTCTGGTGCGGCGTCAGGAAGTTGAGCGCCTTCTCCGGATTACCGTTGGATTTACGCCCCATCACCGCTTTCACCGAGCGGGTGTCGATCGGTGGGCGATACACCAGCAGACTTTCGCCGAAGTCGCGCATCCACTGGTGATCCTGATACAACTGTTGGCGACCAGACAGCGTACGCCACGGGATCAGCTCGTGAACGTTGGTATAACCGGCGTTATAAGAAACGTGCTCATCCTCCAGACCAGACCAGGTCGGGCTGGAGATAATTTTGCGCGGCTGGGCCTGAATATCGCGGAAGCGGATTTTCTCTTCTTCTTTATTGGTTGCCAGATGCGTATGGTCGCGACCGGTAAACTCGCTCAGCGCCGCCCAGGCTTTCACCGCCACCTGACCGTTGGTTTCCGGCGCTAACGTCAGGATCATCTCTGCCGCGTCAATCGCCGTGTTGAGCATCGGCTGGCCTTTCGCCGGACCGTCCGCTTTGGTGTAATTGAGCTTACGCAGCAAGTCCATTTCGCTCTGCGTGTTCCAGGCAATCCCTTTCCCGCCGTTGCCGATTTTCTCCATCAGCGGGCCGATAGAGGTAAAGCGTTCGTAAGTCGCCGGATAATCGCGCTCGACGGTCATGATGTGCGGCGCGGTTTTCCCTGGAATCAGATCGCATTCGCCTTTTTTCCAGTCTTTCACGTCCAGCGGCTGCGCCAGTTCAGCGGCAGAATCGTGCTGGATCGGCAGCGTCACGACGTCAGTCTCTTTACCCAAGTGGCCTATACAGACTTCGGAGAATTTCTTCGCAATGCCTTTGTAGATTTCCCAGTCGCTTTTCGATTCCCAGGCCGGATCTACGGCGGCAGACAGCGGATGAATAAACGGATGCATATCCGAGGTATTCATATCGTCTTTTTCATACCAGGTCGCCGTCGGCAGTACGATATCGGAGTACAGGCAGGTGCTCGACAGGCGGAAGTCCAGCGTCACCACCAGATCCAGTTTGCCGTCCAGGCCATTGTCACGCCACTCCACTTCTTCCGGCTTCACACCGCCCTGTTTACCTAGATCCAGCCCCTGAATACCATGCTCAGTACCCAGCAGATACTTCAGCATGTACTCATGGCCTTTACCGGAAGACCCAAGCAGGTTAGAACGCCAGATGAACAGGTTACGCGGGTGGTTTTTACCGTTTTCCGGCTGCTCGGCGGCAAAGCGAATCGAACCCTCTTTCAGGGATTTGACGGTATAGTCTACCGGCGTCATACCGGCTTTTTCCGCTTCACGCGCAATATACAGCGGGTTAGTGCCTAACTGCGGCGCCGACGGCAACCAGCCCATACGCTCGGCGCGCACATTGAAGTCAATCAGATGACCGCTATAGCGGGATTTGTCCGCCATCGGCGACAGTAATTCCTCGGCGGTCACCGTCTCGTAGCGCCACTGGCTGGAGTGGTTATAGAAGTAAGAGGTGCTATTCATGTGACGCGCCGGACGCTGCCAGTCAAGGGCAAACGCCAGCGGCTGCCAGCCGGTCTGCGGACGCAGTTTTTCCTGGCCGACGTAGTGCGCCCAGCCGCCGCCGCTCTGACCAACGCAACCACAGAACACCAACATATTAATCAGCCCGCGATAGTTCATATCGAGGTGATACCAGTGGTTCAGACCGGCGCCAACGATAATCATTGAACGCCCGTGCGTTTTGTCCGCGTTATCGGCGAACTCCCGTGCGATACGGATGATCTGCGCCCGCGGCACGCCAGTGATCTGCTCGGCCCATGCTGGCGTATACGCTTTGGTATCATCATAACTGGCGGCACAATTTTCATCGTTGAGGCCGCGTTCCAGACCATAGTTCGCCATAGTCAGGTCATACACGGTGGTGACCAGCGCGGTAGAACCATCGGCCAGTTGCAGACGTTTAACCGGCAATTTGTGCAGCAGGACGTTATCCAGCGCCACATGATTAAAGTACTCTGAACCTTCGCCGCCGAAATACGGGAAGCCCACGTCAGCAATCTCATCCTGGCTGCCCAGCAAGCTGAGCTGCAATTCAGTTTCTGCACCGGTAGTCCCGTCGCGCTGCTCGAGGTTCCATTTGCCTTTTTCGCCCCAGCGGAAACCAATTGAACCGTTTGGCGCCACCATTTCACCGTTGCTGTTGATAGCGACGGTTTTCCATTCCGGGTTATTTTCCTGCCCCAGCGAATCAACGAGATCGGCAGCGCGCAGCATACGACCTGCGGCATAATAACCATCACGCTCTTCAAGCATCACCAGCATTGGCATGTCGGTATAGCGGCGGACATAATCGGTGAAGTACTGGCGCGGGTTGTCGAGGTGGAATTCGCGCAGCATGACGTGGCCCATCGCCAGCGCCATCGCCGCATCGGTCCCCTGCTTCGGCGCCAGCCACAGATCGCACAGTTTGGCGATTTCGGCATAGTCCGGCGTCACCGCGACGGTTTTGGTGCCTTTGTAACGTACTTCGGTAAAGAAGTGGGCATCCGGCGTACGGGTTTGCGGCACGTTAGAGCCCCAGGCGATAATATAGCTGGAGTTGTACCAGTCAGCGGATTCCGGCACGTCGGTCTGCTCGCCCCAGGTTTGCGGGGAGGCTGGCGGCAGGTCGCAGTACCAGTCGTAAAAGCTCAGGCAGGTACCGCCAATCAGCGAAAGATAACGTGCGCCGGAAGCGTAGGAGACCATCGACATCGCCGGAATGGGTGAGAAGCCCGCGACGCGGTCAGGGCCATAGGTTTTCACGGTGTACACGTTGGAAGCGGCGATCAGCTCGTTCACTTCCTGCCATGAGGAGCGAACAAAGCCGCCACGACCACGCGCCTGTTTGAAGCTTTTGGCTTTATCGGCATCTTCAATGATGGAGGCCCATGCCTCTACCGGATCGCGATGCAGTTTTTTCGCCTCGCGCCACATCTTCATCAGACGTTTGCGCATCAGCGGATATTTCAGTCGGTTAGCGCTGTAGAGATACCAGGAGTAGCTTGCGCCGCGCGGGCAGCCGCGAGGTTCATGGTTTGGCATATCAGGACGGGTGCGCGGGTAATCGGTTTGCTGTGTTTCCCAGGTCACCAGACCATTTTTGACATAAATTTTCCAGCTACAAGAACCGGTGCAGTTCACCCCATGGGTTGAGCGCACAATTTTGTCATGCTGCCAACGTTGGCGGTATCCGTCCTCCCAGTCCCGGTTTGTTTCGAGAAGCTGGCCGTGCCCATCGGCAAAGGTTTCGCCCTTCTGCTTGAAGTAGCGAAACCGGTCCAGGAATTTACTCATCGGGTTTCTCCTGTGTGGAACCTTACGGCTCTCTGATAAATCGACATTGCTTAACTAAGGGCGAAGGTAACGCGCTGAATGGGCGTGAGAATTGATAACGATCAAGGCGGACAGGGATGCAAATGGCGCGCAAACCTTCTGCATACTCCTTTTGGAGGAGGAGTTTTATTTATATATATTGCTGATTTAATTACATAAAATTAAATTTACGCACGACATGAATGTTAAATTTTCAACAAGTGGGTATTAAGGGGTATCCCCCTGGATGACCGATAAAGATGAGCGTGGTCAGTCCTGTCGCGCCTCTTTTCTTGACTATAAGTATGTTGTAACTAAATGCGGATAAAAAAAAGCGCGGTCTAACGCCGCGCAAAGGATAATCAAAAGTTACTTTTTATTTTTAGAATGACGTCCATATACCGCCCAAGTAATAACGACGCAGGCGATATAGAAAATAAGAAAGACCTTCATCGCGCCGACTGGCGAACCGGTTAATGCTAAAGATGAACCAAACGCTTTCGGAATAAAAAAGCCGCCAATCGCGCCAATCGCGGAAATAAAGCCCAGCGCCGCCGCCGTATCGGTCGCCGCTTCACGCATGGCTCTTTCGTCCGACCCGCCTTCCGCTTTAACCCGGTCCATCGTCAGTTTCCGGAAGATAACGGAGATCATCTGGAAGGTAGAACCACTCCCCAACCCCGCCGTCAGGAACAGCGCCAGAAATACCCCGTAGAATGCGATAAAGCTACCGCCAACGCCGCCAGTAGGTAATGTCAGGAACAGCAGACCGCTGAAAATCGCCATCAGGACAAAGTTGATAAGCGTGACGCGAGTCCCCCCCAGACGGTCAGAAATTGCACCGCCTGCCGAACGCGCCAGCGCGCCGATAAACGGACCAAAAAACGCATAATGCAGGATCTGCACATCCGGGAATTGCGTTTTAGACAGCATAGCGAACCCCGCGGAGAAACCGATAAACGATCCGAAGGTCGCCAGATACAGCAGACTCATGATCCACAGATGACCACGTTTGAGCACCGGCAGTTGCTCTTTTAGCGAGGCCTTAGACGTCGCCAGTTCGTTCATGCCGAACCACGCCGCCAGCGTAAAAATGGCCAGGAAAGGCACCCAAATCCAGGCTGCGTTCGCCAGATAGAGCTGAGAACCGTCCGGCTGCTCTACACCGTGGCTGCCAAAGGCGGCAAAGATAGAGAGCGAAACCACCAGCGGCGCAACCAGCTGCATCACGCTCACGCCCATATTGCCCAGACCGCCGTTCAGACCCAGCGCGCCGCCCTGCTTTTGTTTAGGAAAGAAAAAGCTGATGTTCGCCATACTGGAGGCAAAGTTCGCGCCGGCAAAACCACACAGCAAGGAAATAATAATAAAAGTGCTAAATGGCGTACTGGTATCCTGAACCGCAAAGCCTAACCATACGCAAGGCACGATGAGGATACCGGTACTGAACGCTGTCCAGCGACGTCCGCCAAATAGCGGCACCATAAAGGAGTAAGGCACCCGTAGCAGCGCGCCGGAAACAGATGGCAGCGCAGTCAACATAAAGAGCTGATCGGTCGTAAAATTAAATCCCACTTTCGGCAGGTTCACCGCCACTGCGCTGAATAGCATCCAGACGCAAAACGCCAGCAGTAAACACGGGACAGAAATCCACAAATTACGGCTGGCAACACGATGGCCGCGCTGCTGCCAGAACGCCGGATCTTCCGGACGCCATTCCGTGATAACAGCGCCAGTTGCCCTTTCCGGGGCGGATGAGTGACTCATAGACACCTCTGATTCTTGATTTGATGTCTGCCACATTAGGGTTTACTGCCGAAGGTAAGTTGATATAAATCAAAGGAAAAGTCGTCATCACCGGCGACTAAAAAGCGTTATTACCCTTAATGAGTAGGCTATTTTGGTAAAAAAGCTTTGGTTTTTCACCATGCTGTGTCTGTCTACTCCTTCCCGTCGCAGATACCTCTCTACGGCGGCAATTAAGGAGTAACTCGTTATAGGTATGGGTATACTCCGCTGTATCGTTGAGAATAGCGGCACAGCCGATTGACGCCCCTCTTTTTTGCTACGTTTTTTCGGCGACATTACCCCGAAGAAAGAAGGTAACATGTTTAAACGGTGTTTCTCTCCTCTTACGCTGGTTAACCAACTGGCGCTGATTGTCATGCTCTCTACCGCTATCGGCGTGGCGGGGATGGCGGTTTCCGGCTGGCTGGTTCAGGGCGTACAGGGTAGCGCTCATGCGATTAATAAAGCGGGCTCATTGCGTATGCAAAGCTATCGACTACTGGCAGCTGTCCCGCTGGATGCTAAAGATCAAAAGCTGCTGGATGAGATGGAGCAAACGGCATTCAGCCCGGAACTGACCCGCGCCGCTGAGCGAGACGGGCAGCAAAAGCAGCTTAAAGCGTTGCAGGATTACTGGCATAACGAACTCTCGCCAGGACTACAGCACGCGCAAAACGCGCACGCGGTCGCAGAAGATGTCACGCGCTTTGTGGCGGGCCTGGATCGCCTGGTGACGTCGTTCGACCATACTACTGAATTGCGTATCGAACGCGTGGTATTAGTTCACCGGGTAATGGCGATCTTTATGGCGCTATTGCTGGTATTTACGATTATCTGGCTACGTGTTCGCCTTTTGCAGCCCTGGAAACAGTTATTATCAATGGCGCGCGCCGTCAGTCAGCGCGACTTTACCCAACGTGCCAATATCAGTGGACGCAATGAGATGGCCGCGTTGGGTTCTGCGCTCAATAATATGTCTGAAGAGCTGGCCGAAAGTTATGCGGTACTGGAACAGCGCGTACAGGAAAAAACAGCCGGTCTGGAACATAAAAACCAGATTCTCTCGTTTTTGTGGCAAGCCAACCGCCGACTGCATTCACAGGCTCCGCTATGTGAGCGTCTTTCACCGGTACTGAATGGCCTGCAAAATTTAACCCAGTTGCATGATATTGAGCTGCGAGTCTATGACCTGGAAGATGAAGATAATCACCAGGAATTTACCTGTCAGTCGGACATCAGTTGCGATGATAAAGGCTGCCACCTTTGCCCACGTAGCGCCCTGCCAATGATTAACGGCGGCACCACCTTAAAATGGCGGCTCACCGACTCTCACACCCAATACGGTATTTTGCTGGCGACGCTGCCCTATGGACGCCATCTCAGCCACGATCAACAACAGTTGGTGGACACGCTGGTTGAACAGCTTACCGCGACTCTGGCGCTCGACAGGCATCAGGAGCGCCAGCAGCAGTTGATTGTCATGGAAGAGCGTGCCACCATTGCCCGCGAACTGCATGATTCTATTGCCCAGTCGCTCTCTTGTATGAAGATGCAGGTGAGCTGCCTGCAAATGCAGGGCGACGTGTTACCGGAAAGCAGCCGTGAGTTACTCAGCCAAATTCGCAATGAGCTGAACTGCTCCTGGGCGCAACTGCGCGAACTGTTAACCACTTTCCGCTTACAGTTGACGGAACCCGGGCTACGTCCGGCGCTGGAAGCAAGCTGCCAGGAGTTCAGCGCCCGGTTTGGCTTTACGGTAAAACTGGATTATCAGCTTCCCCCCCGCCTGGTGCCGTCACACCAGGCGATACACCTGTTGCAAATTGCCAGGGAAGCCCTCAGCAACGCCCTTAAACACTCTCATGCCGACGATGTGGTGGTGACAGTGACGCAATGTGGCAAACAGGTCAAACTAAAAGTGCAGGATAATGGCTGCGGCGTCCCGGAAAACGCCGAACGCAGTAATCACTACGGCATGATCATCATGCGCGATCGGGCGCAAAGTTTGCGCGGCGATTGCCAGGTACGCCGACGCGAGACTGGCGGAACAGAGGTCACTGTTACTTTTATTCCAGAAACAAACTTCACAGAAACCCAGGGAGATACCCATGAATAATCAGGAACCGGCAACTATCCTGTTAATTGACGACCATCCGATGCTACGCACGGGTGTAAAGCAGCTTGTGAGTATGGCGCCCGATATCAGCGTGGTCGGAGAAGCCAGCAACGGTGAGCAGGGTATTGACCTGGCGGAATCGCTCGATCCCGATCTGATCCTCCTTGATTTGAATATGCCGGGAATGAATGGTCTCGAAACGCTGGATAAATTACGCGAAAAAGCGCTGTCAGGACGTATTGTCGTTTTCAGCGTATCCAACCATGAAGAAGATGTCGTCACGGCGCTAAAGCGCGGCGCGGACGGTTATCTGTTAAAAGACATGGAGCCGGAGGACTTGCTCAAAGCGTTACAACAGGCCGCCGCCGGCGAAATGGTATTAAGTGAAGCGTTAACGCCGGTACTGGCGGCCAGCCTGCGGGCCAACCGCTCCACCACCGATCGCGATGTAACGCAACTCACCCCGCGTGAGCGCGATATTCTGAAGCTCATCGCGCAGGGATTGCCAAATAAGATGATTGCCCGACGTCTGGATATCACCGAAAGTACGGTCAAAGTGCACGTGAAACATATGCTCAAGAAAATGAAGCTGAAATCGCGCGTGGAGGCCGCCGTCTGGGTGCATCAGGAACGCATCTTTTAATTATTGCTCCTGGAACGGTTGCCAATGCGGATTATCGTCCGGCATCGTGATAAACGGTTCAGTCAGCGCGAGCGTGATCTCATTGGAAGAGACACGCTGACCTTTTTCATCCTCAACCACCACCGATAAACGCCAGCGATTTGCCGCGCCTTCGCGGTGATCCCAGGCCGGCATAATGATTGTCCAGCCCTCGGTACTGCGGGTGTCCGTTCCTGCCGTCAAACTTAATGCCTGTGTATCGCCCTGCCAGCTCAAATGACGAATACCGTGCACGCTGCGCACCTGCAATTTTAACGCAACCGTCTCACCAGGCGTAAGATCCCAGGGCGGCGTCGCCAGAAAAACCGTTAACGTTTTACGCTGCCGATACTCCATTGTCGGCAGCGAGTTACGTTGCGGCGTATCATAGCGGCTACCGCGTAATGACTGGCTTTGCGCCACTTCACTGGCGGCAAGCTGCTTTTTGAGCGGCACGCCGAAGCGGTAGTTAAGCGTCAGCCCCAGGTTATTCTGACTGACCCCGCTCTCGCCCTGTTTGTGCTGGGCGGTCATGGTAAGCAAAGGTACTGGCGTATAGTTGAGACCCAGTTTTAACGCGACAGGATTGTGATACCCCGTTCCGGAGTCAAACAGATCCACGCTATCGCCAAAGTACTGCTCCAGACTAACGCTGGTATTGATATGCTGGTAAAACGGCAGCCGCATTTGCGCGTTGATATCATATCCGCGCGCCATTCGCTGTTCTAAGGTCGCCGTATGCGTCTGCCAGTCGGCAAAAGGCTGATAATAGTTGGCGGATAAACGTAAATATTCTCCCCACGCCTCCGCGCCAAAGCCGGCGCGCTGCAAATTTTCATCCAGCAGATTATCGTAAAAGGTATTATAGCCAAGAAGCCAGCCATCCTGCGCCCAGCGCTGTCCTACGCCAATGTTGCTTACCAGTCCATCAGTCTGTTGCGTAAGACCAAGCTGGCTCCAGGTCAGATAGCGCTGTTTATCCTGTAAAGGGATAAACCAGCTTCCGCGACTGCCGTTAAAATGACCTTCGTTATCGACGTTAATATCCACGCTGGCGCTGCCCCAGGCTGATAGCCAGCTTTCAAGCTGCTGGTTAACCTGCTCGCTGACCACATCGCGTACCTGTCCGAAAGCGAATTGCCGCGCCTGTTCACCGGTATCCAGATCGTTATTTTTCATGCTGGCTTCGCCAAACGCTTTGGCCATCTCGGCAAAATGCTTTTCCCCTTCGTGGGATTCCGGCATCATGCCTAAATCCGGCAGACGGTTTTGCGTGAAAGGGTCTTGCGCCTGCGCACGGATCGTACCGCTGGCAGCCAGCAAGAGAAGCGAGAGTGAGAATGAACGAAAAACAATACGGCTCAACGTGTCGGCAACTTCTACAACAAAAGATAAGAGGAATGGCATCAGAGTAAACCATAACGTGTCCGGACAGGTTTTGCAGCCTTTTCTCGTGCTTCCAGGAATATCCTTATTTTTTCCGCAGAGCGCCCCGGGATTTTATCCACGCATTTGGCGGCACCCGGTTCCCGAGGTAACATAACGCCATTGCCGACAAAATTTCTCAAGGAGAAGGGTTATCCATGCAAAATATCGTCATTATCGCTAACGGCGCCGCCTACGGCAGCGAATCATTATTTAATAGCCTGCGTCTGGCCATTGCGCTGCGCGAGCAGGAAAGCCATCTCGATTTACGCCTGTTTTTGATGTCAGATGCCGTAACCGCAGGGTTACGCGGTCAAAAACCAGCCGAAGGCTACAATATTCAGCAAATGCTGGAAATTCTGACCGCGCAAAACGTACCGGTAAAATTATGCAAAACCTGTGCGGACGGACGTGGTATCACTCCCCTGCCGCTGATTGACGGTGTGGAAATCGGAACGCTGGTCGAGCTGGCGCAATGGACGCTGGCGGCGGACAAAGTGCTGACATTTTAAATCTGTACGCGGGAAAAGCTCCCGCGTCAGGATAGACTTCCGGCAAGAAAATCAGGCTAACACGCGAGTAATACCGCGTTCATTTTTTCTTATGCCATTTATCATCCTCGCCTTTTTCATAATCGTTTTTAACCGCCGCCCAGGCGACTTTGTGTGCGGTTTCCTCGCGACTGGCGTCATCACGACGATCGGCTTTATCTTTATATTGCTCCCAGGCGCTATTAAACGCTTCTTTGTAAATGTCCTGGGCATGGGCTGGAAGAACATTCCGCACATTATCGGGTAAATCACTTTTGGCTTTATACGGCATCAGCGCCTCCGTCTTCAGGGAAAACATTAAGTGTGGTAAACAATGCGTTATTACGCCAGTCGAGGAGGATTTTTGCTTTTTACGGAAATTAACTTTTTGTTATTTAAACACTGTTAAAACAAGATGCTTGTTTTACTAACCTTAAAAGAAAAAAATCGTCTACGCCGTAAAACTACGTAAAAAACCACTAAAAAAATACAAATTTCTGCTATTTTTACCTTCTTTACTCTTTCCAAAATATTAACACCTGCACAAGGGAGACCCTCATGACACATGCCTGTGAGGCGGTGAAAACCCGCCATAAGGAGACTTCGCTTATTTTCCCGGTTCTTGCGCTGGTAGTGCTGTTCCTTTGGGGAAGCAGCCAGTCACTACCAGTGGTTATTGGCATCAATATCCTTGCACTTATTGGTATTTTAAGCAGCGCATTTAGCGTGGTCCGTCATGCCGATGTATTAGCGCACCGACTCGGCGAACCCTACGGATCGCTTATTTTAAGCCTGTCCGTCGTTATTCTTGAGGTGAGTTTAATTTCAGCGCTGATGGCTACCGGCGATGCTGCGCCAACGCTTATGCGCGATACGCTCTACTCTATTATTATGATTGTCACCGGGGGACTGGTCGGTTTCTCGTTGTTGTTGGGCGGGCGTAAATTCGCAACGCAATATATGAATTTATTTGGGATTAAGCAGTATCTTATCGCGCTGTTTCCGCTGGCGATTATTGTGCTGGTTTTTCCAATGGCATTGCCGCAAGCCAATTTCTCTACCGGTCAGGCATTATTGGTCGCGTTAATTTCCGCCGCGATGTACGGCGTATTTTTGTTGATTCAAACCAAAACGCACCAGAGCTTATTTATCTATGAACATGAAGATGAAGGCGATGATGACAATCCACACCACGGTAAACCCTCCGCGCACAGTAGCGGCTGGCATACGGTCTGGTTACTCATTCATTTAATTGCGGTCATTGCCGTTACCAAAATGAATGCCAGCCCGCTGGAGGCATTGCTGACCAGCATGAACGCCCCGGTCGCCTTTACCGGTTTCCTGGTCGCGCTGTTAATTCTCTCGCCGGAAGGACTGGGCGCGCTGAAGGCAGTACTGAATAATCAGGTTCAGCGGGCAATGAATCTGTTCTTCGGATCGGTGTTGGCGACGATTTCATTAACCGTGCCGGTCGTCACGCTCATCGCCTGGGCGACAGGTAATGATCTGGTGTTTGGTTTAGGCGCGCCGGAAATGGTAGTGATGGTGGCCTCGTTAGTGCTGTGCCATATTTCGTTCTCTACCGGACGCACCAACGTGCTAAACGGCGCGGCGCATCTGGCTTTATTTGCCGCCTATCTGATGACGATTTTTGCCTGATATAAAAAAGCCGGATAGTATCTTATCCGGCCTACACAAGCTAAAAACCACAATCAGTTCTCGGTATCCAGCTCGTCGAAGCTTTTCACCAAATCATCAATCGCTTTTATCTGGGTCAGGAACTGCTCCAGTTTCGCCAGCGGCAGTGCGGAAGGACCGTCGCACTTCGCGTTAGCCGGGTCCGGATGCGACTCCAGGAACAGGCCCGCCAGACCGACAGCCATACCGGCGCGCGCCAGCTCGGTCACCTGACCACGACGACCGCCCGAGGCGGCGCCAAATGGGTCGCGGCATTGCAGTGCATGGGTAACGTCGAAAATCACCGGCGAGTTGCCGGAGACCTTTTTCATCACGCTAAAGCCCAGCATATCCACCACCAGGTTGTCATAACCGAAGTTCGCGCCGCGGTCGCACAAAATCACCTTATCGTTACCGCCCTCATGGAACTTATCCACGATATTGCCCATCTGACCCGGGCTTACGAACTGCGGCTTTTTCACGTTAATCACAGCGCCGGTTTTCGCCATCGCTTCCACCAGGTCGGTCTGGCGCGCCAGAAACGCCGGGAGCTGAATCACGTCAACCACATCAGCAACAGGCTGCGCCTGGCTGGCTTCATGGACGTCAGTGATCACTTTTACGCCAAATGTCTGCTTGAGTTCCTGGAAGATTTTCATCCCTTCTTCCAGACCCGGCCCACGGTAAGAGTGAATAGAGGAACGGTTGGCTTTATCAAAAGAGGCCTTGAACACGTAAGGAATACCCAGCTTCTGGGTAACGGTTACGTAGTGCTCACAAATGCGCATTGCCAGATCGCGCGACTCCAGCACGTTCATACCGCCAAACAGCACAAACGGCAGGTCATTTGCCACCTTAATGTCGCCAATGTTAACCACTTTTTGTTTCATAGGATCGCCTTACACTTATAGGTAAAATGTCGGTTAATTAATGTAGAACAATTTGCTTGTGCGCAATGGTGTTGATCTGCGCACGAATCATTTCGCTGATCGGGTCTTCCGGACACTGTTCAACGAAGTAGCTTAAATCAGTCAGCGCAACGTGTTCACACTCAAGCTGCGCGTAGATCAACCCGCGGTCACGGATTTCGTAAGGATCTTCCGGGTTAAATTGCAACAATGCTTCGCTAACGCGCAGCGCCAGCTCCATTTGCCGTTCCTCCATCAGCGAGGATTTCAGCGTATCCAGTAGCTTACGAATCACTTCGGCGTTATCCGCCTCGTCCAAATCTTCGTTAAACAACTCGGCGACCGGACTAATATTGCCTTTTAACCAGACTTCCAGAGTATGTTCATCAAGCGTTTCACCGTTGAACGGGTTAATCAGCCACATTTCCCCTTCCAGCGATTCAATACGCAAAATCAACTGCGTTGGGAAGATAACGGGCACCAACGGCAAATCAAGACGGTTTGCTATCCATAATAAAATAGCGCCCAACGATACCGCGCTCCCCTGGCGTTTTTTCAGGACTTTGTCGAGCCATAAAGCATCAGAAAGACGGTAGACGCCGCGGGAATCCGTGAACCCCCACTCGCCGTAAAAAAGTGCCAGCAATTTTTCCAGTTGCTCATCCTGAGACAGGAGCTGGCTAATTTCTTCCTGCGCCAGACTGACCAGACGTTCCAGTTCGTCGTAGACAAACTGCGTGGGAAAATCCAGGCGAATCATCTCTGATGCCAGGATCATGCCATCACACAGCGGCGCATTGTTAAATTCGAAATCAGCTAACGACCTCATGACTTACCCCAGTAACGGTATTTTTGTGGTGGCGAGTTTAATGATGATGTACAGCACCACCAGCGCCAGCGGGAAAGCGATAAAACGCGCCTGCTGGCTGCGCGCCTGACGATAATCAAGCGCAATAAAACCCAAAACGATGTAGATGATAACGCCAAACAGTTTTTCAGTCAGCCATGCGCCCGATTCCGTGAATGGCAGGATGTGCGTTTTAACGATTAACCCAATACCGCTAAGCAGTAACAGGGTATCTATGACGGGAGGCACGATTCGTGTCCAGCGCGCGGCGGCCAACGCATGGCCGCAATAGCGCCACCAGTAACGAGCGACAAACAAACTGACGGAGAGCGCAACACAGATAAGATGAAGCGTGAGCAACATTGCAATTGTCATGGCGTAAAACGTCCGCAGGTCACGCGTTCATTACCACCATAATCACGACACGTTTCTACATCCGAGTAACCAGACCGCCTGAAAACCGCTCTTACCGCTTCGCCTTGCTGCCAACCGTGTTCCAGCAGCAGGAAGCCGCCGGGCGTTAACATCTGGCGAGCGTTATCGATAATATGCGTAAGATCCGCCATACCGTTTTCGTCCGCTACCAACGCCGAGCGCGGTTCAAAGCGTACATCGCCTTCGCTAAGGTGCGGGTCCTGCGCATCAATGTAGGGCGGATTGCTGACAATCATGTCGAACTGCTGCCCCGATAGCGCGCTGAACCAACAACTTTGCAGTATACGCACATTCCGGATAGCCAAATGTTCCGCGTTGCGTATCGCCAGCGCAACCGCATCAGGCATACGATCGACCGCAGTCACCTCGCAATCCGGTCGCTCGCAGGCCAGCGCCAGCGCAATCGCGCCGGTTCCGGTGCCTAAATCCAGAATACGACAGGTTTTGACCGGCAATCGCGCCAACGCCTGTTCCACCAGACATTCGGTATCCGGGCGCGGGATTAGCGTGGCGGGAGAAACGAAGAGCGGCAGCGACCAGAATTCGCGTAAGCCCGTCAGGTACGCAATGGGTTCGCCCTGTTTACGCCGCTGCAGCAGATCCGCGAGCTGTTGTTGCTGGACGTCAGTAAGCGGCGTTTCGCCAAAGGCCATGATATACGTCCGCCCCTTGCCCGTAACGTACTCAAGCAGGATCTCGGCGTCGCGCCGGGGGCTGTCGCTGTCCCGGAGCTGGTTTACCGCCTCATGCAGCCAGTGCTGAAAATCCATTATTCCTGCTCGGACAACGCGGCTAACAGGTCAGCCTGATGTTCCTGAACAATCGGCTCAATCAGCATATCCAACTTACCTTCCATCGTTTCATCAAGGCGATATAACGTCAGATTAATACGATGATCGGTCACGCGCCCCTGCGGGAAATTATAGGTCCGGTTACGATCGCTGCGATCGCCGCTGCCAAGCAGGTTGCGGCGCGTTGACGCCTCGGCCTGCTGGCGTTTTGCCGTTTCGGCGGCGTGAATACGCGCCCCGAGCACCGAGAGCGCTTTCGCTTTGTTTTTATGCTGCGAACGCTCGTCCTGGCATTCCACCACGATGCCGGTCGGCAAGTGGGTAATACGGATAGCGGAGTCGGTGGTGTTAACGTGCTGACCGCCCGCGCCGGAAGAACGAAACGTATCAATGCGCAGATCCGCCGGGTTAATATCCGGCAGCTCGGCTTCCGGCAGCTCCGGCATCACGGCGACGGTACAGGCGGAGGTATGGATACGCCCCTGCGACTCGGTCGCCGGAACACGCTGTACGCGGTGTCCGCCGGACTCAAATTTCAGTCGGCCATACACGCCGTCGCCGCTGATTTTGGCGATGATCTCTTTATAACCGCCATGCTCGCCTTCGCTCATGCTCATGATCTCCACGCGCCAGCGGCGCGATTCGGCATAACGGCTGTACATGCGGAACAGATCGCCGGCAAACAGCGCGGCTTCATCGCCGCCGGTGCCGGCGCGAACCTCAAGGAACGCGTTTCGTTCATCGTCCGGATCTTTCGGCAGCAGCAGTACCTGTAACTGTTGCTCCAGTTGTTCGCTTTTTTCTTTCGCTTCGCGCAGTTCTTCCTGCGCCATTTCTCGCATTTCAGGATCGTCGAGCATCATCTGAGCCGTCTCGATATCGTCCTGAACCTGTTGCCAGTCCGTAAAACAGCGAGAAACGTCGCTTAATTGCGCATATTCGCGCGACAATGCGCGAAAGCGGTCCTGGTCGGCGATAATTCCCGCATCGCCCAGCAACGCCTGAACTTCCTCATGGCGTTCGTGCAGGGCTTCCAGTTTGGCAACGATAGAAGGCTTCATAGGCGTAAATTCACCCTGTAAAAAAGTGTGGTGTGTGCTGCTACTCCAGCCCGAGGCTGTCGCGCAGAATATTCAGGCGTTCGTCATCCCCGTCACGGGCAGCCTGTTGAAGTGATTTCGTTGGCGCATGAATCAGGCGGTTGGTCAGTTTCCATGCCAGATCCTGCAAGATGGCTTGCGCATCACCGCCCTGTTGAAGGGCCGACAGCGCTTTGGTAGTCAGTTCGTCACGAATCTGCTCCGACTGACTACGGTATTCCCGAATGGTCTCGCTGGCCCCCTGGGCGCGTAGCCAGGCCATAAACTCGCTGGCTTCCTGCTCAACAATCGTTTCCGCTTCCACCGCCGCAGCCTGACGCTGCGCCAGATTATGCGAAATGATGCTCTGTAAATCATCGACGCTATAAAGATAAGCGTTCGCCAGTTTGCCGACTTCCGGCTCAACGTCGCGCGGTACGGCGATATCCACCAGCAGCATCGGCTGGTTGCGACGGCTTTTTAATGCGCGCTCCACCATGCCTTTACCGATAATCGGCAGCGGGCTGGCGGTCGAACTGATGATAATATCGGCATCCTGCAAGCGGGCGTCGATATCGCTGAGCGAGATAACCTCAGCGCCAACCTCATCCGCCAGGGCTTGCGCGCGCTCGCGGGTTCGGTTGGCGATAATCATCTTTTGTACTTTATGCTCGCGCAGGTGGCGCGCCACCAGTTCAATAGTTTCACCCGCGCCAACTAACAGTACAGTGACCGTCGACAGCGATTCGAAGATTTGGCGAGCGAGCGTACAGGCGGCAAACGCGACGGAGACGGCGCTGGCGCCGATATCGGTTTCAGTCCGCACTCGCTTGGCGACGGAAAACGACTTCTGAAACATTCGCTCCAGCGCGCTGGCGTTAAGGTGGCCTTTTTGCGAATCCGCAAACGCTTTTTTCACCTGACCGAGGATTTGCGGTTCGCCCAGCACCAGTGAATCCAGACCGCTGGCGACGCGCATCAGGTGGCTGACGGCGTCATTGTCCTGATGCCAGTACAGACTGTTGCGCAGATCGTCCTCGTTCAGGTTATGGTAATCGCATAACCAGCGGATCAGCGCTTCCTGCAGGTTATCCTGCTCTTCCACGCTCAAATACAGCTCTGTACGGTTACAGGTTGACAGCACGACCCCGCCCTGCACCATTGGCTGCGCAAGCAGGCTGTCCAGCGCCTGATCAAGCGTGTCCGGCGAAAACGTTACGCGTTCTCGCAGCGATACAGGTGCCGTTTTATGGTTAATACCGAGCGCTAAAAGGGTCATGTCTGCGGGAGTAGTACCAGCGTTGATATGGTTAGTCTGCTTGCATCATACAGGATGCGCGTGGTCAATAAAAGAGAGAGCCCCCTTTTGGAGTAATTGGCAGCGCTCGCTAATTTGATGATTTAAGACAACTTGAAAGTAGACGATGTCACCAGGCGGCGCTAGCATTAAAGGCTATAACTGTAACCGATAGCAAAAATTTGCCGAATCGCGGCGCGAACGTTTTTACAGCCTGCAGGTTCAGTTTTCAGGCCTGATAAGCGTAACGCCATCAGGCAATTATTGCACCGTATCACAAGGATTCGTCATCACTATGACCCTGCCCGATTTTCGCCTGATTCGTCTACTGCCGTTAGCAAGCCTGGTTCTCACCGCCTGTACGCTTCCTGGGCATAAAGGCCCGGGCAAGAGCCCGGATTCCCCTCAGTGGAGCCAGCATCAGCAAGAGGTGCGTCATCTGAATCAATACCAGACGCGCGGCGCCTTTGCTTACATCTCAGATGATCAGAAAGTCTATGCGCGCTTCTTCTGGCAACAGACCGGACAGGATCGCTACCGCCTGCTGCTTACCAACCCGCTGGGCAGCACCGAGCTGGAGCTTAACGCCCAGCCGGGCAACGTCCAGTTGGTGGATAACAAAGGCCAGCGTTATACCGCCGATGACGCCGAAGAGATGATCGGCAAACTCACCGGGATGCCGATTCCGTTAAACAGCCTGCGGCAGTGGATCCTCGGTCTGCCTGGCGATGCCACTGACTACAAACTGGACGACCAGTACCGCCTGAGCGAAGTGAACTACCGCCAGGATGGTAAAAACTGGAAAGTGGTTTACGGTGGCTATGACAGCAAAACGCAGCCTGCCATGCCTGCCAATATGGAGCTTTCAGACGGCAGTCAGCGCATTAAGCTGAAAATGGATAACTGGATTGTGAAATGATGACCCATTGGCCTTCTCCGGCAAAATTAAACCTGTTTTTATATATCACCGGACAGCGTGCAGACGGCTACCACACGCTGCAGACGCTGTTTCAGTTTCTGGATTATGGCGACACACTCCACATCGAACCGCGTCACGATGGCGAAATCCATTTATTAACGCCGGTTACCGGCGTTGAAAATGAAGACAACCTGATCGTCCGCGCCGCGCGGCTGTTGATGAAAGCCGCCTCGGAGAGTGGACGCCTGCCCGCCGGAAGCGGCGCGGATATCAGCATTGAGAAGCGCCTTCCCATGGGCGGCGGTCTGGGCGGCGGCTCATCTAACGCCGCGACCGTTCTGGTGGCGCTCAATCATCTTTGGCAATGCGGGCTTTCCATTGATGAACTGGCGACGCTCGGCCTGACGCTCGGCGCCGACGTCCCGGTCTTTGTTCGTGGCCACGCCGCGTTTGCCGAAGGCGTAGGCGAAATATTAACGCCAGTGAATCCGCCGGAAAAATGGTATCTGGTCGCGCACCCTGGCGTAAGCATTCCGACACCGGTTATCTTTAAAGATCCTCAATTGCCGCGCAATACGCCAAAAAGGTCAATAGATACGTTACTAAAATGTGAATTCAGCAATGATTGCGAGGTTATCGCAAGAAAACGTTTTCGCGAGGTTGATGCGGCGCTTTCCTGGCTGTTAGAATACGCGCCGTCGCGCCTGACTGGGACAGGGGCCTGTGTCTTTGCTGAATTCGATACAGAGTCTTGTGCTCGCCAGGTGCTTGAGCAAGCCCCGGAATGGCTCAATGCTTTTGTGGCGAAGGGTGTCAACCTCTCCCCATTGCATCGAGAGTTACTCTAACGCATTCGGGTTTCAGGAAGATGGCGAAATGACGAATCGCCGGTCATATATGCCGTATTTGACCGGTGTGAGGCATCGATACCAGCGCACATGAAACGTGAATGAAGACGAGTAAGCCGGGCAAGCTGAGCTTCGGTGACAACGTCACCTTGTTCCAGACGTTGCATCGCGCTCTTTAATACACCGCCTGGATAGGATTTTGCCTGGCCCGCACAGTTTTCGGCAGATTCTTTCCACCAATGGACGCATGCCTGAGGTTCTTCTCGTGCCTGATATGAAGCTTTTTGCTGGTAACGCCACCCCGGAACTAGCACAACGTATTGCCAACCGCCTGTACACTTCTCTCGGCGACGCCGCCGTAGGTCGCTTTAGCGACGGCGAAGTCAGCGTACAAATCAACGAAAATGTACGCGGTGGTGATATTTTCATCATCCAGTCCACTTGTGCCCCAACCAACGACAACCTGATGGAATTGGTCGTTATGGTTGATGCCCTGCGTCGTGCTTCCGCAGGTCGTATCACCGCCGTTATCCCCTACTTTGGCTATGCACGTCAGGACCGTCGCGTACGTTCCGCCCGTGTGCCGATTACCGCAAAAGTTGTCGCTGACTTCCTGTCCAGCGTCGGCGTTGACCGCGTTCTCACCGTAGATCTGCATGCTGAACAGATCCAGGGCTTCTTTGACGTTCCGGTTGATAACGTGTTCGGTAGCCCAATCCTGCTCGAAGATATGCTGCAACTGAATCTGGATAACCCGATCGTGGTTTCCCCGGATATTGGCGGCGTGGTTCGTGCCCGCGCTATCGCTAAGCTGCTGAACGATACCGATATGGCTATCATTGATAAACGTCGTCCGCGCGCGAACGTTTCTCAGGTGATGCACATCATCGGCGACGTCGCTGGCCGTGACTGCGTGCTGGTTGATGATATGATCGATACCGGCGGTACTCTGTGCAAAGCAGCAGAAGCATTGAAAGAACGTGGCGCTAAACGCGTGTTTGCCTACGCGACGCACCCGATCTTCTCAGGCAATGCGGCAAACAACCTGCGCAACTCCGTCATTGATGAAGTCGTTGTCTGCGACACCATTCCGCTGACCGACGAAATCAAAGCGCTGCCGAACGTGCGTACCTTGACCCTGTCAGGTATGCTGGCCGAAGCGATTCGCCGTATCAGCAACGAAGAATCGATTTCCGCCATGTTCGAGCATTGATCGAACCTGGATCTGAAACCCGCTGCGGCGGGTTTTTTTGTCTGTAACACCCTTTTGTATGACTTATGCCTCCTTCACCTGCCATTTAGTTGACAGATGATGCGCTCATGGATGAAACATTATTGTGAACAAATTATTTTCCTCACATGTGATGCCTTTCCGCGCTCTCATCGATGCTTGCTGGAAAGAAAAATATACCGCCTCCCGGTTCACCCGTGATGTGATAGCCGGGATCACCGTCGGGATTATTGCTATCCCGCTGGCGATGGCGCTGGCAATTGGCAGTGGCGTTGCGCCGCAGTATGGCCTCTATACCTCCGCTGTCGCCGGGATCGTGATCGCGCTAACCGGCGGCTCGCGCTTTAGCGTTTCCGGCCCTACCGCCGCGTTTGTGGTGATTTTGTATCCGGTGTCGCAACAGTTTGGTCTGGCGGGCCTACTGGTCGCCACGCTGATGTCGGGCTTCTTCCTGATCCTTTTCGGCCTGGCGAGACTGGGGCGATTGATTGAATATATCCCGGTGTCGGTCACGTTGGGTTTTACCTCAGGGATTGGTATTACCATCGGTACCATGCAGATTAAAGATTTTCTTGGTCTGCAGATGGCACATGTGCCAGAGCACTATTTGCAGAAAGTCGGCGCGCTGTTTATGGCGTTGCCCACCGTCAATATTGGCGATGCCGCTATTGGCGTGGTAACGCTGGGAACGTTGATTTTCTGGCCGCGTCTCGGTATTCGTCTGCCAGGACATCTTCCCGCGCTACTGGCCGGTTGCGCCGTGATGGGGATCGTTAATCTGCTGGGCGGCAATGTGGCGACTATCGGCTCACAGTTCCATTACGTTCTGGCTGACGGCACTCAGGGCAACGGCATCCCGCAGCTCCTGCCGCAACTGATGCTGCCGTGGAGTCTTCCTGGCTCCGATTTCACGCTAAGCTGGGATTCACTGCGCGCGCTGCTGCCAGCGGCCTTCTCGATGGCAATGCTGGGGGCAATCGAATCATTGCTCTGCGCCGTCGTGCTGGACGGCATGACCGGCACCAAACATAAAGCTAACAGCGAACTTATCGGCCAGGGGCTGGGGAATATGGTCGCGCCGTTCTTTGGCGGCATCACCGCCACCGCCGCGATTGCCCGCTCTGCCGCCAACGTCCGCGCTGGCGCGACCTCTCCCGTCTCAGCGGTAATTCACGCTATCCTGGTTATTCTGGCGCTACTGGTCTTAGCCCCGCTACTCTCCTGGCTACCACTTTCCGCGATGGCGGCGCTACTGCTGATGGTGGCATGGAATATGAGTGAAGCCCATAAAGTGGTGGATCTGTTACGCCATGCGCCGAAAGACGACATCATCGTTATGCTGCTGTGCATGTCATTAACGGTTCTGTTTGATATGGTCATCGCCATCAGCGTGGGGATTGTCCTTGCTTCCCTGCTGTTTATGCGCCGTATTGCGCGTATGACTCGACTTGCGCCGGTCAATGTCGATGTGCCTGATGATGTGCTGGTGCTGCGTGTTATCGGGCCGCTCTTTTTCGCCGCAGCGGAAGGGCTGTTTACCGACCTTGAATCACGTATTAAGGGCAAACGTATCGTCGTTCTGAAATGGGACGCAGTGCCTGTACTGGATGCAGGCGGGCTTGATGCTTTTCAGCGTTTTGTGAAGCGTCTGCCGGAGGGTTGCGAATTGCGTATCAGTAACCTGGAGTTCCAACCGCTGCGCACAATGGCGCGTGCCGGTATCAAACCTATTCCTGGGCGTCTGACCTTCTTCCCGAACAGGACGGAGGCGTTAGCGGATTTACTCAGTTAATGGACAATGCCCGGTGGCGATAACGCTTACCGGGCCTGAACCGGTTAGCTATGACGACGATTGTCGCTACGGCGGCAACGTTTGTCATAGTGACGTACCCACCAATATTTGTCGCTCACCTGCTCATGCCCCCCTACACGAGCCCCTGCCAGCCAAAGAACTGCCCCGACAAAAATGCTCAGTATTGCGCCATGCGCAAAAAATTGCGGCAAATTAAACTGCGGCAGTTGGTTTAAAATAGAGTAACCCACGCCGACAACCATCACGACCAGCCCCAACCCCATCAGCACGTTACCGAATAACGAAGCGTTTTTGCGTTTCATATGTCACCTCCGGAACTTTTGGGTTGTTTTTAGGAAATCCCCCTAAACTTTATGTGTAAAGTATAGACAACACTTCCATTTGTAAGTGCGGGTGTGATCACAAATGTAAAGTTTCATTTAACAAAACTTTACAAATAACACTCTGAACAGTTTACATTTTTAATAATCAATGCTGGCAATTATTTAATTTACTTCAGAGTGTCGCTGTGTTTTGTCAAGCGGGCAGACAGACAGTAAACTACGCGCCAGTTATGGATCTACTCAGGACAAAAAACGTGGCAATTAAATTGATTGTTGGTCTGGCGAATCCCGGCGCGGAATATGCCGCGACGCGACACAATGCAGGCGCATGGTATGTCGATTTACTGGCGGAGCGCCTGCGCGCGCCGTTGCGTGAAGAGCCTAAATTCTTTGGTTATACCTCACGCATCACGCTGGAAGGGGAAGATGTTCGCCTGCTGGTACCCACCACGTTCATGAACCTCAGTGGTAAAGCAGTTGGGGCAATGGCCAGTTTTTACCGTATTCAGCCGGAC
This sequence comes from Salmonella sp. A1325, assembly GCF_056991255.1. Taxonomy (NCBI): domain Bacteria; kingdom Pseudomonadati; phylum Pseudomonadota; class Gammaproteobacteria; order Enterobacterales; family Enterobacteriaceae; genus Salmonella; species Salmonella sp. A1325. The sequence continues at coordinate 60,082 of NZ_JAMLWO010000001.1, read as the reverse complement.
GAAATTCTGGTCGCTCACGACGAGCTGGATCTCCCTCCGGGCGTGGCGAAATTTAAACTTGGCGGCGGCCACGGCGGCCACAATGGCCTGAAAGACATCATCAGCAAGCTGGGCAATAATCCCAACTTTCACCGCTTACGCGTTGGAATTGGTCATCCAGGCGATAAAAATAAAGTTGTTGGTTTCGTGCTGGGTAAACCCCCTGTTTCTGAACAAAAATTAATTGATGAGGCCATTGACGAAGCGGCACGCTGTACGGAATTGTGGTTCAAAGAGGGTCTGGCCAAAGCAACAAGCCGTTTGCATACCTTTAAGGCGCAATAACCAGTGATGTGCGGCATTTTTGCCGCACGCCGTGTATAATAGGCGAAGTTATTTCCATTTCTGCAATCTGTTTTCTATAACAGGTTGATTATTAAGATATTAAGGTGAGTTAAATCATGGGATTCAAATGCGGTATCGTCGGTCTGCCCAACGTCGGGAAATCCACCCTGTTCAACGCGCTGACAAAAGCCGGTATTGAAGCGGCAAACTTTCCGTTCTGCACTATCGAACCGAATACCGGTGTCGTGCCGATGCCCGATCCGCGTCTGGACCAGTTGGCTGAGATTGTTAAACCGCAACGCATTCTACCAACCACGATGGAGTTCGTGGATATCGCCGGTCTGGTAAAAGGCGCGTCCAAAGGCGAAGGGTTGGGTAACCAGTTCCTGACCAATATCCGTGAAACCGAAGCTATCGGTCACGTGGTTCGCTGCTTTGAGAACGACAATATCATCCACGTGGCGGGTAAAGTAAATCCGGCAGAAGATATTGATGTTATCAATACCGAACTGGCGCTGGCTGACCTCGATACCTGCGAGCGCGCTATCCATCGCGTACAGAAGAAAGCCAAAGGCGGCGATAAAGACGCCAAAGCGGAACTGGCCGCGCTGGAAAAATGCCTGCCGCACCTGGCCGAAGCGGGGATGCTGCGTTCGCTGGACCTGACGGACGAAGATAAAGCGGCTATCCGTTATTTAAGCTTCCTGACGCTGAAGCCGACGATGTATATCGCTAACGTCAATGAAGACGGTTTTGAAAATAACCCGTATCTGGACCAGGTTCGCGAAATCGCCGCCAAAGAAGGTTCGGTCGTGGTTCCGGTGTGTGCCGCCGTCGAAGCTGATATTGCTGAGCTGGATGATGACGAGCGCGACGAATTTATGGCTGAACTGGGTCTGGAAGAACCGGGGCTGAACCGCGTTATTCGCGCAGGTTATCGCCTGCTGAACCTCCAGACCTACTTTACCGCCGGGGTGAAAGAAGTTCGCGCATGGACCATTCCGGTTGGCGCAACCGCGCCGCAGGCAGCAGGTAAAATCCATACCGACTTCGAAAAAGGCTTTATCCGCGCCCAAACTATCGCCTTTGACGACTTTATTACCTATAAAGGTGAACAAGGCGCGAAAGAAGCCGGTAAGATGCGAGCGGAAGGCAAAGATTACATCGTTAAAGATGGCGATATAATGAACTTCCTGTTCAACGTCTAAATAACATTTGTTGTCTCATGAGGTTTCATTGAACCTCATGACAGCGGTGAAACACTATAAAATCCACGCAATGGCGTGGATTTTATCTCTTATAGTATCTCAGATGAGAGCGTAGAAACGCGACTAAAAATGAGCCTTTTAGAAGAGCTGGAAATCCATCTTTCGATAAAAGGTTAGGTAGCGCTGAAAGTAATACAACTCACGACAGTTGTGTAAGTTACTTATACGATGAGCTAAATAATTATTTTATAATAGCCTCTAATTTCTTTCATTCATCTATAAAAATCAATGCGTTAAATTAACGCAGATCTTACAGGGTAAGTTCTTTTCTTAATTACCAGTCGACATTCACTGTATGATTATAAAAAGGATGCTGGTCCTTTAGCGGCGTCTCATAACTTGGGATCGCATCATAATGATCTTTTCCCTGAACGGAGTACCCTCCCGCGTCGATATTAAAACGATGTTTCAGCCATCCCGCAACATGACTTGCGAAAGCTTGTTTCCTTCCTAATGGCCAATCGACAAAAGCCAAATTAACATCTAATAAGTACCGCCCTTCTTTATTAACCTCGATCATTCCAGCCTGCAGTAACGCCCGTACCACCTGGGATTGGTTATCATGAATCCAGACCCAGGCATTTCCAAATTCCATTGCATAACTATCATTTAGAAAATCTTTTTTTGAATATAATTCATTTACATAATCATTGATAGAATCAGCATAATTTTTTACTTTAGATGCAGATAAATCAAAAAAAGATTCAAATCCGAAAGTATTATCATTAATACAAGACAGTAACGCGCCCGGTTCCGAGAGCTGGGTCCATGATTGTAAACTCTCTACAGCTATAATGAATTTGAAAGTATTTCTTCCAATTACACCCCGGTCAATTAAAGTTAAAATATCGTGAGCTACGGTAGGGATATCTTCTGCAAACGGGACGATTATTCCCGCACCACTTATTTCGCTTGATTTAAAATCAAACCCTGGGGTACTTTCAATGTTTTCTGGAATACCATACTCTTTAATATGATTAAGGAAATTTTTAATATCGCCACGATATGGCCATCGCCATTCGCGTTCATGCGTCCAGTCAACCTTACCTGGAACATAAGTAACATATCTATATTGTTCAATCAAAGGAAGAGCCGTTTCATCAAGAATACGTTCCCCGTTTCTGCCTTGCGAGCATCGAGCATTGTTATGCTCATCCAACCCATATATGACTGGCCTTGCCCCATAATTAAACATTTGCTCTTTAGGTAAAACGATTGCATATAAACCGATTTTTTCATTTCGTTCTAATCGGCGAACACCAGTTTCTAAATAAGCCGCAATCGGCATATCTGTAAAGCATACCACCGGGGAGTCACCATATACGGTTCGTTGCCCATTTCGGTATGACCAGGACGAGAAAATTTTATGACTGCGTAAAGATAATCGAAGTAAATATTTAGCATCAATGAAACAGGCGTGGTGCTGATTATTAAAACCACAGTGTTCAGGCAAATAAATATGGCTACCGGTCTCTAAATCAACGTCCCGAAAAAAATGAATCAAATAATCGGACAAGTCAAATCTGATGTTATTTTTCATGGGACGCCCTCTTTCAAACGGTCTCTTTTTTGCATTCCTTTAAAACCAGCATCACTATTTTATATAAAAATCTTCACGAAGTATGCTTCTTTTAACGATGACATCAAATCCTCCCTCCTTTTGCGTCAACTTACGTATCCTGAAATGGCGAGACCAGGCTAAATCTACCCGAGGTCACTCGCTGAAACCTCATCCTGGAACAAGCTCAACCGTCCTTCCCCGCCACGGCCCTTTCGCCGAAAAACCGATAATGGGTATAAATATACCGCTATAAGCTATACCCACACACTTCACATTGTTTCTTATCGTTAATCCGATACGCTTTTTTCACATTATTTCTGGCGATATACGCCGGTGCAAAGTGAATCTGGCTCGTTTCCGCGCTCGCGCGTAACACAATGATTTGCCTTGCTGGCGGAACGTCAACGGACCCGCAAAAGCGCCTTATGCCCCTGGCGGAGCGTGGTGCAAAAAGGAGAAAAAATACGCGTTATGAATAACGAGGAGACCTTTTATCAAGCCATGCGTCGTAAGGGAGTGACCCGACGCAGCTTTCTCAAATTCTGTAGCCTTGCCGCCACATCGCTGGGACTGGGCGCCGGAATGACGCCAAAGATCGCCTGGGCGCTGGAGAATAAACCGCGGATTCCGGTGGTCTGGATTCATGGACTGGAATGCACCTGCTGTACCGAATCCTTTATCCGTTCCTCGCACCCGCTAGCCAAAGATGTGATCCTCTCGCTGATTTCCCTCGATTATGACGACACCCTGATGGCCGCCGCCGGCGCACAGGCCGAAGAAGTCTTTGACGATATCACCACTCGCTACGCCGGGAAATACATTCTGGCGGTGGAAGGCAATCCGCCGTTAGGAGAGCAAGGAATGTTCTGTATCAGCGGCGGCCGCCCGTTTATTGAAAAACTGAAGAAAGCCGCCGCGGGTGCCAGCGCTATTATTGCCTGGGGAAACTGCGCCTCCTGGGGTTGCGTCCAGGCCGCCCGCCCCAATCCGACCCAGGCAACGCCTATCGATAAAGTGATCACCGACAAGCCGATCGTGAAGGTCCCTGGATGTCCGCCAATCCCGGATGTCATGAGCGCCATTATCACCTATATGGTGACGTTTGATCGTCTGCCGGAGCTCGATCGCATGGGCCGTCCACTAATGTTCTACGGTCAACGTATCCACGATAAATGCTACCGCCGCGCCCATTTTGACGCCGGTGAATTTGTCGAGAGCTGGGATGATGACGCCGCCCGCAAGGGATACTGCCTGTACAAGATGGGCTGTAAAGGACCAACCACCTATAACGCCTGCTCCTCCACACGCTGGAATGACGGCGTCTCCTTTCCTATCCAGTCCGGTCACGGATGTCTGGGATGTTCAGAAAATGGTTTCTGGGATCGCGGCTCGTTTTATAGCCGCGTGGTGGATATTCCCCAGATGGGTACCCATTCAACCGCCGATACGGTGGGGCTGACCGCGCTGGGCGTGGTCGCGGCGGGCGTTGGCGGTCACGCTGTCGCCAGCGCGCTCAACCAACGTAAACGCCACAAACAACAGTTAGCGCAAGCCGAACAACAGCCGGACAATGAGGATAAACAGGCATGAGTAACCAGTATCAAACCCAGGGTTATACCGTTAACGACGCCGGCCGTCGTCTGATCGTGGACCCGATTACCCGCATCGAAGGGCATATGCGCTGCGAAGTGAACATTGATGAGCAAAACGTCATTACCAATGCCGTTTCCTGCGGCACGATGTTCCGCGGGCTGGAGATCATTCTGCAAGGCCGTGACCCGCGTGACGCCTGGGCGTTTGTTGAACGTATTTGTGGTGTCTGTACCGGGGTACATGCTCTGGCATCGGTGTACGCTATCGAAGATGCGATTGGTATCCAGGTACCGGATAACGCCAATATTATACGTAACATCATGCTGGCTACGTTGTGGTGCCACGATCATCTGGTCCATTTTTATCAGTTAGCCGGCATGGACTGGATTGATGTCCTGAATGCGCTGAAAGCCGATCCGCGCGCCACCTCGCAGTTGGCACAAAGCCTTTCCTCCTGGCCGATGTCATCGCCGGGCTACTTCTTTGACGTACAAAATCGATTGAAGAAATTTGTCGATGGCGGCCAGCTTGGGATATTCCGTAACGGCTATTGGGGACATCCACAGTACAAACTGTCGCCAGAGGCTAATCTGATGGGTTTTGCCCACTATCTTGAAGCCCTCGACTTCCAGCGCGAGATCGTCAAAATCCATACCATATTTGGCGGTAAGAACCCCCATCCTAACTGGATCGTCGGCGGGATGCCGTGCGCGATCAATCTCGATCAAAGCGGCGCGGTCGGGGCTATCAATATGGAGCGCCTCAACCTGGTGCAGTCGATCATCACCCGCACCGCCGACTTCATTAACAACGTGATGGTTCCGGACGCGCTGGCTATCGGCCAGTTCAATAAAGCATGGAGTCAAATTGGCACCGGTCTGTCGGATAAATGCGTGCTGAGTTACGGCGCATTTCCGGACATTGCCAACGACTTCAGCCAGCAAAGCCTGTTAATGCCGGGCGGCGCGGTGGTCAATGGCGATTTTAAAAATGTCATGCCGGTAGATTTGGCCGATCCGCAGCAGATACAGGAGTTTGTGGATCACGCATGGTACCGCTATCCGGACGATCGGCTGGGGCGTCATCCTTTTGACGGCATTACCGATCCCTGGTACAACCCGGGTGATGTCAAAGGCAGCGATACGCATATCCAGCAGCTCAACGAGCAGGAACGTTACTCCTGGATTAAAGCGCCGCGCTGGCGGGGTCATGCCATGGAAGTCGGCCCGCTTGCCCGAACACTTATCGCGTACCACAAAGGGGACGCCGCCACCATAGAGTCGGTAGATCGCATGATGTCCGCCCTTAAACTGCCGCTCTCCGGTATCCAGTCTACGCTTGGCCGTATTTTATGCCGCGCGCACGAAGCGCAATGGGCCGTCGGTAAGCTGCAGTATTTTTTCGACAGGCTTATGACCAACCTGAAAAACGGCGACCTGGCCACCGCCAATACCGAGAAATGGGAACCGGCCAGTTGGCCGCAGCACTGCCGCGGCATCGGTTTTACCGAAGCGCCTCGCGGAGCGTTGGGACACTGGGCGTCAATACGCGATCAGAAGATTGAACTCTATCAGTGCGTGGTTCCCACCACCTGGAACGCCAGCCCGCGCGATCCTAAAAAACAGATCGGCGCCTATGAAGCGGCATTGATGGGAACGCAAATGGCGATTCCCGACCAACCGTTAGAAATCCTGAGGACGCTGCACAGCTTCGACCCCTGCCTCGCCTGTTCAACCCACGTGCTCGGCGACGACGGCAGCGAACTGATTGCCGTCCAGGTACGCTAAGCGTTAAGGAAAAGAACGATGACTGGAAAGCTATCTCCACGCGTCGGGGAGGCGCGTGATACTGCCGTCAGCCACTATGTGTTTGAAGCGCCGGTACGCCTGTGGCACTGGCTAACGGTGGCCTGCATGTTGGTACTGATGGTAACAGGCTACTTCATTGGCCGACCGCTGCCGTCGGTGAGTGGCGAGGCGACCTATCTGTTTTACATGGGCTATATCCGGCTGATCCACTTTGCCGCCGCGATGATCTTTACCGTGTTACTGCTGGGGCGGATTTATTGGGCCTGTGTCGGCAACCGCTATTCGCGAGAGCTGTTTATCGTCCCGGTCTGGCGTCGCAGTTGGTGGCAAGGCGCTTTCTCCGTGGTCCGCTGGTATCTGTTTCTGGAGAAAAAACCGGGGAGCGACATCGGACATAACCCTGTCGCGCAGGCCGCGATGTTCGGCTATTTCCTGTTGTCGGTATTTATGATCCTCACCGGTTTCGCTCTGTTTGGCGAGCATAGCCAGTACGCCATCTTTGCGCCGTTCCGCTATGTAGTTGAATTTTTCTACTGGACCGGCGGCAACTCCATCGATATTCACAGTTGGCACCGACTGGGCATGTGGCTAATCGCCGCCTTCATCGTCGGGCACGTTTACCTCGCTATCCGGGAAGACATTATGTCCGACGATACGGTGATCTCCACCATGATCAATGGCTATCGCAGCCACAAATTCCCCAAACCACACGACAAGGAGACCTCATGAATGCGCAACGCGTAGTGGTGATGGGGTTAGGAAACCTGCTGTGGGCCGATGAAGGATTCGGTATCCGGGTCGCGGAGCGTTTGTATGCCCGATATCACTGGCCTGAAGAGGTAGAAATTGTGGACGGCGGTACGCAAGGGCTAAACCTGTTAGGTTATGTAGAGCAAGCCAGCCATCTCCTGCTCCTTGACGCGATCGATTACGGCCTGGCGCCGGGCAGCCTGCGAACCTATGCCGGCGAGAAAATCCCCGCGTATCTCAGCGCCAAAAAAATGAGTCTGCATCAAAACAGTTTTTCCGAAGTTCTGGCGCTGGCCGACATCCGCGGGCATCTGCCCTGTCACATAGCGCTGGTCGGTCTGCAACCGGCGCAACTGGACGACTATGGCGGTAGCCTGAGCGAAATAGCTCGCGGCCAGCTACCGGCGGCGGAACAGGCCGCCCTGGCGCAACTGGCCACCTGGGGGATCGTACCGCAGGCAAACGAGGTCGCACGCTGCCTGAACTATAAATGCCTGTCGATGGAAAATTATGAGGGAGTGCGCATACGTCAGTATCAGACACGTCTGGAGGGCAAAAGAAGTGGCGAATGACACCCCGTTCTCTGCGCTATGGCAACGCCTGTTAACCCGTGGATGGCAACCGGTAGAGGCTTCCACGGTAGACGACTGGATCAAACTGGTTGGAGATGGCGTCATCCTGTTAAGTAGCGATCCGCGGCGTACGCCGGAAGTCAGCGATAACCCGGTGATGATCGCCGAACTCCTGCGTGAGTTCCCGCAGTTTGACTGGCAGGTGGCGGTGGCCGACCTTGAACAAAGCGAAGCTATCGGCGATCGCTTTAATGTTCGTCGGTTTCCGGCGACGTTAGTTTTTACAGACGGCGAGCTACGCGGCGCTCTCAGCGGCATTCATCCCTGGGCTGAACTGCTCACGCTGATGCGTTCGATGGTTGACACTCCCGCAGCGCAGGAGACAGCACAATGAGCAACGCCTTTTTTCATCTGCTGGGGCCAGGTACGCAGCCTGATGACGCCAGTTTCTCGATGAATCCCCTACCGCTCACCTGTCAGGTCAATGGCGACCCAAGTATGGTGGCGCTGGAGCACTGCGCTCACAGCCCGGCGGTGATGGCATTGTTGACCGATCTGCGAGGTCAGCTTGCCCGGCGCATTCCGGAAGTCGGCGACGTGCTGGGATGGGAGTTATCTCCCCTGAATGCCGATGATCTCTCATTCCTCAATACGTTATTGGGCGAAGGCGAAGTCTCGGTACGCATTCAGCATCCGGACGGGAGTGAAAGCGAGATCCAGGAGACCATCTTCTGCGGCCTGTGGCGGGTACGCCATCTGCATAACCGACGTCTGCTGACGGATCGTCTGGAAGCGGGTAGCGCGCCCCTGACATTATGGCAAGCGGCTACCGCCGATACGCTGCCTGACGACTCTCTGCTGCCTCCGCCTGTCGCTGGCCTGATGAATGGACTGCCGCTGGCCCATGAGTTATTGGCGCACGTACGCGATCCGGCGTTGCAACCTCACAGCATCAATTTGACCCAACTGCCGCTCAGCGAGGCCGATCGTCTTTTTCTGGCGCGTTTATGCGGACACGGGAACATCCAGATTCGCATCTCCGGGTATGGCGAAAGCCAAATCAACGCCACAGCATTGCGCCATCTCTGGCATGTGCGCTGTCTGGACGCCCTTAAAGGGCCGTTGCTCGATAGCTATGAGATTTGTCCTTTGCCGGAGCTGGTACTGGCGGCCCCGGAAGATCTGGCCGATTCGCGCCAGCGCCTGGATGAAGTCTGCCGATGGCTGGAGACGCGCTAGGGCTCTCAACAGGAACGTCACCGGTGTCCGGTACTGATTAGCTTTTTACTCTCTTTCTGCCTACAGGAGTTAGCATGTGGGATGTCATTGACTTATCGCGCTGGCAGTTTGCGCTGACCGCGCTGTATCACTTTTTATTTGTTCCTCTTACGCTTGGGCTGATTTTTTTGCTGGCCGTCATGGAGACGATCTATGTGGTGACGGGGAAAACCGTCTACCGCGATATGACGCGTTTCTGGGGCAAGCTCTTCGGGATCAATTTTGCTCTCGGTGTGGCTACCGGCCTGACCATGGAGTTTCAGTTCGGGACTAACTGGTCGCTCTATTCCAACTATGTGGGCGATATTTTCGGCGCGCCGCTGGCGATGGAAGCGTTACTGGCCTTCTTTCTCGAATCCACTTTTGTCGGTCTGTTCTTTTTCGGCTGGCAGCGGCTGAATAAATACCAACACCTGCTGGTCACCTGGCTGGTGGCCTTCGGCTCCAATATTTCAGCATTATGGATTCTGAATGCCAATGGCTGGATGCAGTATCCTACCGGCGCTCATTTCAACATCGATACGTTACGGATGGAAATGAGCAGCTTCAGCGATCTGGTCTTTAACCCGGTGAGCCAGGTGAAATTCGTCCATACCGTCATGTCCGGTTATGTCACCGGCGCCATGTTTATTATGTCCATCAGCGCCTGGTATCTGCTACGTGGCCGCGAGCGTGAGGTGGCCTTGCGCTCGTTTGCTATCGGCTCAGTATTCGGCACCCTGGCCATTCTGGGAACCCTGCAACTGGGCGACAGTTCGGCCTACGAGGTCGCCCAAATTCAGCCGGTGAAACTGGCGGCGATGGAAGGCGAATGGCAAACCGAACCCGCGCCCGCGCCGTTTCATCTGATTGCCTGGCCGCAGCAGGAACAGGAGCGTAATGCGTTTGCCGTGAAGATCCCTGCTCTGCTGGGTATTCTGGCCACCCATTCGCTGGATACGCCAGTTCCGGGGTTAAAAAACCTGATGGACGACGCTCTGCCGCGCCTGAAGCGTGGCCGGGAGGCCTGGCTACTCATGCAGGAGATAGCGCAAGGCAATCGCTCGCCGCAGGTACTGAATGCGTTTCACGCCGTTGAGGGCGATCTGGGGTACGGCATTCTGCTGGCGAAATATGCCCCGGATATGAACCATGTGACGCCGGAGCAGTATCGTGCGGCCCAGCGTGGCGCTATTCCTCAGGTGGCGCCGGTGTTCTGGAGTTTCCGTATTATGGTCGGCTGCGGTTCGCTGCTGTTAGTGGTGATGTTGATTGCGTTGATACAGACGCTGCGAATGCGTATCGACCAGCATCGCTGGGTATTGCGTATGACGCTGTGGAGCCTGCCGTTACCGTGGATTGCCATTGAAGCCGGTTGGTTTATGACGGAGTTTGGCCGTCAGCCCTGGGCGATTCAGGACATTCTGCCGACCTGGTACGCTCACTCCGCGCTGACGCCGGGCCAGTTGGCCTTCTCAATGGGGCTTATCCTCGGACTTTACACCCTGTTTTTAATCGCGGAAGTCTATCTGATGCAGAAGTACGCGCGTCTTGGGCCGAGCGCCATGCAACATCAACAACAAGCGCAACAACAGGGATAAAGGAGACAATCATGTTGGATTATGAAACGTTGCGGTTCATTTGGTGGCTGCTGATCGGCGTCATCCTGGTGGCATTTATGGTAACTGACGGATTTGATATGGGTGTCGGTTGCCTGCTCCCGCTGATAGCGCGCAACGATGACGAACGCCGGGTATTGATCAATAGCGTGGGCGCCCACTGGGAAGGAAACCAGGTATGGTTGATTCTCGCGGGCGGGGCATTATTCGCCGCCTGGCCACGGGTCTATGCCGCCGCGTTTTCCGGTTTTTATGTGGCGATGATCCTGGTGCTGTGTGCCCTCTTCTTTCGCCCGCTGGCCTTTGATTATCGGGGTAAAATCGCCAATGCCCGCTGGCGCGCGCTGTGGGATACCGGTCTGGTTATCGGCAGCCTGGTTCCCCCAGTTGTATTCGGCATCGCGTTCGGCAACCTGTTTTTAGGCGTGCCGTTTGCCTTCACGCCGCAGCTTCATGTTGACTATTTTGGTACCTTCTGGCAGTTACTCTCGCCCTTTGCCCTACTGTGTGGATTATTGAGCCTGTCGTTGGTGATTATGCAAGGAGGCGTCTGGTTACAGTTGAAAACGGAGGGCGTTATTCGTCAACGGGCTCTGTCGGCCACCCGCCACAGCGCGCTGCTGATCGTGATCTGCTTCCTGCTGGCCGGTTACTGGCTGTGGGCCGGCGTTGATGGCTTTGTCTTACTCACGCAAGATGCCAACGGCCCTTCCAACCCGCTCTTAAAAGGCGTGGCGATACTCCCTGGCGCATGGATGAACCACTTTATAGGCTCGCCGCTACTGCTCATCATCCCGTTGCTCGGTATGATCCTGCCGATTCTGGCTTTCTATGCCTGCCTTCGCGGTCAGACTATTCGTGGATTTCTGTTCGCTTCCCTGACCCAGGCCTGCGTCATCTTTACCGCCGGCATAACGCTATTTCCTTTTGTGATGCCGTCGAGTGTTAGTCCTCTCTCCAGCCTGACGGTGTGGGACAGCACCTCCAGCCAGATGACGCTCGAAATCATGCTGGTGATTGTGCTGATTTTTCTGCCGATCGTACTGCTCTATACGCTATGGAGCTATTACAAAATGTTGGGGCGTATCAACCTGGAGACCCTCCGCCGCAACGATCATGAACTTTATTAGGGAGCGGGAGCGATGTGGTATTTACTGTGGTTTGTCGGCATTCTGCTGATGTGCTCACTGTCGACGCTGGCGCTGGTATGGCTTGAGTCGCGTCAACAATAAAGAGGTAAACCGGGGCCAGCGCCGTCTGACTCCGGTTATTTTTATCTTTTTACGCGCCTGGCGGAGACGTTTCCCCGCCGACAGGACGACATAACATTGATACATGTCGTTATCATAATGTTTACTTTTAGAGGTGCGTCATAATTATGACAAATAGCCGCCTTGCACATATTACGCATATTTAAGCAAATAATTGCATAATTAGCGATATATCACCTCTTACAGCGGATAGTTAACCACTTCCCATCCAAAATCATAACGAAAATCCAACTGCCTGCCGTTTTTGATCTGAGTTAATTGTTTAAAAAAGTGTTAAATTTATCGCTACATGGTGTGATCTACTATGTACCACGGTCAATTAAAGAACATATTACTTTTATCACTAAGGTTTATCATGGATAAGTTATCTTACGCTTCAGATAGCAGCACATCTGCCTGGAATACCTACCTGCAACAAATCGAGCGTGTGGCCCCTTATCTGGGCGAGTTATCCCCCTGGGTGGATACTCTGCGCCACCCAAAACGCGCTCTGATCGTCGATATTCCGGTACAAATGGATGATGGCACTATTCGTCATTTCGAAGGATATCGCGTGCAGCACAACCTCTCCCGAGGTCCGGGTAAAGGCGGTGTTCGCTACCATCCTGACGTTGATCTCAATGAAGTGATGGCCCTGTCAGCATGGATGACCATCAAATGTGCCGCGCTGAATCTGCCGTACGGCGGCGCCAAAGGCGGCATCCGCGTCGATCCGTTCTCGCTGTCGGAAGGTGAACTGGAGCGTTTGACCCGCCGCTATACCAGCGAGATCGGCATTATCATCGGGCCGCAGAAAGATATTCCTGCGCCGGATGTCGGCACCAACGGTAAAGTGATGGCCTGGATGATGGATACGTATTCCATGAATCATGGCACGACGGTCACTGGCGTCGTCACCGGTAAGCCTATCCATCTTGGCGGTTCGCTGGGTCGTGAAAAAGCGACGGGGCGCGGCGTTTTCGTCAGCGGGCTGGAGGCCGCGCGTCGGGCGAATATCGCCGTTGAAGGCGCTCGCGTTGCGGTTCAGGGTTTTGGTAACGTCGGCAGCGAAGCCGCGCGTCTGTTTGCAGGCGCTGGCGCCCGTGTCGTGGCGATTCAGGATCATACCGCAACGCTGTTTAACGCCACCGGTATTGACATGAAAGCGCTCACGGCATGGCAGACAGAACACAAACAGATAGCCGGTTTCCCGGGCGCGGAAACTATCGCCAGCGATGCGTTCTGGCGTCTGGAGATGGATATTCTGATCCCGGCGGCGCTTGAAGGCCAGATAACTCGTCAGCGCGCGGAAGCCCTGACGTGTAAGCTGGTGCTGGAAGGGGCTAACGGCCCGACCTATCCGGATGCTGATGATGTTCTGGCCAGCCGTGGTATCCTTGTGGTGCCTGACGTGGTCTGTAACGCAGGCGGCGTAACCGTCAGCTACTTCGAATGGGTCCAAGATATGGCCAGCTTCTTCTGGAGCGAAGAAGAGATCAACGCGCGCATGGACAAAATCATGACCGACGCTATCGTCCATGTCTGGGAGAAAGCGGCTGAGAAATCCTGTTCTCTGCGCACCGCAGCCTATATTGTCGCCTGTGAGCGCATTCTGCTGGCCCGTAAAGATCGCGGTATCTATCCGGGTTAAGGCGACAAATCATTACGCTAAAATCCACGTCCCGGCGTGGATTTTTTGTCTGTATCCCCCGTTTTCCACGCGCGCGCCGATAAATTCTGTCTCAATAAAATGTCTGTTTGTTCGCAAAATAGCGGTTCAATCACGCGTATCTGGTCATCGTAGACTAAGGTTTTGTCATGGTAAATGCCGTTGGCTTTGGCTCACCGCTAAGGAGATAACTTGATGATACCCCCAGAGATTCGCCGTTCTGTTCTACTGCAGAAAGCCATAAAACTGGCGCTGGCAGGGACGCTGCTGACGTTTGCATCGTTTTCGGCGACTGCCGCAGACCCGTCTTCCGACACTGAAACTCCGCAGCCGCCGGATATTTTGCTTGGCCCGCTCTTTAATGATGTCCAGAATGCAAAACTCTTCCCCGATCAGAAAACCTTTGCTGACGCCATACCTAATAGCGATCCGCTCATGATTCTTGCGGATTATCGTATGCAGCGGAACCAGTCCGGCTTCGATTTGCGTCATTTTGTTGATGTTAACTTCACCCTGCCGAAAGCGGGTGAAAAATATGTCCCGCCTGCCGGACAATCATTGCGTGAACATATTGATGGCCTGTGGCCGGTGCTGACCCGTTCAACTAAAAACGTCGAAAAGTGGGACTCGCTCTTGCCGTTGCCTGAATCCTATGTCGTCCCGGGTGGGCGATTCAGAGAGATTTACTACTGGGACAGCTACTTTACGATGCTGGGGCTGGCGGAAAGCGGGCACTGGGATAAGGTGGCGGATATGGTGGCGAACTTTGGTTACGAAATTGACGCCTGGGGGCATATTCCTAACGGCAACCGTACCTACTACCTGAGTCGTTCGCAGCCGCCTTTCTTTGCGTTTATGGTTGAGTTACTGGCGCAACATGAAGGTGACGATGCGCTGAAAGAATACCTGCCGCAACTGCAAAAAGAGTACGCCTATTGGATGGAGGGCGTTGAGACATTGCAGCCAGGGCAACAAAACCAACGCGTCGTCAAACTGGAGGACGGCAGCGTTCTCAACCGCTACTGGGACGATCGGGATACGCCCCGCCCTGAATCCTGGGTTGAAGATATCGCTACCGCCAAAAGCAACCCCAACCGCCCGGCAACGGAGATCTATCGGGACCTCCGATCTGCCGCCGCCTCCGGCTGGGATTTCAGCTCCCGCTGGATGGATAATCCGCAGCAGCTCAGTACCATTCGTACCACCACGATTGTCCCTGTCGATCTTAACGCTCTGCTGTATCAGCTGGAGAAAACCCTCGCCCGCGCCAGCGCTGCGGCGGGCGATCGGGCCAAAGCCTCGCAATATGACACGCTGGCCAACGCACGGCAAAAAGCCATTGAAATGCATCTGTGGAATAACAAAGAGGGTTGGTATGCCGACTACGATCTGCAGAACAATAAAATCCGCAACCAACTCACCGCTGCCGCGCTGTTCCCGCTCTATGTAAACGCCGCCGCGAAAGATCGCGCCGCGAAAGTGGCGGCGGCGGCCCAGGCGCATCTGCTACAGCCTGGCGGGCTGGCTACCACCTCGGTTAAAAGCGGACAGCAGTGGGATGCGCCAAACGGCTGGGCGCCGTTACAATGGGTCGCTGCCGAAGGATTGCAAAATTATGGGCAGGATGACGTGGCAATGGAAGTCACCTGGCGCTTTTTAACCAATGTGCAGCACACCTACGATCGCGAGAAAAAACTGGTCGAAAAATATGATGTCAGCAGTACCGGAACCGGCGGTGGCGGCGGCGAATATCCCCTTCAGGACGGCTTTGGCTGGACCAACGGCGTGACGCTGAAAATGCTCGATCTGATTTGTCCGCAGGAAAAACCGTGCGATAGCGTACCGTCTACTCGTCCAGCATCGTTAAGCGCAACGCCGACAAAAACGCCGTCTGCAGCGACACAGTAACGCGTGTTTATAGTAGGTTGACCCGGCGCTGACCGGGTCAACGCTTACACGTTTTGCAGCGGTTAGCCGCGTCGCAGAAGGCGGAAAATCACCAGCACCACGATCGCACCCACCACGGCGACCAGGAAACTGTGCAGATTAAAGCCGCTGATACTGCCGCCAATACCAAACATCGTCGCCAGCCATCCGCCAACGACCGCCCCGACGATACCGAGAATACAGGTCAGGATAAATCCCCCGCCATCGCGCCCCGGCATAAGCAATTTGGCGATAACGCCGGCAATCAAACCAAAAACAATCCAGGCGATAATTCCCATTTGCAAACCCTCTTTCCAGTAAAAACGTTTTAAGTATAGGCAAAGTCGAGCGTCGCATTTCTGAACACTGATTTATCTCGCGGACATAAAAATTTATTTATCGCTATTAAGTTCTTTCTACCGATGCCGATAACCCAACGATAGTCTGCGTATCAGGGGTTATTTCGTGTGAGTGGTTACAATGAGCAGTTCCTGAAAAAAAATCCATTAGCGATATTAGGCGTGCTACGGGATTTAAATAAAAATCAGGTTCCACTGCGTATTTCATGGGCGCATGGTCAATTCATCAGTAAAATTTTGGCGGTAGACCCGGAAAAACTCATCGTAGATTACGGCAGCCAGGAATATGAAAATAGCGCCGTATTACGTGCCGGGCAGGTAGCCATTATCGCAGAAACGCAGGGCGCAAAAGTCGAGTTCACGTTGCCGCAACTCGTTACAGGTGAATATCAGCGGCTGCCGGCCTTTATCACGCCCCTGCCGTCGTCACTGTGGTTTGTCCAGCGCCGGGAGTATTTTCGCATTGGCGCGCCGCTGTATCCGCCTTATTACGGCGTCACCACGCTACCGGACACCCGTACGTTACGTTTTCGCCTGTTTGATCTTTCCCTGGGCGGCATGGGCGCGCTACTGGAATCCGCCATCCCCGACGGGCTAACAGAAGGCGCGCGCTTTTCGCAGGTTGAACTGAACATGGGGCAATGGGGGATTTTTCACGTTGACGCCCAGCTTATCGCCATCAGCGAGCGTAAGGTGATTGATGGGAAAAATGAAACGATCACCACTCCCCGCCTGAGCTTTCGTTTCCTTAACGTTAGCCCGGCGGTGGAGCGGGAGTTGCAGCGGATTATTTTTTCGCTTGAGCGCGAGGCCCGAGAAAGAGCGAATAAAGTGCGAGAATAATCTTCACACTAAACTACATGGCGTCCAGCGCCTGCTGAAGCTTCCAGATATAGCGCGGCGCCTGCGGCGCGGGATGATTATCAACAACATGCTCAAAAAACTCGTCCGCATCCAGATCGTTAATTTTTTCTATCGCCTTCTTCCTGTCGGATGAAAAAGTACGCAATAACGCGCCTGCGCCGTTAGCATAAGAGACGACCAGCGCATATTGCATCACCTGCGGATCTTTGATGCCGGCCAGCGGCCCATTTTCCAGAATGCTCAGATACGCCGCGCCCATTGAGATGTTACGCTCAGGGTTTTTCAGCTCGCTGGTGGTCGGTTCGCCACGCCAGCCCATGCGACGGTAAACGTCGCGCCCGGAGGTCGACGCCTTTAACTGCATCAGGCCAATCGCATTGGATTTACTGACCGCGTTAGGGTTGCCGCCGGATTCAATGGCGATAATCGCGGTGATTAAATGCGGATCAACCCCCCATGCCGCCCCGGCTTTTTCACTGATGGGCATCCACTGCATCGCACGCTTTACAGGCACTTCGGCATTCCACGGCGGATTCCTGTAATCCTGTTTTGAGCTACAGCCAGCGAGTATTACTACCAAAAAAGCAAACCATCTTAATTTCACGTCATCTATCCTTATAGCCGTAACTTATCTGCCGAAGAGGTCATACCGCCCCGGCCAGGTACTTAGGTTGCCTCCCTGGTGCGCATCCAGAAACGTCGCACAACGAGGGACATCGCCTAATATATGCGGCATGATATACATTTGCATTCTATTGTCAGCAAGGAATTACCATGTCTCTGTTTCATTTAATCGCCCCCTCGGGCTACTGTATTAACCAACAGGCCGCGTTACGCGGCGTTCAGCGCCTGACTGACGCGGGCCATCAGGTGGAGAATGACGAGGTGATTCGTCGCCGCTATCAGCGTTTTGCCGGTACGGACGCGGAACGGCTGGCCGATGTTAATTCGCTGGCCTCGCTAACTTCGCCGGATACGATTGTCATGCCGGTTCGCGGCGGCTATGGCGCCAGCCGCTTGCTGGATCGTATCGACTGGCAGTCGCTCGCCTCCAGGCAACAGCGCAATCCCTTACTGATTTGCGGTCATAGCGATTTTACGGCGATTCAGGCTGGGCTCCTGGCGCAGGCCAATGTCATCACCTTTAGCGGTCCTATGCTGGCGGCAAATTTTGGTGCCGAAACGCTGAATACGTTCACCGAGCAACATTTCTGGCTGGCGCTACGCAAGGCGCAATTTACCGTAGAGTGGCAAGGTGACGGCCCTCAGTGCGACGTACAAGGCACCTTATGGGGCGGAAATCTGGCGATGTTGATTTCCCTTATCGGTACGCCCTGGATGCCGACTATCGATAAAGGAATTTTAGTGCTGGAAGATGTCAATGAGCATCCTTTCCGGGTGGAGCGTATGCTTTTGCAACTGGAGTACGCCGGAATTTTAAACCGCCAGAGCGCCATCGTTCTCGGCAGCTTTAGCGGCGCGGCGCCCAACGAGTATGACGCCGGCTATTCTCTGGAGAGCGTCTACGCGTTTTTACGTTCTCGTCTGTCCGTTCCGCTGATTACCGGTCTCGACTTCGGGCATGAACAGCGTACGGTGACGCTCCCTATCGGGGCAAACGCGACGCTTAAAAATACGCGCCAGGGGACTCAACTCACTTTATCTGGTCATCCTACGCTGCAATTGTAAAAAAAGTCCCCGACAGGCTAAGTAAAACGCTGCCCTGGCCGTTATTATGTTAATGTTAAATAATACGAAGTCGTGTGAGTCAGGAGATATAAAACGTTGGATGCTGCAACAATTATTAGTCTATTTATTTTAGGTTCCATCCTTGTAACCAGCAGTATCCTGTTAAGTTCATTCTCATCGCGACTGGGTATCCCGATTCTGGTCATTTTCCTCGCCATTGGGATGTTAGCGGGTGTGGATGGCATTGGCGGTATTCCTTTCGATAATTATCCTTTCGCTTATATGGTCAGTAACCTGGCGCTGGCGATTATTTTACTCGATGGCGGCATGCGCACCCAGGCCAGCTCTTTCCGGGTAGCGCTGGGCCCCGCGCTGTCGCTGGCGACGCTCGGCGTGCTGATCACGTCGGGGTTAACAGGTATGATGGCCGCCTGGCTGTTTCATCTGGATCTTATCGAAGGTCTGCTTATCGGCGCGATAGTCGGTTCCACTGACGCCGCAGCGGTCTTTTCTTTGCTTGGCGGTAAAGGGCTAAACGAACGTGTAGGCTCTACGCTGGAGATCGAATCGGGAAGTAACGACCCGATGGCCGTTTTTCTGACCATTACATTAATTGAGATGATCCAGAAACATGAAACCGGCCTGGACTGGATGTTTGCCGTCCATATTATCCAGCAGTTCGGTCTCGGTATTGTTTTTGGCCTGGGCGGCGGTTACCTGCTACAGCAGATGATCAACCGTATTTCTCTGCCCAGCGGCCTGTATCCGATGCTGGCGCTCAGCGGCGGTATTCTGATTTTTGCCTTGACGACCGCGCTTGAAGGCAGCGGCATTCTCGCGGTCTATCTGTGCGGATTCCTGTTAGGAAACCGCCCGATTCGCAACCGTTACGGCATCCTGCAAAACTTTGACGGACTGGCCTGGCTGGCGCAGATCGCGATGTTCCTGGTCCTGGGGCTGCTGGTGACGCCTTCCGATCTGTGGCCGATTGCCGTCCCTGCGCTTATTCTCTCCATCTGGATGATTTTCTTCGCCCGCCCACTGTCGGTGTTCACCGGCCTGCTGCCATTTCGCGGCTTCAATCTTCGGGAGCGCATTTTCATCAGTTGGGTCGGACTGCGCGGCGCGGTGCCGATTATTCTCGCCGTTTTCCCGATGATGGCCGGGCTTGAAAACGCTCGCCTGTTCTTTAATGTCGCTTTCTTTGTGGTACTGGTGTCGCTGCTCCTGCAGGGAACATCGCTGTCATGGGCGGCGAAAAGAGCCAAAGTGGTCGTGCCTCCGGTTGGCTGGCCAGTATCGCGCGTGGGGCTTGACATCCATCCTGATAATCCGTGGGAACAATTCATCTATCAGTTGAGCGCCGACAAATGGTGCGTCGGCGCGGCGTTGCGCGACCTGCATATGCCGAACGAAACCCGCATTGCCGCGCTATTTCGCAATAATGAACTGTTTCACCCCACGGGTAGCACTCGCCTGCAGGAAGGCGACGTACTCTGCCTGATTGGCCGGGAGCGCGATCTGCCAGCGCTGGGCAAATTGTTTAGCCAGTCGCCGCCGGTTTCGTTAGATCAGCGTTTCTTTGGCGATTTTATCCTCGAAGCGAATGCGAAATTCGCCGACGTGGCGCTTATCTACGGGCTGGAAGAAGGAACGGAATACCGGGATAAACAACAAACCCTGGGTGAAATCATACAGCAACTGCTGGGCGCTGCGCCGGTCGTCGGCGATCAGGTGGAGTTTGGCGGCATGATTTGGACGGTAGCTGAAAAAGAAGATAACGTGGTACGCAAGATTGGGGTACGCGTCGCCGAAGACGAAGCAGAATAAGGTCGCCGGACAACGTCGACCCGCCCCCAGGTGGACCGGTCGACGCCTTAGCCTGAGTTAGGTTACGTTGTCACAAACGGCACGCGCGGCGCTACGGCGCACAGTAGCTCATAGCCCAGCGTGCCTGCCGCAGAGGCGACATCATCGACCTTAATCTCTTTGCCCCATAATTCAACCGGCGTGCCGATTCCCGCCTGCGGACACGGCGTCAAATCCACCGCCAGCATATCCATTGAAACGGTGCCTACTGTTCTGGTACGGATACCGTCCACCAGCACGGGCGTCCCGGTCGGCGCATGGCGTGGATAACCATCGGCATAACCCGCCGCGACGATGCCAATGCGTTGTTCCTGAGTCACAGAATACCCTCCGCCATAGCCCACCCTTTCACCCGCGCTCAGCGTCTGCACGCCAATAATTTCGCTACTCAGCGTCATCACGGGTTTTAGTCCGGTATCGGCAATATCCCGCCACTGTCCTGACGGCGACGCGCCGTACAAAATAATGCCTGGCCTGACCCAGTCATAATGCGCCTGGGGATGCCACAGCGTCGCTGCCGAATTTGATAACGAGTATGCACACTGCAGGCCTTCTGTTGCCAGCGCAATACGTCTCATCGCCTCCCCGATACCTTCCGGATGATCGGCCTGAGCAAAATGTGACATCAGGGTCATTTCACCGACATTGCGCATTGCCCGCAATTGCTGCCAGACGGTCTGCGCCCGCTCAGGCTGAAAACCGAGTCGGTTCATGCCGCTGTTGACTTTGACATAGATATCCAGCGGCGCGTTAAGCCGCGCATTTTGCAGCGCTTTCAACTGCCAGTTACTGTGGATGCAGGTGGTCAGCCGATAAGTGTCATACGCCTCCAGGTCTTGCGCATGGAAAAACCCCTCCAGCATCAATATCGGCCCTTTCCACCCGCGCTCACGCAGGGTAATCGCCTCTTCAAGGTTGAGCATAGCGAAACCATCTGTGGCGCCCAGCGCGCTCCAGACGCGTTCAATACCGTGGCCGTAGGCGTTGGCTTTCACTACCGACCAGACGCGCGCCTCTGGGGCCGCCCGGCGCACAATAGCCAAATTTTGTTTCATTACCTGTAAATCAAGGCTGGCCTGTATAGGGCGGGTCATTTCACTTCCTTTATCAGTTATGCGCGCTATGCAAACGTTGCGGGCGGGTGGGCGTAAAATCGGAACGGTATCGCGCCACGCTCAGATCGTCGTAGGGTATCGCTGGCGTACGACCCGACAAGATATCGCTTAACAACTGGCCTGAACCGCAGGCCATCGTCCAGCCTAACGTGCCGTGTCCAGTATTAAGCCACAGATTTTTATAACGGGTGCGTCCTACTACCGGCGTGCCGTCCGGCGTCATGGGGCGCAGGCCGGTCCAGAATGTGGCCTGCTCAATATGACCGCCGCGCGGAAAGAGATCGCGCACAACCATCTCCAGCGTCTCGCGGCGCGGTTGCAGTAAGTCGGTATTAAAGCCCACGATTTCCGCCATTCCCCCCACGCGAATACGCTTATCAAAACGCGTAATAGCGATTTTGTAGGTTTCATCAAGAATCGTCGATACCGGCGCGCCGTCTGGCTCGACGATTGGGATGGTTAATGAATAGCCTTTCAGCGGATACACCGGGATATCAACAATGCCTTTAAGCATCGCCGTCGAATACGATCCAAACGCCATGACATACGCATCGGCTTTAATGATCTCATCGGCGCATTTCACGCCGTAAATCTGATCATTTTCGTACAGTAATTTTTCCACGGGAGTATTAAAGCGAAAGGTTACGCCCGCCTGCTCCGCCATGCGCGCCAGACGCTGGGTAAAGAGCTGACAGTCCCCAGTTTCATCATTCGGTAAGCGCAGTCCGCCGGTTAATTTATGCGCAACCTCAGCCAGAGCGGGTTCAACTTCCGCCAGTCGGCTGGCTTCCAGGAGCTGATACGGCACCCCGGCATCTTCCAGCACGGTGATATCACGGGTGGCGTTCTCATACTGTTGCGCGGTGCGGAAGAGTTGCAGCGTTCCCCCCTGGCGGCCTTCATATTCGATACCGGTCGCGGCGCGTAGCGTTTTCAGACAGTCGCGACTATATTCCGCCAGACGCACCATGCGGCCTTTATTTTCCATATAATGCCGGGTATCGCAGTTACGCAGCATTTGCCACATCCACTTCAGTTGAAACGGGGTGCCATCCAGACGCACCGCCAGCGGCGCATGGCGCTGGAACATCCATTTTATCGCCTTCAGCGGTACGCCAGGGGCCGCCCAGGGCGCCGCATATCCCGGTGAAATTTGTCCGGCATTCGCCGCGCTGGTTTCTTGCGCCGGGCCGGATTCGCGATCGATGACGGTGACATCATGCCCCGCCTGACTCAAATACCAGGCGCTGGTCACGCCAACTACGCCACTCCCCAGGATGACAACTCGCATAGCCACTCCGTTAATAGTAAAAGAACAATCTTCTGATTACATCTTGATAACCCAGATGAAAATATTATTCAACATATGACTTTTTTATGGTGACGTGCTTCACATATACCCTAAAGACAAGCGATCCCACTGGTTTGGGATCTCCTGCTACGCGGCATGGCTATACAGCATAAAATGATGCCAATACCCGATTTTTTGCCGTTCAATGTGGAGGAAATCGCAAAGAAAAGTTTTCACGATCAAGTCGTTTTTTAACATGGTGTTCTATGCTTGAAAGGAGGCGCTCCATACAGAGAGCGTCGCCAACAATGAGGGTGCGCGAATGGCAACGATTGATTCCATGAACAAGGACACCACACGTTTGAGCGATGGACCCGACTGGACATTTGATCTGCTGGATGTCTATCTGGCAGAGATAGACCGCGTGGCGAAACTCTACCAACTGGATACTTACCCGCACCAAATTGAAGTCATCACTTCCGAACAGATGATGGACGCCTACTCCAGCGTCGGGATGCCGATCAACTATCCGCATTGGTCGTTTGGCAAAAAGTTCATTGAGACGGAACGTCTGTATAAGCATGGTCAACAAGGACTGGCTTATGAAATTGTGATCAACTCTAATCCCTGCATTGCCTACCTGATGGAAGAAAACACCATCACCATGCAGGCGCTGGTCATGGCGCACGCCTGTTACGGACACAACTCCTTTTTTAAAAATAATTATCTCTTCCGGAGCTGGACGGATGCCAGCTCTATCGTCGATTACCTGATTTTCGCCCGAAATTACATTACCCGCTGTGAAGAACGCTACGGAGTGGATGAAGTAGAAAAACTGCTCGACTCCTGCCACGCGCTGATGAATTACGGCGTCGATCGCTATAAGCGCCCGCAGAAAATCTCGTTGCAGGAAGAGAAAGCGCGACAAAAAAGCCGGGAAGAGTATCTACAAAGCCAGGTGAATATGCTGTGGCGCACGCTGCCAAAACGCGAGGAAGAAAAAACTGTCGCCGAAGCACGCCGCTTTCCCGCTGAACCGCAGGAAAACCTGCTCTATTTTATGGAGAAAAACGCCCCGTTGCTCGAGCCGTGGCAGCGCGAAATTCTGCGCATCGTGCGTAAAGTCAGCCAGTATTTTTATCCGCAGAAACAGACGCAGGTCATGAACGAGGGCTGGGCGACCTTCTGGCACTACACCATCCTGAACCATCTGTATGATGAAGGCAAAGTGACGGAACGCTTTATGCTGGAGTTTTTACACAGCCATACCAATGTCGTATTTCAGCCGCCCTATAATAGCCCCTGGTATAGCGGAATTAACCCCTATGCGCTCGGCTTTGCCATGTTCCAGGATATCAAACGTATTTGTCAGTCGCCCACGGATGAAGATAAATACTGGTTTCCGGATATTGCCGGTTCCGACTGGCTGGAAACGCTGCACTTCGCCATGCGCGATTTTAAAGATGAAAGCTTTATCAGCCAGTTCCTGTCGCCAAAAGTGATGCGTGATTTCCGTTTCTTCACGGTACTTGATGATGACAGGCATAATTATCTGGAGATCTCCGCCATTCATAACGAAGAAGGTTATCGGGAGATTCGATCAAAACTGTCGTCACAGTATAACCTGAGCAACCTGGAGCCGAATATTCAGGTCTGGAATGTGGATTTACGTGGCGACAGATCGCTGACGCTGCGTTATATCCCGCATAACCGCGCGCCGCTGGATAAAGGCCGCAAAGAGGTGCTGAAACATGTGCATCGGTTATGGGGCTTTGATGTGATGCTGGAGCAACAAAATGAGGATGGCAGCGTAGAACTGCTGGAGCGTTGTCCGCCGCGCATGAACACGCTGTAATCGAGATGCTGCCCGGTAGTGTTTGCGCTTACCGGGCATCGCGGGATTATCGTCCCTGAATCGCTAAATCGCCGGGCAGATTTTTCTGCATCCGATGCCAAATCTCGCCGCTGTCATGCCCGTAACGTCGCACCGTTTCATACACCTGGTCGTGCGCGCCCTGCTCGCATAACGACGATAATTTATGATAGAAACCCAGTGCCAGACTGCGCGCTTCCGGATTGGCGAAATAGTGGCGACCAATGCGGGTGTATAACCCTTTCATGCCGTTCAGGATCAAGCCGTAAATAGGATTGCCGGAGGCGAATGCCAGACCACGAAAGATGTTATAGTCCAGATCGGCGAATGCATCGGCATGGTCGGCCACTTCGTGGGCTGTGGCCAGCACTTCCTGCGCCTTATCCGGGTGTTGACGCAACGCGGTACGAATAAAGATAGTAGAAATATTGGTACGCACCGACAACAAATTGTCGATCAGTTGCGGAACGCTTTCATGATCAAGGCGGGCCAGCGTTTCAAGGATATTCAGCCCTGACGTTTCCCAAAAATTATTAACCTTTGTCGGTTTGCCATGCTGAATGGTCAGCCAGCCATCTCGCGCCAGCCGCTGTAACACCTCGCGTAATGTCGTGCGCGTCACGCCGATCAGTTCGGAGAGTTCTCGTTCTGCCGGTAAGATCGTGCCAGGAGGAAAGCGGTTATTCCAGATACTTTCAATAATATACTCTTCCGCGAAACCCGCCGGGCTCTGCGCCTTAATGACCATAGTGAGATTTCCATTACACAGCAAAACATAGTTGTACTCATCATACCAGACGGGCGTAACACCTGATAGCGGACGCAATGAAGAAAAAGGGGATCAAGGCACCATTTCTGATATCGCCTGCCAATATCGTTAAGGACTTGCTTGCATTCGTCGCGCTCGCTACTCTCTGTGTTTAAACATAAAAACGCTATTTCATTTTTCTAGGTAAGGAAAAATTTCATGGAGATCTCATGGGGTCGCGCCATGTGGCGCAACTTTTTAGGACAGTCGCCCGACTGGTACAAACTGGCACTACTTGTCTTTTTAATTGTTAACCCATTTATTTTCTTAGCTAATCCCTTTGTTGCCGGTTGGCTACTGGTGGCAGAGTTTATCTTCACCCTGGCGATGGCGTTAAAGTGTTACCCCCTGCTGCCCGGCGGGTTACTGGCCATTGAAGCCGTCATCATCGGCATGACCAGCGCCGCCCATGTACGTGAAGAGGTTGCCGCCAACCTGGAAGTCTTGCTGCTGCTGATGTTTATGGTGGCAGGCATCTACTTTATGAAGCAGTTATTGCTGTTTATTTTTACCCGTCTGTTACTCAGTATTCGCTCGAAGATGGTTCTGTCGCTGGCCTTTTGCGTCGCCGCCGCGTTCTTGTCGGCTTTCCTTGACGCGCTTACCGTCGTCGCAGTGGTGATCAGCGTCGCCGTCGGTTTTTACGGGATTTACCATCGTGTGGCCTCATCGCGCGGCGAAGAGAACGATATGCTGGACGACAGCCATATCGATCCGCATTACAAAACGGTGCTGGAGCAATTCCGCGGATTCTTGCGTAGCCTGATGATGCATGCGGGCGTGGGGACGGCGCTGGGCGGCGTCATGACCATGGTCGGGGAGCCGCAAAACCTGATCATCGCTAAAGCGGCTGGCTGGCATTTCGGCGACTTCTTTTTACGGATGTCGCCTGTCACCGTCCCGGTACTGATATGTGGACTGTTAACCTGTATGCTGGTCGAGAAAATGCGCTGGTTTGGCTATGGCGAAACGTTGCCCGAAAAAGTCCGCGACGTCTTGCAGCAATTCGACGATCAAAGCCGTAAGAAGCGCACCCGCCAGGATAAAATTAAACTAATAGTCCAGGCGGTTATTGGCGTCTGGCTGGTTACCGCCCTCGCCCTCCATCTCGCGGAGGTGGGACTGATTGGTCTGTCGGTCATTATTCTGGCCACCGCGTTAACGGGTGTAACCGATGAACACGCCATCGGCAAAGCGTTTACCGAGTCGCTGCCGTTTACTGCGCTGTTAACCGTTTTCTTCTCCATTGTGGCGGTTATTATCGATCAACATCTTTTCGCGCCGATTATTCAGTTCGTCTTGCAAGCCTCTGAACACGCGCAGCTAACGCTGTTCTATCTCTTTAACGGCCTGTTGTCTTCCATCTCAGATAACGTCTTTGTCGGCACCATTTATATCAACGAAGCGAAGGCGGCAATGGAAAACGGCGCAATCAGCTTAAAACAGTTTGAGCTGTTAGCTGTGGCCATCAATACCGGTACTAACCTGCCATCGGTAGCGACGCCAAATGGTCAGGCGGCATTCTTATTCCTGCTGACCTCCGCGCTGGCGCCGTTAATCCGTCTCTCCTATGGCCGTATGGTCTGGATGGCGTTACCGTACACTATCGTACTGACCCTGATAGGGCTACTGTGCGTCGAATTCACTCTTGCGCCGGCCACCGAATGGATGACTCAGGCAGGATGGTTAGCAACGCTTTCGTAACGTTTGGCCGGGCAATACACCGCCCGGCTCCGATTTTTGCCTGATAATTATCCAATTACACATTATTTCATTTCCCGCTAGTGGCGCACGAATTGAATTGGTTTACACTGCGGTCTCTACGCATGTTGCAGGGAAATTATTATGTTGCGATTTTTAAACCAGTGCTCACGGGGTCGGGGCGCATGGTTACTGATGGCGTTTACCGCCCTGGCGCTGGAAATGGTGGCGCTGTGGTTCCAGCACGTCATGTTACTTAAACCTTGCGTGCTATGTATTTACGAACGTTGCGCCCTGTTTGGCGTGATGGGCGCGGGTCTGGTCGGCGCAATAGCGCCGAAAACGCCGCTGCGATACGTGGCGATGGTTATCTGGATTTACAGCGCCTGGCGGGGTCTACAACTGGCGTATGAACATACGATGATTCAGTTGCATCCCTCGCCGTTCATGACCTGTGACTTTATGGCGCGCTTTCCAGACTGGTTGCCGTTGGGTAAATGGCTGCCGCAGGTGTTTGTGGCATCCGGTGATTGCGCCGAACGCCAGTGGTCGTTTTTAACGCTGGAGATGCCACAATGGCTGTTGGGGATCTTTGCCGCTTACCTTGTGGTGGCGATAGCCGTCGTCATAGCCCAGGCATTTAAGCCTAAAAAACGCGACCTGTTCGGTCGTTGATACACACGCTCCTTCTGGAGCGTTTTTTTTGCCCGAAGCGTTGTTTGCCAGCGATTAAAAAGTGTATATTAAATGCATCTTTTAATCACCACATCAGGGAGATGTCTTATGTCCCACTTACGCATCCCGGCAAACTGGAAAGTTAAACGCTCTACCCCCTTTTTCACCAAAGAAAATGTTCCGGCGGCACTGCTCTCTCATCACAACACAGCGGCAGGCGTTTTCGGACAACTCTGCGTGATGGAAGGCACCGTGACCTACTATGGTTTTGCGAATGAAACCGCGACAGAACCAGAAGTGAAAGTGGTGATTAATGCCGGGCAATTCGCCACCAGTCCGCCGCAATACTGGCATCGGGTAGAGCTGAGCGATGATGCGCGGTTCAACATTCATTTTTGGGTAGAGGAAGACCATCAGGGCGAGGAAATGTATCAACAGAAAAAAGCCTGACATCGGTAAACCAGTCACCACTGGGCGGCGTCCCGCCCAGTAGCCAGGTGATTGACGGCGCTAATTAAACGCTAGAGTAGTTTAATTTTAACGTGGTATCCCTCAAGCCCTTTCATCGTTTCTCGCGGCACGAACTCTATTTCGGAAACCTCTTGCCCGGTTTTCTTCCGTAGTTCGGCGACCTTTTTGCTAATGAGTGCCGCGATTTCCTCTTCTGCTTTATGTGTCAACTCTTCGCTGTTCATTGATTTCCTCCTTTGAACTCGCAAACGGCTAAGCGCAATAAGACAGTGTCGTCATGGACGCGCTACTATTTTAACGTACAAAAAATTATAGGCTATCTTTCTGAGGATTATCAGGATGTTTCGCTTTAGAAGATGTAAAAAACCGCCTGGCACAGGCGGTGCATCAGGCGGTTGGTTAATAGCACAAGACGCTATCTACGAGGATCTTCAACCTCATTCTGGGTATCCGGGTCGAGAGGATCGTCTCCCTCTGGTGTATCCGGAATATTTTCACCAGGAAGCGGCTCATCCTCTGGTAATGGATCGACTAAATCAGGACGTTCAGACATAAAGCCTCCAACGAACCATAGTTATTAAAGATACCCTACAGCACTACTTTTGGTTTTTCTTTGGATTTTTTCCTTCGTCTTCGGGTGTCTTATCAGGCTTCCTGGACTGATCCTTTGAAACGCGCAACGGTTGGTTATTCATGGGGTAACTCCTCAGGATAGGCAGCGATATACTGCTTTGAAAGTATAGAGTCGCCGCCATACGTGCGCGAGCGCAGCGACAAGGCGCGTCAGGGAGGAATAGAAGGCAGTGATAACGCCAGGTGACGGAATTTGCACGCAATTCCTGGTTTCAGGGGTCGCCCGGCGTAAATTAAAGAATTGTAAACAATCAGCCGTTTTGCCGAAGACTTATTCTGCCCACGACGGTTTATTTAAAATATGATCCTGCCAGTCCCGTACTTCAGATTCTTTAACCGCGATATGACGGACAGAAATTCGCTCGCCATGCATAGCGGCTTTCGATCCAGTCAGCAGCGGATGCCACGTCGGCAAGGGCTTACCTTCCGCCAACAAACGGTAGGCGCAGGTCATCGGCAACCATTCAAAGTCAGGCAAGTTTTCGCGAGTGAGTTTGATACAGTCGGGTTCAAATTCAAAACGGCGTTCATAATGACGGCACTGGCACGTTTTGATATTTAATTGCCTGCACGCCACGTTGGTGAAGTAGATTTCATCTGTATCTTCATCCATCAGCTTATGCAGGCAGCATTGACCGCAGCCATCGCACAGCGACTCCCACTCGGCATCGGTCATTTCATCCAGGGTTTTACGTTGCCAGAAAGGTGTATCGCTCATTAAAGTATCCGCCATTGCACTAAAGCTGCACCTTATAACCAGTCTGGCCTGCAGATGCAAGTTTTACCGCCGCTGAAGGCGGCAAGCAGATTTTACAGAACGCGGGTAGACAACGTTTCGCCATTAAAACGAATGTCCAGCTCATCGCCGCTTAATAATGGCCCCACGCCTGCCGGCGTGCCGGTTAGCACCACGTCCCCGGCTTTGAGCGTAAAATAGCGGCTCATATAGACGATAAGAGGCACAATAGGATGAATCATATCCGCGGTCGACCCTTGCTGGCGAACCTCGCCATTAACGTTAAGTCCGATAAGCGTATTTTGCGGATCGCCGCAGAAGGCCGCGACAGGGATGAAGCCTGAAATCGGACATGCGTTATCAAAACCTTTGGCTTTTTCCCAGGGCTGTCCGGCCTTTTTCATTTTCCCTTGAATATCGCGCAGGGTTAAATCAAGCGCCACGCCATAACCGGCTATCGCTTTACGTACATGATCTTCGGTCGCCTGGCGGAGCGTTGCGCCAATCAACACGGCAAGCTCAACTTCATGATGAACAGTGCCCATATCCGCCGGAATCGCCAGCGGCTGGCGAATATCACACAATGCGGTTTCCGGCTTGATAAAAAGCACGGGTTCTTCCGGCGTCGCGCTGCCCATCTCCTTGATGTGATTTGCGTAATTACTGCCCACGCAGACCACTTTACTTACCGGGTAATCAAGCAAGGCACCTTGCCAGTTACGATGTTGATACATATTTTCCCCTAAGATCATGATGGAATTCAGGCGCGGCGCCGAATACCGTTTAACGGTCAGCGGGCGACGTATTTTGTCCCACCGAAGAAAGATGTTTTTTCAGCAAATCTTCCGGCGGCGGCGGCAATTGTAAATAATAGCCCTGCTCGCTTAACGCCTGTTTTACTTTTTCGAGCTCAGCATTGACTAATTTTTTACGTCCATCAAGCGGCAGCATCATCGCTAACTGCGGCTGACCGAATCCTTTCATCAATGCTTCAGGCACCCGCGAAAAATCGTCTTTTTTTTCGACATACAAATAGGTTTGATCGCGCTTGCTACTTCTATAGATCACACAAAACATACTTTTACTCTGAATTAACGGGATGGTGACTTGCCTCAATATAATACTGACTATAACATGCCTTCTGGACTTCGGAATATCACTCCGTATCGGAGATGATAAATAGCAAATTGAGTAAGGCCAGGATGTCAAACACGCCAATCGAGCTTAAAGGCAGTAGCTTCACCTTATCAGTGGTTCATTTGCATGAAGCGGAACCAGAGGTTATTCGTCAGGCGTTAGAAGACAAAATAGCGCAGGCTCCTGCGTTTTTAAAACACGCCCCTGTCGTTATTAACGTTAGCGGTCTTGAAAGCCCGGTAAACTGGCCGGAACTGCATAAGATCGTGACCTCAACCGGCTTACGCATTATCGGCGTGAGCGGCTGTAAAGACGCCAGCCTGAAAGTAGAAATCGATCGGCTGGGTCTTCCTTTACTGACTGAAGGTAAAGAGAAAGCGGTTCGGGCTGCGCCCGTTGAGCCGGCAACGCCCAGCGAACCGCCGCAAAACGCTAATCCCATCACAAAAACGCGATTAATTGATGTTCCGGTTCGTTCCGGTCAGCGCATTTATGCTCCACAATGTGATCTGATTGTTACAAGTCACGTCAGCGCTGGCGCAGAGCTTATCGCTGACGGCAATATCCATGTCTATGGCATGATGAGAGGTCGCGCGCTGGCAGGAGCGAGCGGCGATCGGGAAGCGCAAATTTTTTGTACCCATCTGACGGCAGAACTGGTCTCTATCGCAGGTGTTTACTGGCTGAGTGATAAAATCCCGGCAGAATTTTATGGCAAAGCGGCGCGCCTGCGTTTAGCAGACAACGCTTTGACAGTTCAACCGTTGAATTGATCCCTTTTTAACAAGGAATTTTTATGGCACGCATTATTGTTGTTACTTCGGGTAAAGGGGGCGTTGGCAAGACCACCTCCAGCGCGGCCATCGCTACAGGTTTGGCCCAGAAGGGAAAGAAAACTGTCGTCATTGATTTTGATATCGGACTGCGTAACCTCGATCTGATTATGGGGTGCGAACGTCGTGTCGTTTACGATTTTGTAAACGTCATTCAGGGCGATGCGACACTGAATCAGGCGCTGATCAAAGATAAGCGTACTGAAAATCTCTTCATTCTTCCGGCGTCGCAGACCCGGGATAAAGACGCGCTAACGCGCGAAGGCGTCGCTAAGGTACTGGACTCACTGAAAGCGATGGACTTTGAGTTCATCGTTTGCGACTCGCCGGCGGGTATCGAAACCGGGGCGCTGATGGCGCTCTATTTTGCCGATGAAGCGATCATCACGACTAACCCGGAAGTCTCTTCTGTCCGTGACTCGGACCGTATTCTGGGTATTCTGGCATCGAAATCTCGTCGCGCAGAAAATGGCGAAGAACCGATTAAAGAACATCTTCTGTTGACGCGCTACAATCCAGGCCGCGTCAATAAAGGCGACATGCTCAGCATGGAAGATGTACTGGAGATTCTGCGTATTAAACTCGTCGGGGTGATCCCGGAAGATCAATCCGTACTGCGCGCATCGAACCAGGGCGAACCGGTGATTCTTGACGCCACTGCGGATGCGGGTAAAGCCTATGCAGATACCGTAGATCGTCTGTTGGGAGAAGAACGTCCTTTCCGCTTCATTGAAGAAGAGAAGAAAGGTTTCCTCAAACGCCTGTTCGGAGGATAAATTATGGCATTACTGGATTTTTTTCTCTCGCGGAAAAAGAGTACCGCTAATATTGCAAAAGAGCGGCTGCAAATCATTGTCGCGGAACGTCGCCGTAGCGATGCCGAACCGCATTATTTACCGCAGTTACGTAAAGATATTCTTGAGGTCATTTGTAAATACGTACAAATCGATCCGGAAATGGTTACCGTCCAGCTTGAGCAAAAAGATGGTGATATCTCCATCCTTGAACTTAACGTAACGCTGCCGGAAGCCGAAGAGTCAAAATAAGCTCTTTTATGGGAAAATTCCTGGATTAAAAAAGGCAGAAGAATCTGCCTTTTTTATTTTTTTACATTATTCCGAATACGGACATTTATTTCACTGGCCGTTTTCCCGGCAATTACCGCCGTTAACGCGGGTACTCCTGCAACAGAAGAGTTAACTTCTCCGCCATCAGTTCGGCGCGCCAGCCGGAAATCAATTCCGGTTGCCCATTTTGCGGTTTTAATTTCCAGTGCCAGTTAAGCAACTGATTAATCTGCCGACGCGATGCCAGTAGCTCGCCGCTGACGTGATGCGACGCGCTCACCTCCGCCACCAGCGCTTTGATGGCCTTAAACGCTTTGCGATAGCCCGGCATGTCCATCAGATTCAACAGGGGCTCCGGCAATGCCTCTTCCGGTAACGCCTGTGCTTTCGCCACCAGCGATATCAACGTCTTGCCGTGAAAACGAATCTCGCTGCCGGAAAGCCCCAGGCTATCCAGCTCACCGAGACTGCCCGGCATATAACGCGCGACCGCCCACAGGTTTTCTTCACGCACAACAAAGTTCACCGCCATATCGCGCTCACGCGCCTTACGCAGCCGCCAGTCAGCTAAAAGTTGCAGACAGGCTAACTGGCGAGTACGCAGTTGCCAGGCATTAGTGATATCCCGCCATGCCTCTTCCGGCGCCTGAATCTCCTGACGACGCTGCTGCATCAATCGGCATTCATCAAGCGCGGCAGGCAGCCATCCTGCGGCTTCAGTTTCAACCATCAGCTTTTTGGCGATCGGTAACAGATACCAGACATCCGCCGCCGCGTATTCACACTGACGCTCGCTTAAAGGCCGGGCTAACCAGTCGGTACGAGATTCGCTTTTATCCAGCGCCACGCCCGTATACTCTTCTACCATCGACGCAAACCCCCACGACAGCGGGCGCCCGCAAAACGCCGCCAGGATTTGCGTATCAATCAGGGGTTCCGGCAGTTCGCCAAACGCATTCAGAAATACTTCCAGATCTTCGCTACCCGCGTGCAGAAATTTGGTGATTCCCGTATCGCGCAACACCGCTTTTAACGGCGACCAGTCGCTGATGCCGAGCGGATCGATCAGGGCGACATTTGCCCCGTCAAATAACTGGATCAATCCTAACTGCGGGTAATAGGTGCGGGTACGGACAAATTCCGTATCTAAAGCAATAGCCGGACATGCGCGGACAGCCTCACACAGGCTCGCCAGCGCATCGTCCGTTTCAATCATTTGGTAATTCAAATCGTGTTCTCTTTGGTTCGCGCCAAAAAAAACGCCGGCTTAACCGGCGTCTCTCGTTAGCTGACTTAACGCTCAGGCTTTATTGTCTACTTTGCCACGGGCTTCGTCACGCAGTTCTCGTCGTAAAATTTTCCCAACGTTAGATTTTGGTAATTCCTCGCGAAACTCGACCTGTTTGGGCACCTTATATCCGGTCAGATGGCGACGGCAGAAGGTGATCAACGCATCGTCAGTCAATGCCGGATCTTTCTTAACCACAAAAAGCTTCACCGCTTCGCCGCTACTACCGGAAGGCACGCCAACCGCCGCGACTTCCTGCACGCCAGAATGCTGCATCACCACATCTTCAATTTCGTTTGGATAAACGTTAAAACCAGAAACCAGAATCATATCTTTCTTACGATCGACAATCCGCAGAAAGCCCTCTTCATCCATAACCGCAATATCGCCCGTATGCAGCCAGCCATCTTTAATGATTTCATCCGTCGCGTCAGGACGCTGCCAGTATCCCAGCATAACCTGCGGACCTTTCACGCAAAGCTCTCCGGCCTCACCTGGCGCGACTTCGTTGTCATCGTCATCCACCAGTTTGGCTTCTGTTGACGGTACTGGCAGGCCGATACTGCCGCTGTGATAATCAATATCATGCGGGTTGACGCTCACCAGCGGGGCGCACTCGGTCAGCCCGTAGCCTTCCAGCAGGTATTGCCCGGTCAGCTTTACCCAACGTTCCGCAACGACGTTTTGCACCGGCATCCCGCCGCCGGCTGACAGATGCAGCGAAGAAAAATCCAGCTGTTGAAACTCTTTATTATTGAGCAAGGCGTTGAATAGCGTATTAACGCCAGTCATCGCCGTAAATGGATATTTCGCCAGCTCCTTGACCAGACCGGGGATATCACGCGGATTGGTAATCAGCAGGTTTTGC
Organism: Salmonella sp. A1325; assembly: GCF_056991255.1. NCBI lineage: Bacteria > Pseudomonadati > Pseudomonadota > Gammaproteobacteria > Enterobacterales > Enterobacteriaceae > Salmonella > Salmonella sp. A1325. Next base: position 25,208 of record NZ_JAMLWO010000001.1, on the reverse strand, counting down.
CCACCCAGCTCGATAAAAAGCAGACAGTTCATGGTTAAGGCAAAAATGTGATACAGCGGCAGCGCGGTCACTACCAGCTCTTTCCCCGGGTGCAGCAGCGGCCCATAGGTCGCTTTCACCTGCTCCAGATTCGCCAGCATATTGCGGTGGGTCAACATCGCGCCTTTCGCCACGCCCGTCGTACCGCCGGTATATTGCAGGAAAGCCAGATCTCCAGCGACAACCTCGGGTTTGACATACTGCATACGGTAGCCATGCTGTAGCGCGCTGCGAAACGAGATCGCATCTGGCAAGTGGTATTTTGGCACCAGACGCTTGATGTATTTCACGACAAAGTTAACAACCGTACCTTTGGCGGTAGAAAGCTGGTCGCCCATCCGCGTCAGAATAACGTGCTGTACCGACGTTTTCTCGACCACTTTTTCCAGCGTATGGGCAAAGTTAGAAACAATAATGATTGCCGCCGCGCCGCTATCGTTAAGCTGATGCTCAAGTTCGCGCGGCGTGTAAAGCGGGTTAACGTTCACCACAATCATGCCGGCGCGTAAAATACCAAATAGCGCGACAGGATACTGCAACAGGTTTGGCATCATCAGCGCCACACGGTCGCCTTTTTTGAGTCCCAGCCCTTGTTGTAAATAAGCCGCAAATGCCCGACTACGTTCTTCTAATTTGCGGAAGGTCATTACCTCCCCCATATTGACGAACGCAGGCTGATCGGCATAGCGCGTCGCCGCATGTTCAAACAGTTCAACCAGGGATTGATAACGGTCAGGGTTGATCTCCGCCGGAACATCAGCAGGATAACGGTTAAGCCAAACCTTCTTCAATGCATCACCTCTAAAATGAGTGTTCGTCGTCATCACAACCCCAGTTAATAAACAAGTCATTAACATTATATTAACTCAGCGTACCAGTTTATTAATTACACAACTGAAAGGTTGCGAAGCGCGTCACTATTTATTTTTATTATGTCTCTATGAATGCAGAAACAGCGGACCAGCCGCTGTTTCTTTTATTGATAAAACAAAGGGTTACTCTGTTACTATCGTCTGAACCTCTGCGGGTCCAGGGTTATACCATCCCCAACCGCCATAGCCATAAGGCCAGGCGCGTCCGCCGTAAAACCACGGATCGATCGGCTGTGGAGGCATGACGACCTGCTGAACAAGATGCCAGCGTTTATAGCCGGTAGCCTGCATCAGCATAAATTTATACGGCGTATTGCCGATTTTACCGTCAACCGTGCCGGTTATCGGGCCGACAACGGTAACTAACTGGCCACGGAAGTCCACCGGGTCCAGAAAACCGTTCACATCGGCAAAAATTCTGCCGCGCGAGGCTTCGCCCAGAACAGGACGCGCGCCGCTATCGAGCGGTACGGTCGCGATTTCAAGCCGGGTTTTTCCCTGCTGATTTTGTACCGCCACAACTTTGCCGCCAAAACGCGCCTCTTGCCCGATATAGAGCTGCGGCGCATTCATCACCCGCACCAAATCCTGCTGCGGCGTCGGACTCGAACCTTTAATGGCATCCGGGATAGTCACGCAACCGCTCAGCATAAGCGCAAAAGCGCACGCCAGCGCCCCTTTTATTAACCGTTTTTGAACCGCCATGATGCGACTCCTTTTTCTCGACCTCTATTCCACCCCACAGCATAAAGTATGGGGGGGTAATAGTAGTGAGAGTCATTCTTTGCCGGGAAGTTTCTTCCACGCCACTTCGTTACGCAAATAAACCGGCTCGGCATGTTCCACGGCAACGGTCTCTCCTGCCGCCAGCTTTTGACTGGCGATGGGCAACATATCTTCCGCTGCCGGGAGCGACACCTCCCCATCATGAAGCGTCAGGCCGCACTCCTTCGCCAGATCGGGCCACGCGGACCAACCCGTTCCTACCGTCGCCCACTCGCCGGAAAGCTGTTTCAACCGCTCGCCGACCCGTTCCGGTTTCAACACCGCTTCCGTCTCCTCGCCCTGCCAGACGCCCTGCGCATCACGCTGGTATTCCGCCCAGTACACTTCGCCCATCCGCGCGTCAATCGCAGCGAGTACGCGGGTCGCGCCGGTTTTACGCCACGCGCCCTGCGCCATCGTGGCAAGCGTCGAAACACCGATCATCGGCAGATTTGCCCCTAACGCCAGCCCTTGCGCAATACCAATGCCGATACGCACGCCGGTAAAGCTGCCCGGACCGCGCCCAAACGCCAGCGCATCTATCTCATTGAGCGAGACGCCGCTGGCGGCCAGAATCTCCTGCACCATGGGCAGGATACGTTGAGTGTGTTCTCGTGGACAAAGCTCAAAGTGAGCATTGATAGTACCGTTGTTCCACAGGGCGACAGAACAGGCCTCTGTGGCGGTATCGATAGCCAGAATTCGCATGAGGTTTCGTGCTTAGATCAATAAAATAGCGCGCATCTTACCATACTCCGTAACAAATTACTCGGCGGATGGAATCGCAAGAAAGCGAACGGCACGGGCGATATCACGCGTGCGCGGCGCAGGAGGCAGGCTGGCGAGAAACGTGGCGCCATAGGGCCGCATCACCAGCCGGTTATCACAAATCACTAACACCCCGCGATCGTCCGCATCGCGAATCAGCCGCCCCACCCCCTGCTTCAGCGTAATCACCGCGTCGGGCAGTTGAACCTCATCAAACGGATCGCCGCCGCGCAAACGACAGTCTTCCATTCGCGCTTTTAACAGCGGGTCGTCCGGGGAGGTAAACGGCAATTTGTCGATAATCACCAACGATAACGTATCGCCGCGCACGTCCACCCCTTCCCAGAAGCTGCTGGTAGCGACGAGCAGCGCGTTGCCGGCGCTAACAAATTGCTGTAACAGTTGGCCTTTACTGGTTTCCCCTTGCAACAATACCGGCAGCGTCATGGTGGCGCGAAACTGCTCCGCCAGATCGCGCATCATGGCGTGTGAGGTGCACAGCATAAAACATCGCCCGTTATTGGCTTCAATAATCGGCCTGAGCATAGCCGCCAACTGTCGCGCCGCGCCGGGCTGGTTGGTTTGCGGTAGGTTACGCGGTACGCAGAGTAACGCCTGGCGCGTATAGTCGAATGGGCTGGGTAGTAGCATGGATTCTGCCTGTTCAATTCCCAGACGGGCGGTAAAGTGGTGAAGATCATCATTTACCGATAACGTGGCCGAGGTAAAAATCCAGCTACCGGGTTTCTGTTCCATCACCTCTTTGAATTTGTCCGCCACGGTGAGCGGCGTCAGCGCCAGGGTGAAATGGCGCGAGGTGCACTCATACCAGTAGCTGTATCCCGGCTGATTGATCTCTTTTAAGCGTTTCAGCCGTGAACGGTATAGCGTGGCGCGTTCAAAAGCCGCATCCAGCAGCGCCGAACGGCCCAACGACAGTTTCGCCACGTCGTAACAAAGCTCCAGCGTATCATCCAGCAGTAAAAATGCCCGTTGGATACGTGAGTCGGCTAACAGTTCACGCAAATTTCCCCGGTAGCCGGGCTCCCCCAGTTGCAGACGAAAATCCTGGGCGCTCTGGGCAAGGCGATCGGCGCATTTTTGCAACTGTTGAGTGTCTTTCAGTTCCGTCCGGTAGGCGATGGTGATGTCTTTTGCTAAATCCAGCAACTGACGGCTGGAGAGCGATTGTCCGAAATACTGGCTGGCGATGTCAGGCAGTTGGTGGGCTTCATCGAAGATCATTACTTCAGCCTGAGGGATAAGTTCGCCAAACCCACTCTCTTTAACCACCATATCCGCAAGAAAAAGGTGGTGGTTTACAATCACCACATCCGCGTCCATCGCCTTTTTACGCGCTTTCACCACAAAGCACTCTTTGTAGAGCGGGCAATCGCTGCCAAGGCAGTTGTCGTTGGTACTGGTGACCAGCGGCCAGGCCTGGGAATCCTCCGCCACGCTGACGCAGGTGCTGATATCGCCATCCTGCGTCTGATTTGACCAGGAGCGCAGCAATATCACGTCGCTTAACGTTTGTACCGGTAAATCGCCGCCCGCCAGCGCTTGTTGTTCCAGCCGCTCCAGGCAGAGGTAGTTCGAACGTCCTTTCAGCAGGGCCGTCTTACCGGTAAACGCCAACGCTTTTGCTACCGTCGGCAGATCGCGGCTGTAGAGTTGATCCTGCAACGCTTTCGACCCGGTCGAAATAATGACTTTTTTCCCGGCGCGCAATGCCGGAGCGAGGTAAGCATAGGTCTTCCCGGTTCCGGTGCCGGCTTCAACAACCAGAGGCTGCGCATTTTCAATCGCTTGTGTTACGGCAACCGCCATTTGTCGCTGTGGTTCGCGCGGTTTAAAGCCGGTTATCGCTTTGGCCAGTTGGCCATCTGCTGCAAAATCGTCCGTCACACTGCCCCCTGTTAATTTACACAGGGATTATGTCAGGGTAGAAAGGCTTACGCCAGTTACAGAGGTGACGGCGGCGCCACATTGTGGCAGTCTTGAGCCATTCAAATGGAAAGCAAATGAGGAATAATTGATGTCTATCGTGCGTATTGATGCCGAAGATCGTTGGTCAGACGTGGTGATCTACAATAATACGCTGTGGTATACCGGCGTGCCGGAAAACCTCGACGCCGACGCTTTTGAGCAAACGGCGAATACTCTGGCGCAAATTGATGCGGTGCTGGAAAAACAGGGCTCCAGTAAGTCACGTATTCTGGATGCCACTATTTTCCTGAGCGATAAAGCGGATTTTGCCGCCATGAATAAGGCGTGGGATGCGTGGGTCGTCGCAGGCCATGCGCCGGTACGCTGTACCGTACAGGCCGGGTTGATGAACCCGAAATATAAAGTTGAGATTAAGATTGTCGCGGCGGTATAAGCCGGTTATTCGTCTTCATCCTCAAAACGCGCCACTATCCGTTCGCCGGTATGGTTGGCGCGAAGTTCGCCCGCCACCTGGGCAATCGCTTCTCCGCTGCTCATACCTTGCGACATCAATTCCTGGATACGTTCTACGGCTTTTTGCTGTTGTTCATGACTGAGTGAAGGTAAACCTGCAAACATGATTAACTCCTGCTAAATTGTTAGCGCTAATTATTTCACGCTACCCGGCGGTAAGCCAGTAGTGTTGTAACGAGTCAGGAATGATGAAGACGTTATCTCCCACTGTTATCACCTTACCCTGGCGTCCGGACGCCGCTGAACACTATTTTGCGCCCGTAAACCATTTGCCCTGGGCGATGCTGCTGCATTCAGGTGATGCTATTCATCCCTATAACCGTTTTGATATTCTGGTCGCCGATCCTGTCACCACGCTGACCACGCGCGCGCAGGAAACCACGGTATGTACTGCGCGCACAACTACCGTCACTCTCGACGATCCGTTACACGTTTTGCAGACTCAACTGGAGGCGCTGCCTTTTCATCCTCAGCCTGACCCTGACTTACCCTTTCAGGGCGGCGCGCTGGGTCTGTTTGGTTACGATTTAGGGCGGCGTTTCGAAATTCTGCCCGATACTGCCGCGCGCGATATCGCTTTACCCGATATGGCGATTGGCCTTTACGACTGGGCGCTGATTGTCGATCACCAAAAACAGGTGGTGTCGCTGATAAGCTATCACGATGCAGACGCCCGATATCGCTGGCTCACCAGCCAGCGCGCGCCGACCCGCACGCCCTTCAGGCTTACCTCGGCCTGGCAATCCAATATGACGCGTTGCGAGTATGGCGAGAAGTTTCGTCAGGTGCAGGCCTGGCTGCACAGCGGGGACTGCTATCAGGTCAATCTTTCCCAGCGTTTTCAGGCGAGCTACGAGGGTGATGAGTGGCAGGCTTTCGAACGCCTTAACCGCGCAAATCGCGCCCCGTTCAGCGCCTTTCTTCGTTTACATGACGGCGCCATATTGAGCCTTTCTCCCGAGCGTTTTATCCAACTGGAGAACGGTCATATTCAGACGCGCCCGATCAAAGGTACGCTTCCACGGCTTAACGATCCGCAGGCGGATCGTCAGCAGGCGCAGAAACTGGCCAACTCAATGAAAGATCGCGCTGAAAATTTGATGATCGTCGATTTGATGCGTAACGATATTGGCCGGGTCGCCGTACCAGGTTCGGTGAAAGTGCCGGAACTGTTCGTCGTCGAACCATTTCCTGCCGTTCACCATCTGGTTAGCACCATTACTGCCCGTTTACCGGACTCGCTTCATGCCACCGACCTGCTGCGCGCGGCTTTCCCCGGCGGCTCCATTACCGGCGCGCCTAAAGTGCGGGCAATGGAAATTATCGACGAACTGGAGCCGCAGCGACGCAACGCCTGGTGCGGTAGCATCGGTTATCTGAGTTTCTGCGGCAAGATGGATACCAGTATTACTATCCGCACCGTCACGGCAACGCAGGGCCAACTCTATTGCTCAGCCGGCGGCGGTATCGTGGCCGATAGCAACGAAGAAGCGGAATATCAGGAAACTTTTGATAAAGTTAATCGTATCCTGCCCCCACTGGAGAACTAATACGTGGATACCAGCCGTCTGACGCTCGATCATTTCTTATCGCGCTTTCAGCTTTTGCGCCCGCAGATGACTCATGAAACGTTGAACCAACGTCAGGCCTCCGTACTGATCCCTGTGGTTCGCCGCCCCCAGCCGGGGCTGCTGTTGACCCAGCGGGCTATTCATTTGCGCAAACACGCCGGACAGGTCGCCTTTCCCGGCGGGGCCGTGGACAGTACCGATGCTTCGCTTATCGCCGCAGCGCTTCGCGAAGCGCAGGAGGAAGTCGCCATCCCGCCACAAGCTGTGGAAGTGATTGGCGTTTTACCGCCGGTAGACAGCGTGACCGGTTTTCAGGTCACCCCGGTGGTCGGCATTATTCCGCCAAATCTCCCCTGGCGCGCCAGTGAAGACGAAGTGTCTGCGGTGTTTGAAATGCCGCTGGCGCAAGCGTTGCAACTGGGTCGATATCATCCGCTTGATATTTACCGTCGCGGCAATTCGCACCGCGTATGGCTCTCCTGGTATGAGCATTATTTCGTCTGGGGCATGACCGCAAACATTCTTCGTGAGCTGGCGCTGCAAATCGGCGTAAAGCCCTGACTGTACACAACGCCATTCACGTTGCCTCAAGGCGGTAACAATCGCCTCCCCCAAAGAGGCAGCCTGAAGGGCAACGTGTATATACTTAACTTTACGCGCGCAAGACACGACTTGAGATTACTGTCGCAATATTAGTAAAAACGCGGTTATTCATTAGTTTAATTCATGTGAATAGTTAAGCTGATGCCAGCGTTCCCTCTTACACTATGCGCAGTTATAACATCGTAACCGGAAGCCCCGGTTGCCCTGTCAGGAGTATTATCGTGATTAGCCTATTCGACATGTTTAAGGTAGGGATTGGTCCCTCCTCTTCCCACACTGTTGGCCCGATGAAGGCCGGTAAACAGTTCGTCGATGACCTGGTCGAAAAAGGATTACTGGATAACGTTACCCGCGTCGCTGTCGATGTCTACGGCTCGCTGTCGCTGACGGGGAAAGGTCACCATACCGATATCGCCATTATTATGGGTCTGGCGGGTAATGAACCCGCTACCGTGGATATTGATAGTATCCCCGGTTTTATTCGCGACGTCGAAACGCGCGAGCGTCTGTTACTGGCCCAAGGACGTCACGAAGTCGACTTCCCGAAAGATGACGGAATGCGTTTTCACAACGGCAATTTGCCGCTGCATGAAAACGGGATGCAGATCCACGCCTGGCATGACGACACGGTCATTTATAGCAAGACGTACTATTCCATCGGCGGCGGCTTTATCGTTGATGAAGCGCATTTCGGCCAGGAAGCGACGAATGAGGTTACTGTACCTTATCCGTTTAAATCGGCGAAAGAAATGCTGGAGTATTGCAACAGTACCGGCCTTTCACTCTCCGGCATGGTGATGCAAAACGAACTGGCGCTGCATAGCAAGAAAGAGATTGAAGAGTATTTCGGTCACGTCTGGCAGACCATGCAGGCCTGTATTGATCGCGGTATGAATACCGAAGGCGTGCTGCCGGGGCCGCTGCGCGTACCGCGTCGCGCCTCTGCGCTGCGTCGTATGCTGGTTTCCAGCGATAAGCTTTCCAGCGATCCGATGAACGTCATTGACTGGGTGAACATGTTTGCTCTGGCGGTGAACGAAGAGAACGCCGCAGGCGGTCGCGTCGTGACGGCGCCAACCAACGGCGCGTGCGGCATCGTTCCTGCGGTACTGGCTTACTACGACCATTTTATTGAGTCTGTCAGCCCGGATATTTACACCCGCTACTTCCTGGCAGCAGGCGCTATTGGCGCGCTGTATAAGATGAACGCGTCTATTTCCGGCGCGGAAGTCGGCTGTCAGGGTGAAGTCGGGGTCGCCTGTTCGATGGCGGCGGCAGGCCTTGCTGAACTGTTGGGCGCCAGCCCGGAACAGGTTTGCGTTGCCGCTGAAATCGGCATGGAGCATAACCTGGGGCTGACCTGCGACCCGGTTGCCGGTCAGGTGCAGGTGCCGTGTATCGAGCGTAACGCCATTGCTTCGGTTAAAGCGATCAACGCTGCGCGTATGGCCATGCGCCGAACCAGCGCGCCGCGCGTCTCGTTGGATAAAGTCATTGAAACGATGTACGAGACCGGAAAAGACATGAACGCAAAATACCGCGAAACGTCGCGCGGCGGGCTGGCCATTAAAGTCCAGTGTGATTAAACGCCGTTTCCTCTCCCTTCGCCCATCTGCTACGGATGGGCGAAATTTTTATCTCTTCCTCGTCGACTCCACGTTTCCCCACTACACTTGCTGTGTCGCGGTTGGCTTTTGTCGCCAACGCTTATTGGGCGGCCCGCATGCAAACAGCACAACGGATCATCAATCATTATCGCCGTAATCGTTTCATTGTTTGCACGATTTGTGCACTGGTCACGCTCATTCTTACGCTGAGCATCCGATTTATTTCGGAGCGGAACTTAAATCACCATCGCACGGTTGCATTCGCGAATCATGCCGTTGATGCGCTGGATAATGTGCTGCATCCTCTCCTGGTCGGACGAAACATACTGCTACCCTTGCTTGAGCTTCCGTGCGCGACCGCGCATTTGCCGTTGCGTAAGCAAGCCGCCCGCCTGCAAACCATTCGTTCTATCGGACTGGTGAAAGAAGGAATTCTCTACTGCTCAAGCATTTTTGGCGCCCGTAATACTCCCATACGCCAGCTTCAGCCTGATCTTCCCGCAGCCGGCGATCTGCTGCTACTTTCCACGGATCACTCGTTACTCAAGGGAAGTCCGATCCTCATTCAGTGGTATCCCGCCTCTGCCGATGGTCAGGATGGCGTGATGGAAATTGTGAATATTGGCTTGCTGACGACCATGCTACTTGAGCCACAGCAGCCGCAAATTACCAGCGCCAGCCTGACGGTCGGCAAACGGCACCTGTTATATGGTCGGGGCGTGGTCGATACTCTTCCAGAATTAAAAAAAGATGAAGAGCGTTACCAGCTTTCATCGCGGCATTTCCCTTTTACTATCAGCGTCAGCGGGCCGTCGGCAGGCGTACTGGCGTTCAAACATCTCCCGACACAGTTACCCCTGGCCGTATTGCTTAGCCTGTTGATCGGTTATATCGCCTGGCTGGCGACGGCCAGCAGAATGAGCTTTTCCTGGGAGATTAATCTGGCCCTTGCCGAACGGGAGTTTGAGCTATTTTGTCAGCCGTTGCTTAATGCCCGCACGCAGCAGTGTACCGGCGTTGAGATCCTGTTACGCTGGAATAACCCGCGCCAGGGCTGGATCTCACCGGATGTTTTTATTCCTATCGCCGAGGAGCATAACCTGATAGCGCCGCTGACCCGCTATGTGATTGCGGAAACCATTCGGCAGCGGCACTACTTCCCCATCAACCATCAGTTTCATATCGGCATCAATGTGGCGGCAAGCCATTTCCGACACGGCGTGCTTCTCAAGGATCTTAATCAGTACTGGTTTAGTGCGGAACCTGTTCAGCAACTGGTGCTGGAGCTCACGGAACGCGACGCGTTGCTTGACGTTGATTACCGCCTGATGCGCGAGCTGCATCGTAAAGGCGTCAAGTTAGCCATCGATGATTTTGGCACAGGAAACAGCTCGCTCTCCTGGCTGGAAAAACTGCGGCCGGATATTTTGAAAATCGATAAATCCTTCACCGCCGCCATCGGTACCGATGCGGTCAATTCAACGGTGACCGATATTATTATCGCGCTGGGGCAAAAACTGAATATTGAACTGGTGGCGGAAGGGGTCGAAAACCAGACGCAGGCACAGCATTTGCGCCAGCATGGCGTGCAAATGTTACAGGGCTATCTCTATGCGAAGCCGATGCCCATTAGCGAATTTCCACAGTGGCTGGCGGGCAGCGCGCCGCCGCCCGCCCGGCATAACGGACAGATTATGTCCGCGATGCCGCATCTATAGACTTGATTCCTGCGTGTGACGTTATTCCTCTTCGTCGTGGGCAGGCTGTTCTTTAACAATCCGAACCAGATCGACACGGTAGTCGTTGGCCTCGACAATGGTGATCCGCAGTGGCGGAACATCAATGACATCGCCAACACGAGGAATATGGCCATTAGCGGCGATCACTAACCCCGCTACCGTCGCAATATCGCCCTCTTCGTTCACCAGATGGTCAACTTCCAGCGCCTGCTGTAGCGCATGGAGATCGGTGCCGCCCTTCACTATCCAGCCCTCGGCATCGGCAACGATTTCCGGCGTTTCATCGGCATCCGGGAACTCACCGGCAATCGCTTCCAGCACATCCAGCGGCGTAACCAGCCCCTGCACCACGCCGAACTCGTTAGTGACGATAACGAAACTGCCGCGCGCGCGACGCAAAACGCCTAACAGATTGATAGGATCAAGCGTTTCCGGCACCACTATCGCCGGGGAAGACGCGGCGATAGCCGCAACGTCCGCGCCCTCTTCCAGCGCCACCAGCAACTCTTTCGCCCGAACGATACCGATAATTTCATCCAGCTCGCCCCGACATACCGGGAACAGGCTATGCGGAGAAGAGAGTAACTGCTGACGGATTTCAGCTACGCTGAGATTCGCATCCACCCAACTAATTTCGCCTCGCGGCGTCATAATGCCGCGCAGGGAGCGCGACGCCAGAGTCAGTACGCCGTTAATCATGTAGCGTTCTTCTTCGGCGAAGGCGCCTTCCGACACCGATATCGCGGCCGGGCTATCCGTCTCATGTTGTGTACTCGCCTGGCGTTTACCGCCCATCAGACGCAGGATAGCGTCCGCAGTACGCGCGCGCAGCGGCAACGTGGACTGATGACGAATAAAGTTGCGGCGCGCAATCTGGTTAAACACCTCGATAACGATCGAGAAACCAATTGCCGCGTACAGGTAGCCTTTCGGAATATGGAAACCAAACCCTTCCGCCACCAGACTCAGGCCGATCATCAGCAGGAAACTCAGACAGAGCACCACCACCGTCGGATGCTGGTTGACAAAACGGGTCAGCGGTTTTGACGCCAGTAGCATCACCGCCATCGCAATCACCACCGCCGCCATCATAACCGGCAGATGGTTTACCATACCTACCGCCGTAATCACGGCGTCCAGCGAGAAGACCGCATCCAGGATGACAATCTGCGTGACTACCACCCAGAAGCTCGCATAGCCTTTACCGTGTCCGGTGTCATGCTCGCGGTTTTCCAGACGTTCATGCAGCTCGGTGGTCGCTTTAAACAGCAGGAATATACCGCCCAGCAGCATAATTAAATCGCGGCCGGAGAAGGTAAAATCCCAGACGGTAAAGAGCGGCTTTGTTAAGGTCACCAGCCACGAAATAATGGACAGCAGCGCCAGACGCATAATCAGCGCCAGCGAGAGCCCGATAAGACGCGCTTTGTCACGCTGCTTTGGCGGCAATTTATCGGCGAGGATCGCGATAAAGACCAGGTTATCGATACCCAGGACAATTTCCAGGACGACGAGCGTGAGTAAACCCACCCAAATTGAGGGATCCATTAATAATTCCATGACAAGCTCCTGCTTAAGGAATGACTAAACGGCGCCCACAACATCTCAAAGGATGCAGGCGGTAACGCAATAAACAAAGTAAGGCTATGGCAAGATATGCCAGATTGACAGGCGCAAAACGGCCAAAGAGTGAAATGACGTCGGTGACGATCCATACAACGGGCTGCTGCCCTATACCCCATTCTAATTAAACGGAAGCTAAACATAACAGAGACAACTGGTTTTTGGCAAAGATTTACCTTCCTTTGCAAAGAGATGTAACCAGGATATTTTACACTTCGAAATTTCTCATTATCGAAAACAAAATTACGGATCTCCATCACACAAAATATTTTTTTCGATATCTAAAATAATTCACGAAAATCATGCGTTTTTCGTTGTAACCCTCATCTGAATCGATTCGATTGTGGACGACAATTCAAAAAATACATCTGTCAAGTTGATGTGTTGACAATAATAAAGGAGGTAGCAAGTGACCATTGCTATTGTTATAGGCACACATGGTTGGGCTGCAGAGCAGTTACTTAAAACAGCCGAAATGCTGTTAGGCGAGCAGGAAAACGTCGGCTGGATCGATTTCGTTCCAGGCGAAAATGCCGAAACGCTGATCGAAAAGTACAACGCTCAGTTGGCTAAACTCGATACCAGTAAAGGTGTGCTATTTCTCGTTGATACATGGGGAGGCAGTCCGTTTAATGCTGCCAGCCGCATTGTCGTCGATAAAGAGCGCTATGAAGTTATTGCCGGCGTCAACATCCCGATGCTGGTCGAAACGTTTATGGCTCGTGACGACGATCCAAGCTTTGACGAGCTGGTCGCACTGGCGGTAGAAACCGGTCGTGAAGGCGTAAAAGCGCTGAAAGCTAAACCGGTAGAAAAAGCCGCGCCAGCGCCAGTCGCCGCCGCGCCAAAAGCGGCCGCGCCGGCAAAACCGATGGGCCCGAGTGATTATATGGTTATCGGGCTTGCCCGTATTGATGACCGCCTCATTCACGGTCAGGTCGCTACCCGCTGGACCAAAGAGACCAATGTCAGCCGTATTATTGTTGTGAGCGATGAAGTCGCGGCGGATACCGTTCGTAAAACGCTGCTGACGCAAGTTGCGCCGCCGGGCGTTACGGCGCATGTGGTTGACGTCGCGAAGATGATTCGCGTCTACAATAACCCGAAATACGCCGGCGAACGCGTGATGCTTCTGTTTACCAATCCTACCGACGTCGAGCGCATCGTTGAGGGCGGCGTGAAAGTCACTTCCGTGAACATTGGCGGTATGGCCTATCGTCAAGGTAAAACGCAGGTGAACAACGCCGTTTCCGTCGATGAAAAGGATATCGAAGCCTTTAAAAAGCTCAACGAGCGCGGCATCGAGCTTGAGGTGCGTAAAGTTTCCACCGATCCGAAACTGAAAATGATGGATTTAATTGCCAAAGTGGCGAAATAACCGCCGGCATTTAATTAGCTTTCACACTTAAGATAGCAATAGGAGAAGTACAATGGAGATTACCACTCTTCAGATTGTGCTGGTGTTCATCGTCGCATGTATCGCGGGTATGGAGTCGGTACTTGATGAATTTCAGTTCCACCGTCCGCTGATCGCCTGTACCTTAATCGGCGCCGTTCTGGGGGACATGAAAACCGGTATTATCATCGGCGGTACTCTGGAAATGATCGCTCTGGGCTGGATGAACATCGGTGCTGCCGTTGCGCCTGATGCCGCACTGGCGTCCATCATCTCTACCGTTCTGGTCATCGCCGGGCATCAAAGCATTGGCGCCGGTATCGCGCTGGCGATTCCGCTGGCGGCGGCAGGCCAGGTACTGACCATTATCGTACGTACCATCACCGTGGCATTCCAGCACGCGGCGGACAAGGCGGCTGAAAACGGCAACCTGACGGCGCTCTCCTGGCTGCACGTTTCTTCTCTGTTCCTGCAGGCAATGCGTATCGCTATCCCAGCGGTTATCGTTGCCATCTCCGTAGGCACCAGCGAAGTACAGGGAATGCTGAATGCGATTCCTGAAGTCGTCACAGGCGGTCTGAACATCGCCGGCGGCATGATCGTCGTGGTTGGTTATGCGATGGTTATCAACATGATGCGCGCAGGCTACCTGATGCCGTTCTTCTACCTCGGTTTCGTCACCGCGGCTTTCACAAACTTCAACCTGGTCGCACTGGGTGTCATCGGCGCAGTGATGGCTATCCTTTACATCCAGCTGAGCCCGAAATACAACCGTGTAGCGGGCGCGCCTGCAGCGGCGGCTGGCAATAACGATCTCGATAACGAACTGGACTAACAGGTGAGCGAAATGGTTGATATGACTAAAACTACCACCGAGAAAAAACTCACTCCGAGCGATATTCGCGGCGTATTTCTTCGTTCTAACCTGTTCCAGGGGTCGTGGAACTTCGAACGTATGCAAGCGCTGGGCTTCTGCTTCTCTATGGTGCCGGCGATTCGTCGCCTGTATCCGGAGAATAATGACGCGCGTAAACAGGCGATTAAACGTCACCTGGAGTTCTTTAACACCCATCCTTACGTTGCGGCGCCGGTACTGGGCGTGACCCTGGCAATGGAAGAAAAGCGTGCGAACGGCGCAGAGATTGACGATGGTGCTATCAACGGTATCAAAGTCGGTCTGATGGGACCGCTGGCAGGCGTCGGCGACCCTATCTTCTGGGGTACCGTCCGTCCGGTATTCGCGGCGCTGGGCGCAGGTATTGCAATGAGCGGCAGCCTGCTTGGTCCGCTGCTGTTTTTCATCCTGTTTAACCTGGTGCGTCTGGCGACCCGTTATTATGGCGTGGCTTATGGCTACCGCAAAGGCGTCGATATCGTTAAAGATATGGGCGGCGGCTTCCTGCAAAAACTGACTGAGGGGGCGTCAATCCTCGGCCTGTTTGTCATGGGGGCATTGGTTAACAAGTGGACGCATGTGAATATCCCGCTGGTGGTCTCCACCATCACCGGTCAGGATGGTCAGACACGCGTTACCACCGTGCAAACCATTCTCGACCAGCTGATGCCGGGTCTGGTTCCGCTACTGTTGACCTTTGCCTGTATGTGGCTGCTGCGTAAGAAAGTTAACCCGCTGTGGATTATCGTGGGCTTCTTCGTCATTGGTATCGCCGGCTACTCCGTAGGACTGCTGGGCCAGTAAGGCTGTTGTACACTACCGGGGCCAAACGGCCCCGTTTTTTTATTTCTCTGGAGGATAAATGACTATCACGGACCTGGTGCTGATTCTCTTTATTGCCGCATTATTGGCTTACGCTCTCTACGATCAGTTCATCATGCCCCGTCGCAATGGCCCCACTCTGCTTTCTATAGCCCTGCTTCGCCGTGGTCGCGTAGACAGCGTTATCTTCGTTGGGCTGGTCGCCATCCTTATTTATAACAACGTAACCAGCCACGGAGCGCAGATGACCACATGGTTATTAAGTGCGCTGGCGTTAATGGGGTTTTATATATTCTGGATCCGCACGCCACGGATCATCTTTAAACAACGTGGCTTTTTCTTCGCCAATGTCTGGATAGAATATAACCGTATTAAAGAGATGAATTTATCGGAGGACGGCGTACTGGTGATGCAATTAGAACAACGACGCTTGCTTATCCGTGTACGCAATATCGACGATCTGGAAAAAATATATAAGCTTCTTATTGAAAATCAATAACCTAAGATATAGCCTCAACTATGTTTTTCGAATTTTATTTCGAATCATAATATAGCTAAGGCTATATTTTCTATTGACCAATTGTTATTTAATTTAACGTTTTATTGATGAATAAATCTAAATGAAAATCGTTTTCAATTAGAAGACAAATAATTTTTATCTCTGTTGTTTTATATTCTAAAAATATGTTAATGTTGCGCCGTCAATTGGGGAGTAGCCGATTTCCAGACTCCGGAAATGTACGCGTCAACATACTCGTTGCAAAACGTGGCGCGTACGGACCAGCCGCCGCTGGTCAGGCGAGACCATAGGCGCATCAACTGCTGTGTATTTCGTCACAGAATGGCGACATGCATGTTTGCTGGGGGCAGTGATGTGTTTAATGGATACCCCGGTCAGGACGCTGTCATGCACTTTACTGCTACTGTTCTTCTCGCTTTCGGCATGTCGATGGATGCTTTCGCGGCATCAATTGGCAAAGGCGCCACCCTACATAAACCCAAATTCTCAGAAGCATTGCGTACCGGTCTTATCTTTGGCGCGGTTGAAACGCTGACCCCGTTAATCGGCTGGGGGCTGGGGATATTGGCGAGTAAATTCGTTCTGGAATGGAACCACTGGATAGCCTTTGTTCTGCTGATCTTTCTGGGCGGACGCATGATCATCGAAGGTATCCGCGACGGTAGTGATGAAGATGAAACACCGTTACGCCGCCACAGCTTTTGGCTATTAGTCACGACGGCTATAGCAACCAGCCTCGATGCGATGGCGGTTGGCGTCGGTCTGGCGTTTTTGCAGGTAAACATCATCGCAACTGCATTAGCTATCGGTTGCGCCACGCTTATCATGTCTACCCTCGGAATGATGATCGGTCGCTTTATCGGCCCAATGCTGGGTAAGCGTGCTGAAATTCTCGGCGGGGTCGTACTGATAGGAATTGGCGTCCAGATCCTCTGGACGCATTTTCACGGTTAACGGTTACGCTGCCAGAGATGAAGGTTGAAATCCGTCTGGCAGCTAAGTCCGGTGCTGGCGGCCAGTTGTTCCCACACTTCTGGCCTGGCGCGCCAGGCAAATGGCGTCATTTGCAACAGTGCTAAAGCCGCTTCGGCGGTGAGCTGCATGTGATAAGCAAGGCGGGTACTCTGCTGCAATGTGAATCCGTCGAGCTGCTCGGTATACGGCGCATGTAAACGCACCTCATCATAAATGAGCCCTTTTAGTTCCATCAGATGATGCGGCCCCGGCGTGGCGGTAACGACCCAACCACCAGATTTCACCACACGCGCCAATTCCTGCGCCTTACACGGGGCGTAGATTCTGATCACCGCATCCATTGACGCATCGGCAAAGGGCAGTCGATGGCTTGACGCCACACAAAACTTCACCTGCGAATAGCGTTTCGCCGCCGCTTTGATCGCCGTTTTAGCAACGTCCAGTCCAAACGTGGTGACTCCCGGCAACGCCTCGGCAAAAGCATGAGTGTAATACCCCTCGCCGCAGCCGATATCCAGAATCGCCGTGGCCGACTGATCCAGCCGCTCGCGCAAGAGGTTAATCACCGCATCGCGCAGCGGCTGATAATGGCCCGCATCAAGAAACGCTCTCCTCGCCTGCATCATTTCGGCGCTGTCGCCCGGATCGCGCGAACGTTTATGCTGTACCGGCAGCAGATTGATGTAGCCCTCTTTCGCCACATCAAACTGATGGCGCTGTGGACATATAACGCTGTTATTAATCTGCGTAAGCGGCTGATGGCAAAGCGGACAGGTAAACGACATGACAACTCCGGACTGGGGCGCTAAAGGGCGCAAGTGTAACGCGAATTGCGCCCCGGGAAAATCCTTTACGAGCCCGGAACCGCAACGTGGCTGCCATGCATCACCAAAAGGTGATCTGAATCGGCTGGCATACCGTCTGGCTCAACATTTTCCAGCCGCAGCACATCGCCCATGATCTGGCTGAATACGGGCGCAGATACCGCGCCGCCATAATAAGCCCCGTTTTGCGGATTATTAATCACCACCACCAGCGCAAATCTGGGGTTACTTGCCGGCGCGACGCCTGCGGTATATGCCACATACTTATCGACGTATTTACCATCATCGCCAATTTTTTTCGCCGTCCCGGTTTTGACCGCAATACGGTAGTCTCTTACTGCGGCTTTTGTTCCGCCGCCGCCAGGCAACGCGACGCTCTCCATCATATGTTCCACCTCGTGCACCAGTTCTTCCGGCATTACCCGCGTGCCGATCACGGGCGGATCAACTTTGGTGATCGATAACGGACGGTAGATACCAAAGCTGCCAATCGTGGCATAAACATGCGCCAGTTGCAGCGGCGTCACCATTAATCCATAGCCAAAAGCGAAGGTAGCGCGATCTAAATCACTCCAGTAACGGCGTTTCGGTAATAACCCGCTGCTCTCTCCGGTGAGACCCAGTCCGGTAGGCACGCCGAAACCAAAGCTTTTATAAGTATCCATTAATTTCTGCACCGGCATCGCCAGAGAAAGGTGAGAAACGCCGGTATCGCTGGATTTTTGCAAAATGCCGGTTAATGTCAGTTCCGGATAGTAACCGACGTCGCGGATACGGTGTCCATCGAGAGTAAAAGGATGGGTATCGATAACACTGTCCGGCTGCACGATGCCCTGCTGTAACGCAGTCATAATGACCAATGGCTTCACAGTAGAACCGGGTTCGAAAGTGTCGCTAATCGCGCGGTTACGAAAATCGTCCAACTGCGCGCCTTCACGGTTGTTCGGGTTGAAATCCGGATAGCTCGCCATCGAGAGAATTTCACCCGTTGGGATGTTAATCAATACGGCAGCGCCGGATTCCGCTTTGTTCCAGATGACGGCGTTATCCAGCGCATCTTCGGTAACCGTTTGCAGACGTTCATCAATGCTAAGCTGAAGTTCATGAGCAGGAACCGGATTCACTTCCGTAATGTTCTCAATAACGTGACCAAATTTATCTTTACGCACCAGTCGGGAGCCCGGTTTTCCCGTCAGTTGCGCGTTAAAGCTTTTTTCAATACCTTCTATTCCCTGCCCGTCGATATTGGTAAAGCCGATCAAATTGGCCGCTACGTGTCCGGCAGGGTAAAAACGGCGCGACTCTTCCCGCAGGTTAATACCCGGTAGATTTAATTTATCTATCCATTCGGCTTGCTGGGGTGAAACCTGGCGCGCAAGGTAGATAAAACGGCCTGCCGGGTTACTGTTTACCCGTTCCGCAAGCGTACTGAGCGACAGATGTAAGGCGCTGGCCAGCGCCTGCCAGCGCTCATTGTAGCCAACGCCGCCTTTGCTTATGATAGTCTTCGGATCGGCCCAGACAGCATTAACCGGAACGCTCACCGCTAAGGGTCGCCCTTCTCTGTCGGTGATCATGCCGCGTGGAGAGGCTGTGGTCACTTCACGAAGCGAGCGCATATCTTCTTGTTTCACCAGTTTCGACGGCGTAACAATTTGCAGCCATGCCACCCGCCCTAACAACAATGCCATACTGAGCAGAATGGCAGTGCAAAGTAGTGCAAAACGTATGGGCGTAAAATTACGGGTATCGCCGTCGCTTTTCTTTTTCACCTGATCTCCAGCCGAATCATTTTTCAGGTGATTGATTTAACGGGAAACGGCCGGAAAAACCAGAAAAAACAATGCTAATAACCTCGCGCCTTTGCAACAAATCGCTAACGAGAGCGCATCCAGACACATTTTGAAGGATATTGAATTAAAAAGCCCCGCTTTTAGCGAGGCTTTATATCTGAGGCTGACGCGACAAACGCATCAAATCAGTGGTGTCGATCAGATAGCTGTTACGTTAACAGCAGCCGGACCTTTCTGGCCGTCCTGAATTTCGAACTCAACGTTCTGGCCTTCAGCCAGAGTTTTGAAACCATTGCCCTGGATAGCGGAGAAGTGTACGAACACATCTTTGCTGCCGTCAGCCGGAGTAATGAAGCCAAAACCTTTGGATTCGTTGAACCACTTAACTTGACCTTTAATCTTTGCCATTTGCAAAATTCCTTAGAGTGTTTTCTTTGCCCGTAGGCATAACATAGATAAAACTGAGACATTACTGCTTGAGGCACTAATATAAGGTTCGGCAGAGAAGCGGTATTCAACGTCAACGTGTTTACTCAGGACTTCTTTACTGAAAATGCCACACATAAACAGAACTGTACCTCGTTTAACCCAAAGCCTGTTATCACATACAACGTTAATTATGGCAAGCCATTTTTAAACGTGTCTCGATCCGTCGCACAAATTACGAGAACCTTCACAAATTGACAGCACGTTTATGCAACAAAATTGCGAAAGATATATCCTCACGCGCTGACGGACTCCTGACAACGTCACTGCTGAAAAGCCATTTTTCTACCATAGCTCAATAACTTCGCTTCTTCCAGTGCATCAAATCACATTTAAAAGCTGTATTTTTCATATCACTTTTTATGCTGAGTTATGCATAAATTGTCACAATGATAAAAAACACCTTTTAATCAAAATAATAGAAAAGAAAAGCGATTTTCGACACCGCTTTTTGTGATGTTCTGCGTCTTTACAGAATGCCTTAAAATAATGAACAAACAATGACAATCCATAAAGAGAGAGAAACGTTTCGCTTTTAATAGAGAATGAGCGGTATCACAAAATTGACATATGTCCATTTGTTATACATATAAAACTATGTTGCATATAAAGCCATATATTATGTAAGGTGTTGATGCTGTAGTATCAGTTGCAAACGGCAACGCGGAGAGATCCGACGGGGAAATGGGGCGTATGGCACTGGCGCCATTTGCGCCCCGGTAAGCATTATCGTTCTGCAACCAGACGAATGATGTCCTCATCCTCTTTTGGTTCGCTTGCCGCTGTTGCGGGTTCCGCTTCTTTTTCTGGTTCGTTTGCTTCGCAAAGGCGGCGTAACAACGCGTTTTGCCGCTTCTGTTGATCCAATAACGCTTCGAGCAATTCTATCTGCTCGTTGGCACGGGAACTTGCCCGGTTGACAAAGAACCAGAGCGCCAGCCCCACCACCAGAACCACCATTGATACTATTAAAGATGCAAGAGAAAACGCACCAGAGTTTAAAACGTCGTTCATTTCACCACCTCAATGTAGAGACGTCATTCTACCACTGCTACACGGGAAGGAAATCTCTGGTGTAAAACGTTTACCAGGGAATAAATTTATTGATGGCGCAAATACCGCTGAAAAATTGTACATCCTGATCGCACATGATATTAAACACCTGCGCCCACAGCAACAGGCATACTACCACCACGATGCCGAGAACGACCCATCGAAATTTTTTCACTCCACTCTCCGATCTTACATCTTATGTCGCTAAATTATCATGAGTTACTTAAACCAGGAGTAACTGTAGCGGCATTATATGTTTTTAGGAATGATTCACTTGTTTCAATCAATGTACACGCTACTCTTATTCTAACTAAAAAAGAAAAGAGGTAGTAATGCGTTTGATCATTCGCGCAATTGTATTGTTTGCCCTGGTGTGGATAGGCCTGCTGATGAGCGGCTATGGCATCCTGGTGGGAAGTAAAGTGAACGCTGCGGGGCTGGGTTTACAGTGCCATTACCTGACCGCACGCGGCACCAGCACGGCGCAATATCTCCATACCAACAGCGGCATTATTGGCTTTTCCGACTGTCCCATTTTCAGAAAAAGCGCCACCGTGGTGGATAATGGCTAAGCGGCAATAAATAATTTCACAGTGAAACTATCACCAATAATTCCCCTATATTGGCTGTTGTTCATAAGTACTGTTAAATAATATTTTAATAACCGTTAAATAAGCCGACAGATATTATCTTCTTTTACGATTTCATCCCACCCGATGTTATAAAAAAAGCAGCTACATTTTTCGCAGCTGCTTTTTTTTTAACGTCATGCTAATAACGTTGCTTAGAAGGGATAATCGTTGTAACCCATTTGTTCAGAAATTTTACGCGCGGCGGTGTGTAACATAGCCACATATTCCTGTAGGCGTTCTTCTGAAAAGCGCAGCGTCGGAAACGAAATGCTTAACCCTGCGATGACTACGCCAAAACGGTCAAATACCGGTACGCCGATACAACGTAACCCTTCTTCCTGTTCTTCGTTATCTTCACCGTAGCCTTGCGCACGCACGTCATCCAACAGCGGCAGCAACGCTTCAGTGCTGGTAATCGTGCGTCCAGTGCTTTGCTTATACTCTACGCCGTCGAGAATCTGCTTAACCTCATCACGGTCGCGCCAGGCCAGAAGCACTTTACCGATGGCCGTACTGTACAGCGGATTACGACGCCCAATACGTGAGTACATCCGCAGATTGTACATAGAGTCAATTTTATGGATATAGACAATGCTGTCTTCATCCAGCGCGCCAAGATGGATAGTTTCTTTTGTCAGACGAGACAGTTCGCGCATCTGAATGTCCGCACTGCGGATGAGATCAACATTTTGCAAAGCTCGTGCGCCCAGCTCAAACAGCTTTAGCGTCAGAGAGTATTTTTCAGACTCCCCCTCCTGAGCCACGTAGCCCAGCGTTTTCATGGTTTGCAAAAAGCGATAAACGGTGCTTTTCGACATCATGACGCGCTGCGATAGCTCGGTAATCCCTATTTCACGCTCTTCACCCAGCGCCTGCAGAATGCCGAAAACTTTCAGCACAGAAGATACAGAATCAGGCTGCTTATCCAGATCTGCGTTTGCCATTTATCACCTCATTACGAGCGTTTTATAAAATTCAGAACGAGTTTTTATTATAATTTCACGCCAGGTCGCCCGCAATCCATCTTTGCTTACTTCGTTACAAATCTGCGACATAACAACTCAGTATTAATGCTAACATTATTATTCAGCTCATAATTCCCCTTATTACAAAATACTTATGGAAAAAACACGGGCCGATGGCCTGCCCCTCCCGCAGAGATACGGCGCTATCCTGACGATTATTATCGGTATTTCGATGGCGGTTCTGGATGGCGCAATCGCTAATGTCGCGCTGCCAACCATTGCGACTGATTTACATGCCTCCCCTGCCAGCTCTATCTGGATTGTCAATGCGTACCAAATTGCCATTGTCGTCTCACTGCTTTCCCTGTCTTTTTTAGGCGACATGTTTGGTTATCGCCGGATCTACAAATGTGGTTTAGTGGTATTTCTGCTTTCATCATTGTTTTGCGCGCTTTCAGACTCGCTGCAGATGCTGACGCTGGCGCGCATCGCGCAGGGATTTGGCGGCGCGGCGCTAATGAGCGTAAACACGGCGCTGATTCGTCTTATCTACCCCCAGCGTCATCTGGGACGAGGCATGGGAATTAACTCTTTTATCGTCGCAGTCTCTTCCGCCGCGGGTCCGACGATCGCCGCGGCGATTTTGTCCATCTCATCATGGAAATGGCTGTTTCTGATTAATGTCCCGTTAGGTATCATCGCGTTAATTCTGGCCATACGCTTTTTACCAGCAAACATCGCCCATGACACTAAGCCGCGCTTTGACTTACCGAGCGCGGTAATGAATGCGCTCACATTTGGCCTGCTGATTACCGCATTGAGCGGCTTTGCCCAGGGACAGTCGCTAACGTTGATTGGCGCAGAGCTGCTCGTTCTGGTCGTGGTCGGGTTTTTCTTCGTGCGCCGCCAGCTTTCTTTGCCCGTCCCTTTGTTACCCATCGACTTGTTACGCATTCCGCTTTTTTCACTCTCGATCGGCACGTCAATTTGCTCGTTCTGCGCGCAAATGTTAGCCATGGTCTCGCTACCTTTTTATCTGCAAACCGTGCTGGGCCGTAGCGAAGTAGAAACCGGCCTGTTATTGACGCCCTGGCCACTGGCAACGATGGTGATGGCGCCGCTGGCGGGATACCTGATAGAACGTCTTCATGCCGGTTTGCTGGGGGCGCTGGGAATGGTGATAATGGCAGCCGGGTTGTTTGCGCTGGTCATGTTGCCAGCCTCCCCCTCCGATCTGAATATTATCTGGCCAATGATCCTTTGTGGCGCAGGGTTTGGCCTGTTCCAGTCGCCGAATAATCACACCATTATCACTTCCGCGCCGCGTGAGCGCAGCGGTGGCGCCAGCGGGATGCTGGGCACGGCGCGACTGTTAGGCCAAAGTACTGGCGCCGCGCTGGTAGCGCTGATGTTGAACCAGTTTGGCGATAGCGGTACGCATCTTTCTCTGCTCGCGGCAGCGATCCTGGCGACTCTCGCGGCGGTGGTGAGCGGTTTACGTATTACGCAACCACGCGTTCAGGCGTAAAAAAAGCGCGTCATTCGACGCGCTTTTCATACTTGCCAGTGGGCTTATTATTTCAGGTACTCGCCGCTACGCAGCGCTTCGATGCGTTTATCCAGCGGTGGGTGCGTCATAAACAGCTCGCTTAACGATTTCGATTTACCGTTAATACAAAACGCCATCATGCTGGTCGCTTCTTGCGGCTCGTAGCTGGTTTTCAGGCGCTGCAACGCGGCAATCATTTTTTCACGGCCTACCAGCTTCGCCGATCCCGCATCGGCATGAAACTCACGGTAACGGGAGAACCACATGGTGATGATGCTCGCCAGAATACCGAAGACCAGTTCCAGCACCGTCGCAACGGCGAAATAGATTAGCGGATTACCGTTACTTCCTTCGCCTTCATCGCGGTTGCCGCCCAGAAAACCAGCAGCAATTTGCGCGATAATGCGCGAAATAAAGATAACGAAGGTGTTAACCACCCCCTGAATCAACGTCATCGTCACCATATCGCCATTGGCAATATGGCTGATTTCATGCGCAATGACGGCTTCCGCTTCGTCAGGGCTCATGTTTTGCAACAAACCGGTGCTCACAGCGACCAATGAGGCGTCACGGCGTGCGCCCGTCGCAAACGCGTTAATGTCCGGCGCATGGTAGATAGCAACCTGCGGCATGGCGATACCGGCCTGGCGCGCTTGCGTTGCTACGGTGTTCATCAACCAGCGTTCTCTTTCATTGCGAGGCTGTTCAATAACTTCCCCTCCTACGGATTTTAACGCCATCCATTTGGACATCAGCAATGAAATAAAAGAACCGCCAAAACCAAACAGCAGCGCCATGATCAGCAAGCCTTGCACGCTGCTCGACTGTATCCCTGTCAGGCTCAGAACCAGCCCGAAAACGACCATCACGGCCAGGTTCGTCAGCAGGAAGAGCGCGATTCGCATCATAATTTTCTTTTAACCTCAATTTAACAAAGCGCACTATGCGATTACCCACATCGTATGGGTCTTATGGCTATTTTCAAGCATCACCAGGCGGTAAGTCACGAGAAAAACACAACTTTACATTTTGTAGCATTATCCTGACGACTTCTGCGCTTGTTAAAAATAAATATCCTCCGGCATAGCCGGAGGTTTTTCAGATGCGCCTGTAAGGCTCTCTTACCAGCCGCGCCCTAACAGGCGCATACGATCTGACATTTGCATCAAACTTCGTTACTTACGGCCCGTAAACGGGCTGCCCGGATAAGGGATCGATAATTGCTCACCCATTTTATCCTCTTCAAGC